>NZ_JCAFVP010000016.1:0-78329 GCF_059372495.1 Stenotrophomonas sp. YJH_SMC_80
AGTGTGGCTCAAGCCATGCGAGAGTAGGTCATCGCCAGGGTTTACACCCAAAACCCCGCTGCTCACGCAGCGGGGTTTTTCTTTGTGCGCAGTAAATGCGGGTCGTGCCGGCCGCTGGCCGGCAACCCGATGGCATTACATGGTCCGGTAGATCCACGCCATGCGTGGAGATCCTCTGCGAAGAAGCATGGCGCCAACCAAGGTTGGCCGCTACCAATCGATTGCCGGCCAGCGGCCGGCACTACCGGCAGATCCACACCAACCGTGGATGAGCCGCCGACGGTACGCAAAAGAAAAGCGGCGCCCCGTGGGGCGCCGCTCTGCTCTCAACGATGTTCAGTCGAGCATGGCCCGGCTCTACTTTGCCGAAGCCTTGTCTTTCATCATCGCGTCGCGGGCTGCCTTGAACGGGTTGCCTTCGTACCAGTTCGGCCAACGATCGCCACCGGCCAGTTCCTTGCCGACGCCGTACATCAGCTGCAGGTCCTCGACAGTCCCGTCCAGCTTCCAGGTGGACGCGTCGAACTCGTCCTTCGGACCGTGGTAGCGGTTGGCGCCGTAGTCCGCTGCGGCCTTGCGGCCGGCGTCCACGCCACCCTCTCGCAGATCCTCGCCACCATCGGCGTACAGGGCCGGCACGCCGGCCTTGGCGAAGTTGAAGTGGTCCGAACGGAAGTAGAAGCCGCTCTGCACCGAGGTCTCACCATGCAGCGTGCGGTCCTGGGCCGCAGCCAGCGGCTTGAGGATGTCCTCCAGTTCCGAGCTGCCGAAGCCGGTGACGGTCACGTCCTTGGCACGGCCGGCCACCGACATTGCGTCGATGTTGATCACACCGGCGATCTTGTCCAGCGGGAAGGTCGGGTGGGAGACGTAGTACTTCGAACCCAGCAGGCCGGACTCTTCCAGGGTCACCGCCAGGAACACCACCGAGCGCTCCGGCTTCGGATCCTGGTGGGCCATGGCTTCGGCCACCTCAAGGATGCCGGCCACGCCGGTCGCGTTGTCGACCGCACCGTTGTAGATGTTGTCGCCGGTTTCACCCTCGTGCTTGCCCAGGTGGTCCCAGTGCGCCATGTACAGCACGGCCTCGTCGGCACGCTTGCTGCCCGGCAGCACGCCCACCACGTTGCGCGACTGCTTCTGCGCGATCTGGCTCTTCAGGTCGACCGTAGCGGTGGCCTTCAGCGGCACCGGCTTGAAGCCGCGCTTGCTGGCGTCCTTGTAGGCCTGTGCCAGGTCCAGGCCGGCGCCTGCGAACAGCGCCTTGGCGGCGTCGGCACTCAGCCAGCCCTGCACCGGAATGCGGGCTTCCGGGTCATCCTTGGCCGGCAGGTCATACTGCGGGCCGGCCCAGGAGTTCTTCACCACGTCCCAGCCATAGGAGGCACCGGCGGTGTCGTGCACGATCAGCGCCGCGGCGGCGCCCTTGCGCGCGGCCTCTTCGAACTTGTAGGTCCAGCGGCCGTAGTAGGTCATGCGCTTGCCGTCGAACAGCTTCGCGTCGTCAACATGGAAGCCCGGATCGTTGACGAACATCACGACCGTCTTGCCCTTCCAGTCCTGGCCGGCGTAGTCGTTCCACTTCTGCTCCGGCGCATCAACGCCGTAGCCGACGAACACCAGGTCGCTGGCATCGACTTTCACCTCAGCCTGGCCGGTACGGGTGCCGACCACCATGTCGGTACCGAACTTCAGCTCGGTGGTCTTGCCACCCTGGGTGATCTTCAGCACGGTCGACGCGTCGGCCGTGGTCTCGGTCATCGGTACGTCCTGGAACCAGCTGTCACCGTTGCCCGGCTGCAGGCCGATGCGCTGCATCTGGTCGCGGATGTAGTTGACCGTCAGTTCCTCGCCCTTGCTGCCCGGCGCGCGGCCTTCGAATTCATCCGAGGCCAGGGTCTGGACCATCTCGGCGAAGTCGCCGGCGTTGATCTCGGGGGAGAGCTGATGAGCCGCCGGCTTCGCGGCAGCGGTGTCGGTGGCTGACGCCGGTGCGGTGGCCGGCGTGTCTTCGCCTTTGCAGGCACTGAGCGCGGCCGCGGCGGCCAGGCACAGGAGGAGTTTGCGGGGCATCGTCGATTCCTGGGAAACAAAGGGCGGCCGCACGTCGTGCACGGCCGGTATCAGCGAGTATCACCGAACCAAGCGGTCCGGTGCGCTCAGTCCGCCGGGGCGGTTTCGGTGTCGAACGGGATCGGTTCGGCGCCGGTGACCGGACCGATGCGCGCGGTGCGATGCACGTAAAGCACCACCTCGCGTTCGAACTGCAGGGGGCCGTTGACCACGGCATTCGGGCCGACGATCACGCGCGGCTTGCGGCTGGCGGTGAGCGAGACGCTGAAGTTCGGCTTGCGCACGTGCACACCGCCGTTGACCTGGGAACCGATGCCGACGGTGATATCGCCGTTGACGGTCTCCACGTCCTTGCCGACGCGGCTTTCGACCAGGCCGATGCCACCGTTCACGGTTTCGACGCCGCCTTCGATCTGGCTGCCGCGATCGGTGAAGATGCTGCCGTTGACGGTGCTGACGCTGCCGTGTGCAATCACCTCGCGGCCCAGGCGTACGCCGCCGTTGACCGTTTCAATCTTGCCGGTACGTGCACGGTCGGCCACCTTGACCCCGCCGTTGACGGTGTCGATGCTGCCGGTCTCGACGCCTTCACCAACCCGGATACCGCCGTTGACGGTATCCAGCTTGCCGTAGCGCTGGCCAGGCTCGGCGCTGATGCTGCCGTTGACCTTGCTGATGTTGTCCTGGGCACCGGCGGGGCCGGCAACGAGCAGGACGCCCAACAACAGCGGAATGGAAAGAGTTTTCATGGGACCTCGATGGATGTGCGGCTGGCAGGCCGCGTGCGGAGATGTCACCATTCCCCGGTACCCCCTGCAACTGCCTGAAGTCACTGGAAAGCCCTTGCGCGACAACGCCTTCCCATCACGCCGACATCACATCGCCGCCATCCGCGGCGGGCGCTGCCTGCTGTTGGGGCTGGCCATCGCCTTGGCGCTGCCGTTGCCGGGCGCCGCTCAGACCACCCGCGAGACCGAGCGCAAGCTGCAGAAGCTGCGTAGCGAGTTGAAGGGCGTGGCGCAGGAGCGCAGGCAGATCGAGGGCCAGCGGGGCCAGGCCTCGCAGCAGCTGCGTGAGGCGGACGAGAAGGTGGCCCGCACCGGCCGTGCGCTTGCGCAGACTGAAACTGCGCTGCGCGAGCAGGGAAGGGCCCTGGCCGAGGCCGAACAACGCCGCAGCACGCTGCAGGCCAACCTCGCCCAGCAGCATCGCGAGCTGGCCGGCCTGCTGCGTGCGGCCTACCAGCTGGGCAACCATGCACCTCTGAAGCTGCTGCTGTCGCAGGACACGGTGGCCGATGCCAATCGTGCCCTGGCCTACCACCGCTACCTGCAACGCGAGCGGGCACAGCGCATCACCACGCTGACAGCCGACCTGAAAGAGCTGGAAGTGCTGCAGGCGCAGATCGCCGAGCGCAAGCAGAAGCTGCAGGGTGCGCAGCAGGACCAGAAGCAGCAGGCTGCGGCGCTGGAAGCCGACCGTCGCGATCGCGCCAGGACCGTCGCCTCGCTGGATGAGCGCTTCAAGGACCAGCGCGAGAAGGAACAGGCGCTGGGCCAGGACGCCAAGGCACTGGAGACGCTGCTGGCCAACCTGCGTGCCGCTGCGGCACGGGCCGAAGCCGAGCGCCGCGCCGCGGCGCGGCGAGCAGCCGCTGAAAAGGCCGCCGCCGAGCGTGCCGCACGCCAGGCTGCCGCGCAGGGCCGCCCGCCACCGCCGCCCACCAAGGTCCCGCCTGCCGTGGCCTCTGCGCCGGCGCCGAAGGTGGGTGGCCTGGGCTGGCCGTTGTCGGGCAACCTGTTGGCCCGCTACGGCGGAAAGCTGCCCGACGGCCGCACCAGCAGTGGTGTGTTGATCGGCGCGCCCGCCGGCAGCACCGTCACCGCCGTGGCCGACGGCACCGTGGTGTTCTCCGACTGGATGACCGGCTACGGCATGATCCTGATCGTCGATCACGGCAACGGCTACATGAGCCTGTACGCGCACAACGACACCCTGCTGAAGGATGCCGGCGCACGGGTCAGCCGCGGCGATGCGGTGGCCAAGGTCGGCAATTCCGGTGGCCAGGGCGTGACCGCGCTGTACTTCGAACTGCGCCGGGGCGGGCAGCCGGTCAACCCGGACAGCTGGCTGCAGCGGCGCTGAATCCGGCGCTGTCGCGTGGCGGACGGATTCAACGGGAATTTAGCTGTGCTTCGCGCATAATCGACGCATGTGCCTTGGGCACGATGCCAACGTCGACAGGAGTGATCCATGCGCGCAGCCCGTACCGCCACCCTCTTGCTGGCCCTGTTGCCAGCGCTGTCCTGGGCGCAGCAGACCGCGCCCGCCCCGAGCCAGGAAACCAGCGGGCAGGCAGCGAACAGCGAGGAGGCGGTGACCTCGAAGGTGCCGCTGGAGGACATCCGCCGCTTCGTGGCGGTGTACAACGCGGTGCGCGCGGCCTATGTCGACCCGGTCGATGACAAGAAGCTGATGCAGTCGGCGGTGCGCGGCCTGCTGCTCGACCTCGACCCGCACAGCACGTACTTCAACAAGGAAGACGCGCAGGCCTTCGACGAGCAGGCCAACGGCGCCTACGAGGGCATCGGCGTGGAGTTGCAGCAGCAGCCCGACAACGCCAGCATGAAGGTCATCTCGCCGATCGACGACACGCCGGCGGCCAAGGCCGGCATCCTCGCCGGTGACCTGATCATCGCCATCGACGGCAAGCCGATCAGCGCCATTGATGCGAGCGAACCGTTGCGTGGCCCAGCCGGCAGCAAGGTGGTGCTGACCATCGTGCGCGCGGGCAAGCCGAAGCCGTTCGACGTCAGCCTCACCCGCCAGACCATCCGCGTGACCAGCGTGCGCAGCCGCCTGCTGGAGCCGGGCTACGGCTACATCCGCCTGAGCACCTTCCAGGCCGACACCGGGTCGGACTTCCAGAAGCACCTGCAGCAGCTGCAGAAGCAGTCCGGTGGCCAGCTCAAGGGCCTGGTGCTGGATCTGCGCAGCAACCCGGGCGGCCTTTTGACTGCCGCCGTGCAGGTGGCCGACGACCTGCTCGACAAGGGCAACATCGTCAGCACCCGCGGCCGCATCAGCATCAGTGATGCACGGTTCGATGCGACGCCGGGCGACCTGCTGAAGGGCGCACCGGTGGTGGTGCTGGTCGATGCGGGTTCGGCCAGCGCCTCGGAAGTGCTGGCTGGGGCGCTGCGCGACAACAAGCGCGCGCGCGTGGTCGGCAGCCGCACCTTCGGCAAAGGCTCGGTGCAGACCGTGCTGCCGCTGGACAACGGTGACTCGGTGAAGCTGACCACCGCGCGTTATTACACGCCCAGCGGCAAGTCGATCCAGGCCACTGGCATCGTGCCGGAGGTCGAACTGAAGCCTGCGGCGCGCCCGGAAGACGAGGCGCTGCCGGCCAGCCTGAGCGATTACAGCGAAGCGACCCTGCCGGGCCATCTGCGTGGCGACGACGAAGGCACCGAGGGCTACCACGCCGGTGCGGTGCTGCCGGGCGATGGCCCGATCAACGACGCGCTGGCCGAGCTGAAGAACCCGGGTTCGGTGGCTGCACGCTTGAAGGCCGAAGCCGCCAAGGCGGATGCGGCCAAGGCCGCGAAGGCCGCTGCGGCGAAGCCGGAAGCGAAGGTCGAACCTAAGCCGGAAGCAAAGCCGGAAGCAAAGCCCGCACCGGCCCCAGCGAAGCCGTGAGGTAGCGCCGGGCCATACCCGGCGTCGGCTCAAGGGCGGAAGAAGAAACCAAATGCCGGCCAGCGGCCGGCACTACCAGGGGTCAGAAGCCGTGGCGCTTGCGTAGGCGGCGGGCGATGGCCGCGCGCACGTAGACCCCGTACACCAGGCCGAACACGAAGCCGCCGATGTGCGCCCACCAGGCCACCATGCCGAAGCTTGGGCCGATATGGGCGAACACCACCTGCAGTGCGGCCCAGACGCCGATCAGCAGGTAGGCCGGGGCCCGCACGAACTCCAGGAACAGGCCGAGCGGGATCACCACGCCCAGCCGGGCGCCCGGGAACAGGGCCAGATAGGCGCCGATCAGCGCCGAGACCGCGCCACTGGCACCGATGATGATCTGGTCCGGGCTGCCCATGGTGTAGATCGCCACCAGGTTCGACACCGCGCCGCCGACCAGGAACAGAAGTAGCAGGCGCCAGGGGCCCAGCACCCGCTCAGCGGGCAGGCCGAAGATCAGCAGGAACACCAGGTTGCCCAGCAGATGCGACCAGTCCGCGTGCAGGAACAGGGCGGTGAACAGGCGCAGCACGCTGCCGTCCTGCAGCGTCGCCCACCAGTCGAGCGGGTGGGTCAGGCCGGTGGACAGGGCGCCCCAGTCCAGCCAGAGGCTGCCGCGGGCATCGTCCGGGCGCGAGATCGACCACAGGAACGCCAGCCATAGTGCCGCAAACAGCACGGGCGTGGCCCAGCGCAGGGCCGCCTTCTTGCGGGACGGGAGGGAGACGAACATGGCACTAGCCTAGCGTGCGGGCGCTTGCGACGGGGATTGTCCTGTTCAGCTTTTGAGACGGAAAAACCGCCTGCGTCGTTATTGTTTCATTAACGGCTCTGGGTAATACTCGCATACGGCGTCGTATGTCGGGAGGGGAATCCGGCGCGCTTCGACGGGCCTCTGGGCCTGCCGGGCGCAGGCGCACTCAGAGCACCATCACCGCTTACCGGAGAGAGAGAACTACGATGCAAACCGCTTCCACCATTGCCCGACTGACCCTGCTGGCCGTCGGCGTTGCCGGTGCGCTGGCCGCCGCCGATGCCAATGCTGCCGCCTTCCAGCTGAAGGAAAACAGCGCCAAGGGCCTGGGCCGCGCGTTCGCCGGCTCCACCTCGACCGAAGGTGACGCCTCGGTCATCGCCACCAACCCGGCCTCCATGCGCCTGCTCGACGGCACCCTGATCCAGGGCGACGTCAGCGCCATCAGCTTCGGCGCCAAGTTCCGTGGCCAGGGCCAGTACGGCAACGGCCAGCCGATTTCCGGCGGCAACGGCGGCGACGCGGGCATGATCGCCCCGGTTCCGGCCGCCTACTTCCACCTGCCGTTCGGCGAGAAGGAGAACATGCACTTCGGTGCATCGCTGACCGTGCCTTTCGGCTTCAAGACCGAATACGACCGCGACTGGGTCGGCCGCTATAACGGCGTCAAGACCGAGCTGCAGGCGGTCGACCTGGGCGTGGCGTTCTCCTATGACGTCAATCCGTACCTGTCGTTCGGTGCGTCGGTGTTCGCCGAGCGCCTGAACGTCGACCTGACCAGCGCTGTCGACACCGGCACCGCGATCAACGCCACTGCCCAGCGCACCGCTGCGGCGCGCGTGCTGGCTGCCGGCGGCACCGCCGCCCAGGCTCTGGCGGCGTCGCAGGCGGCTGCACGCCAGGCTGCCCAGCTCGGCTTCTCGCCGGGTACCGCCGATGGCTACCTGCGCATCAAGGGCGATGAAGTGTCGGTCGGCTATACCCTGGGCATGACCGTCACCCCGGTGGAAGGCACCAACATCGCCTTCAGCTACCGCTCGAAGGTCGAGCACAAGATCACCGATGGCAAGGCGGACTTCACCATTCCGCAGAATGCGGCGGCCTTCCTGGCCACCGCTGCCCCGGGTACCTTCATCGACAGCAACGGTCGCGCGACCATCACCCTGCCGGCCAGCGCCACCGTGGGCTTCACCCACCGCGTGAACGACCAGTGGCAGATCATGGCCGAAGTCACGCGCACCGCGTGGAGCAAGTTCGACCAGGTCACCGTCGACTATGACTCCAACCAGCCGGACAGCGTGCTGCCGTTCCACTACCGCGACACCACCTTCGCGTCGATCGGTACCGATTTCCGCGTGAACGACAAGCTGACCCTGCGTGGCGGCCTGGCCTATGACCAGACCCCGACCACCGACGCCCACCGCGACGTGCGCGTGCCGGACACCACCCGCAAGTGGCTGTCGCTGGGCCTGACCTACGCCGCTTCGGACAAGATGGAATACAGCGTGGGCTACACCCACCTGTTCACCAAGGATCCGAACGTGACCTCGACCTCGGCCACCGCCAACACCGTGACCGGCAAGTACAAGGTCAGCGGCGACGTGCTGGCGGCTTCGATGCAGTACAAGTTCTGAATCGGGCGATTGCCTGACGCAGGACGAAGGAGGCCCCGCGCAAGCGGGGCCTTTTTTTGCGGGGTGGTGTGGGCCATCCACGCACGTGGATCTACGCGACAATAGCGTCATGAACCTGTCCGACCCGAACTTCCAGCTGGAGCTGGCTGCCAACATCGCCGTCGCCGGCTCGATCCTGCTGGCCGGCCGCAACAACGTGCACACCTGGTGGCTGGGCATCGTCGGCTGCGCATTGTTTGCTGCGGTGTTCGAACGATCGCACCTGTATGCGGACATGGTGCTGCAGTTCTTCTTCATCGCCATCAGCGTGCTGGGCTGGTGGCAGTGGCTGCGCGGTGACCACGGTGCGCCGTTGCCGATCACCGCGCTGCGCCCACGTGCCTGGGCCTGGCTGGTGCCGCTGGCGGTAGTGGCCACCTTCGGCTACGGCTGGATGCTGACCCGACTGACCAACGCCTATGCGCCCTACATCGATTCGGCAGTGCTGGTGTTGAGTGTGATCGCGCAGATCCTGATGATGCGACGCAAGCTGGAATCGTGGTGGGTGTGGCTGCTGGTGAACACCGTTGCGGTACCGCTGTACTACAGCCGTGGCCTGCACCTGACCTCGATCCTGTACGTGGGCTTCTGGGTCAATGCGCTGGTGGCCTTGCGCCACTGGCGGCACCTGATGCGTGACGAGGCCAAGACGGCCGATGCTGCTGCCTGAGCGCGTTGCACGCGGCCTGGTGGTGGGCAAGTTCTGCCCGCTGCATCTGGGTCACGAACACCTGATCGACTTCGCCGCCACGCGCTGCCGGCAGCTGCTGGTGATCGGCTGGTCGCAGCCGGGTTTCCCAGGCTACAGCGCCGAGCGTCGCGAGCGCTGGCTGCGAGCGCGCTTCCCACAGGCGACGGTGGCGGTGCTCGATGATGCGCGCCTGGCGGCATTGTGCACGCAGCATGGTTTGCCCGTGCGCACGCTGCCGCAGGACAGCGACAACGAGCACGTGCAGCGCGAGTTCACCGCCTGGCTGTGCCTGAGCCTGTTCGGCGGGCCGGTGCAGGCGGTGTACACCGGCGAGGACTACGGCGACGGCTTCGCGCAGGCGCTGGCCACGCACTTCGGCGCGCCGGTACGCCATGAGCGGCTCGAACGCGCACTGGACGTCGGGCAGGCGTGTGGCACCCAGCTGCGCGCCGATCCGCATGCGCACCGTCATGGCCTCGCACCGCAGGTCTATGCCGGCTATGTGCAGCGCGTGGCGTTCATTGGTGGCGAGTCCAGCGGAAAGACCACGCTGGCGCGCGTGATGGCCGAGCGCCTGCAGACCGCCTGGGTGCCGGAGTATGGCCGCACGCTATGGGAGCAGCAGGGCGGAGAGCTGACGCCAGATGATCTGCTTCGCATCGCAATGGCACAGCCGCAGCACGAAGACGAGACCGCACGGCATGCGCATCGCTGGCTGTTCTGCGATACCACGCCGCTGGTGACGCTGGGCTACAGCGGCTGGATGTCTGGTACGGCGCCGGAGGCACTGCGGCAGGCTGCATTGCGACCGTATGACCTGCTGTTCCTGTGTGCGCCGGATATCCCGTTCGACCAGGACGGCACGCGGGTGGGCGAAGCCTTCCGGGCGAAGCAGCATGCGTGGTACGTGCGCGAGCTGGAGGCGCGGGGAGTCGACTACGTGCTGCTGGAGGGGGGGCTGGAAGCGCGCATCGCGCGCGTGCACGGCGAGCTGGCGAAGCGGGCGGACAATCGGTTCAGTGTGGCCCAGCCTCTGTAGAGCGAGCCCACGCTCGGCTGTGCGAGGAAAACCGAGCGTGGGGCCCGGCTCTACAGGAAGCAAGGCATAAAAAACCCCGCTTTCGCGGGGTTCTTCGTTCACTGCATCAACCGGGCGATCAGTCGCCCAGGGTCAGCAGCGAGGCGTTGCCGCCGGCGGCGGTGGTGTTCACCGTCACCGTCTTTTCGGTGGCGAAGCGCAGCAGGTAGTGCGGGCCGCCGGCCTTCGGGCCGGTGCCGGACAGGCCCTGACCGCCGAACGGCTGCACGCCGACCACCGCACCGATCTGGTTGCGGTTGACGTAGACGTTGCCGACATGGACGCCGTTGCTGATGCGGTCGACGGTCTCGTCGATACGCGAATGCACGCCCAGGGTCAGGCCGTAGCCGGTGGCGTTGATCTGGTCGATCACCGCGTCGAGCTGGTCGCCCTTCCAGCGGATCACGTGCAGCACCGGGCCGAACACTTCCTTCTGCAGCTGGCCCAGGTCCTTCAGTTCGTACGCGCGCGGTGCGAAGAAGGTGCCGTTGGCGGCCTCGGCCGACAGCTCGGCGGCGGCGATCAGGCGCGCTTCGCGGTCCATCCGCTCAGCGTGGTCCTGCAGGATCTTCAGCGCATCTGCGTCGATCACCGGGCCGACGTCGGTGGACAGCAGGCCGGGGTTGCCGACCTTCAGTTCCTTCATCGCACCGGCCAGCATGGTCATCACCTTGTCGGCGATGTCGTCCTGCACGAACAGCACGCGCGCGGCCGAGCAGCGCTGGCCGGCGGAGGTGAAGGCCGAACCGATCGCGTCCTTGACCAGCTGTTCCGGCAGCGCCGACGAATCGGCGATGAAGGCGTTCTGGCCGCCGGTCTCGGCAATCAGCACACCGATGGCGGCGTCACGCGCCGCCATCGCGCGGTTGATCGCACGGGCGGTGTCGGTGGAGCCGGTGAAGGCCACGCCGGCCACGCGCGGGTCGGCGGTCAGCGCGGCACCGACGGTAGCACCGTCGCCCGGCAGGAACTGCACCACCTCGGCCGGCACGCCGGCGTCGTGCAGCAGCTTCACCGCGTAGTAGCCGATCAGGTTGGTCTGCTCGGCCGGCTTGGCGATGACGCTGTTGCCGGCGGCCAGGGCGGCAGCGACCTGGCCCAGGAAGATCGCCAGCGGGAAGTTCCACGGGCTGATGCAGACGAACACGCCGCGGCCGTGCAGCTGCAGCTCGTTGGACTCACCGGTCGGGCTCGGCAGCTTCTCGGCGTGGCTGAACTGCTCGCGCGCCTGCTTGGCGTAGTAGCGCAGGAAGTCCACCGCTTCGCGCACTTCGGCGATGCTGTCGGGCAGGCTCTTGCCGGCTTCCTTCACGCACAGCGCCATGAATTCCGGCATGCGTGCTTCCAGCTGGTCGGCGGCGTGCTCGAGGATGGCGGCGCGGCTGGCGGCCGGGGTGCGGTTCCAGGCCGGCTGCGCGGCTACGGCATTCGCCAGGGCCTTCTGCACGGTGGCGGCGTCTGCGGCCAGCCACTGGCCAACCACTTCACGGGTGTCGGCCGGGTTGGTCACCGGCAGCGCGGCGCCGGCCGGGTTGGCGCCCGGCACCAGCGGCGCAGCCTGCCAGGGCTTCACAGCCGCGTTGATCTGCTCGGCCAGGGCGCGCAGTTCGTTGTCGTTGGCGAGGTTGGCGCCCATGGAGTTCTTCCTGTCGTGGTTCTGGCTGCGCAGCAGGTCAACCGGCAGCGGGATCTTGGGATGCGGAATCGAAGCGAACGAGGCGACCATCTCGACCGGATCGCGGATCAGGTCGGCGATCGGCACGCGCTCGTCGGTGATGCGGTTGACGAAACTGGAGTTGGCGCCGTTTTCCAGCAGGCGACGCACCAGGTACGGCAGCAGGTCTTCATGCGAACCGACCGGTGCATACACGCGGCAGGGCAGGCCCAGGCGGTCAGCCGGCACCACCTCGGCATACAGGTCGTCGCCCATGCCGTGCAGCTTCTGGTGCTCGTACACGCCGCCGTTGGCGATGCTGCGCACGGCCGCGATGGTGTGCGCGTTGTGCGTGGCGAACATCGGGTAGATCGCGTCGGCATGGGTGAACAGCCGCTTGGCGCAGGCCAGGTAGGACACGTCGGTGTTCTGCTTGCGGGTGAACACCGGGTAGCCCGGGTAGCCTTCGATCTGCGCGCGCTTGATCTCGGCGTCCCAGTACGCGCCCTTGACCAGGCGCACCTGCAGGCGGCGACCGGCGCGGCGCGCCATGTCGGCCAGGTGGTCGATCGTGTACGGGGTGCGCTTCTGGTAGGCCTGCACGACCACGCCGAAGCCATCCCAGCCGGACAGCGACGCGTCGGAGAACACCTGCTCGATGATGTCCAGCGACAGTTCCAGGCGGTCGGACTCTTCGGCGTCGACGGTGCAGCCGATGCCGTAGCTCTTGGCCAGCTGTGCCAGTTCCAGCACGCCCGGTACCAGGTCCTTCAGCACGCGCTCGCGCTTGGCGTGCTCGTAGCGCGGGTACAGCGCCGACAGCTTGATCGAGATGCCCGGGGCATTGTTGACGTCGCCATCCGAACGGCCGCCGCGTGCCTTGTGATCGCCGCCGATGGCGTGGATCGCACGACGGTAGTCTTCCAGGTAGCGCAGCGCGTCCTTCATGGTCAGCGCACCTTCGCCGAGCATGTCGAAGGAGTAGCGGTAGCTGGCGTTGTCGCCCTTGTGCGAGCGCGCCAGCGCTTCGCTGATGGTGCGGCCCATGACGAACTGGTGGCCCATGATCTTCATCGCCTGGCGCACGGCCAGGCGCACCACCGGCTCACCGACGCGGCCGACCAGGCGCTTGAACGCGCTGGGCGCATCGGCGCGGGTGGCGTCGTTCATCTGCACCAGCTTGCCGGTCAGCATCAGGCCCCAGGTGGAGGCATTGACCAGCACCGAGTCGCTGCCGCCCAGGTGCTTTTCCCAGTCGGCATCGGCCAGCTTGTCGCGGATCAGCTTGTCGGCGGTGTCCTGGTCCGGAATACGCAGCAGTGCCTCGGCCACGCACATCAGCAGCACGCCTTCCTCGCTGCCCAGGTCGTACTGGCGCATGAAGGCTTCGATGGCGCCCTGGTCCTTGGCGCGCACGCGCACGCGGCCGACCAGGTCGGCGGCCAGTGCCTGCACCTTGGCCTGTTCTTCGGCGGGCAGGCGGGCCTGCGCCAGCAGCTCGCGCACGTGGGTGGCCTCGTCCTTCAACCAGGCGTCGGTGATGGCCTGGCGGAACGGGTTGGGGGGCGCCGGCAGTTCCGGCGACAGCAACGCGCCGGGACGCAGGGCGTCGGGGGCTGCGGGGGAGGAGGAAGGTGCGTTCATGCCGGTCCGGCCAGTGGAAAACTTGGCGATTTTAATCATTTTTGCGGGTTGCGGAAGTGCCCTGCAGCCACCTTCGTGAAGCGCTGATAGCCAATAGCTGCGGTGGATTCAGCGTGTTCAGCAAGTGTGGATGAGTTTGTGCCGAATTCGTCATTCGTACCGCCGACCTCATGCTGTGTTGCAGCATCGGAAAATGTGTGAATGCACCCTTGCTACCGGCGAGAGGGCGGGGCTACCATCGAGGCGTTTCCCGCGGCAGGAACGCGGTTGCGACATGATCGAGGTGCTTCCAGCTCCGGATGGGTCAGGTACGCAGCTGCGGCTGCGTCCCCCACGGGCGCTCGATGCGCGGCAGTTCGTCCTGTTGTTCACCGTGTTGTCGGGTGCGATGTGGCTGGTGTCCGCCCTCGGGTGGTTGGCCGGCAATGCATTCGCCCCCCTGTTCGCGCTGCTGTACAGCCTGGTGCTGGCGGCCGCGCTGCGTGCCTTGTGGCGCAGCGGTGAACGGCAGGAGGAGATCCGGGTGGTGCCGGCGTACGTGGAGGTCATCCCCGTACCCGGTGGATCGCCGGTGTTCCGGGCCCATCCCCACTGGGTGCGCCTGCTCACCGACGATGAGAGGGTCCGGCTGGCATCCAGCGGCCGGCAGGTGGAGGTGGGGAGTTTCCTCGCGCCGGCCGAACGTCAGACGCTCGCAGAGACACTTGAAAGCTTGCTCGCCGCCAGCGATGGCGGCAACCGACGACGCTAAGGGTCTAGGCAATGAAGCAAAGCAGCAGGTGGGGCACGAAGTGCGTGAACGCGGTCGCCGCGATGCTGGCGACCGGGGGACTGATGCCGGCGTTGGCCTGGGCCCAGGCGGCCGATCCGAAGCCGTGGCAGCTGAACATGGGCAAGGGGGTGACCCAGACCTCGCGCCTGGCCTGGGAATCGAACAACCTGTCGTTGATCATCTGCACGGTGATCGGCGTCATCGTGTTCGGGGCGATGGCCTACGCCATCTTCAAGTTCCGCAAATCCAAGGGCGCGGTCGCGGCCACCTTCAGCCACAACACCAAGGCCGAGATCATCTGGACAGTGATCCCGGTGATCATCCTGATCGTGATGGCATGGCCGGCCACGGCCAACCTGATCAAGATGTACGACACCCGCGATGCCGAGATGACGGTGAAGGTCACCGGCTACCAGTGGATGTGGAAGTACGAATACCTCGGCGAGAACGTCACCTTCACCAGCCGCCTGGACCGCGAGTCCGACCGGGTGCGGCAGAGCGGCATCGTGCCGACCCGCGAAAGCCATCCGCACTACCTGCTGGATGTCGACAACCGCCTGGTGCTGCCGGTCGATACCAAGGTGCGTTTCGTCATCACCTCCGACGACGTGATCCACGCCTGGTGGGTACCGGCGCTGGGCTGGAAGCAGGACGCCATCCCCGGCTTCATCAACGAAGCCTGGACCAGCATCGAGCAGCCCGGTGTCTACCGCGGCCAGTGCGCCGAGCTGTGCGGCAAGGACCACGGCTTCATGCCGATCGTGGTCGAGGCGGTGTCCAAGGAGGACTTCAGGAAGTGGCTGGCGCAGCGCAAGCCGGCGCCGCCCGCCGAGCCCGCCACGCCTGCGGCACCTGCCGAACCGACTGCACCGACGGGCGAGGCACCAGCTGCGCCTGCTGCTGCAGAAGCCGGCAGCGCGCCTGCCACCGCGGCCAGCGGAGCGTGATGTAAAGCCCGCGGCCGTTCGCGGCCGCGGTGACAACCGATTCTGAGAGGTGTTTTGCAATGGCGCACTCGGCAGTTGGGCACGACGATCACCATCACCACCAGAGCTTCTTCGAACGTTGGTTCTTCTCGACCAACCACAAGGACATCGGCACGCTGTACCTCGGTTTCAGCTTCATCATGTTCATCATCGGCGCGGCGATGAGCGTGGTGATCCGCGCAGAGCTGGCGCAGCCGGGCCTGCAGTTCGTCAAGCCCGAGTTCTTCAACCAGATGACCACCGTGCATGCGCTGGTGATGATCTTCGGTGGGGTGATGCCGGCCTTCGTCGGCCTGGCCAACTGGATGATCCCGCTGCAGATCGGCGCGCCGGACATGGCGCTGCCACGCATGAACAACTGGTCGTTCTGGTTGCTGCCGGTGGCTTTCAGCCTGCTGCTGCTGACCCTGTTCCTGCCGGGCGGTGCACCGGCCGGTGGCTGGACGCTGTACCCGCCGCTGTCGCTGCAGGGCGGCTACAACGTCGCCTTCAGCGTGTTCGCCATCCACGTGGCCGGCATCAGTTCGATCATGGGCGCGATCAACATCATCGCCACCGTGCTCAACATGCGTGCGCCGGGCATCGACCTGCTGAAAATGCCGATCTTCTGCTGGGCCTGGCTGATCACCGCCTTCCTGCTGATCGCGGTGATGCCGGTGCTGGCCGGTGCGGTGACCATGCTGCTGACCGACAAGTTCTTCGGCACCAGCTTCTTCAATGCCGCCGGTGGCGGTGACCCGGTGATGTACCAGCACATCTTCTGGTTCTTCGGCCATCCCGAGGTCTACATCATGATCCTGCCCGCCTTCGGCGTGGTCAGCGAGATCATCCCGACCTTCAGCCGCAAGCCGCTGTTCGGCTACCAGGCGATGGTGTACGCCACCGCCGCGATCGCGTTCCTGTCGTTCATCGTCTGGGCCCACCACATGTTCACCGTGGGCATGCCGCTGGGCGGCGAGATCTACTTCATGTTCGCCACCATGCTGATCTCGATCCCGACCGGGGTGAAGGTGTTCAACTGGGTCAGCACCATGTGGCGTGGCTCGCTGACGTTCGAGGCACCGATGCTGTGGTCGGTGGCCTTCGTCATCCTGTTCACCATCGGTGGCTTCTCCGGCCTGATGCTGGCGATCGTCGCCGCCGACTTCCAGTACCACGACACCTACTTCGTGGTCGCCCACTTCCACTACGTGCTGGTGACCGGTGCGGTGTTCGCGCTGATCGCCGCGGTGTACTACTGGTGGCCGAAGTGGACCGGGCGGATGTACAGCGAGAAGTGGGCCAAGGTGCACTTCTGGTGGTCGATCGTATTCGTCAACCTGTTGTTCTTCCCGCAGCATTTCCTCGGCCTGGCCGGCATGCCGCGCCGCATTCCCGACTACAGCGTGGCGTTTGCCGACTGGAACCTGATCAGCTCGATCGGTGCGTTCGGCATGTTCGTCACCCCGTTCATGATGGCCGCGATCCTGCTGTCGTCCCTGCGCAATGGCGAGAAGGCCGAGGCCCGTTCCTGGGAGGGTGCGCGCGGCCTGGAGTGGACGCTGCCGTCGCCGGCACCGGCGCACACCTTCACCACGCCGCCGACCATCCGTCCGGGGGATCTGGCGCATGACGACATCACGCATTGAGGTGGGGCATGCATAACGAGAGCCCGCTGCCGATCGGTAGAGTCGACTGTCAGTCGACTCGCGAAGTGCAGCCGACTAACAGTCGGCTCTACCAAAGCCAAAGCCAAAGCCAAAGCCAAAGCCAGACCGAAGCCCAACGCCACGGCATCGAACAGCAACGGCAGCGCGCCAGGCGCACGGCGATGTGGGTCGGCGCCATCGCCGTGCTGGTCTACGTCGGCTTCATCCTCAGCGGGGTGATCGGCCGATGAGCGAGGCACCGGCCAGCACACCGTCACGCAGTGCGGGGCTGCCGCGCCTGATCGGTGTGGCGGTGGCGGTGTTCCTGCTCACGTTCTCGCTGGTGCCGCTGTACCGCATCGCCTGCGAGAAGGTGTTCGGTGTGCGCCTGGAACGCGGCCCCGGCAGCGAGGCCAGCACCGGCGCGGCCACCGGCAAGCGCACCGTGCGCGTGGAGTTCGATGGCGGCGTCAATTCGCGGCTGCCCTGGTCGTTCCATCCCGAACAGCTGACCATGGACGTGGTGCCCGGCGAACTCAACGAAGCGCTGTACTTCGCCCGCAACGACAGCCAGCAGGCGGTGGTCGGCAGTGCGGTGCCTTCCGTGGCGCCGGCGCGTGCCTCGGGCTTCTTCAGCAAGACCGAATGTTTCTGTTTCACCGCGCAGACGCTGCAGGCTGGCGAGAAGCGCGACATGCCGGTGCGTTTCATCGTCGATCCGGACCTGCCGCCGGAGATCAAGACGATCACCTTGTCCTACACCTTCTATCGCAACGACGCGCTGTCCGATCGGCTGGCCCCGGCCGCCACTTCGGAAGGCGCGCACGCCGCACCCTGACCCGGATACCGACATGGCCCAGACACCGACCGACGCCAACGTGTACTTCGTCCCGGCCCAGAGCAAATGGCCGTTCGTGGGTTCCATCGCGATGATGGTGACCATGGTGGGCGTGGCCAGCTGGCTCAACGATGCCAGCTGGGGACGCTGGACCTTCTACATCGGCATCGCGATGCTGGTGCTGACGTTGTTCTGGTGGTTCAGCGACGTGGTGCGCGAGTCGCAGGCGGGCAACTACAACCACCAGGTCGATGGCTCGTTCCGGATGGGGATGATCTGGTTCATCTTCTCCGAAGTGATGTTCTTCGGCGCCTTCTTTGGCGCGCTGTTCTACACCCGCAACCTGGGCCTGTCGTGGCTGAGCGGCGAAGGCCGCGGGGTGATGACCAACGAGCTGCTCTGGCAGGGTTATTCCGCCGGCTGGCCGACCAACGGGCCGGCGGCGATCGGTGGCGCGTTCCAGACCATCCCGGCCTGGGGCCTGCCGCTGATCAATACGCTGATCCTGCTCACCTCCGGCGTGACCCTGACCATCGCCCATCACGCACTGAAGGCCGGCAACCGCCGCCAGCTGCTGATCTGGCTGGGCCTGACCGTGGTGCTTGGCCTGGGCTTCCTCACCCTGCAGGCGGAGGAGTACATCCACGCCTACAAGGAACTGAACCTGACGCTCGGCTCGGGCATCTACGGTTCGACGTTCTTCATGCTGACCGGCTTCCACGGCGCGCACGTGCTGCTGGGCACGATCATGCTGATCGTGATGTGGCTGCGTTCGGCCAAGGGACACTTCACCCGCGACAACCATTTCGGTTTTGAAGCGGCCGCGTGGTACTGGCACTTCGTCGACGTGGTGTGGCTGATGCTCTTCATGTTCGTCTACGTGCTTTGACCGCGCACGCATCGGTGGCCTCAGCCGCCGATGCCGTGCGGTTTGATCCAGCCCATGTAGATGCTCACGATCACCAGCAGGATCAACGCAACCGACACCGCGATGCGGCGCGTCAGTGCGTTGACCGTGCGCTTGGTCTGGCCGCGGTCGACCAGCAGGTAATACAGGCCGGCGCCCAGATTCCAGACGATGACGATCAGAAACGCGATTACCAGCAGGGTCTTCAGCGAATCACTCATGCGCGGCTCGAGGGCAGGGTGGATGCGCCTATCTGACCGCGTTTGCGCGGACTTGTCATGATGCGCCAGCACACACGCGTGATCGGATGGCTGCTGGCGGTGCTGGCAATGGTTGGTTTCACCGCATTGGGGCTGTGGCAGCTGCAGCGCATGCATGCCAAACAGGCAATGTTGGATGCACAAGGTCCAGCTGTGGCACAGGCGCTGCCACTGGCGCAGGCCCTGGCTGCACCTGGCGCATTGCACGGCGTGGCCGACCACGGCCGTTTCCTGCCCGGCGTGGTGCTGCTGGACAACCAGACCCGGGACGGCCGCGCGGGCGTGAAGATCTATCGCCCGTTCCGCAGTGACGAGGGCAGCGTGCTGCTGGTCGATCTGGGCTGGCGCGCGCTGCCGCCCGATCGCAGGCTGCCGGATGTGCCGTCGCCGCCTTCGCCGGTGGCGGTGCGTGGCCTGCTGGCGCCGCCGCCGTCGGCGGGGCTGGCCTTGGGCCCGGCGTTCTCCGCTACCGATGAGGCCGGGCGTTGGCTGGCCAGCCGCTTGCCCGCCGAGGGCCTGGCGGCGGCGCTTGGCCTGCCGGCATTGCCCGATCGCGTCCTGCGGCTGGACCCGGCGCTGCCATTTGGCGACGAACGCGACCTGGACCTGCTGCCGAACACGCTGCCGCCGCAGCGCCACCTGGGCTACGCCGTGCAGTGGTTCGGCCTGGCCCTGACCGTGCTGGTGGTCGCGCTGGTACTGGAGTGGCGCAGGCGACGTGCTGCCCGGTAGTGCCGGCCGCTGGCCGGCAACCCCCGCATTCCTGGATGCCGGCCAGCGGCCGGCACTACCGCGGCGTCACACCCGCATCCCTCACCCAACCATGAGAAAATGCCCCGCATGAACACTGCTACGTCCCCGCAGGCGCGCGGCTCCGGCCGCCGGACCCTGGTGCTGCTGTTTGCCGTGTTCTTCGGGGCGATGGCGCTGGCCGCCGTGCTGCGCTTCTCTGGCTGGCAGCCCACCGGGCACCGCAATGCCGGCCAGCTGCTGAAGCCGCCTGTGGACCTGCGCCAGCAGGCGCCGACCCTGGCCAACGGCCAGCCGTACCCGTGGAACCCCGAAGCCCGCACCTGGCGCCTGCTGGTGGCGCCGGCCGGTGCCTGCGACGCCCAGTGCGTCACTTTGTCGCAGGGACTGGGCAAGGTGTGGCAGCTGTTCGGCCATAACGCCGATAATGTCGAAATCCTGTGGCTGGGAACGCCACCGGCGTCGATCGCCTCGCTGCCCGCGCTGCGGCCGCTGGCTCCGTCGCCAGCACTGCGCGCGGCCCTGCCCGGCGTCGACGATCCGGCTGGCCTGCCGGTCTACGTGATCGATCCGAACGGCTTCGTGATCATGCGTCATGCCCCGGGCACCGACCTCGGTGGCCTGCGCAAGGACATGGCCACGTTGCTGAAACTGAAGTGAGTCCCGTTTGATGAGCCTTTCCGCGCGTCCGGCGCTGCACCGCAATTTCCACCGCCTGGCGTGGTTCGCCATGATCATGACCGCGAGCACGATCATGTTCGGCGCCTTCGTGCGCCTGTCCGATGCCGGCCTGAGCTGCCCGGACTGGCCGACCTGCTATGGCCAGGCCACCTGGCCGCAGCACGTGGAGGAGACCATCGGCCACCCGGCGGCGGAGATCCGCCCGCTGGAAACCCACAAGGCCTGGCGTGAACAGGTGCACCGCTTCCTGGCCGGCGCACTGGGCATCGAGATCCTGACCCTGGCGCTGCTGGCCACGCGCAAGCGGCGATTCGGAAGCACGGCGGTGGTGACCGCCTGCGTGCTGGTGGCCGCCGGCATACCGCTGTACATGATGGGCTGGCATGGCACCGCCAGTACCTTGGCTCTGATCGGCGAGGCGATCCTGCTGATCGCGGCGCTGCGCTGGAGCAACATCGACCTGGCGCGCGCTGCACTGCTGACCCTGGCCGTGGTGATCTTCCAGGCCCTGCTGGGCATGTGGACGGTGACCCTGCTGCTCAAGCCCATCGTGGTGATGGGGCACCTGCTGGGCGGCATGCTGATGTTCGCGCTGCTGGTCTGGATGGCCTGGCGCGCCACGCACATGCCGATCACCCTGGCCGAAGCACCGAAGCTGAAGTGGGTGCTGCGCATCGGCGTGGCGGTACTGGTCACCCAGATCGCACTGGGCGGCTGGGTCAGTGCCAACTACGCGGCGCTGGCCTGCGGCGGCGGCAGCGCCTCGCTGGACAACTTCCCGCGCTGTGCCAACCAGTGGTGGCCGCAGCACAACTTCGTCGAAGGCTTCACCCTGTGGCGCGGCATCGGCGTGGATTACGAAGGCGGCGTGCTGGATGGCGCCTCGCGTATCGCCATCCAGATGGCGCACCGGCTGTTCGCGGTGGTGGTGGCCGTCTACCTGCTGTGGCTGGGCGTGCGCCTGTTCCGCTTGCCGAGCATGCGTGGCTGGGCCAGCGCGCTGATCGCGCTGCTGGTGCTGCAGGTCACCCTCGGCATCCTCAACGTGAAGCTGGCGCTGCCGCTGGAAGTGGCGGTGGCCCACAACGGCGTGGCCGTTGCCCTGTTGTTCGTGCTGGTCAGCCTGCTGGCCCGCCTGCGCGCCCCGGACTGACTCCATGTTTTCCAATTACCGCCAGTACTGGGACCTGACCAAGCCCAAGGTCGTTGCCCTGATCGTCTTCACCGCCCTGGTCGGCATGGTCCTGGCCATTCCGGGCGTGCCGAGCTGGGAGCAGGTGCGCGCCGGCGTGCTCGGTTTCCTCGGCATCTGGCTGGCGGCCTCTGCCGCGGCCGCCATCAACCAGCTGCTGGACGCGCACATCGATGCGCAGATGGCGCGCACCTCGTGGCGTCCGCTGGTGGTGGGCAAGGTCAAGCCATGGCAGGTGCTGGTGTTTGCCGGTGTGCTGATCGTGCTGTCGATGACCATCCTGGTGCTGTGGGTGAACCTGATCACCGCCGTGCTCACCTTCGCCTCGCTGATCGGCTACGCGGTGATCTACACCGTGTACCTCAAGCGTGCGACCTCGCAGAACATCGTCATCGGTGGCCTGGCCGGCGCGATGCCGCCGATGCTGGGCTGGGCGGCGGTGACCGGCATGCAGGGCTCGTCGGACTGGGCGTACTCGTCGCTGCTGGTGCTGATCATCTTCATCTGGACCCCGCCGCACTTCTGGGCGCTGGCGATCTTCCGCCGCGAGGACTACGCCAAGGCGGAGATCCCGATGCTGCCGGTGACCCACGGCGTGGTGCATACCCGCAAGCAGATCATGGCGTATTCGGTGGTGCTGGCGCTGGTCTGCCTGCTGCCGTACCTGGTGGGCATGAGCGGTGCGTTCTACCTGGGCGGCGCGATCGTGCTCAACGCGGTGTTCCTCTGGTATGCCTGGCGCATGCTCAACCCGCCGGACGAATTGTTCTCGATGAAGATGTTCTATTACTCCATCGTGTACCTGATGGCGCTGTTCGCCTTCCTGCTGGTGGACCACTGGATCCTGCCCTGGTTGTGAGGGGCTGCCCTTTGTAGAGTCGAGCCACGGTCGACTCAGGCCCGGTCTGATGGCGGGAGCATCCACGCACGGCGTGGATCTACTTGAACCGCGGTTGCTGCGTCGCCATTGCTGTTCCTGACCGCAAAGGAAAGGAAGGCGCAGGGATGCATTCGATCTTCCGTTGGACCACCGCGCTGCTGCTGGCGCTGGGTGTGGCCCTCACCGCGCATGCCGATGACACCGCCGCGCAGATCCGCCAGCATGCCGGTGAGCACCGCCTGCTGGTACTGGGCGAATTCCATGGCACCCGCGAGACCCCGTTGCTGGTACGCCAGCTGGTGGACGACTACAGCCGCAACGGCCCGGTCCTGATGGCGCTGGAACTGCCACGCGCCGAGAACCCTGTGCTGCGCGACTATCTGGAATCCGATGGCGGGGCCAGGGCGCGCCGGCACCTGCACGGCCGCGCGTTCTGGACCGTGCGCGATGACCAGCATGATGGTCGCCGCAGCCGCGACATGCTGGCGATGATCGAAGGCCTGCGTGTGCTGAAGACGCAGGGGCGCGTGATCGAAGTGGTTGGCTATGACGTCAATGCCAGCAGTGGCGGCAACCAGGCGCGCGATGACTTCATGGCAGCCGAGTTGCGACGGCTCTATCGAGAGTTGCCAGACAATGCACGCATGCTGGTGCTGACTGGCAATGTCCACGCCATGCTGCGGCGACCGGAAGGTATGCCGCCGGAAATGCAGAGGCGGCCCATGGCCTCCCAGCTGCGGGACCTGGATATCTACAGCGTGCGGTTGGGTGCGCTGCGTGGCCAGGCGTGGGCGTGCGCGGACCGTTGCATGGCGCGGCCACTTCCAGAGCAGGTGGCCCCGCGGCCGCGGGGCGATACCCATGCGGAACGGGCGTACGACCTGTGGGTGTGGATGCCGGAGCTGAGCGTCGGCACGCTCGTGGATCCGTAGTGTCAGGCAACCCATCCACGCATGGCGTGGATCTACTGGTGGTTCACGCCATCCGTGGTTTGGAGTAGATCCACGCCATGCGTGGATGGTCTACCCGGAACAACCCGCGTGCCCTGTCAGGGCTTGCGCCGCGCATACCGCTGCGCGATCACACCGCAGACGATCAGCTGGATCTGGTGGTAGATCATCACCGGCAGCACGATCGCGCCGAGGCTGCCGCCGGCGAACAGCACCTTGGCGATCGGCACGCCGGTGGCCAGGCTCTTCTTCGAGCCGCAGAACACGATGGCGATCTCGTCCTCGCGGTTGAAGCGCAGCCGGCGGGCGATGAAGGTGATCAGCGGCATGGCGATGCCGAGCAGCACGGCAGCCACCACGGCCACGGCCAGCAACGAGAGCAGCGGTGTCTTGCTCCACAACCCTTCGGTCACCGCTTCGCCGAACGCCGAATACACCACCAGCAGGATCGTGCCCTGGTCGGTGTAGCGCAGCAGCGCGCGCTGCTTCTCAACCCAGCCGGCAATCCACGGCCGCAGCAGGTGGCCGGCCACGAACGGCACCAGCAGCTGCAGCATGATGCCGCCGATCGCGTGCAGTGGGTCATGCACGCCGCCGGAGGTGCCGGCCAGCGCGGTCAGCAGCAGTGGGGTCAGGAACACGCCGAGGATGCTCGACAGCGAGGCGCTGCACACCGCTGCCGGCACGTTGCCGCGGGCCATCGAGGTGAACGCGATGGACGACTGCACGGTGGACGGCAGGGTGCACAGGAACAGCACGCCCAGGTACAGCTCCGGAGTCAGCAGCCAGCCCGACAGTGGCTTGAACATCAGCCCCAGCAGCGGGAACAGGAGGAAGGTGCAGGCCAGGATGGTCAGGTGCAGCCGCCAGTGCAGCATGCCGCCGATGATCGACTCGCGCGGCAGGCGCGCGCCATGCAGGAAGAACAGCGCGGCGATGGCGACGGTGGTGACATCGTCGAGCACGATGGCGGCGGCGCCCTTCATCGGCAGCAGCGAGGCCAGGCCGACGGTGCACAGCAGGGCGAGGGTGAAGTTGTCCGGTCGCAGGCGCGACCACCAGCGGGTCATGGTGGGCAGAGTCCTTGGTGCGGAGGGTGGTTCAGGGCGAGGTGACCGGTGCGGCCAGGCGCTGGCGGGTGGCGGCTTCCAGCGACTTCAGGCCGGCGCGCTGGCCGAGCTGAAGCGCCTGCTCCGGGCTGGCATGTTCATAGCGGGCATTGACCAGGCCGAGCACGGCACCGGCGCGGTTGCCGGAGGCGCAGTGCAGCAGCACCGGCCCCTGGCTCTGCTGCAGGGCCTGGTGCACGGCGCGCACATTGGCCGCATCCAGGCCCTCGGCGCCGGCCACCGGAATGCGCACATAGCGCAGGCCCAGCGATTCGGCCGCGTGGATTTCATCGAAGCCCCGGTCCTCGCCAGGCTGGCGCAGGTCGATCACCGTGCGCACGCCCTGCGCGGCCAGGGCCTGCAGCTGTGCGGCGCTGGGCTGGCCACCGGCATACAGGCCGGGGCGGACTTCATTGAGCGGGGCATCTGCGGCCAGGGCCGCCAGCGGCAGGCAGAGCGACAACAACAGCAGGCAGGTCAGGCGCAGCGGCATGGTCCTCTCCGTGAAACGTTCTGCCGCTACAGGCGCAGTCCGGCGCGCGCCTTCAGCAGCTCGCGCAGTTCGTACTTGTCAGTATCGTCCAGGCCCTGCTGGCGCTGCTTTGCCAACAACTCCTCCAGACGTTGCACCAGCAGCTGTTTCTCCAGCTGTGCCACTGCGTCGTGCAGTTCCTGGGTCCAGCTGGCCTCGGTGCCGGGCAGCGTCTGTGCGGCCAGGGTATGCAGCGAGGCCTGTTCCTCGCGCCCGTCGAAGTGTTCCAGCAGGGCGCCGGTGCTGATGTCCGGGCGCTGTTCGACCAGCCCCAGCAGCTCCAGCAGCAGTTCCACGCCGGGCAGGCGCAGGCCCTGGAAGTGGTGCTTGCCGCCCAGCGTCAGCGCCAGCGAGGGTTGCTGCAGCAGCACGGCGATCGCGCCGCGCACCAGGCTGCGCCTGGCCACCGGCTGGATCGTGCGCGAAGGCTGGCGTTGCGGCATCGGCGTGCGTGCAGCCTGGGCGTTGCCGCCGAGCCCGGTCAGCTGCGCCAGCTGCTGCTTCATCAGGTCGCCGAAGGCACCGTCGGGAATCTGCGCCAGCATCGGCTTTGCGCGTTCGGCCAGGCGCGCCTTGCCGTCCAGCGTGCCCAGGTTGATCTCGCGGGTCAGTTCATCGAAGAAGAACTGCGACAGCGGCGTGGCCTGCTTCAGGCGCTCGTTGAAGGCCTCGGCGCCTTCCTTGCGCACGATGGTGTCCGGGTCTTCGCCATCGGGCAGGAACAGGAAGAAGGCCTGGCGGCCGTCCTTCATGCGCGGCAGCACCGACTCCAGCGCCTTCCAGCCGGCGCGGCGGCCGGCGGCGTCGCCGTCGAAGCAGAAGAACACGTCCGGCGCGTTGCGGAACAGCAGCTCGGCATGGTCCGGAGTGGTTGCGGTACCCAGTGTTGCCACCGCCTGGGTGACACCGAACTGGAACAGCGAGACCACGTCCATGTAGCCCTCGACCACGATCAACCGCTCGATCTTCTGGTTGGCCTGGCGCACCTGCCACAGGCCGTACAGTTCGCGGCCCTTGTGGAACAGCGCGGTTTCGGGCGAGTTGAGGTACTTGGGGCCGTCGTCCTTCTCGAACACGCGGCCACCGAAGGCGATCACCCGGCCACGGCGGTCGAAGATCGGGAACATCACCCGGTCGCGGAACTTGTCGTAGACGTGGCCGCGGTCGTTCTTCGAGAACAGGCCGGCGCGGTCGAGCAGTTTCATGCGCCGCTCGTCCTTGCCCAGTGCATCGCGCAGGCCGCTGTACCCATCCGGGGCGTAGCCGATCTGGAAGCGCGCGCGGTTCTCTTCGTCCACGCCACGCCCATCAAGGTAACTGCGTGCCTTGTCGCTGCCTTCCAGGTTCTTCTGGAAGAACCGGGCGGCGGCATCCAGTGCCGAATACAGCTCGCGGCTGTCGTCCTGCTGCTGGGGGCTGCGCGGGTTCTCGTTGCGCGGTACTTCCATGCCCGCGCGCTTGGCCAGCTCATCCACCGCGTCGAGGAACTCGAGGCGGTCGTAGTTCATCAGGAAGCTGATCGCGGTGCCGTGCGCGCCGCAGCCGAAGCAGTGATAGAACTGCTTGGTGGGCGAGACCGTGAACGACGCCGAGCGCTCGTCATGGAACGGGCAGCGGGCGGCGTACTCCTTGCCCTGGCGCTTCAACGGCACGCGGCTGCCCACCACCTCGACGATGTCGGTGCGGGCGAGCAGGTCGTCGATGAAAGCGTCGGGGATACGGGCCATGGGCAACAGGGCAGGGCGCGGTGCAGGACCACGCGACGGAACCGGGGGCGGTCGGCCTAGTTTACCCCCTGTCGGGCACCTGGCTGGCGGTTGCCGGATCAATGCCGGCTGCGGCCAGGTGATGACGCGCGCGCAGGCGCTCATCGATCACCGCCGTCATCAGGGCGCCAACGAAGAACACGACGGTGGCGTAGTAGATCCAGACCAGCGAGATCACCAGCGCGCCCATCGAGCCGTAGGCACTGCCGGGGGCCACGGTGGCGATGTAGACGCCGATGCCGTACCGGCCCAGTGCGAACAGTGCCGAGGTGATGACGCCGCCGATGAAGGCCTGGCGCCACGCCACGCGACGGTCGGGCAGGTAGTGGTACATGAAGGCGAAGCCGACTGCGTACAGCAGCAGGCTCGTGACGTACCCCAGCGCGGGCAGGATCGAGGGCAGTTGCGCGAAGGCCACCTGCAGCACCGTGGTGGCGGTCATCGACAGGATCAGCAGGAAGCCCAGCGCCAGCACCACGCCGAACGAGAACACGCGCTTGCGCAGCCAGGCCTTGAGGCCTTCCAGGCGCTCGCCGCTGGTGCGGAAGATCAGGTTCAGTGCGTTCTGCAGCTGGGCGAACACGGCGGTGGCGCCGACGAACAGCAGCAGCGTACTCCACACACCCGCCAGCGAGCCGACATCCGGCTGGTTGTCGGCGTTCTTCAGAACGGTTTCGGCCACGGTGGCCGCGCTGCTGCCGGCCACCGAGCTGATCTGGTCGATCAGTGCCTGCTGGGCCGGTGGGTACAGTGAGGCGGTCAGCCACAGCAGCAGCACCAGCAACGGTGCCATCGACAGCAGGGCGTAGAAGGAGACGGAAGCTGCCTGGGTCAGCACGTCGACGTCGACGAAGCGCTTGGCCACCGCCATCGGGAAGCTGTCCTGCAGGCGCTTGATGTACTTGCGCAGTGACACGGGAACGTTGGGCTCGGGTTCAACCATGTGTGCGGTTGTAGCAGGCGACCGACGAAGGTGCGGTGAAGCGGGTGCATCAATGGGGTCAGAGCCCTTCCGTATCGCGGAAGGGATCCGACCGCAAGTGCTGGATTACGCCAGCAGCTGCTTGACCAGCTTGGAGACCAGGCCCATGTCGGCCTGGCCGGCGAGCTTGGGCTTCAGTGCGCCCATCAGCTTGCCCATGTCGGCCGGGCCGGAGGCGCCGGTTTCGGCGATGGCGGCCTGGATGGCGGCCACGATCTCGGCTTCGCCCATCTTGGCCGGCAGGTAGGCTTCGATGACCACGATCTCGGCGCGCTCGATCTCGGCCAGGTCTTCGCGGTTGGCGGCTTCGTACTGGCTGACCGAGTCCTTGCGCTGCTTGACCATCTTGTCGAGCACGGCGATCACGGCGGTGTCGTCCAGTTCGATGCGCTCGTCCACTTCGCGCTGCTTGATGGCGGCATTGATCAGGCGGATCACGCCCAGCTTGTGCTTCTCGCCCGCCTTCATGGCGGCCTTCATGTCTTCGGTGAGCTGCTGCTTCATGCTCATGAGGAACCTCGTGGTGGTAGGTGGGGCGGGGGCGGATGCCCGAACCCGGAAACGCAAAAAGCCGGCGACGCTCGCGCGTGCCGGCTTCGGCTCCATCGCGACAGGCAGGCCCGCCGCAATGAAGATGCGTCCGATCAGTACAGGCGCTGACGCTTGGTGACGTCGCGCGACGAGCGGCGCAGCTGACGCTTCACAGCAGCGGCGGCCTTGCGCTTGCGCTCCTGGGTCGGCTTTTCGTAGAACTCGCGCTTGCGGGTTTCGGCCAGCACACCGGCCTTTTCGCAAGTGCGCTTGAAGCGGCGAAGAGCAAACTCGAAGGGCTCGTTCTCGCGGACTTTGACGCTGGGCATGGAATCTCCGGGACACAGTAGAACCGGGTCACGCCCGGCGAGCCGCACATTATAGCGGCGAATAGACAAACTGCAAGCGGCCAACCCTGAATACGGGCCGGAAGTTCGAAAGCAGTGAGATCTGCACATCCCCCGAGGGGGCGGCAGGGGCGTCATAATAGCAGGCATGCGAGTCCTTGGCATCGAATCTTCCTGTGATGAGACCGGCGTGGCGGTGTATGACACCGGCCTGTCCGGCAGCGCGGCCCTGCGCGCCCATGCGGTCTACAGCCAGATCGCCCTGCACGCCGAATACGGGGGTGTGGTGCCAGAGCTGGCCAGCCGCGACCACGTCCGCAAGCTGCTACCGCTGGTGCGCCAGACCCTGGCCGAAGCCGGTCTGGGGGTAGGCGATATCGATGGCGTGGCCTATACGGCCGGTCCCGGCCTGGTCGGCGCGCTGCTGGTGGGCGCGGGCGTGGCGCGTTCGCTGGCCTGGGCGCTGGAGGTACCGGCCGTGGGCGTACACCATATGGAAGGCCACCTGCTGGCCCCGCTGATGGAAGACGACCCGCCGGAAGCGCCGTTCGTGGCCCTGCTGGTGTCCGGTGGCCATACCCAGCTGGTGGCGGTGGATGCGATCGGCCAATACCGGCTGCTGGGCGAGACCCTGGATGACGCGGCCGGCGAGGCCTTCGACAAGACCGCCAAGCTGATGGGGCTGCCGTACCCCGGTGGCCCGCAGCTGGCCAGGCTGGCCGAGCAGGGCACGCCGGGCGCGTACCGCTTCGCGCGGCCGATGACCGACCGCCCGGGGCTGGATTTCAGCTTCTCCGGCCTGAAGACCCAGGTCCTGATGGCCTGGCGCGACAGCGACCAGAGCGAGCAGACCCGTGCCGACATCGCCCGGGGCTTTGAAGATGCGGTGGTCGAGACCCTGTCGATCAAGTGCGAGCGCGCGCTGGAAGCGGCGGGGACCAACGTGATCGTGGTGGCCGGCGGCGTCGGCGCCAACACGCGCCTGCGCGCCCGCCTGCAGCAGATGGCCGAGCGCCTCGGCGGCCGCGCCTGCTTCCCGCGGCCGGCACTGTGCACCGACAACGGGGCGATGATTGCCTTCGCCGGCGCGCTGCGCCTGCAGGCCGGCCAGCACAGTCCGCCGAAGGTGGATGTGACCCCGCGCTGGGACATGGCGACCCTGCCGGCGGTGTGAACCGGTAGCGTCGGGCCAGCCGGCGGACGCATTACCGATGCACTGCCAACGGCGACGCCGCCAGCACGGTTGTCGCCCGCTCATGGCGCTGCAGCCAGCCCAGCGTGTGCGGGCAGCGGGCATGGATCAGCCGCCCGATCGCGGCCAGGTCGGCGCCGATGTCGCGCTCGAGGATGGGCTCGTGATGGGCGATGCGGTTGCGCAGGTGGCGGATGCGGTCGAGGTCAGCATGGATGTTCCTGCGGACCACGCTGAGAGCATCCTGTGGCGCGTTCGGCAACGCAATCTTCAAGCCCCGCGCCCAGATGGCTCCCTCGAAGCGCCGCGTGAAAAGCTGCTGCCAGAAAGCGAAACGAAGACTGGCGATGATCTCCGGAGTGTCCATCCGAGGATCTGCCTGTCTATGGATATCCTGCAAGGCCGACAACGCGCCATCTGCTGGCATCCGCTGCAGCAGTGCAGGATGCCAGGGCCAGCGCGGCCCGAAGGTATGCGCCAGCGCCGCGGCCACCGCATTGCGGATTACGATTTCACAGACGTGCAGGGGAGATAGCAGCGCGCCGCACATCTGCATGTTCCATACGTAAAGTGAGGCGGCGTCCAAACAGTGCCGGTATGCAATGCGTTTGTACGTCGCCCACCGTGGGCGTGACAGCGCTGCCTGCAGGATTCGTTGCTCTCTCATCAAATACGGGACCACATGGCGGATCACTAGCCTGCGCTGGTTGCCGCAGGCGTGATATCGGACAATGCCGCCGTGTCAGGCAGCAAAATTCCTGTATCGCCTTGGGCTTCCTCCAGTATGTCGTGATTGACTCTGGACCGTAGAGGAAATGAACGTCACGATCTGCATCGTGTGCTCCGGGACTCGCGGCTGGATTCCAGCTCCCCCCGGGGACGTTGAGAGGTACCAAAGGGCCCCGCTAGCAGGGCCCTTTGTTTTTTCCGGACCGCCCCACGCCGGTGGCCCGCCGCCCGTTCCGGGCAGGCTCACCGCCGTGCCGGTACCATGGCCGTCTGTATTCGGCTGGTAACCGCAATGGACAAGGTTTTCATCGAGGGGCTGACGATCGACGCCCTGATCGGCATCTACGATTGGGAGCGGCGGATCCGCCAGGACCTGGTGTTCGACCTGGAAATGGGCTTCGACAACCGTCGCCCCGCAGCCACCGATGACATCGCCCACACCCTGAACTACAAGGCGGTGAGCAAGCGCCTGGAACAGTTCGTGCGCGAGTCGGAGTTCGGCCTGGTCGAGACCCTGGCCGAACGTTGCGCGCAGATCGTGCTGGACGAATTCGATGTGAAGTGGCTGCGCCTGAAGCTGAGCAAGCCGGGCGCGGTGCGCGGCGCGCGCGCGGTGGGCGTGATCATCGAACGCACGCGGGACTGACCCGGTCGCGCCGGCCATTGGCCGGCAACCCCGGTAGTGCCGGCCGCTGGCCGGCAACCTTGGCAACAACGAAACAGACAGGAGACAACCGATGGTGGACGCGGTGGTGGCGGTACAGTGGCTGGAACGGCTGCAGAACACACTGGAACCCTATCCTGGCGCCTACCTGGCGTTGATGATCTCGGCGCTGCTGATCGCCGCTGGCCTGGCCAACTGGGTGACCAAGCGCATCCTGCTGCGCGGGCTGCGACGCCTGCTCAGCCGCCTGCCGGGCGCTGATACCGGCCGCGGCAGCCACCTGATGCGGGTGATCTCGCGTCTGTCCAATGTGGTGCCCAGCCAGGTGATCGCCTCGGGCATCCGCATCGTGCCGGACCTGCCGCCGGGGCTGGTGAGCTTCATCATCGGCGCCTGCCAGGCGTGGGCGATCCTGACCGTGGTGCTGGCCATCTCGCATGCGCTGGATGCGGCCAATGATCTCTACGAGCGCCGCCCCGAGGCACGCAACAAGCCGATCAAGGGGTACCTGCAGGTCGCCAAGATCGTCATCTTCGTGATCGCCGGCCTGTCGATCGTTGCCACCCTGGCCGGCGTCGACCTCCGCTATCTGGTCACCGGTCTCGGCGCCGCCACCGCAGTGCTGATGCTGATCTTCCAGGACACCATCCTGTCGCTGGTGGCCAGCGTACAGATCAGTGGCGATGGTCGTGTACGCATCGGTGACTGGATCGAGATGCCCAGCCAGAACGCCGATGGCGATGTGATCGACATCGCCCTGCATACCATCACCGTGCAGAACTTCGACAAGACCATCACCACCATCCCGACCAAGAAGCTGGTGACCGAGTCGTTCAAGAACTGGCGCGGCATGCAGGAGGCGGGTGGGCGCCGGATCAAGCGCGCGCTGTACCTGGACCAGCACAGCGTCGGCTTCCTGGATGAGGGCGACCTGGCCTTCCTCGGTGAATTCGCGCTGCTGCGCGACTACCTGCAGGCCAAGGAGCAGGAGCTGGGGCAGTGGAACGGGCGCCTGCGCGAGCAGGGCGTGGCCGAGGTCAACAGCCGCCGGGTGACCAACCTGGGTACCTTCCGGGCCTATGTGGAGCGCTACCTGCGCAGCCACCCGGGCATCCATACCGACATGACCCTGCTGGTACGCCAGCTGCAGCCGACCACCGAAGGCCTGCCGCTGGAGCTGTACTGCTTCACCCGCAGCACCGCCTGGGGCGAGTACGAGGCGGTGCAGTCGGACATTTTCGACCACCTGCTGGCGATCCTGCCGGCCTTCGGCCTGCGGGTGTTCCAGGCCTCCAGCGACGCCATGTTGATGGCCGGGCAGCGCCAGTTGGCCGGCTCGGAGTAAGCTGCGGTGCCCCCGGCGGGGCCATACGGACCCCGCTGGTGGCTGAAACTGAATGAACAAACCCCTCGCCAAATCGTCCGGGATCGCTAGAATGCCGGGCTTGTAAACGTTTTCATCAAGGACTGCCGGTGGCCTCCGATCGCATCGAATCCCTCATTGCCCAGATGACCGTCGAGGAAAAGGTCGGCCAGCTGGGTGTCTTCGCGGACATGGTCCGCCCGTTCGCCCCGGACGTGAACCCGGAAGCCAACGTGCGCAATGCCGACCAGGTGCTGCAGCAGGTGCGCGAGGGCAAGGTCGGCTCGCTGTTCAATGGTGTGGGCGCCGAACTGGGCCGCCGGATCCAGCAGGTCGCCACCGAAGAGAGCCGCCTGGGCATCCCGGTGATCCTGGCGGCCGACGTCATCCACGGCATGCGCACCGTGTTCCCGATTCCGCTGGGCGAGGCCGCCAGCTTCGAGCCGGCGCTGGCCGAGCGCACCGCGCGCGCCACCGCCATCGAGGCCACCGCTGCCGGCCTGCACTGGACCTATGCCCCGGCCGTGGACATCGCCCGCGACCAGCGCTGGGGCCGTGGCGCCGAAGGTGCCGGTGAGGACGTGGTGCTGGGCTGTGCCTTTGCCGCCGCCCGCGTGCGCGGCTTCCAGGGCAGCGACCTGCGCGCCGCCGATTCGCTGCTGGCCACGCCGAAGCACTTCGCCGCCTATGGCGCGGTGATGGCCGGCATGGAATACAACATGGTGGACATTTCGCCGCAGACCCTGCGCGACGTGCACCTGCCGCCGTTCAAGGCGGCCTTCGACGCCGGCGCGATCACCGTGATGTCCTCGTTCAACGACATCAACGGCGTGCCGGCCAGTGCCAACGCCGAACTGCTGACCGACATCCTGCGCGGTGAATGGAAGTTCCCGGGCGTGGTGATCTCCGACTACACCGCCGATATGGAACTGGTCGCGCACGGCTATGCTGCCGACGACCGCGATGCCACTGCCAAGGCGTTCACCGCCGGCCTGGACCTGAGCATGCAGAGCGGCTTCTACGCCGAGCACCTGCCGGGCCTGGTCGAGAGCGGCGAGGTGCCGATGGCGGTGCTGGATGAGGGCGTGCGCCGCATCCTGTGGCTGAAGGAAACCATCGGCCTGTTCGACGACCCGTACCGTTCGCTGGACCCGGCGCGCGAAGCCGATAACTCGTACCTCGCCGCGCATGACGAACTGTCGCGCGATGCCGCGCGCCGTTCGATCGTGCTGCTGAACAACCGTGACAACGTGCTGCCGCTGCAGAAGACCGGGCAGAAGATCGCGCTGATCGGCCCGTTCGTGCAGGACCGCGAGAACATTGAAGGCTGCTGGACCCTGTTCGGCGACAAGCAGCGTTACGTGGACCTGGAAACCGGCGTGCGCGCCGCCATCGGCGATGAAGCGCTGCTGGAGATCGTGCCGGGCTGCGAACTGGAAACTGCCATTCCGGGCGGCACCGAAGCAGCGGTGGCTGCCGCGCTGCGCGCCGACGTGGTGGTGCTGGCGCTGGGCGAACCGCAGCGCTACAGCGGTGAAGCGCAGTCGCGCGTGGAGATCACCCTGCCGCCGGCACAGCAGGCACTGGCCGAGGCGGTGGCGATGACCGGCAAGCCGCTGGTGGTGCTGCTGCGCAACGGCCGCGCGCTGGCATTGCAGGGTGCGGTGCGCAATGCGCAGGCCGTGGCGGTGACCTGGTACCTGGGCACGCAGACCGGTCATGCCGTGGCTGATGTGCTGTTCGGCGACTACAGCCCGTCCGGCCGCCTGCCGGTCAGCTTCCCACAGGTGTCCGGCCAGCAGCCGTACTTCTACAACCACCCGCGCACCGGTCGCCCGGAACTGCCGACCATGTCGGAGTTCAAGGCTCGCTGGCGCGAGATTCCGAACGAGCCGCTGTACCCGTTCGGCCACGGCATCGGTTACACCACCTTCGCCTACGGCGTGCCGCAGCTGAGTGCGGCGCAGCTCGGCTGGGACGACACCCTGACCATCACCACCACGCTGACCAATACCGGCGACGTGGCCGGCGAGGAAGTGGTGCAGCTGTACATCCACGACCGCGTGGCCAGCCGCGTGCGTCCGGTGCGTGAACTGAAGGACTTCCGCAAGGTGGCACTGCAGCCAGGCGAGTCGACCGACGTGGTGTTCACCCTCACCCGCGAGCAGCTGGCCTTCACCGGCCGTGACGGCGTGCTGCGTGCCGAACCGGGCCACTTCGACCTGTGGGTCTGCGCGTCCTCGACGGCCGGCGAAGCCGTGCAGTTCGAGCTGCTGAAGGCCTGATCGAAGAAAAAGGGGACGGAGGGGATTAAGTCGTTTGTGCCACTAACGACTTAATCCCCTCCGTCCCCTTTTTGTTGTCCTCACCGCGGCGGCGCTACCATCGGGCTCCCTGTTTCGATGGAGTGCGCGCATGCGCCGGATGGCTTGTCTGATTCCCGCCCTGATGCTGGCCGCCTGTTCGCAGCCGGCGGCACCGCCGGCCGAGCCTGCGGCGGATGCACCGCCGCCGATGCAGGCCAGCGCCCCGGCAACGCCTGCGGCATCTGCCACTGAACCCGCTGCTTCGGCACCGGCCGCGCCCGCAGCGGAAGCGCCCGCCGAAGACGCACGCGCGCGCATCGAAACGCTGCTTGGCGATGCGGCGCAGTTCGAGAAGGTCTTCAATGCGTTCAAGGCCGCCGTGGTTGGCGGCGATCGCGCTGCGGTGGTCGAGGAAGTGCGCTTTCCATTGAACGTCGGTAGCGGAAAGAAGATCACCGGCCCCGGTGAGTTCCAGCGCAACTACGAGAAGATCATCACCCCGGCGGTGGTCAAGGCGGTGTCCGAGCAGGATTTCGGCAAGGTGTTCGTCAACCAGCAGGGCGTGATGATCGGCAGCGGCCAGGTGTGGTTGAACGGGCAGTGCCTGGATCAGGCCTGCACGAAGACCGAGGTGAAGGTCATCACCATCCAATGAACGCAGACGGCCCCGCGTGCGGGGCCGTTGCGGACAAACGTGCCGGCCAGCGGCCGGCACTACCTCAGGTGCTCGGGGTGAGCTTCAGCAGGCGCGCCTTGCTGCCGTCTTCCAGCAGCCACAGGGCGCCATCCGGGCCCTGTTCCACTTCGCGGATGCGCTCGCCCATGTTGAAGCGTTCGGCTTCGCGCGCGCTGTCGCCGTCGAAAGCCACGCGCACCAGCGAGGTGGAGGACAGGCCGCCGATGAAGCCGCTGCCCTTCCACTGCGGGAACAGGTTGCCGCTGTAGATCACGAAGCCGGCCGGCGAGATCACCGGCGTCCAGGTCACCTTCGGCGCGGCGAATTCCGGGCGCGTGTCGTGGTCGGGAATCGGCCGGCCGTCGTAATGGTCACCATTGGAAACGATCGGGTAGCCGTAGTTGGCGCCGCGCACGATCAGGTTCAGTTCGTCACCGCCGGCCGGGCCCATCTCGTGTGCCCACAGCTTGCCGTTGGCATCGAAGGCCATGCCGAGGATGTTGCGGTGGCCCAGTGACCACACCTGCGCGGCCACGCCGCCCTGCGAGGCGAACGGGTTGTCGGCGGGCAGGCTGCCATCATCGTTGAGGCGGATGATCTTGCCGAGGTTGCCGCCCATGTCCTGCGCCGGATCGAACTTCTGGCGCTCGCTGGAGCTGATCCACAGCTTGCCGTCCGGGCCGAAAGCAAGGCGATGGCCGTAGTGGCCTTCACCACTCACCTTCGGGCTCTGTCGCCAGATCACCTTCAGGTCCTTCAGCTGGCCGGCACCGTTGGCATCCAGCGCCAGCGTGGCACGGGCCACGGCAGCGCCGCGGGTGTCCAGCGTGCCTTCCTCGGCATAGCTGAGATAGATCACGTGGTTGCTCGCGAATTGCGGGTGCAGGATCACGTCACCGAAGCCGCCCTGGCCGCCGTAAGCGACCTTCGGAACGCCGGTAATCTCGTGCTTCTGGCCGCTGGCCAGGTCCAGGTGCTGCAGCTTGCCGCGCTTTTCGGTGACCAGCAGGCTGCCGTCCGGCAGGAAGGTCATCGCCCACGGCTGGTCGAACCGGCTGATTTCGGTGGCGGTGAACGGGCGCTGGTCGGCAGTGGTGGAGGCTGCGGGCGCTGCGGTCTGGGCGCCGTTGGCGGCCGGGTCGGCGGCATTGCAGGCGGAGGTGGCAAGGATCGGCACCAGGCCGAGGGCGAGCAGCAGGGGCGTGCGGGTCATGGGTATCTCCAGTGCGGGGATGCGGATGGCCGGGCTGTCCCTTGTATACCACCGGCGCCGTGAGCGTCGTGGCCCGAAGGTCCTGCGACCCCTGTGCGAGCGCGGCGGGATCGTCTAGGGTGGGCACGCCCGGGCAAAGCGTGCCCGTCTGCCTGCCAAGGATCTGCAATGAACACTGCCATGCCCCACAAGCCCTCCACCGCCTTCATCGCCGCCTCATGGGTGGCCCTGCTGCTGGGTGCGGCGGCCTACCTGATCGGTCTGTTCAACGCCACGATGGCGCTCAACGAAAAGGGCTACTACCTGACCCTGCTGCTGTTCGGCCTGTTCGCAGCGGTGTCGCTGCAGAAGAGCGTGCGTGACCGCGTCGAGGGCATTCCGGTGAGTGGCCTGTACTACGCGCTGTGCTGGTTCGCACTGCTGTCGGCGTTGATGCTGCTGCTGGTTGGCCTGTGGAATGCCACGCTGGCACCGAGCGAGAAGGGTTTCTACGGCATGGCGTATGCACTGTCGCTGTTCGGCGCGGTGGCGGTGCAGAAGAACACCCGCGACCTGATCGCCGCCGGTGGCGGTGAGAGCAAGCGCAGCGCGGTCGTGCCGCCGCTGCCGGAACAGGAGTGAATGTGTAGAGCCGGGCCCATGCTCGGCTGTCCTGCGGCGTTTGTTGAGTCGAGCCGAGCGTAGGCTCGGCTCGACAAAAGCGTGGCGCTATCGCTTCAACAACGGATCCGCCTGCTGCGCGTCCTCCCAGCCACGGCGCACGGCATTGCGTGCCTGCGCCCATTCCAGCCGGCTGCGGCCACGCTCGCTGGCCCAGCGCGACTCCAGTTCAGCTTCGACCTGTTCGTAGGCGCGGATCATGTCCTGCGCACGCGCGGCATGGCCGATGCGGTAAGCCGGTTCATAGTCCTCGAAGAACAGCTGGTCGTCGTAGTACGGTTCGGCGGTGTAGCGTTCGCGCCAGTAGTTGCTGACCGCATCGCGCGGCGTGCTGTCGTCCGGTACGCGGCCGGGGATCTGGTACTCGGTCATGGAAGGCTCCGTTGTGGACGAAGCCTGATCCTGCCTGTGTGGCGGTTAACGGCCCGGTCCGGCAGCGTGATCACCAGATCAATCCGCCGGGCATGGCCCGGCGCTATCGGTCATCCGGCGTCGGCATCTTTTCGCGGCAGCTTGTAGATCACCGCGCCGATGGCGAACGCCACCAGCGCAGCAGCGATGTTCTGCCAGCTGGCACTGGCGAACAGCGCCAGGCACAGCAGCAGCGCGAGTACCGGAATCAGCGGGCCACCCGGCAGTTTCAGTGCGCCCGGCCGGTCCGCATAGCGCTTGGCCAGCACCAGTACCGCAGCGGCCGTTCCGATGTAGGCGAACAGGCGCGTGGTCATCGACAGCAGGGCCAGCTGCACGAACGAACCGGACAGGGCCAGGCCCAGTGCGATCAAACCCTGGCACAGGATCGACGCGGCTGGCGTGTGGAAGCGCGGATGCACCTGCGCCAGGATCTTCGGCCCATAGCCATCGCGGGCCAGTGCGAACAGGAAGCGTGGGCCCATCATCATCGTGTTGCTGTTGGTGCCGAGGATGGAGATGGTCGCGCCTACGGTGAGGATCAGCGCCAGTGCTTCGCCGCAGAAGCCGGCAGCGGCATCGGCCAGCGGCGTGGCCGAGCTGGCCAGACCAGCCAGCGTGCCCTGTGCCACCACCTGCACCGCGCCGTAGATGACGGTGACGGTGATGATCATGGTGATCAGCGCGAACGGAATATCGCGACGCGGATTACGGTACTCGCCGGCGGCGGCCGGGATGTTCTCGAAGCCGGCGTAGGCGTACAGCAGCAGCAACGCGGCCTCGCCCATGCGCTGCAGGTCGTGCGGGTCGGGGCGCTGGCCGGAGAAGGCCAGCTGCGGGTCGATATAGAACGCACCGATGGCCACGAACAGCAGCAGCGGCAACATCTTGCCGATCACCAGCACCACGCCGGTGCGCGCGGCCGAGCGCACGCCGATGATGTTGACGCCGGTGAGGAAGCCCAGCGACACCACGATCACTGCGATGCGCCCCATGCCGGCACCGGCCCACGGCCAGAAACGCGCGACCGCATCGGCCAGCGCGTTGCTGAGTGCGGCCGCCGAGCTGATGCGGGTCAGCCAGATCATCCAGCCGATCTCGAACCCGGCGAAGCGCCCGAACGCCTCGCGTGCATACAGGTAGCTGCCACCGGGCTCGTCGAAATAGCTGGCGGCCTGCGCGTAGCACAGCACCAGCAGCGCCACGACGATACCGGCGGCGACCACGCCCCACAGGCTGAAGGGGCCGAGCAGGGCGACGGTGGCGGCCGGCAGCAGGTAGATGCCGCTGCCGATCACATCGTTGATCGAGAGGCCGACGATCTGCCAGCGGCTGACCGCGCGCTGCAGCTGCGGTTCGTCCTGCGCGCTCAACGGGCGTCTCCGCGCAGTGCGGGCAGTTGCCACTGGGCCTGCAGGCGCGTGTACTCGGCGCGCGGCAGCAGCACGAAGCGCGGCGCATCCTGCGGCCGCAACCAGTCCAGCAGGGCCTGCATGCGGGCCTGCGGCATGGCGGTGCAGCCGGCCGTGGCCTCACCGGGTTGGCGCCACAGATGGGCGAAGATGCAGCTGCCCTTGCCGGGCTGGTTGTCCGGGTTGTGGGCGATCACGAAGCCTTCCTGGTAACGCACGTCGCCCTTGTTGTGCAGATCCAGCCGCATCGGCTCGGTGGAGCCTTCCACAACTGCCTTGCCGACCTTCTTCGCGTCGACGATGCGGTTATAGAACGGCGACGCCGGCACATCCATGCAGTAGCTGCTGTCGAGCATCGGCTGGTAGGGCATGGCGGTGCCGGGGCGGGTGACGGCATAGCCGAACGCGCTGCCGAGCGCGAACACGCCTGCCGGGCTGCGGCCATCGCCTTCCTGCTTCTGCGGGCCATCGGCCTGCGCCGGGTGCAGGCCCAGGCCCCAGGCGCTGCCGGTGCGGCCCAGTGCCACCGGGAACGCCTCTCCATGTGCGTGCCAGCCCTTGCCATCACGCACATAGGCCTGCAGCTGGCCCTGTGTGCTGTCCCAGCTTTCGCTGGTGACCACGATCAGCTGGCGCGCACCCTGCAGCGGCGCAGCGTGGACGGATGCCGCCGCGGCAAGCAGCAGTGCAGCGGTAGCGAGACGGACCAGCGATTTCATCAACAGGTGCTCCGGTCAGGAATCCAGCAGGTGGTCGATCCGCTCCAGGTTCACCGCCAGCTGCTGCCGGCGGTCCGGATTGGTGTGGCAGAGCAGCACGAACAGGAAATCGAGCAGGGCGTGCATGGCGCTACGGTACAGCAGCTGCGCGACCTGCGGCGTGCGCTCGTGCGCACACACCACCAGCGCTGCGTCAGCATGCGCGCGCAGCGGGTTGGCGGTATGGCGGGTGATGGAAATCACCTTGCCACCCATGTCCTGGAACTGGCGCGACAGCTGCGAAAGCTGAGGCAGGTTGCCGAATTCGGAGAACACCAGCAGCGCATCACCGGGGCGCGCGGCCGACAGGTTGGCCAGCATCAGGATCGGGTCGGTATGCGGCACCACCAGCAGGCCGAGCAGCGACAGCCGCATGGCGAACTCGCGGGCATACAGGCCGTCGTCACCCAGGCCGTACACGAACAGCTTGGGCGCGCCGTCGAGCAGCTGCACGATGCGCTCGATTTCCTTGCGTGGGTTGGCCTGGCGGGTTTCCTCTTCGGCCTGCGCCTTGCTGCGGCGCAGGGTGTCGCCCAGGCGCAGGTAGTCGTCGCCGCTGTCGGGTTCGCTGGGGGCCTGCTGCGGATCGGCGCCAGCACGGGCGACATCCTGGCCGATGGAGTACTTCAGGTCCGGGTAGCCCTTGAAGCCGAGCTTCTGGCTGAACTTCACCACGCTGGACTGGCTGATGCCCAGCGCGCTGGCCAGTTGCTGGGACGAGTAGTCGCGCAGCAGGTGGGCGTTGTCGAGGATGAAGTCGGCGATGCGTCGCTCGATGGCCGACATCTGCCCGCGCTCGGAACGGATCTTCAGCAGGGGCGGCATGCGGGGTGTCCGGGCATGTGTAGGCGCGTTGCGGTTGGCAGCGTAGAGCGTGCCATGGAATGGGTCGGGCGGGTTCCAGCCGCGAAGAGGTTACGGAGTGCAGTTGTTGCCTTTGACGTCGAGTCCGCCTTCAAGCGAACCGAGCACCGCAGGGCACCGACGTGCGCAGCACGTCGGCTCGCGGCCGGCGGAGCGTTTCTTTTGGTTATTTTTCTTTTCGCGAAAAGAAAAGTAACGCGCGACCCAGCGTCAGTGGCGCGCAACGTCAGCCGCAAGGCAGAAATCACCCCAGCATCTCCAGCCCACGCACCTCAGTAATGCCCAGCCCCGGCACGTCGCTGATGCTGATCTCCGATTCGTTGAAATGCACGCCGCCGCTGACCGGGTCGAACTGGCCCAGCGAGGGACCGTCGAGGTCAACCTTGGTGATCACGTCGCTCTTGGCCACGGCCAGGTGCACGGCGGCGGCCACGCTGATGCTCGACTCGATCATGCAGCCGATCATGCACGGCACGCCGTAGATGCCAGCGATGTCGGCGATGCGGATCGCGTTGGACAGGCCTCCGGTCTTCATCAGCTTGATGTTGATGATGTCGGCCGCGCGCTGCTGGATCAGGTCCATCACCTGGCTGGGACTGAACACGCTCTCGTCGGCCATCACCGGCGTGTTGACGCGATCGGTGACGTACTTCAGGCCGCTGATGTCAGCCGCCTTCACCGGCTGCTCCAGCAGCTCGAGCACCACGCCCGCTTCTTCCAGCGTACGCATCGCATGCACCGCCTGCTTGGCGGTCCAGCCCTGGTTGGCATCCAGTCGCAGCAGGGCGCGGCCTTCCACGGCGGCATGGATCGCCTTGACCCGTTCGATGTCCAGGCCGATGTCCTTGCCGACCTTGATCTTCAGCGACTCGAAGCCGCGCTCGATGGCCGACAGCGAATCGGCCACCATCTTGTCGATGTAGTCCACGCTGATGGTGATGTCGGTGGTGATCACCGGGTCGCCACCACCGAGCATCTGGTACAGCGGCGCACCGTGCAGCTGCGCCCACAGGTCGTACAGCGCGATCTCCACCGCTGCCTTGGCGCTGGTGTTGCGCTCCATCGCGGTCTGCACCAGCGTGCACAGATGGTTGAGGTTGACCACGTCCTGGCCGATCAGGCGCGGGGCGATGAAGTGGCGGATCGCTTCGATGATCGAGCCGTGCGTATCGCCGGTGATCACCGCGGTGGCCGGGGCTTCACCGTAACCGGTGGTGCCGGTGTCGGTGCGGATCAGCACCACCACGTCCTCCACGGTTTCCACCGTGCGCAGGGCAGTCTTGAACGGCGTCTTCAGCGGCACGCGCAGCATGCCCAGTTCGATGGCAGTGATCTTCATTCAGGGGGTCTTGGCCCGCAGGCGCTGGATGTTGGTGATGCGGTCGATGTAGCGGACGGTATCGCTGGCCATCATCGGCTCCAGCGGCGTGACCGAAACACCATTGAGATGGGCCTGCACACGTCTGCCGTCGGCACCGAACCAGCTGCCGCCCGCCGTATCGTGGATCACCCAGGTGTGGCCGTCGACGTGGCCAATGGCCATCATCACGTGGCCGGGGATGTAGACCAGGTCGCCGACCTGTAGTTCGGTGACCGCACGGTCGCGCGCGGCCTTGCCGACATTGTCGGTGAACGGCAGGCGATCCAGTGCCGGGCTGACCGCCTGTGCACTGGTATTGCGCGGCAGCAGCACGCCGAAGCTGCGGTAGATCTCGGAGACGAACCCGCTGCAGTCACGGGTGTCGTAGTCATGGCCCCAGCCGTAGCGTTCGCCCAGGAACTTGAAGGCCTGCTGCAGCAGCAGGCGCGGGGTCAGTGGCAGGTAGTCGGCGGCGGTGTCCTGCGAGCGCGGCAGCAGCGCCGGTACGAGCTTCAGACGCCCATCGGCCTCGCGCACCGGCAACTGCACCACCCACGAGGCATGCGCCTGCTGGCCGTTCACCGGCTCTGACGCAGGCCAGTCGGCCAGCACCGGCAGGCGCACGCCCATATCCAGCTGCAGGCGCGAGACGCGCGGTTCTTCCGGGGTGTAGACGGTCTGCGCCGTGGCACCGGTGATGATGCGGTACGGTCCCTTCGCGCCGTAGCCGAGCACCGTGGCCTTGTCGCCGCTGGCGATGGCGTCGGCTTCGATCCACGCGCTGTAGCGCTCGCTGTGCACGAACAGCCAGCGGCCGTCGGCACTGCGGTGAACCACCGCGACCTTGTCGCCGGGGAACAGCGCCGATTCCTGGAAGCGGTCGATGTCGGTGTCACCGGCGGTGCTGAAGACGCGCTCGCGGGTGGGGAAGGTACGCAGTGCCGCGCGCTTCACCACCAGCCCATAGGCCGGTGCCACCTGGGCAGGAATCGCATCGAGGCCGAGGTTGGCTTCGATGCCGCTGCGCAGCGCGGGGGCGATGGCCTGGCCCGTCTCGTTGAACAGTGCACGCGTGGGCCAGCTGGACAGCGCGCTGATGCTGGCACGCACCGTCGCCGCATCAAGCTGGGCGGGCAGTGTGGCGATGTCCTGGATATGGCTGTCCTGCGCCCGCATCCGCGCGTTCTGCGCCTCGACCTGCGCGCGATCCAGAATCGGCGCATCAGCGTTGTCCAGGCGCGCGGCCCAGTACTGCGGGGTGAGGTAGGCCTCGTGCAGGCCGATCACATAGGGCAGCGGCGCACCCGGGTCGGGCGGTGGTGCCGCCTGTGCAAAGGCCGGTGCGGCCAGCAGGCACAGGGCCAGGGTCAACCGGCGCGGCCAACGCCGGTGCGGTTCGCGGGAAGCCAGGCTCATGCGGTGCACACCCTCCTCGAATGCCTGTTGGAATATTTATTCCTTTTGGCATCGAAAGCAAGAATAAATTATTGACCGGCATCCCGGCCCGTGTTACACAGCCGTTACCACCCGCGCTGGGGAAGTGTCGCTGTGGAGTCTGCCGTTCGCAAACCGCGTCTGCCTGCTGCTGCCGGCCTGTGTGCCGCGCTGCTGCTGTGGGTGTGGTCGGCGGGAGCGGAACCGCCGCCCTCGGCCGTCCAGTTTGCGCGCGTCGTGCAGATGATCGACGCGGGACGGTTCTTTGAAGCTCACAGCGAACTGAACACCTGGTCGGCCGCCGACGCGGCGGAGCCTGGCGTCAGTTTCGACGACATCGCGTTCCAGGAAGAACGCATGCGCCGCATCCGCCTGGATTTTTCCCTCGACGAAACCGCCGCCAAGTCCGCCGTGCGCCGCTGGATTCCCGGCCTCACCGACGAGGAATTCGCGCGCTGGGACCAGCTCGGCCTGATTGAACACCTCGATATCGACGGCACGCGCTGGTACTTCAAGCGCGCACCGTCGAACCTGTTCCTGCTCAGCGATGAGGCGCGCGCACGCCGCCGCGCGGATGCACCGATGCCGCCTCCGGGCCCGAACGAGGTGCTCAACGCGCACCATGCGCACGTGCTTGCCGCGGCCCAGCAGAGTGGCCAGGCGTCGGTACTGCCGCAGCGCATTGAATTCACCCAGTCGCTCACGGTGAAGGCCGACGCCGTACCGGCCGGCGAAACCGTGCGCGCCTGGATTCCGTACCCGCGCGAGATTCCGGGCCAGCAGGAGCAGGTGCAGTGGCTGGGCAGCAGCCCGGGCAAGGCGCGGGTGGCACCGGCCAGCACCTTGCAACGCACGGCCTATCTGGAAGCCAAAGCGGTGGCCGGGCAGCCGACCCGCTTCGAGGTCCGCTACGCGGTCACGATCTTCGCGCGGCATACCGCGATCGATCCCGCCAAGGTGCAGGCCACACCGAACGATCCCGCATTGAAGCCCTACCTGGCCGAAGAGCTGCCGCATGTGCGCTTCACCCCCGCGCTGAAGCTGTTCTCCGACCAGGTGCTGCAGGGCGAGGCGCGCCCGTATGAAGTAGTGCGCAAGCTGTTCGCGGCGATCGATCGCATTCCATGGGCGGGCGCGCGCGAATACTCCACGCTCAGCAACATCAGCGATTACGCCCTGCGCGCTGGCCATGCCGACTGCGGCCAGCAGACCCTGCTGCTGATCGCATTGCTCCGCATGAACGGCATTCCCGCGCGCTGGCAGTCGGGGATGGTGTTCTCCGACGATGGCAGCGGCTACAACAACCTGCATGATTGGGGGCAGGTCCACCTGGCGCCCTACGGCTGGCTGCCGATGGACGTGACCACCGGCGCGCTGGCCAGCGATGCGCCTGCACTGCGCAATTTCTATCTGGGTGGCCTCGACGGCTACCGCATCGCCTTCAACGACGATTTCGGCCAGCCCTTCGTGCCGGCCAAGCAGCATTACCGCTCGGAAACGGTCGACTCGCAGCGCGGCGAGGCCGAGTGGGCAGGCGGCAACCTGTACTTCGACCAATGGAGCTACGACTTCCAGTGGCGGGTACTGCCAGCCGGGCAACGCTAGCGCGACACATCGCAACTCACACCATTCAATTCTTGCAGGAGAGAGCAGGGGATGAAGGCTTACAGCATCAAGCGGGCGGCGTTGTGCGTCGCCCTCGGGGCGTGTCTGGGCGTGATCGCGCCCAGCGCATTCGCACAGGATGGTTCGGTGGTCGGCCGGTTGGTCAGCGATGCCGGCCAGGTGCCGGCCGGTGCCACGGTCACCGTACGCAACCCCGCCACGGGCTTTGTCCGATCGGTGCAGGCCGACGCCAATGGCAGCTACCGCATCCCGTTGCTGCCGGTCGGCACCTACGAGATGGACGTGAGCCTGCCGGGTGGAGCGGCCAGCCGTGTTGGCCAGGTCACCGTCAGCCTTGGCAGTGCGACCACGGTGAACGTGCCGCTGGGTGCGGTCAGCACGCTGGGTACGGTCGAGGTACGTGCACCGCAGGTGGTGTCGATAGTGGATGTCAAGTCCACCGAATCGGCCACGAACATCACCCGCGAAGAGCTTTCGCGCCTGCCGGTGGACCGTGACATCACCGCCGTGGCACTGCTCGCGCCCGGCGCGGTGAAGGGCAAGGGCTCGTTGGGCGGCCAGGGCATTTCCTTCGGAGGTTCGTCGGTGGCCGAGAACACCGTCTACATCAACGGCCTGAACGTTACCGACTTCTACAACCGGGTCGGCTTCTCGTCGGTGCCGTTCTCGTTCTACCAGGAATTCCAGGTCAAGACTGGCGGCTATTCGGTAGAGTTCGGGCGCAGTACCGGCGGTGTCATCAACGCAGTCACCCGGTCGGGCAGCAACGACTTCAAGGCCGGTGCCGAACTGGTATTCGAACCGCGTGCCTGGCAGTCGCAGGCGCGCGACCGCTACGACGGCAGCGGCAGCCGCTACATCACAGCGAGCCGCGATGACTACAGTCGCAGTGCGCTGAACGTATTCGCGTCTGGTGCGCTGGTGAAGGACCGCTTGTTCTTCTTCGGCATGTATGAAGCTCGCGACTACCGCCCGACATCGACCAACGACGCTGGCACCCGCCTGAGCCAGGGCAAGGCCGATGATCCGTTCTGGGGCGGCAAGATCGACTGGCAGATCACCGACAACCAGATGCTGTCGCTGTTCGGATTCTCGGACAAGAGCAAGACGCTCACCGATGTCTACGATTACGACTACGCCACGGGACAGACTGTGGGTGAGCGCAGCAACCAGATCTACAACACGGTGGGCGGCAAGAACTGGTCCGGCACCTATAGCTGGCAGGTCAACAGCGACCTGACCATGAAGCTGATGTATGGCGAGAACAAGCGCAACCGCATGCAGAGCTCGTTGATGGACGAGAACTGCAACCGTGTGTTCGACAACCGAACGGCCAGCCAGGGCGTGCCACCCTCGCTGCAGGGTGACCGCAGCTGCACCAGCAGCTCGCAGCTGGAATCAGCATTGGATACCCGCAAGGCCGCCCGCGCCGATTTCGAATGGACACTGGGCAATCACCTGCTGCGCTTCGGCATGGACCGCGAGGAGAATACCTCCGACTACAGCCGTGCCTACCCCGGTCCGGGCGGCCTGCGCTACGACATCTATGCGCGTACTCCGGGAAGTTCACTCAACGGCGGCGTGGTGCCGGCCAGTGGCCTGGTGGCGCGTACGCGCCGCTATGAGGTGGAGGGTGCGTTTGAGACCATCAACTCGGCCTGGTACCTGGAAGACAACTGGCAGGTGACGCCGAACCTGCTGCTGAACATGGGCGTGCGCCTGGAAGCCTTCGACAACAAGGGCGGCGATGGCAGCAGCTACATCAAGATCGATGACATGGTGGCGCCACGCCTCGGCTTCTCGTGGGACGTGCGCGGCGATGGCACCACCAAGGTGTTTGGCAACCTGGGTCGCTACTTCCTGCCGGTGGCCAACGTCATCAACATCAAGCAGGCCGGTGGCTTCCTCGACGAACGCACCTGGTATGAGTTCCTGGGCTACAGCGGCGCGGCCAACAATGTGCCGGTGCTGGGCGCGCAGATCGGACCGGTGGACAATTCGCAGGGCGATGGCAGCGTGCCGGACCTGCGTGCCGAAGTGAACCGGGACATGGATCCGGTCTACCAGGATGAAGCGATCCTGGGCTTCCAGCAGATGATCAACGAGGCCTGGTCGGTTGGCGCCAGCGTGACTTACCGCCGCCTGCACAACGCCATCGATGACATGAACATCACCGCCACCGGCCAATGCGGTGCCATCGACGGGGTGTGGATCATGGGCAACCCGGGACGCACCAACACTGTCTGGGGCGACACCAACTGTGATGGTACCAATGATGGCTGGATCAACATCGACACATCCAGGGAAGGCTGGGCGCTGTACGACGATGATGGCAACTACGTGGGCCAGCGCGGCTGGGTAAAGCCCAAGCGCGACTACAAGGCGCTGGAACTGCAGGTCGACCGTGCGTGGGATGGCAAGTGGGGCTTCAACGCGTCCTATACCTTGGCCTATGGGCGCGGCAACGCCGAAGGCCCGGTCAACTCCGATACCGACTTCGCCGATGCCGGCCGCACCGAGAACTTCGACAACCCGTGGGTCAACTATCGCGGCTACGGCTACCTGGCCAACGATCGCCGCCACCAGTTCAAGTTCCGCGGCAGCTACGCGTTGACCGAGAACCTGAGCGTGGCCGCCACCCTGGGCGTACAGTCGGGCAGCCCGATCACGCGCTTCGGTGCCGGCAATCCTTTCGACGACACCGACTTCCACAGCTACTACGTGTGCGTGTCCAACTGCCAGGCGACGGTGCCGTCCGAACGTGTGTTCGTGCATTCGCCGCGCGGCGGCGATGGGCGTACGCCGTGGACCTACGACCTGGACGTGAGTGTTTCGTACAAAGTGCCGATCCCCACCGATCTGCGCCTGAAGTTGGCGGTGTACAACGTTCTGAACCAGCAGCGCGTGGTGACCGTGGACCAGGATTACGAGCCGCAGGACAGCATCGGCACGCCGAATCCGCTGTACCGCTACGGCACGAGCTTCCAGTCGCCGCGCTACGCGCAGCTGACCGTCACCTGGGCCTACTGAGGCCCAGTGCCGGGGCGTGAGCATGTATAGCCTCTGGATGCTGGCGGCATTGGCCGCCTCTTCGGCATCGGCGACCGACACCGCATCCTTCGATGCCGATGTCGCCACCGTGGTCCGGGTCGAACATCTGCCCGGGCTTGCGATGGCAGTGGTCGACAACGGGCAGGTGGTCTATCGCCATGCGGAGGGCGCGCGCGGCGATGGCGGCCATATCGACGAGGACACGCTGTTCAAGATCGCCTCCAACAGCAAAGCGATGACCGCAGCGCTGCTGGCGCGGTTGGTGCAGCAGGGCACGCTGCACTGGGATGATCCGGTGCAGCGGCACTTGCCCAACTTCCGCATGCACGATGCGTGGGTGGGCCAGCAGATGCAGGTGCGTGACCTGTTGATCCACAACAGCGGCCTTGGCCTGGGCGCCGGTGATCTGATGCTGTGGCCGGAGCCGAACACGTTCACCCGCGCCGACATCATTGCCGGGCTGGCGCACCTGAAGCCGGTCAGTAGTTTTCGCAGCCACTACGCCTACGACAACCTGATGTATGTGGTGGCAGGTGAAGTGGCGGTGGCGGCGGGTGGCGAGCCGTATGACCAGCTGATGCGCGAGCAGGTGTTCGAACCACTGGGCATGACGCGCTGCCAGGTGGGGGTGTGGTCGGTGAAGCGCGAGGGCAACGTGGCGCAGCCGCATGCCCGGCGTGGTGAACGCAACGAGGTGGTGAACGCCGATGCTGCGATCAGCCCGGACCTGCCCTCGATGGCGGCGGGAGGCATCCGTTGTTCGCTGCGCGACATGACACGCTGGATGCAGGTGCTGCTCGATCCCGCGCTGGTGCCGGACTGGCTGGGCAGCGAGCAGCGGCGCACGCTGTGGACCCTGCACATGCCGATGCCGTTGGGTGAACGCCAGCGGCGCTGGGACAACGCGCATTTCTACGGTTATGGATATGGCTGGCGGGTGTCGGACATGGACGGGCAGTGGAAGGTGGCGCATACCGGCACGTTGTCGGGCATGTACTCGTCGCTGGCATTGCTTCCTGACCGCAGGGTTGGCGTGGTGATGCTGATCAACGGCGAAGGCGAGGATGCACGCACGGCGCTGATGCAGGCCACGCTGAAGCGCTTCACCGCACCAGACGATGCGCGCCCTGCGATGGAGTACCTGGCCGAACTGAAGGCTGACCGGGCAGCGCAGGCAGCATCTGGCCATCAACGGCCAGCAACCACCGCCGCACAGCCAGCACGCGGCAATGACCTGCCGCGTTGGCAGGGCCGCTACTCCGACCCCTGGCTGGGCCCGGCTTCGCTGTGCCCGGGCAAGGATGGCCTGCGCTTCAGCGTGGACAAGTCGCCCAGGCTGCAAGCGGCCGTGCTGCAACTGCAGGGGCGCTGGCTGCTGCGCTGGGATACGCTGGGTGACGAGGCGCAGGCGTGGCTGCAGCCGGGCGAGGGCCCGGCACCGACACTGGACCTGCGTGCCATCGATCCGGACATCGACTTCAGCTATGACTTCCAGGACCTGCATTTCACTCGTACTGGCGACTGCCCTGGCGGCGACCGCCAACGCCGCTGAGCCACCGCGCGTTTCGCCGGCCACTGATGCGGCCAGCGCCGGATTGGTGGAGATCCGCACGTTGTCGCCAGGCATCGACATGGACATCCGATACGCCAATGCCAACAACTTCACCGGCGCGCGCGTGCCCGGCTATGAGGCGCCATCCTGCTACCTGCTGGCGCCCGTGGCGAAAGCGCTGGCGCAGGTAGAACAGGATCTGCGCGCGCAGGGCTTTGGCCTGCGCCTCTACGACTGCTACCGGCCGGTGCGCTCGGTGCAGGCCTTCATGGCCTGGGTGAACGATCCGCGCGAACTCTCGCGCAAGGCACAGCAGTACCCGGACCTGGACAAGCCACGTCTGCTGGCCGACGGCTACATCGCCGAGCGTTCTGGCCATAGTCGTGGCGCCACGGTTGATCTTGGCCTGCTGGATTGCCGCACTGGCGCCTGCACGCCGCTGGACATGGGCACCGACTTCGATTTCTTTGGCCCGCGCGCGCATACCCGGACGAGCGGGCTGAGCACTGTGCAGCAGGCGAACCGCCAGCAGCTGGTGCAGGCGATGGCGCGCCGTGGCTTCGTCAACTATCCGCAGGAGTGGTGGCACTACACCCTGCAGCCCGAACCGGATCCCGGCACCGCGTACGACGTCCCGGTGCGGTAGGGGTATCGGCAGGGCTGCGCCCTGCACCCGCGGTAGTGCCGGCCGCTGGCCGGCAACATCAGACGCAACAGCAACAGCGTGCGTTCCGTGGGTTGGCTGGGCGGTGCCGGAGTGCGGGGACGCCGTAAATCCGTCCATGGAGGCTTGGCAGCCGCATCCATGCGGCTGACACCCCGCACTCCGGCACCGCCCAGCCTCTGACAGTTTCCCGCGCGGTCCGTTGTAGAGCCGAGCCCATACTCGGCTGCTCTTTGTTCATCGGCTGCTTTTTGTTCAATCGTCGAGATACTCGATTTCGATGGAGATTCATCCACGCATGGCGTGGATCTACTGGGGCTACCGGATTGGGTCCGGGGCAGATCCCTTACACTGGCCGCCTCTTCATCCCTGCCCACCCGATGAACCTTCCCCTGCACTTCGGCCTGCTCGGTACCCTGGAAGCCGGCGCCATCGCCCTGCTGGTCGGGCTGCTGGTGTACTTCCTGTGGTCGCAGCTGTGCCGGCTCCTGCACTGGACAGCGGGTCACGCGATCGGGTGGTCCTGTGTCATCGCCGTGATCATCTCCGCCGGCATCGATGCATGGAAGCTGTTCTACATGGGCATCGTGCGGCTGGAGTCGCCGCTGTACGCGCGCCTGTTCCTGGCAACCATCCACGATCCGAACGAACTCGGCAGCCGCGTGGTGCTGGAAATCGCCGGTGCGCTCGCCGGTGTTGCGCTCGGCTGGGTGTTGTTCAGTTCGCGGTCATCGGAAAAAACCGTCGACTGACGCAGGTTTTTCGTTGGTTGCCGGTTAAATCCGGCAGCGCTGAATGCGCATCTTATGAGCTGCTCACTTGCTGCTAACCACCGCGCTAATGCATGCGCGGGGGCGAGTGGTTAATGGTGCGTGTTGACGCGGGTCGCGGGGCAAAATCGATTCAGAAACGGAGTGGCAGGGTAGGTGCCGTGCGGAGACAACACGCCGCGCAACACCACCCAATTGGCAGGAGACACCCCTGATGACTATTCGCAACCGCAAGCCCCTGATCGCCCTGATCGTCGCCGCTGGCAGCGTGCTGGCCATTCCGGCGATGGCCCAGTCGGCCAAGCAGCAGGCGGCGCATGCGCAGAACGAGGCCGCACAGGCCCAGCAGGCGGCTGCACAGGCCGGCCAGGCTGCCGACCAGGCGACCAACGCTGCCGCAGCCGCATCGGCGCAGGCCAACGGCGGTGGCCAGACCTGGGCCAGCATCGATACCGATGGCAACGGCACCATCAGCAAGACCGAGGCGCAGGTGAACGCGGGCCTGGCCCAGGTGTTCGACCAGGCTGATACCAACAAGGATGGCGAGCTGAGCGCCGATGAGTACAAGGCCTATGTCGCCGCCCAGCAGGCCGGCGCCGGTGGCGCAGCGCAGGGTGCGCAGGGCAGGTAAGACCTGTATCGGGGCGTATGGGAACCCGGGCGGCTTCGGCCGCCCGGGTTTTTTTCGTCACCACGGCCCCTGTATCCTTGCGCGATGAACACCTCCACGCCTGCGCCGTCGAGCGCCATCGGCCTGGTCGGTTTTGACGGTGACGATACGCTGTGGAAGAGCGAGGACTACTACCGCAAGGCCGAGCAGGACTACCTTGACCTGCTGTCGCGCTACGTCGACGTGCACGACACCCAGACTGCGCGCCACCTGCTGGAAGTGCAGCAGCGCCACCTGGGCACCTTCGGCTACGGCGTGAAGAGCATGACGCTGTCGATGATCGAAGCGGCCATCGACATCACCGGGCAGCGCATCGAAGCGAAGGACATCCAGCGCATCCTGGATATCGGCCACGACACCCTGCGCCACCCGGTCGAACTGATCGACGGTGTGCGCGAAGCGGTGGCGGCCATCGCCGAGCACTACCCGGTGGTGCTGATCACCAAGGGCGACCTGTTCCACCAGGAAGCGAAGATCAAGGTTGCCAACCTGGGCGAGCTGTTCCCGCGCATCGAGATCGTCTCGGAGAAGGACCCGGAAACCTACGCCCGCGTGCTGGCCGAGTTCGACCTGCCGATGCAGCGCTTCGTAATGGTCGGCAACTCGCTGCGTTCGGACATCGAGCCGGTGGTTACCCTGGGTGGCTGGGGCGTGCATACCCCGTACGCGGTGACCTGGGCCCACGAGACCCAGCACGGCGTGGCCGACGATGAACCGCGCATGGTCACCGCCGACACCGCCCACGACTGGCCGGCCGCACTGGCGGCGATCGAAGCCAAGGCCGCTGCGGCGGCCTGACAGGGCCCGGCGGCTGCGGCAGAATCGGGGCATGAATTACCGACTGCGCGTGTTGCTGTTGTCCCTGCTGCTGGCGCCGGCCACCGTGCTGGCCCAGCAGACCGCCGAGCGTTCGGCTGCGTATGAGGTGGCAACCGGCGACAGCTGGGTTGATGCCCAGCTGCAGGACATCAACCATTACGCCGAACGCTACCCGGATGCCTTTCTCGATGAGGTATCGCGCTATGCCGACGTGCCCCGTGGCTACATCAGCGCGCTGTTCACCACCCATGGCTGGCAGGCCGGGGACATCTACTTCGCCTGCTTCTGGGCCAAGGCCAGCGGCCAGACCTGCCGCGACAGCGTGCGCGCCTTCAGCCAGGACCCGGACGGCGGCTGGGAAGCGGTGGTGAAGCGGATGCCCACCAATCCGGACAACCTGCATTACCGTGCCGTGCGCCACGCCATCGTGGCCAGCTACCAGCATTGGGACCGGCCGATCACCCTGGATGCCACCCTGAAGCGCCAGCTCAAGCGGTAGTGCCTGCCGCTGGCCGGTAATTGCACCCTTCCAGGCATCCGGAGATTGCCGGCCAGCGGCCGGCACTACCTGTTTGTTTCATGTTGCTCTGCATATCGCCGCCACCGCGCGCTCCGGCGACAATACGGGTCCGAGCTGTTCCCCCGTTCCCGTAATCGAGTGACTGATGAGCGCCTCTTTGGTTTCGCCTGATGTGATCCGCCGCCTGTTCGCACAGGCCATGTCCCGCATGTACCGCACCGAAGTGCCGCTGTACGGCACGCTGGTGGAACTGGTGGAGCGGATCAACGCGCAGGTGCTGGAGCAGGACCCGGCGCTGGCCGCGCAGCTGCAGCGCAACGACGAGCGCGCACGCCTGGATGAAGAGCGCCACGGCGCGATCCGCGTGGGCACCGTGCAGGAACTGGCCACGCTGCGCCGCCTGTTCGCCGTGATGGGCATGTACCCGGTCGGCTACTACGACCTGTCGGTCGCGGGCGTGCCGGTGCATTCCACCGCGTTCCGCCCGCTCACCGGCGCGGCGCTGGCGCAGAATCCGTTCCGCGTGTTCACCTCGCTGCTGCGCCTGGAGCTGATCGAAGACGAAGCGCTGCGTGCCGAATCGGCGAAGATCCTTGCGCGCCGCCGCATCTTCACCGACGGCGCGCTGGCACTGATCGACCAGGCCGAGCGTGACGGCGGCCTGTCGCAGGCCGATGCCGAACGCTTCGTCGACGAAGCGCTGGAAACCTTCCGCTGGCACGGCGATGCCACCGTCGACCTGCCGACCTACCACGCGCTGCACAACGCGCACCGCCTGGTGGCCGACGTGGTCAGTTTCCGTGGCCCGCACATCAATCACCTGACCCCGCGCACGCTGGACATCGACGCTGCGCAGGCGGCGATGATCGAACACGGCATGGCCGCCAAGGCGGTGATCGAAGGCCCGCCGCGCCGCGCCTGCCCGATCCTGCTGCGCCAGACCAGCTTCAAGGCATTGGAAGAGGCCGTGCATTTCCCGGGCGGCGAAGGCGGCGATGCCGGCACCCATACCGCGCGCTTCGGCGAGATCGAACAACGCGGCCTTGCGCTCACCCCGAAGGGCCGCGCGCTGTACGACCAGCTGTTGTCCCAGGCCCGCGATGCCGGTGGCGAAGGCAGCACCGGTGGCGACTACGGCCAACGCCTGCAGGCGGTGTTCGCCAGCTTTCCGGATGACCATGACACGCTGCGCCAGGAAGGACTGGGCTATTACCGCTACCAGCTGACCGACGCCGGCCGTGCCGCGCCCGAGCGCGTGGCGGATCTGCCGGCTGAAGTGCTGGTGGCCGCCGGCCTGGCCACGGCCGACCCGATCGTCTATGAGGATTTCCTGCCGGTCAGTGCCGCGGGCATCTTCCAGTCGAACCTGGGTGGTGAAGAACAGCGCGCCTATGCCGCACATGCCAACCGCGAGGCCTTCGAACAGGCGCTGGGCGTGGCGGTGAATGACGAGTTCGAGATCTACGAGCGGCTGCAGGCCGAATCGCTGGCGAGCCTGCGCATCGCGTGAAGGTAGAGCCGGACGCTGGCCGGCTGTTGGGGAAGCCGGCCAGCGGCCGGCTCTACCCGATTCCGTAGCTGGGGTCAGAGCCCTTTCCTGTGGAAAGGGATCCGACCCCGACGTTGCGCATGATCGGGGTCAGATCCCCTTTTGGTAGAAAAGGGCTCTGACCCCCAACGCAATCAGCCCTTCATCGTTCCGGTATCCAGCCAACGCTGGTGCCACGACAGCGCTTCCGGCAGCAGGTGCGGGGTGTGCTTGCCGTAGCTCTCGCGGCTGGCGCGGTCGAAGTAATCCTGCAGCTGCGGACGGAAATCCGGATGCGCGCAGTTGTCGATCAGCACCTGCGCGCGCTTGCGCGGGGTCAGGCCACGCAGGTCGGCCAGGCCCTGTTCGGTGACGATCACCGACACGTCGTGCTCGGTGTGGTCGACATGGCTGGCCATCGGCACGATCGCCGAAATGGTGCCGTTCTTCGCGGTGGACGGGCTCAGGAACGCCGACAGGAAACCGTTGCGGGCGAAGTCGCCGGAACCGCCGATGCCGTTCATGATCCGCGTGCCCATCACGTGCGTCGAATTGACGTTGCCGTAGATGTCCACCTCGATCATGCCGTTCATGCCGATGCAGCCCAGGCGGCGCACCAGTTCCGGATGGTTGGAGATTTCCTGCGTGCGCATGATGATGCGCTCGCGGTAGAAATCGATGTTCTCCTTGAACGTCTCGTTGGCCTGCGGGCTCAGCGCGAAGCCGGTGCACGAAGCGTAGCTCAGCACGCCATCACGCAGCAGGTCGAGCATGCCGTCCTGGATCACTTCGGTGAACGCGGCCAGGTCGCGGAAACCGCTCTTGGCCAGGCCGGCCAGCACCGCGTTGGGAATGTTGCCCACGCCCGACTGCAGCGGCAGCAGGTTCGGCGGCAGGCGGCCCTTCTTCACCTCGTGCTTGAGGAATTCGATCAGGTGCGAAGCGATCTGTTCGCTGGTCGCATCGATCGGGCTGAACGGGCTGTTGCGGTCGGGGCCGTTGGTACGCACCACCGCCACGATCTTGTCCGGGTCGCAGCGCAGCGCGGTGTCGCCGATGCGGTCGTTGGCGTTCACCAGCGGAATCGGCTTGCGGTGCGGCGGCAGCGCGGTGCCGTAGTAGATGTCGTGCATGCCGTCGACGCCGGCCGGCTGCCATTCGTTGACCTCGACGATCACCTTCTTGGCCAGGTCCAGCCAGGTCTTGTTGTTGCCGACCGAGGTGGAGGGCACCAGCGAACCGTCCTCGCGGATGGCCGAGACTTCGATCACGGCGGTATCGATCTCGCCGTAGAAGCCGAACCACACGTGCTGGGCAACGTGGCTGAGGTGGATGTCGATGTAGTCCAGCTTGCCCTCGTTGATGCGGTTGCGCGCATCCGGGTCGCTCTGGAACGGCATGCGCATGGCGATGCCATCGGCCTTGGCCAGCGCGCCATCGAGTTCCGGCGCGGTGGAGGCGCCGGTCATCAGCTTGATCTGGAAAGGGTTGCCCTGGGCATGCACCGCTTCGATGCGGCGGGCCAGTTCGACGGGAACGGCCTTGGGATACCCGGAGCCGGTAAAGCCGCTCATGGCCACGGTTTCACCGGGCTGGATCAGCGCGGCTGCGGCCTCTGCGGAGACCACGCGGTCACGGAGACGCGCGTTGGCGATGCGATCAACAGACATGACGACACGTGTTGCTGGGGGGAATTCCGATTATCGGCCATCCTCATCCGTACGGGGGGTTCTACCTTCGTGGAATGGCTTTTCCCCAGGGGCTCACCCAAACCCGTCGGTTTTGTTTTGCAGTGCAGCGTGCAAAGTGCTTTCGCAGCCCGCACGATGGCCCTGCATCCCGACGTGGGGGAGGGAGCAGAGCCCGCTGGCAGTTCGCTGCAAGCGGGCTTTTTTATTGCCTGTCGCCCAGTATGAATACGCGGCCTGCATTGTTGGTAATGCCGGCCGCTGGCCGGCAGATCCGTTGACTTGGTAGTGCCGGCCGCTGGCCGGCAGATCCGATGATGCTGCCGAAGGTTACCGGGGTTGCCGGCCAGCGGCCGGCACTACCGGGTCCGTTGCGCCCCGACCGGGTCGATACAATCAGCCCATGACCCTCGCCCCCGCTGATCTGCCCGTCTCCCTGCAGCCTCTTGTCGACCGCGCCCTGGCGCGTCTGGCCCAGGTCCTGACCGAGCCCATCCCGGCCGACCTGCTGCCGTTGCTGACCCGGCTGGCGGTGGCCAGCGACTTCGCGCTGGACACCCTGGTACGCCAACCCGCGCTGCTGGCGCAGCTGGCCGCGCCCGGCTGCCCGCCGATCCCGGCGCCGGTGCTCGACCCGCTGCAGCCCAGCGACTGGCCGGCACAGCTGCGGCGCTGGCGTGCGGCGATGTCCACACGGTTGATCTGGCGCGACCTTGCCGGGCTGGACGACGTGGCGCAGACCTTGGCCGGCGCCACCACCCTGGCCGAAGACTGCCTGCGGCTGGCGCTGGAGGCCCTGCAGCAGGAATTCGCCCAGCGCCATGGCGTCATCGCCGATGACCAAGGCACGCCGCAGCAGCTGGTCGTGTTCGGCCTCGGCAAGCTGGGCGGCGGCGAGCTCAACTTCAGTTCCGATATCGATCTGGTCTACGCCTATCCGCACGGCGGCGAATCCGATGGCCCGCGCGCGCTGGCCGCCGAAGAGTATTTCGCCCGCCTCGGCCAGCGCCTGGCCAAGCTGCTGGACGAAACCACCGTCGATGGCTTCAGCCACCGTGTCGACCTGCGCCTGCGCCCGTTCGGCAGCGCCGGCCGCGTCGCGCTGTCGTTCGCGGCGATGGACCAGTATTTCCAGCGCGAGGGCCGCGACTGGGAACGCTATGCGTGGCTGAAGGCGCGCGCGGTGGCCGGCGACATCGCCGCCGGTGAAGCGTGGCTGCAGACCCTGCGCCCGTTCGTGTACCGCCGCTACCTCGATTTCACCGCGCTCGATGGCCTGCGCGAAATGAAGGCGGCGATCACCGCCGAGGTCGCGCGCCGCGAGTTGCACGAGGACATCAAGCGTGGCGCCGGTGGCATCCGCGAAATCGAATTCCTGTGCCAGGCACTGCAGCTGATCCGCGGTGGCCGTGAACCGGCACTGCGCGAGCGTCGCCTGCTGGTGGCGCTGGATGCACTGGTTGCCGCCGGACAGATCGCGCCCGAGGATGGCGCCGCACTGCGCGAGGCTTACCTGTTCCTGCGCCGGCTGGAGAACCGCCTGCAGATGCTGCGCGACGCGCAGACCCACGTACTGCCCAGCGACGCGCTGGACCGCGAACGCATCGCCGTCGGCCTCAGCTATGCGGACTGGAACGGGCTGCGCGCGGCGTTGGCCGAACAGCAGCAGCGCGTCAGTACTGAATTTGCCGCGCTGCTGGCGCCGCGCAAGGGCCAGGCCGCGCCCGACGCGCTGGCCAACTACTGGCGCAGCCTGCCCGAAGGCAGCAACGCACCACTGCTGGCCGAAGCCGGCTTCCTCGATGCCAACGGCGCCGACCAGTCGCTGCGCGATTTCGCCCAGGGCACCGGCGTGAAGTCCTTGTCCGATGCGGCGCGTGCGCGGCTGGATCGCGTGCTGCCCGCGCTGCTGCATGCGGCCACGCGCTCGCCACAACCCGACGCCGCGCTCAGGCGTGTGCTTGGCCTGCTGCAGGCGGTGCTGCGCCGGACCAGCTATCTCGCGCTGCTGGACGAGCAGCCCAGTGCGCTGGCGCGGCTGGTCGATGTGCTGGCGCGCAGCGCGCTGCTTGCCGAGCGCCTGGCGGCGTATCCGCTGCTATTGGACGAACTGCTGGACGTACGCGTGTCCGGGCCGATGCCGGATGCCGCCGGCATGCTGGCCGAGTGCCAGCAGGTGCTGGCGGTGGAGGATCCCGAATCCGCGCTGCGCTGGCTCAACGAGACGCGGCTGGCGCTCAGCTTCCGCATGGCGATGGCTACGCTGGATGGCCGCCAGGGCGCGGTGGACAGCACCCGGCAACTGGCCGAACTGGCGCAGGCGGTGGTGGTCACCGTGCTGGCGATGGCCGAAGCGGACATGCACGCCGCACACGGCGGGATTCCCGGCGGACGTTTCGCGATCATCGGCTACGGCAGCCTGGGTGGGCTTGAACTGGGCTTCGGTTCCGATCTGGACCTGGTATTCCTGCATGACAACCCGGCCGGCGTGGATGCCAGTGATGGCGCGCGCCCGCTGGAGCCGGGCCGCTGGTATGCACGCCTGGCGCAGAAGGTGATGGCGCTGCTCGGTGCAGTCACGGCTGCCGGGCGCCTGTACGACATCGACGTGCGCCTGCGCCCGGACGGTGGCAAGGGTTCGCTGGTGTCTTCGCTGGCCAGCTACACCGAATACCAGCGCGAACGCGCGTGGACCTGGGAACACCAGGCGCTGGTGCGCGCGCGTGGCGTGGCCGGCGATGCCAGCCTGCTGGCCGACTTCGAGCAGGTGCGTGCACAAACGCTTGGGCGTGAGCGCGACACGGGTGTGCTGTATGCGGACGTGCTGAAGATGCGCGGCCGCATGCGCACCGAACTGGACCGCAGCGATGCCGCACGACTGGACCTGAAGCAGGGTGCCGGCGGCGTGGTGGACCTGGAGTTCCTGCTGCAGACCGGCGTGCTGGCGCGCAGTGCGCAGCATGCGGTGCTGCTGCAGCCGCGCGATACACCGTCGTTGATCGATGCGCTGGCGGTTGCCGGTTTCCTGCCCGATGCCACCGCGCAGGCACTGCACGGAGCGCATGCCACGCTGTTGGACGTGGGCCTGGCCTGCACGCTGGATCGGCGCCCGCGGTTGGCGCCGACCACGCCTGCGATTGAAGACGCGTGTGCCGCGATTATGGCAGCGTGCAGAGCCGCAGGGTTGCCGTTCGCCTGAGCGGGGGCAAATGCTGCAACCACTTTGGGTGGGTGCGGACCGTTGGTCGGCACCCACCGGATCAATGGCCCTGCGATGCCCGCTCTGGTAGGTGCCGACCGTTGGTCGGCACAATCTGTCGGCAGCGATGAGTTCTGCAGGGCGTGCCGACCAACGGTCGGCACCCACCGGATCAATGGCCCTGCGATGCCCGCTCCTGGTAGGTGCCGACCGCTGGTCGGCACAATCTGTCGGCAGCGATGAGTTCTGCAGGGCGTGCCGACCAACGGTCGGCACCCACCGAATCAATGGCCCTGCGATGCCCGCTCCTGGTATGTGCCGACCGTTGGTCGGCACAATCTGTCGGCAGCGATGAGTTCTGCAGGGGGTGCCGACCAACGGTCGGCACCCACCGGATCAATGGCCCTGCGATGCCCGCTCCTGGCAGGTGCCGACCGTTGGTCGGCACAATCTGTCGGCAGCGATGAGTTCTGCAGGGCGTGCCGACCAACGGTCGGCACCCACCAGAGCATGTGCGGTCAGCTGGTGGCCCGCAGCGGCGCCATCTTCCACAACAACGCGCGGAACGGGGCCAGCAGGCAGACGCCGATCGCCAGCTTCACCGCCAGGTCGCCCGCTGCCCAGCTCACCCACGGCAGGGTGGAACCAGCAAACGCGATCGACCAGAAAATGGTGGTATCCACCGTCGCACTGCAGGTGGTGGCCACCATCGGTGCGCGCCACCAGCTGCCACGACGCAGGCGGTCGAACACGGTGATGTCCAGCAGCTGCGCCACGATGAAGGCCGAGCACGAGGCAATGGCGATGCGCGGCGTGGCCACCCACACCGACAACACCACCGCCACCAGGAAGCCGATCCACGCCACGCGGCGCGCCGGGCCCGGGCCGAAGCGGCGGTTGATCAGGTTGCTGACCAGGAACGCGACCGGATAGCTGAAGGCACCCCAGGTCAGCCAATCGTTGATCGGGTACTGCACCAGTACGTTGGACAGCAGCACCACCGCGCCCATCGCCAGTACCGCCAGCACCAGGGCGCGCGGGGTCAGCGGGGCAAAAAGAGGGGCAGGACGCACGGACATGGCGAGCCAGGGGGACAAAGGGGATCGCCCATTATCCGCCCGGCCCGCGGCAAAGCCAAAACCGGTCGTTCAGCTTTACAGCGCTTCGCTCATCACATCGCCAGCGGCGTAGGCGGTGGGCACGTAAGCCAGTGCCTGGCCCTGCGCGCTTTTCACGGTCCAGCCGGCACCGGCTTCGGTGGGGTCGAAGTGCACCTGCTGGCCGACCACGAAGCCTGCCGCCTGGTCTTCATGCACGTGCGCCGGCCAGCGCAGGGTGGCGGTCTGGTCGGCCTTGTCCGGCACCTGCAGCTGTACCTGGCGCTCGCCCTCCGGCGTGGTCTCCACCTTCTTCACCTCCATCGGCGGCAGCGGCACTGCCTTGGTGCGCGTGGCCCGGCCGTCGCGTTCGCTGGCCTTGAACGGCGCCTTGGACAGTTCGGACAAGCCCATCGAGGCCGCCAGTGGCAACGACAGCACCACGAACGACGTCACGATCACGCTGGCCTCGCTGCTGTTCAACTGCGGCGCGGCGCCAGCATGGACAGTGGGCACCAGCAGCGCCGAGAGCAGCAGGGCGGACGCGGGAATGCGCAGGCAACGGAACATGGAGACCTCCTGGTCAACGTGGGGGCGGCGGCTCAGCGCCGGGTATCGAAGATGTCGCGCGGGCCGGTGGCCTCGGGCAGGTATTCCAGTGGGCGGCCCTGGTTGTCCTTCACCTGCCAGCCCTGGTCGGTGCCGGTCGGCTCGAAGTTCACGGTCTGGCCCACGGTGAACTGCACGGCGGGATCGCCGGGGCGCTTCGGCCACTGCATCGATGCGGTGTTCTGCGGGTTGCTGGCATCGCGCAGCAGTACTTCGCGGCGGCCGTCGACGGTGGTGGCGATGGCGCTCACCTGCATCTGCGGCAGCTTCACCGATGCGCCGTGGCCGGGCGGCAGCCCGGCATCCCGGGCTTCCTTGGCAGCGGCGGCGCGCGCGGAAGCAACCAGGGGCGCGGACATTTCCAGGCTCGGCCCCTGCGGACCCGGGTCCTGCAGGATGATGATGCGGCGTTCGGCATGGGCGGTGTTCGCGCCGAGCAGGCCGGCAATGATCACCATCGACATCAGGGAAACAGGCAGGGGACGCATGTCGTTCTCCTCGCGGGGTTCAGGGCGTCGCGGCAGCAGCACCGGCCACCGGCACATGGGGGATCACCAGTTCCTGCTGCAGCTGGCTGCGCTGGTGCAGGAAGTCGAATACCGATTCCACCGTCACCACCGAATAGTTGCCGGAAATGCGTTCGCCGGCGGGGTGGTCGGTGGTGGTGGCGTTTGCAATGAACAGGCGTGCACCCACGCGCTTGCCCAGGCCGATATGCAGCACGCTGGGCTGGTACTTCTGCTGGCGCAGCCATTGCTGGGCCTGTTCGCGCTTGACGATGGCCGGTGCGCCATCGGCCTGCGCCATCGCCGCGCCCAGCACCTCCAGTACCCACTGGTTGGAGTTCTGGTAGTCGGTGGCGAACGGGTAGGCGACCACGTTGTACCTGGTCTCGTGCAGCGCCTTGGGCTGGATCGACGGCGACACCAGCATCGCCTTCAATGCAGCACGCAGCGGCGCCGACGGCACGCCGATGCGCAGGTCGGTATGCCCGCCGCTCTCGCCGACGAAGTTGCCCAGGCCCTCGTGGTACAGCTGCGAGCTGTCGGTCTTGCAGCGGTTGAGCAGGTGCATCGCGCGCCAGCGGCCGTCGTCCTCGCGCAGCAGGAAGGCCAGGTGGCTGTGACGCAGGCCGTAGCGGCTCAGGTCCTGGCCACCGCGCGCGGCGACCACCACGTCCACATCGGGCAGCGCATCGAGACGCTCGGCGGTGGTCCAGGCCACGTCCAGCATCGCCGCCTGCGAGGCCACGCTCGGGTAGCGCTCGCGGCATTCGGTGCTGTTGGCCCAGGCCGGTGCAGTCGCCAACAGGCTGGCGATCAGCAGCGCGGCGCGGGGCAGGCGGGAAAAACGATCCATGTCGGTACCTTCAACGGCGGGCAGGCCCGCGCGCTGATCATACGCCGGTCAGCGCAGCGGGCGGTCCAGGCCCTTGCGCTGGAGTTCCTTGTCGCAGGCGTCGCTGATCGGGGCCACCGGCAGCGGCGGGCGCTGGCCAGTCTTCGGATCGCGCAGCACCGGCTGTTCGCGGTACGCGTCAAGCTGCTGCTGGCATTGATACGAGATCGGATCCAGCTCGGTGGGCGTGGTGGAGCAGGCAGCGAGCAGGGCCAGAGGCAGCAGGAGCAGGGTGCGCATGAAGACGTTCAGCGTGATGGGCGACGCTGGACTCTAACCGTACAGTCGGATCGAAATGTTCAGAAAATGCTGGGCGATCGGGTAACGGCGGGCCAGGGCCGCGTCGCGGGGCTTGGGCCGCTGCGCGGTAGAGTCGACTGGTAGTCGACTATCGCGCGCAGCGCGGGGTTTTCAGCGGTATCGCCAACAGCAGTCGACTAACAGTCGACTCTACAACTCCTTCGCTGTTTTCCCGGGCTCTTGCGAAAAGCCAAGCCGCGCTTTCACTTCCGCGGCCACCCGCGCGGTCTCGCGCAGTGGTTCGATGCGGTCGTACTGCCAGTCAAGCCAATGCGCCTGCAGCCGCCCGCGCTCGCGCAGCTGCTGCTGGAAGCGTGCCAGCCGGCCCTGCGCGGTCTCGGCCAGCGCCACCATCACCGGCATGCGCGTGGCGCAGGCTTCAGACAGCAGGTTCACCGAATCGGGCGAGACCACCACGCGGTTGGCCCAGCCGAGCAGGCCGCCATAAGGATTCGTACCGTCGCCGCCGTCGCCCCAGATCACGTGCGGCAGGTCGGCGAACGTCGCGCGCAGGATCTCGGCCAGGGCCGGCGGCGTGCGTCGCGAGGTGGTCGCCAGCAGGCTGCCGCCTTCGCTGCGGATCTGCTCGGCCAGCGCCTGGAACACGCCCACCATCGCCGTTTCATCCCACGGCGCCAGCGGCGTCGGTCCACCGACAAGCAACGCGGTGCGCGGGCCGGGCAAGGTACTGAAGCCGGCAAACGCGGCGCGGCCCCAGGCCAGCCAGTCGTCGTCCACCGGGTTGAGGCTGCCGAGCAGGGTCAGCACGTTGCTGCCACGCAGGGCATCGTGTTCGGGCACCACCACCACATCCCAATGGCGGGCACTGATGCGCGGATCGAGGATCTGCACCACCCGGCTGCCACGTGCCCGCAGGACGCGCAGTGCGCCGGCGGCCTGGCGGCCACAGCCGATCGCCAGCGCCGGGGCCTCGGCAGCCAATGACGCGAAAGCCTCGCCATAGCCGTTCACATCACCCGGCAGGCGCTGCGGCGACAGCCAGCGCCAGGGTGCGCGGGGCTGCAGGACCAGCGGTCGGTGGGTGCCCTGGCGCAGCGCCGAGGCCAGCGCGACCGCCTGGCGGACATTGCCCGCACGGCCGTCAGTGACCGTCCATGGCGCGCTCGATCGTTTCACCATTGGCATTAATTCGTTTCAGCCCTGCTGGGTGTTGCAACAGTCGCGACACTCTACACTGCGGCTCGTCGTTTCGCCCCGCGCCGCCCGCGGGCACTGACTTCCCTTAGCCGCCCTGGAGATCCACCGATGTCCCACGCGCTCGACGCTGCTGCCCTCGACCAGCTGTTCCGTACTGCCCGCACCCAGAACGCCTTCCTCGACAAGCCGGTCCCGGCCAGCCTGCTGCAGGAACTGTACGACCTGGTGAAGTGGGGGCCGACCGCCGCCAACACCACGCCGGCCCGCTTCGTCTTCGTCACCTCGAAGGAAGCCAAGGCCAAGCTGGCCCCGGCCCTGTCCGAAGGCAACCACGACAAGACCATGGCCGCTCCGGTGACCGCCATCATCGGCTTCGACCTGGATTTCCACGAGAAGCTGCCGTACCTGTTCCCGCACACCGATGCCAAGGCCTGGTTCGACGGCCCGCAGGAAGGCCGCCACGAAGCCGCCCTCCGCAACGGTAGCCTGCAGGGCGCCTACCTGATCCTGGCCGCACGCGCGCTGGGCCTGGATGCCGGCCCGATGTCCGGCTTCGACCCGGCCAAGGTCGACGAAGCCTTCTTCGCCGGCACTTCGATCAAGTCGAATTTCCTGGTCAACCTGGGTTACGGTGACCCGGCGGGCCTGTTCCCGCGTCTGCCGCGCCTGTCGTTCGACGAAGCGGCGCGCATCGCGTAAGTCGTTGTATCGGTTTCGGGCCTGCTGTCCCGTGGCAGGCTCTTGCTGCACCGTGTACCCACCCTACGATCCGGAGAGTTCCTCAGATGAGCGCCACCCGTAAACTGCTGCTGCCGCTGGCCCTGACCCTGGCTATCGCCGCCTGCTCCAAGCCGGCCGACACCGCTGCCCCGGCCGCCGACGCCGCCGCCCCGGCCACCACCGAGCAGGCCGCCACCCCGGCCGCCGATGCCGCCGCTGCCGCGCCGGCCGCCGAAGCGATCAAGATCGCCTCGGGCACCTACAAGCTGGACCCGACCCACACCGACGTGCTGGCCCAGTGGAGCCACTTCGGCTTCTCGAATCCGAGCGCGCACTTCGGCAACGTCGAAGGCACCCTGGTGTACAACGCCGAAGACGTGACCAAGTCCACCGTGGAAGTGAAGTTGCCGCTGAGCGGCCTGAACAGCTTCACCGCCAAGTTCGACGAGCACCTGAAGAGCGCCGACTTCTTCGACGCCGCCAAGTTCGCCGATGCCACCTTCAAGAGCACCAAGGTGGAAGCCGCTGGCACCAACAAGCTGACCGTCACCGGTGACCTGACCATCAAGGGCATCACCAAGCCGGTCACCCTGGACGTCACCGTCAACGGCGGCGGCGAGCACCCGATGGCCAAGGTTCCGGCCGCCGGCTTCGATGCCACCACCACCCTGAAGCGCAGCGATTTCGGCGTCGGCGCGTACGCCCCGAACGTCAGCGATGAAGTGAAGATCCGCATCACTACCGAAGCCACCGGCGAAAAGCCGGCGGCTTGATGCACCCCGCTCACTCGTCGTGAGAAGGCAGAAGGCCCGCTGAAAAGCGGGCCTTCTTTTTGCGAATTCGATCCGCGTCGATGGCGCCCGGAAACTCCGCACTGCGCGGAAAACCTGCCTTGGTAGAGTCGACTGTTAGTCGACTATCGCGCGCAGCGCGGGGTTTTCAGGCACCGCGCCGGGAGCAGTCGACTAACAGTCGACTCTACCACTGCTCGGTTCCATCACACGCTGGTCGGTTCCATCACATCGTGGGCGGCGCGCTCAGCGCAACGCGCCCAACCATGCCACGCACGCTTCGCTCGGGCTCTGCTTGGCCTTCACTGCCAGCCCGCTCACGCGCACGAAGGTCTGCGCGGCCTGCGCCACCACCTGGCGTGCGATCAGCGCCGCCTGCTTGGTCGCGGCCTGCTGCTTGCGCAGCTGCACGATGTGCACCGACGGGCGGCCCACCGGCGCGTACTTCTGGTCGCGGCGCAGTACATCGGCCACCTGTGCCACTTCGAATTCGGCCTGCAGGTAACGGTGCTGTGCCGCCACCAGCTCGCGCAGCGGTACGCGCAGTGCAGCGGTGTCGGCAAAGGCGGCCAGGGCCGCATCGCAGGCGGCGTCATCGGCGAAGCGGGTACGCAGCGCATCCACGCTGGCCAGGGTCAGTTTGGCCATGTGGGCCTCGTTGCTGCAGGAAAGGAGCGCGATTGTCGCATTGCTTGGCGTGTTCCGGAGCGGCGGTCTTCCGTTTGGTAGAGTCGACTGTTAGTCGACTGCTCTTGGCGCGATGCCGGAAACCCCCGCGCTGCGCGCGATAATCGACTAACAGTCGACTCTACCTGGCTGGCATTTCAGGCGCAGCCGCACCCACGGAAGGAAGACCCATGCAGGACGCGCAGTACTGGTTGAACGAATTCTGGTCGGGCCTGAGCGTGCTCGATCTGGTGGGCGGCAGCGTGCTCGGCACGTTGCTTGGCCTGGTGCTGGGCATCGCCGCCTGGCGCGGGCTGCACCGCCGGGGTTGGTTGCAGCGGCGCAAGCGCTGGCATCACTGGCTGCTGGCCAGCTACGTGGTGGTGCTGCCGCTGGCCACCGCCTTCTTCGGCCTGCAGCTGGGCTTCACTGCTGGTGCGCATCGTGCGCTGTTCAAGCAGCTCGATCATTTCCAGCCGCACCTGCAGACCCTGGTGGAAGGCTGGAGCGAAGGCTTCACCGACTCGCTGGACGATCCGCGCATGCGTGAGGCATTGCGCAGCCAGGGCACGGTGGGTGACGTGGCCGATACCATCGCTTCGGCCTACCTCAGCGAACATCCCTTGCCCGGCCTGGATCGTCTTGGCAACGGCCCGTTGTCACGCGGCACCGGCTGGGTGATCGGCAAGGTGCGCGAAGGTCTGCTGCGCGGCAGGGTGGAAGACACGCTGGTGGACAAGGCCGGCACCGTGGGCCTGGAGCCCAAGGTGGTGCGTGAGGCGCTGACCATGCATGTGGATGAGCTGCTGCACACCCGTGGTGTGCTGCGGCTGGTGAAGGCGCAGATCAACGGCATGATGCCCGGCGTGTATTTCGGGTTGCTGTTGCCGCTGCTGGTCATCGCGCTGCTGGTGGCGCTGGAGATCTGGGCCGCGCAGCGGTTCGGGTGGGCGCAGCAGGTGGTAGTGCCGGCCGCTGGCCGGCAATTGCAGGTTCCTGCAGAAGGTTCATGAGGTTGCCGGCCAGCGGCCGGCACTACCTGTTGCAGGGCGTGCGGACCAACGGTCCGCACCTACCAGGCAGGGTCCGCACCCACCGTCTTTGGATCAATCGCCGTCGGTTTCGTCCGGGTGCGCCTTCCAGTAGCCGGTCGAGCGGATCCAGTCGCGCGGCACGCCCAGGTGGCCTTCGATGAACTTGCGCATCATCCGTGCGCGGCGCGATTCGGTGGCGATCCAGTAGAAGACATCGCCGTCCGGGGCCTCGAAGTCGGTCAGCATGTCTTCCAGCAGCGTGCTGCTGGCCGCCGGGAAGCCATTGCGCTCCAGCCAGTGGATGCGCACGTTCTCGTACTGCGGCAGGTCCTGGCGTTCGGCCTCATCGTTCACTTCGATGAAGGCCTGCACCTCGGCACCGTCCGGCAGCACGTCCAGCCAGCGGGCGATGGCCGGCAGCGCGGTTTCATCGCCGATCAGCACATAGGCATCAAAGCTGTCGGCCACCACGAACGAACCGCGCGGTCCGCCGATCACCAGCGTGTCGCCGGCCTTGGCCTGCTCGGCCCACGGCCCGGCAATGCCCTGGTCGTGCAGCACGAAGTCGATGGCCAGCTCGCCGGTTTCGTGGTCCCACCAGCGCGGGGTGTAGTCGCGGGCCGGCGAGGGCTCCTTGCCGGCCGGATAGCTGCGGCCTTCGGCGGTGACCACCGGCAGCACCATCTCGCCGCTGGCGTTGGGGAAGAACAGCTTGATGTGGTCGTCGGCGCCGGGCGAATCGAAACCGGCCAGCTCGGCGCCACCCAGCACGATGCGGCGCATGTGCGGGGTGACCTCTTCGGTGCGCAGCACGGTCAGTTCACGGAAGCGCACATCCAGGCGCAGGCGCGTGTTGTTGTGTTCGGTCATGGGGTTACCTGTAAAGGTGTCGCGCAGTGCTGCGCGGCGTAGGGGAGACCTGGCTGGAGTCAGTCTGGCTGGGTCGTTGAAATGGGTGGGCTCTCGCTACCGGCCGTACCGTTGAGCAGGGCAGACGCCCGCGTCAGCAGCGCTGCCACTTCTTCGGCTTCGCCCTCGGCCCAGCGGCCGTGGTGGTGCACCAGCGCCCGCTTGAACTCGCGCAGGGCACCGGCCAGCGGCGGCGGCAGCGAGGCCTTGGTGATCTCGCGGGCACGGTCGAAGGCACGCCGCTGCGCCAGGCGCACCTGGGTGCGCTGCACCTTCAGCTCGAACTCGCCGGCGGCGGTGATGCGGAAGATCCGCTTCCCATCCACTTCCTCGGCCTCGATCCAACCGGCCTGCTCGAAGCTGGCCAGCAGCGGGTACATGGTGCCGGCGCTGGGCGTGTAGGCCTGCATGAACTGGTTGCTGATCAGCTGCATCAGCTCGTAGCCATGGCGGGGTTGCTCGCCGATCAGGGCCAGCACCAGCAGGCGCAGGTCGCCGCGGCTGAGCACCCGCGGCTGGCCGTTGCGGCGCGGCACTTCCGAATGGGTGGAACGGGCTCTGGGAGAAGCGGTGCGGCTCATTTCGATATATCGGTAAACGAGTGTGCAAACGATATATCGATATATCGAAGCCGGCAATCACCGATCCGGCCACAAGCGGGTCAGTTTTGGGCCACGGCCAGCCCCGCGCACGGCAAAAGGGGCGCCCCTTGCGAGGCGCCCCGGGCAACACTGTGGAAGGGAGCGAGGCAGGGCCAGACGGCGGACCGAAGCGGGCGAGGCCAACACTCGAGGCCTACCCTGAGGGCAGGTTGGGGGCCAATCCAGAGGCAGGTGCGACACGTTGTCGCCGGTTCAGCGCCGGCACGCGCAGCCGATACCGGTGGGTGTGGCGCTGCCCTACAACCGTCATCGGCAGCGGTAACACTGCGTCCTGCACATGGGCGCAGCGGCCCGCAAGCGACAGCCCGCGCAGCCACCAAGGCCCGCCGCAGGGCCTTCAGCGGGCCCGGCAAGCCCCTTGCGGACACTGGCCGGTTGCATCCATACGCCTGCGTAGCCAAGTGACGAAAGCCCTTGGTGCGCTACACTTTGCGGTCTAGAAATCTATACAACAGTCGCGCGCGTGCGTGCGGTTATGGGAGCGCTAATGAACTGGTTGAACGAGGTGCTGAACAACGACCCGAATCCTGTGGAAACCCAGGAGTGGATCGAGTCGTTGAAGGCCGTTATTGATGTCGAGGGCTCCGAGCGCGCGCATCAGCTGCTGGAAGGCATGGTGGAACTGACCCGTCGTTCGGGCGCCTACCTGCCGTTCTCTCCCACCACCGAATACGTCAACACCATCGAACCGCAGTTCGAGGCCAAGAGCCCGGGCAACGCCGAGCTGGAATGGCGCATCCGTTCGATCATCCGCTGGAACGCGATGGCCACCGTGGTCCGGGCCAACCGCAAGCCGGGTGACCTGGGCGGCCACATCGCCTCGTTCGCCTCCGGCGCCACCCTGTACGACGTGGGCTTCAACCACTTCTGGCGCGCCCCGAGCGAAAACCACCCGGGCGACCTGCTGTTCATCCAGGGCCACAGCGCCCCGGGCATCTACGCGCGTTCCTTCCTGGAAGGCCGCATCAGCGAAGAGCAGCTGGACAAGTTCCGCATGGAAGTGGACGGCGGTGGCCTGTCCTCGTACCCGCACCCGTGGCTGATGCCGGACTACTGGCAGACCCCGACCGTGTCGATGGGCCTGGGCCCGCTGGCCGCCATCTACCAGGCGCAGTTCATGCGCTACCTGGAAAACCGTGGCCTGATCGAGAAGTCCGACCGCAAGGTGTGGTGCTTCATCGGCGACGGCGAGAGCGACGAGCCGGAAACCCTGGGCGCCATCGCCCTGGCCGGCCGTGAAGGCCTGGACAACCTGATCTTCGTGGTGAACTGCAACCTGCAGCGCCTGGACGGCCCGGTGCGCGGCAACGGCAAGATCATCCAGGAACTGGAAGGCGTGTTCCGTGGCGGCGGCTGGAACGTGATCAAGCTGCTGTGGGGCGGTTACTGGGATGCCCTGCTGGCCAAGGACACCAACGGCGTCCTGAAGAAGCTGATGATGGAAACCGTCGACGGCGAATACCAGAACTGCAAGGCTTTCGGCGGCGCGTATACCCGCGAGCATTTCTTCGGCAAGTACCCGGAAACCGCTGCGATGGTGGCCGGCCTGAGCGACGACGACATCTGGCGCCTGAACCGTGGTGGCCACGACCCACACAAGGTGTACGCCGCCTACCACCAGGCCGTGAACACCAAGGGCATGCCGACCGTCATCCTGGCCAAGACCGTGAAGGGTTACGGCATGGGCAGTGCTGGTGAGGCACTGAACCCGACCCACCAGACCAAGAAGCTGGACGACGAAGCGGTGCGCCACTTCCGCGACCGCTTCAACATTCCGGTGACCGACGCGCAGCTGGCCGACGGCCAGGTGCCGTTCTACCACCCGGGCCCGGATTCGCCGGAAGTGCAGTACCTGCAGGAGCGCCGTGCCGCGCTGGGCGGTTACCTGCCGCAGCGCCGCCGCAAGGCCGACAAGACCTTCGTGGCACCGAAGCTGGAGGCGTACGAGCGCCTGCTGAAGAGCAGCGGCGAGCGCAGCTACTCCACCACCATGGCGTTCGTGCAGAGCCTGAACATCACCCTGCGCGACAAGGAACTGGGCCCGCACATCGTGCCGATCGTGGCCGATGAAGCCCGTACCTTCGGCATGGAAGGCCTGTTCCGCCAGATCGGCATCTACGCGCCGTTCGGCCAGAAGTACAAGCCGGTCGACGCCGACCAGCTGATGTTCTACCGCGAAGACCAGAGCGGCCAGGTGCTGCAGCAGGGCATCAGCGAACCGGGTGCGATCAGCTCGTGGATGGCCGCCGGTACCAGCTACTCGGTCAGCAACGTGCCGATGTTGCCGTTCTACATCTACTACTCGATGTTCGGCTTCCAGCGCGTGGGCGACATCGCCTGGCAGGCCGCCGACATGCGTACCCGCGGCTTCCTGCTGGGTGGCACCGCCGGCCGCACCACGCTGAACGGTGAAGGCCTGCAGCACGAAGATGGCTTCAGCCATCTGGTGGCCGGTGGCATCCCGAACGTGCGCAGCTACGACCCGACCTTCGGCTTCGAAGTGACGGTGATCCTGCAGCACGGCACCAAGGCGATGATGGAAGATCAGATTGACGAGTACTACTACGTCACCCTGATGAACGAGAACTACACCCACCCGGAAATGCCGGAAGGCGCGGCCGAAGGCATCGTCAAGGGCATGTACCTGCTGACCGACGCCGGCAAGCCGAAGAAGGGCGAGCTGCGCGTGCAGCTGCTGGGTTCGGGCACCATCCTGCGCGAAGCCATTGCTGCTGCCGAGCTGCTGGACAAGGACTTCGGCGTGACCGCCGATATCTGGAGCTGCCCGAGCTTCAACGAACTGCGTCGCGATGGTTTCGACGTGGAACGTGCCAACCGCCTGCATCCGGAAGGTGAGCAGCGCAAGGCCTACGTGACCGAGCTGCTGGAAGGCCGCCAGGGCCCGGCGATTGCCGCCACCGACTATGTGCGTGCGTATGCGGATCAGATCCGTGCGTTCGTGCCGATGTCTTATACGGTGCTGGGTACCGATGGTTTCGGCCGTTCGGATACGCGTGCGAACCTGCGCCGGTTCTTTGAGGTGGATCGCTACTACATCGCGCATGCCGCGATTGCGGCGCTGGCGAAGGAAGGGAAGATGACCGCGAAGGACGTGGCCCGGGCGATCAAGCAGTACAAGATTGATCCGGAGAAGGCTAATCCTGTTGGGGTTTGATTATTCATTGTCCATGCTAGATTAAACGGGGCGCCCTTGGGCTGCCCCGTTTTTCTTTCTGCGTCTCTTAAGGATAAGGGGGAAGTGATGCAGCAATACTTCAATAGCCTTGTTAACGACATTCGCTCAACCAGTAACGATGTTGAGCTGCGCGTCAAAGTAATCGCTGCCACTAGGCTCCTTCTGCAGCAGGCAGTATTTGGTCTTGCCGAATGGGTTGGGCAGAAAGTCCCCGATCCTTCCGTTGCGCCCGCCAGGAGTGTCGTCGATTCGCTTTGGCAGCCTGCAGATGGTTCTCTTGTTGATGCGTTAGACAGTCTTCTCATTTGCGCAGAGCAGACGGGATGGTCGGGGGTATCAAGAATTCTGATCAAAGGCATCGGGACTCGCCCCGCTGAGCAAATTTGTGGAGAGCATCCTAAGAATTTCCTTGGACTTCTACGTGCTCTAATACAAATTCGGAACAATGGCGCCGAGGGGCACGGTTTGCTGGGGGATTATCGTCCAGAATGCGAGGTGGACGCGATCGCCTATCTGGTGGATTCCCTAGCGCCGGTGCTTCCCAGAGCTACAGCGGAGGGCTTGGTCGTCGGCAGTGCCCCTGATGAAGTCTTTCTGCATTTCCTCAAGGTTTGGGATGGGAGTCCGGCACTTATCCGGAAAATTCGCCGGATAGCGTCGGACAGGGTGAGAGTCTATTGCCAGCTTTACGGTGAAGGGGGACGTGCAGAATTCAACTACGATGCGTCCAACCCATTTGCTGGACTGGGGGTAAAAGAACTTCCTGCGCTCGTAAAATGGGAAAATGGCTGGTGCCCAGAAGTATTTATACCCGATCGAAAGACTGACTCTTTCGCAGGTAGGCAATCGCAAGTTGATGAGCTGATCGAATGGTACGAGGATGCTGATGCTCGGGCCTGCCTCGTTTACGGTGACGGGGGCTACGGCAAGACAACACTCGCGATCGAATTTATGCATCGTGTGTTGGAAGAGGATATTAAGGTTTCCTGGCATCCCAAGGTTGTTATCTTTTACACGGCAAAGAGAACACAGTGGGGCCTCGATGGCCTTGAGCCTATTAAGGCAGGGCAGCCTCACTTAATTGAGCTTCTTGCGAATATTCATGTTCTTCTTTTCGGAGCATTTCCCGCGAACGATTTCTATCGACTCGATCTGTCCTCGGCTGCGTTGCAGCTTCAGGGGAAGATCCAGGAGTTGAAGGGATTGAAGAGACAGGAGATCTGGCTCGTCATCGATAACACGGAAACTCTTATCTCCGACGAGGGCGAGGGCCGACTTGTAGGTAAGGAGATTAAAGAGATTGCCCGCAGGGTCGGTAGGGTGCTTTTAACCTCGCGGCGAATGGAGCATCTCGAAGCATCACCAATTGAGGTCCCCGTGTTCGAGATGCGAGAAGCGATCGACTTCGTTAGAGATCGCTCACGCCTCCTTCAGTGCAAGCTGGGATATGAGGCGTCTGATGAGGAGCTACAGAGGGAAATTGACAGGATCGAAAGAAGGCCGATTGTCCTGGAAGCCTTCGTAAGCGCTCTCTGCGATCCCGGTGTTAGAAAAATATCGCGCGCTACGGATCGTGTTTCAAAAATGCTCAGCAAGGATCTCGGTGAGTTCCTCTTTGCAGACGTGTGGGCAAAGTTCTCGTTAGATGAGAAGCGGGTGCTTCTCCTGATGGCAAGAGTGGGCGACGTACATCAGTCTTACTCTTTCAAGACATGCTGTGAGGAATTTGAAGTTTCAGTTTCGTCGATGGAGCGAGTCCTGCAGCAGTCGAGCGGGATTGCGTCATTTGTTACTGTTGCTAATGACATACAGGTAAGTTTTTCAAGAAACTTCGTTGCCTTCGCTAGTGGGCAAAAAGTTAGAATTGCGGATGGAACAGAGTCTCCGACTGCAGAGAACGTCTCGAGAGTTACTGCGCGCGTCTCGGCAATGGTTAAGAATTCTTCCAGATACCTGGCAGGAACTGCGGCGGACGCCGTACGAACCCCACTAGCCAAAGCTGCTGAGATTGCGCGGCGCGAAGGAAAGATAGACGAGAGCCAGAGGCTATTTGAGCAGGCCGTTGCCTCGGATAGTATGAATGGGCACTTGAGGTCGAAGTTTGCCTATTTCTTGTTTTCGGCGCGGCAGGATATGGATGCCGCGCTACATCAAGCAAAGGCCGCGGTGGATCTGTTGCCTGGAGATGCGGAAGCTTGGTTCCTCAGGGGAATGATTGAGGCGCGAAAAGGCGACGCGCGTGCTTGCGATCTGTCGCTTTCCAAGGCTGAAGAGCTCGGAATTCCTTGGTACAGGTGTTCTGTCCAGATGACCTGGGGCCTCTTGAAGGCTCGGCCAGCGCAGCTCCCCCTGGCTGCGAGGGAGCTCGCGCGCCTAGATGCGTATCTGAAGTCAAAATCTAGTGATCGCAGAGTAATGGGGGAAGTTGATCTTCTGAAGAGAAGGCTGAAGTCGCTATCCGAAAGGCGTACAAAAAATAAGTCAGGAAGCTTTGTGTGATAAGAAAAACACGAGCAAGTCAGCCTTGGGGCTTCTGTAGCTATCGAGGTTGATCGACCAATTTCTGGAAAGGGCGTATCCGGGTTCTGGCAGACTTGCCAGCCAGTCCCAAGTATTTTGGGTACGCAATGACAACGAAATATGCCATGGGGTGACGCTGGAGTGGGTGTATGAAAAGGGGGCAGTGTTTGATTGAACTACAAAGTCGATCCAGAAGGGTCTGCGCCAGCATTTCATCGAATAACTGCGCGATGAATGCCGTAATAGAAATTGCTCCCTACACCGCTCTATGTCCGTTCCAATATCGAAAGCTGGCGGCGCGATTGCAACGAAGATGGGTCATAAATCGCGCTTGGAGGGCTAACCATTCTCCGCCAAGTGCGCCGCGCAGTTGGTGGCAAAGAATGATAACTTCAGTAATGGCCTCCTACCCCGACCGCTAATCAGGGCGAGAGAGTTCGGTTCAACAGTTGATCTCATCTCATTACCGTGCCTGTCGACGCTTGCTTAAGAGGCGTAGTGGCCGAGCAATGCTCCTGTGAACTCTTAAGCTATAGGGATTAAAGTGCCTCGCCGTCTGTCAAAAATAACGTCTCGATGAAATTCTAAGAAGCCAAGTTGCTTCGCGGAGAAGACTCCACATCGAAGTGAAGCATCCAACTTCAGACCAAGCCGAACTTGAACGTCAGACGGTAGGCCGCTCGAAATCAGCAGGCGACCGGCCGACGAGAAGCTAATCCAGCCCCGATCAAACAACAGGTCCGCATGGGGGGCCAGCAGAAGGCCATTCTCCCCATCAACCCGCTCGCTATGAGTGCTATCTGCCCATGGCTTGATGTGGCTCGCACGGAGGAATCTAAGGTCCTCAATGCCGGTCAGGCGGCAACCTTTCTCAATCCCAATCAGGCGCTCACGGAACAGGCGCTGCTTCGTCCGTACCTCGGTTTCGCGTCTTGCGCTGGTTGCGCCGACGTCATCGATTGCGGCATCGATCTCAGCCTGGTCCTTCTCACTTGCCGAGAGGCCCAGCGAGGCTTCCAGCGATTTCAAGCGGAACACGATCGCAGATCTAGGCTGCCCTTTTCCATCTGGCGTGTCAGGTCGAACGTAGGAGGACTGACAGATGAACCTACCAAGGTACCGGTAGGGCCGCCCCTTGCCCATCATCTGAAACACTACGAGTGTCTTGCCATCCTTGACGTGCTCGCCAATCGCTCGGTTACCCGCCACATACTTCATGTCCCCGACTTGACCCTCGCCGAAGTAATGAAAGACTTCGTCGTCGTCCCAGAAATCATGGTAGCCATGAGACACGCCGGCCTCGCCAGTGAACGCGATGACTAGCGGATGCTCCTTCGGTGTCGAAATGCCGCCTTGCTGTTGCCCGCCAAATACACCGTGGATCTGCTTTTGACGGTTGTAGAGCGCGCCCACCTCGAATGGGAGTTCCATCCTAGATCCCTGTCCCAGAAGCTAAGTGCCCAGGATTCTAGCCAGAACCAGGTTCCTTGTGTCATTGGTTGGCGCGTTTGGCTGCCTGGACAGGATGCAGGTGGGGGGCTACTGGGACGCAGACCTAGCGCAGCTGTTCTCAGGTGTGCTCAGGTTCCTCCTGCGCATCTCTGGTGAGCCCCATCCATCTTTCCAGCGCTCTAGCTCTATTGCATCGCTTGCGCCCGTAGACATAGTGACTATCAGAAGACTCGGCCCAGAGTTGTCCACGAACAGAACGGCATCGCCGCGTACGCTGATATCAAAGAAGCGTCTACTGGAATCATGCTTTCCGATGATGACGCCTTGGCAAGCCAATGCTTCGGCGAAGCTCTCGGCTTCGGCCTGAAACAGGGCAAACTCCGAGTCAGTGAGTCTTGGGTAGTTCTCAAGACTCATTGTGGTGGCAGGCGCGTACGTCCCTCCAATGATCAATCCCGATAGCGCTGCCGTCGTCAGGGCAAGCAAAGTCCGGCTCGGCATAGTGAGGCCAGTGTTGGAGGCTAAAGGCTCAGACAGCGGAGAATGCTTCGGACCGTGCATACGATTCGCGCATTGCATTCGATGTGCGCAGCGAGGCGCGCTCTACTCCCGCACATGCAACCGCTCAGCAACCTGCGCAGTCAACGCCACACACGCCATCTTCAATCCTTCCATCACCCGATCCCCCAGGTACTCCTCGGGCGCACCGTTCTGTCGAGTGCGCTCCGCAGCCAGCATCAGCTCCGCCACCACACGCAGACCCGCCAGCGCGCAATCCGCGTCCGCCAACTGAAGACGCCGCCCGGGCAGTTGATGCCGCTCCGGCCAAGGCTGGCCGTCCGCAGCCGCACCAGTTCCGATGCGGTGCAGCGTGGCGACGAAGGCGTTGGGATCGACGGACGGTTCGCGCTCGGGTTCGGCGTTGTCCGGGTCGTACTGCGCGTGCAGGGAACGGAAGTCCGATGTGTTCATGGCAATGCTCCGTACAGGACAGATAGCAGCGCCACCGATAAAGGTGGCGGACGGTGCGGGCTCGAAAACCGGTATGTACCAGACCGGCGGATCCGAAGATCCCCACGCACCGCCCGCCATGGAAACGCGAACGGATTGCCAGCCGGCGCCACACAAACGGTGGCGCCGGCTGGCAAGCGCATACATCTGGTACATAGACGGGTTTTCGAGTCCCGCGCCACCCTTCTCCGGTGGCACGCCAAGGTGTACTCGCATGGTTGCGAGATGCCAAGAAACCTTAGGTCGCAGAGGCCGCAAATGCTGACGCTTACGGCATTGTTGCATGGCGCGCGCGTGGCAGAACCCTTGCGGTGCGGCGGTTTGGGTCGTTGTTAAGCTACCGCCCGAACGCGCTCCAAAAAGCACGGTTTGCAGCCGTGTAGGATCCCAAAAGCGACACCTAGCCCGCTGGGCTGATACGCGCAGCGTGCCGATTGCGACACAGCTTAACTTTGCAGCGCCACGCCCGGCCGTGGCCACAGCGCATCGTCGCGCTCCAGGTCGTAGTCGCTGCCGAACGCCAGTGCCGCTTCGCGTGGCGGAAGGTCTGCGTAGCAGCCCAGCAGGTACTCATCCATGCCGGCATCGCGATGGTTGATGGCGAACAGGTAGAGGAGCTCCTTGTCGAAGGCTTCCAGCCATGTGGGGTCGATCTTGGTCATGTCATCCTCCAGAGGGGAAAGGGAGGATGGCTGGAGCGCGTCTCAAGACGTGGGACGCATGCTTGACCAGGTTCCGAATCTCGCAGTGATCTGATTGCACGAGGTGGAAGGTCGGGGTAGAACGGGGCAGACTCGCTACGGCGCATCATAGCTAAAGAAGGCGAAAGAGCATGGAAGCATCGAAGTCGAACCAGCCTGTTCCTGGCAAGTACTTCCTCCTGATGCCTGACACCACGCGTGGGGGAAAGGGGCACGGCGTTGTGTTCGAGAACGCGAAGCGGCTGCGCATCCCGCCTCGCCTGATCCTGCGACCAGAAGAAGGGGGATTTCCCCCCATGGCGGAGAAGCCGCTGCTGGTCTACTCGGCAAAGAAGGGGAGCCTCCCAGAGGATCTGGAGGGGGGCATGAGCGGCTACTGGATGGTATCCGAACGATTACGCGGTGCTCTTGTGTCGGGTTCACCCCCGTTTTCACGGACACTTACGAGAAGGCCGATCAAGGCCATGAGGAGTGTTCATGTCGAAGCGAAGGAAGTTCAGCACCGAGTTCAAGCGCGGTGCGGTTGAGCAGGCCAGCCAGCCGGGCGTCAGCTG
>NZ_JCAFVP010000017.1:0-62304 GCF_059372495.1 Stenotrophomonas sp. YJH_SMC_80
GGCGCTGGATTACGCGCTCGCCCATCATTGATCGGTAGTGCCGGCCGCTGGCCGGCAACCACGGGACACTGGGATTGCCGGCCAGCGCCCGGCACTACCTCATCCCAGTGCGTCGGCCCACCACAGTGCGGCCGGTCCGGGCAGCGTGTCGCGGCGCCACAGCAGTGCAACGACGCACAGGTGGCGGCGGTGTGCTCGGCGCTGGATTACGCGCTCGCCCATCGTTGATCGGTAGTGCCGGCCGCTGGCCGGCAACCACGGGACGCTGGAATTGCCGGCCAGCGGCCGGCACTACCTCATCCAAGCGCGTCGGCCCACCACAGTGCGGCCGGTCCGGGAGGCGTGTCGCGGCGCCACAGCAGGTCGCTGTGGATGCGCCGCGGCCACCCGGGCAGGGTCAGTTCCACCAGTTGCCCGCGGTCGTAGCGTTGCACCAGCGCGCGGGGCAGCTCGGCCCAGCCGATGCCGTCCTCGGCCATCTCCATCACCATCAGGTAGTCGGTGGCGGTCCAGGCCAGGCCGGTGACCACGCGGGACTGATCGACCTCCGCGCTCAGGCGCACCTGCCGATGCCGCGCCAGTTGTGCGGCGGCGCGACGCCCGGCGCTGGCCAGCGGATGGTCGCGCGCCACGTACACCGACAGTTCGCTGTGGTGGGCCAGCGGCCGGGCCATCAGGCCATCTGGATAGTGTTCCTGTCGCGGCAGCAGGCCCAGTGCGGCGCGGCCGCTTCCGACCAGCTCCAGCACGTCCTCACCGTCCGCATCCAGCCATTCCAGTTCGATCTCCGGGAACGCCTCGGAGAAGCGCTGCAGGATCCGCTGTTCGGGATCGAGCTGATAGACATCGGAGAACACCACGGTCAGTCGCGCTTCGACCGGTGCGGCCAGGCGCACGCTCAACTGTTGCAGGCGCGCATCCGCAGCCAGGATCTCCTGCGCGTGCCCCAGCACCTGGCGCCCGGCCTCGGTCAGCTGCGGGTAGCGCCCGCTGCGATCGAACAGGCTCACGCCCAGGTCGGTTTCCAGGTGGGCAATGGCGGTACTGACCGTCGACTGGGTCTTGCGCAGCCGTCGCGCGGCGGCCGAGAACGAGCCCAGCGCCGCGGCTTCCACGAAGGCCTGCAGGGATTCAGGGGAGTAGGGCATATATCCATCGCTCCTGTCGATGGAATCCATTTTGATTCCACCGTAAAAGGCGATGATACTGGCCGCCGTCGCTCCTGTCTGCGGGGCGTTCCGGCCCTCCACGCTCGGCGTGGATCCATTGATGAGGCGGCGTGGTCCCCGCCCTGCAAGGAGCTTCACATGTCCCGTACTGTTCCCGCCCGTGGCGCGCTGGTCGCCTGGGCCTGCCTGACCGTGGCGATCGTCGCCGAAGTGGTCGGCACCTCGTTCATGGCCCACGCCGCCCGCGATGGCGGCTGGACCGGCTATCTGGTCATGGCCGGCGCGCTGGCGCTGTCCTACTTCTTCCTGGCGCAGTCGGTGCGCCGCATCGCGGTGGGCGTGGCCTACGCGGTATGGGAAGGCCTGGGCCTGACCCTGCTGACCGTGGTCGGCCTCACCGTCTTCGGTGAAAGCCTGTCGCTGCAGCAGTTGGCCGGCCTGGTGCTGGCGGTGGTCGGCATCGTCTGCGTCACTCTCGGGGAGGCACACTGATGAACACCCTGGCCCTGTTTTTCGTGATCTGTTCGGCGCTGATCGACGTCGCCGCCAACATGATGGTGGCCAAGTCGGAGGGCTTCCGCCGCTGGCGCTGGGGCGTTGGAGCGATCGTCATGGTCTGGATTGCCTTTGCCCTGCTGGGCCAGGCTGTGCGCTACATGGACCTGGCCACCGCCTATGCGATGTGGGGGGCGATCGGCGTGATCGGTACCGCCACCTGCGGCCGCCTGCTGTTCGGCAATCGCCTGCGTCCGATCGGTTGGGTCGGCATCGCATTGGTGACCGTCGCGGTACTGCTGCTGAGTACCGCGAAGTAGCGCGTCGCCGTGCCAACCAAGGTTGGCATCTACCAGTGCTGAGTCGCTGTGCCAACCCAGGTTGGCACCTGCCAGAGCGTGAGCCGCCGCAGGCAAGCGCCCCGGAGGACCCCTCCGGGGCGTTGCTGTTTCTGCAGCAGTTAGAACCGTGCGGTGAAGTTCAGCCGCGTGGTGCGGCCCGGGCCCGGCATCAGGCTCATCGCCAGCGTGTCCATGTAATAGGTGTTGCGAAGGTTGCTGACCACCAGTTCCACTTCGGCCTTCGGGGTGAACTGCCAGCGCGCATAGAAGTCATAGATCGCGGTCGGCAGGTAGATGTTCTGCAGGCCGGTGGAGCCGGTGGTGTTCCAGGGCTTGTCCAGTTCATGGGTGGGGCCGCTGTTGTAGGTGCGGCGGATGCCGGTATCCAATCGCTTGTCGAACAGGCGGACGCCCAGCGTGCTGTGGATCGAGTACTTCGGCGGGTTCTGCGCGTTGACGAACGAGGTGCCGAAGCCGCCGTCCACGCAGTCCGGTGTGGTGTCCAGCTTGCTCCACTTCGCATACGGGTCTTCGCGCAGGCGCTTGGCAGTGGCCGCATCGCAGGTGCGCGCGCGCTGGTAGTAGCTGGCCGACAGGTCCAGGTACACAATGCCGGCGTCATAGCCGGACTGCAGCTCGTAACCGGACACCGTGTAGTTGTCGACGTTGTCGACATGGAAGGCCCAGTTGCTGGAATCGAAGCGGCGGGTGATGGCGTTGTCGATATCGTTCTTGAACCAGGCCACCTTGAACGCCAGCCGGTCACCGTCACGCCACAGGTCCTGCTTGAGCAGGCTGAAGCCGATGTCCCAGGAACGGTTCTTCTCCGGCTTCAGGTCGGCCACCGGCGCCGAGGTGCTGTTGCCCAGCGTCGATTCGAACAGGCTGGGCATCTTCCAGCCCTGCGCGTACTTCACGTAAAAGAACGTGTCTGCGTCGAGGTTGAAGCGCGCCTCGGCATAGGGTGCGAAGCCGTGGCCCGAGCGCCGGATCGCCGGCTTGTAGCCCCAGGCGGTGGGAATCTGCTTGGTGTAGAAGCCATTGGCACCACGCGGATCGCGGATGAATCCGTCGAAATCGTAGCTCTGGCCCAGCGTGCTGTCGCCGTACGGCGTGGCCCGCAGCGAGTCGTAGGTGTAGTTGCCCTGTGCATCCGGGTACCACTCCTTGTACCAGCCTGGCAGCAGCTGGCCGCCCTTGCTCAGGCGCGCGAAGGTATAGCGCAGGTCGCGCGATTCACTGACGAAGGCCACGCGGTTGCGGTCGCGGGTGCGGTAGTCGATGAAGCGGCCGCCTGCGGTCAGCGACAGCCAGTCCCACGGCTGCCATTGCAACGACGCCACCACGCTGGCCTCGCGGCGCGTGCCCGATCGCAGGTAACGGTTGTTGTTGTAGTCCACCGGCAGCACCGGCGAGTTGGGTGCGGTGTCTTCATGCTGGAAGGACGCGCCATAGCGCAGCGTCCAGTCGCCCAGATCATTGCTGAAACGCGTGGTGTTGCTGCTGTCCAGGCCCCAGCGCCGGGTCTTCACGTCCGACTGCAGCCCAGGGCCATAGGTCTCGCCCAGCGTGTCGGGCATCTGGTCGGAGGCCATTTCCTTGAACAGCGGCGTGTTGGCGATGTTGCTGTTGAACATGCGGCTGGTGGCGGTGGTGAACCACAGGGTGCTGCTCAGGTCCAGCCACGGGTGCGCCTCGGGGCGGTAGCGATGGCGCAGCGAGGTAGCGTTGACCCGCATCTTGCCGGGCTCGAACTGGAACATGGTGTTGGCCTTGTCCACGTAGGTCACCCATTCGTTGGACTCGCCCACGCGGCCGATCGCCGACGGCATGATTTCGCCGAAGCTGGAATTGAAGTAGCGGTGGCTCAGCTCCAGGCGCTGGTCGGGGTTGGGTGCCCAGGTGAATTTCAGCAGCGCCGATTCGTTGTCGGTGTGCGTGTTCAGGACTTCATCGCCCGGGTGGTACAGCTTGGAAACGGCCTGGCTGGACATGCCGGTACCGCCGCTGGACAGGTGCTGGTCGTCGTAGCGGTGGGCGCCGTTGCTGCCGGCGAAGTAGTTGCCCTGGCGGCGCCGTGCGTAGGCTGCGACAAGCTGCCAGTCTTCGCCGCGCTGGGCGAAGGCGACGCTGCCGTTCCAGTCGCGCGGGTCGCGCAGGCTGTTGCGGTTGTCGCTGCCACGCGCGATCTGCTTGAAGGTGCGGGTGCGGTCGATGCTGTTGTCGGCCACGCCGCCACGCACGCGCAGCCCCCAGCCCTGGCCGTCGTCGAGGATGTCCTCGGCCTTCAGCGTTTCCATGTAGACCACGCCACCGATCGCGCTGGCGGCATTGGCGGCCAGGCTCGGACCCTTCTCGATGCTGATCGCGCTGATCAGGTCCGGGTCCAGGTAGCTGCGCTGCTGCACGCCGGCATAGCCGCGGTACACGTCGATGGCCTGCTGGCCGCCGTCGATGATCACCGGCACCCGGTTCTGGCCCTGCAGGCCGCGGATGTTGACGTCCAGCGCACCACCATTGCGTACGTCTCCGGTGTGCACGCCGACTGCGCCAGCCAGCACATCGCCGATCGACTGGCCGCGGAAGCGTTCCAGCTGCTGGTGGTCCAGGTGCACGCGGGAGCCGCTGTCGCGGTAGACGGCGTCGGCATCGGCCAGCCCACACGGCGAAGCGCCTTCGCTGGCCTGGCCGGCCACGCGCAGCGTGCCGATCTGACGCACGCCGGCGTCGGTGGCCGGGGCGGCCTGCAGCACCACGCCGCTGGCATCACGCTGGAACGAAAGGCCGGTGCCGGTGAGCAGCTGTGCCAGCGCGGCCTCGGTGTTGAGCGAGGCCTGCACGCCACCGCTGTGCCGGCCGCGGGTCAGGCGCGCATCGGCAGCGATGGACAGGCCGGACTGCTGACCGAACGCGGTCAAGGCCTGGTCGAGCGGACCGGCCGGGATCTGCCAGCGAACGGCGGCGGCAGCATCCTGTGCGTGGGCGGCGGCCGGCAACAGGCACGGCGTGGCCAGGGCCAGGCACAGCGCGATGGCAAGCGGGCGAGGTGAAGGGCAGGGTAGTTTCATGGGGGCGGCGACATCCGCAATGGGTTCCCTTGTAGTGCCCGCCGAGCGCGCAGAAAGGGAACCGCGATTTCAACGCGGACGCACAACGGTCCACCATGGCCAGCGCTGCTCGATGCGGATCGGCAGGGCGCGCGCCAGCAATTTCAGGGCCTGCAGGCTGTCCAGGCGCGGCAATACCGCGGTGACATTCAATGCGGACAGTGCCGGATCACAGCCCAGATAGCCCCGATGGTGACGGGCCAGTTCGTCGATCACCAGGATCAGTTGCGTGTCCTGCACCTGCAGGCGTCCGTCCTGCCAGTCGCCGCGCAGAGGATCGGCAGCGACCGTTGTGAGTCCCCCCATCGGTCCGATCTGCAGCGCACTTCCCGCAGGCACATCCAGCGCCGCGCCGAACATCGGCAGGCACCGCACCACGCCTTCGAACACGTCCAACCGGCTGTCCTGCGCTTCGCGGCCGACCGCGAAGCGGGTGCCGATCGGCTGCAGGCGCGCGCCGGGTACATGCACGCTCAGGGGCAACCCGACGAATGCGGGGTGGTGGCCGGTCTGCAGCAGCAGTTCGCCGCGCAGCAGATGCAGGGCGCGGTTGCCGTTGCCGATGTCGACGGTCACTTCGCTGCCGGGGTTGAGCCACAGCTGGCTGCCATCGGCCAGCGTCCAATGACCGGTGCGCCCGGCAGCAGTGCGTTGCGTCTGCAGGTGGCGCTGCGCCTGCAGCCCGTGCAGGCCGAGAAGCGAGACCGCACCGATGCCGAGGGCGCCACCGAGACTGCGAAGCGCGCGCCGGCGGCGATGGCCGGCGGCATCGAGCGCCGTTGCTGCGGCCGGTGCCGACAGCGGGGCGAACGACTGCCAGACCGCCTCGACCCGGCGCCAGGCGTCGGCGTGACCGGCGTCGGCCTGCAGCCACGCACGCCAGTGTTGCTGGTCGTCGTCGCTCCAGCCCTGTTGGCGCAGCGCGAACCACTCTGCCGCCTGCTCCAGCGCCGGGCCGGCCACTGCCGCGCTCATGCCGCCGCGTCGCCGGACAGGCGCAGGCAATGCAGCATCGCCTGCGCCATGTACTTCTTGACCATGCGCTCGGACACGCCCAGCTGTTGGCCGATCTCCGCATAGCCCAGTCCGGACAGCCGGGCCAGCAGGAAGGCACGCCGTGGCCGCTCGGCCAGCCCGCATAGCATGTCAGCGATGGCATGCAGCAGCTGCAGCGCCTGCGTACGTTCCTCCGCAGAGGGATGCACCGGCTCCGGTTGTGCGGCCAGCGCGGTCAGATAGGCGCGCTCCAGGTCCGCGCGCTGCCAGTGGTTGACCAGCAGCGCGTGCGCGATGGTGCTGAGATAGGCGCGCGGCAGGCGCAGTTCGGACGGATCGACGCGCCGGCTGAGCAGGCGCAGGAAGGTGTCCTGGGTCAGGTCGGCGGCGCAGTCGGCGTTGTGGGTGCGGCGGCGCAGCCAGCCCAGCAGCCAGCCATGGTGTTCGCGGTAGAACCCCGCCAGCGCGGTGCTGGAGGCGGCGGGCACGGCCATCGGCACGGGTCATTAATGAGAATGATTCCCATTATAGGGTGATCGGGCGGCGCACGACAAATCCTGCGCATGCCGCAGCAGGAGAGATCGCCGGATTTGCGATGCCCGGCGTGCTCGCCGACACTGCGGCTTTCCACAAGGAGTCCCCGCATGTTCAGCCACATCACCGTAGGAACGAACGACATGGATGCCGCGCGCCGCTTCTACGATGCCCTGTTCGCCGCGATGGGGGCACGTCCGGGTGTGTTCGACGAAAAGGGTCGGCTGCTGTACTTCAAGGATGGGCGGATGTTCGGCGTCACCGCGCCCATCGATGGGCAGCCTGCATGCCATGCCAACGGCGGCACCATTGGTTTCACCCTCGACAGTGCCGAGGCCGTGCGCGGTTGGCAGGATGCTGGCGTGGCCCATGGCGGTACGGCCATCGAAGACCCGGCTGGCATCCGCAGCATGGCCGGGCGCCAGCTGTTCCTGGCCTACCTGCGCGACCCGGACGGCAACAAGCTGTGCGCGGTGCATGTGATGTCGTGATTGGACAGTACGCGCGTGGCCGCGATGCACGCGGTCCGCGCGCGGCTGCGCTCGCAGATATGCTTCGGCGCGCGCGTGATAACACGGAATGGCGGGCCGGGCCTGTGACCACAGGCCGCAACTTCATGCTCTGTCCACTGCGGTTCAGCCAGAATTGGTCGGCTAACCCTTTGATCTACCGGAGAACGCCGCCCCATGGATGTACTGGAGCCGCAACAATCCCCGGTGCGCACCCTTCGGCCTGTGTTCGCCTTCGCGGCGATCGTTGTCGTGGCGTTCGCGCTGTTCGTCAGCCTGTTCCCGCTTGGTGCGGGCCGCCTTCTGCTGAAGGCACAGGACTGGGCCGCACTCAATGTCGGCTGGTATTACCTGCTGGCGATGACCCTCTACCTGGTGTTCGTGGTCGGCGTGGCGCTGTCCAAGTACGGTGGCATCAAGCTCGGCGCCGACCATGACGAGCCGGAGTTCAGCTACCTTTCCTGGGCCGGCATGCTGTTCGCTGCCGGCATCAGCATCACCCTGTTCTTCTTCTGCGTTTCCGAACCGCTGACCCACTACCTGCAGCCGCCGCAGGGCGATCCGGCCGCGGGCGAGGCCGGCGCGCGCCAGGCCATGCAGCTGCTGTTCCTGCACTGGGGCCTGCACGGCTGGGGTGTGTTCGCGCTGGCGGCGATGGCGATGGCCTACTTCGCCTACCGCCACAACCTGCCACTGGCGCTGCGCTCGGCGCTGTACCCGCTGATCGGCAAGCGCATCAATGGCCCGATCGGCTACACCGTGGACGCGCTGGGCATCGTCGCCACCGTGTTCGGCATCGGTGCCGACATGGGTTTCGGGGTGCTGCACCTGAATGCCGGCCTGGCGCAGCTGTTCAACATCCCGCATTCCAACCTGGTGCAGATCATCCTGGTGGTCAGCATGATGGGCGCGGCGGTGGCCGTGGCCGTCTCCGGCGTGGAGAAGGGCGTGCGCTGGATGGCCAACATCAACATGCTGCTGGCGATCGCGCTGGTGCTGTTCATGCTGTGCGCGGGCCCCACCCAGTACCTGCTCAGCACGCTGATGCAGAACCTGGGCGACTACCTGGGCAGCTTGGTCGGCAAGAGTTTTGATGTGTACGCCTATGGCGGCCGACCGGAATGGCTGGGCGGCTGGACGGTGTTCTACTGGGCATGGTGGATCGGCTGGGCACCGTTCGTGGGCTTGTTCATCGCACGCATCTCACGGGGCCGCACCATCCGCGAATTCGTGTTCGGCGTGCTGCTGATCCCGCTGGGCTTCACCCTGGCCTGGCTGTCGATCTTCGGCAACAGCGCGCTGGACCAGGTGCTGCACCACGGCCAGCAGCAGTTGGCACAGCTGGCGGTGGATGATCCTCCGACGGTGCTCTACGCGTTGTTGGATGGCTACCCGTGGAGCCGCACGGTGATCGCGGTGACGGTGCTGGTCAGCTTCATCTTCTTCGTGACATCAGCTGATTCGGGCGCGGTGGTGTTGTCCACGCTGTCCTCGCACGGCGGTGCGCCGGAGGATGATGGTCCGCGTTGGCTTCGCGTGTTCTGGGGCACGGTGATCGCAGTGCTGACCGCCGGGCTGCTGCTGGCTGGGAGCATCGATGCGCTGAAATCGGCGGTGGTGCTGGCCTCGCTGCCGTTCTCGGCGATCCTGCTGCTGATGACGTGGGGGCTGACCCGCGCCTTCAGTGACGAGTCGCACCGCAAGCGCGCGCTGCAGTACCGCCCTTCACCGCTGATCGGCGACGATCGCCATCATCAGGGCTGGCGCCAGCGCCTGAGCCAGGCCATGCACTTCCCGGTGCGCGACCAGGTCTACCGCTTCATGGACGATACGGTGAAGCCGGCGATGGAAGCGGTGGCCGAACAGCTGCGCGGGCAGGGTTGGGATGTATCCACCCGGTTCGAGGCCGGCGACATGGAGCTGACGGTGAACCACGGCGAGCAGCAGGACTTCCTGTACCGGGTGATCCTGAGCGGCTACCTGACCCCGTCGTTCGCCGCCCAGCAGCTGCGCAACCAGCGCTACTACCGCGCTGAAGTGCATCTGTTCGAAGGCAGCCAGGACTACGACCTGGTGGGCTACAGCCGCAAGCAGATCATCAACGACATCATCAGCCAGTACGAACGGCACCTGCAGTTCCTGCACCTGAGCCGGTAATACACGACCGCCGGGCATTCCCCCGGCGGTCGGTGGATTCGATGGTAGTGCCGGCCGCTGGCCGGCAACGCGAACGGGGCGGCCCATCACCGCCGCCCCGTTGGCGCATCAGAACCGGTAGCGCGCCCCCAGCGAAATGAACTGCCCGCGCAGGTTGTACTGGCTGATGTCGAAACCATTGGAGCCACCGGCCGGGTCGAACGGCGGGTCCTTATCGGTCAGGTTCAGCACCGACAGCGACAGCGTGGTGTTGGGAATCCCTTCGTACGCCACGTACAGGTCCAGCTGGTGATACGGCTTGATGCGGTCGCGCAGGCCCGGGTTGCTGGTGGCCGTCGCCACACGCTGGTCGTAGCCGCTCACGTACTGCAGGCTCAGCGTGCTGCTCCAGTCGCCCACTGCCCAGTTCAGCGACGTGGTGCCGCGGGTGCGCGGCAGTGCGCCGTGGCGGTTGTTGCCGGCCCCTTCATACGGTGCCTGGCCGGCCACCAGCGGCTGCTTGAAGCTGAGCAGGTGGGTCCAGCTGCCGGCTACGGTGAAGTTGCCCCAGCCTTCGGTGCGGAAGGTGCGGTTGGCTTCCAGATCCAGCCCCGAGGTGGTCAGTTCGCCCTGGTTGGCATACTGGTTGGTGATGAACTGGATGCGTCCCTGTGCATCACGCTGCACGCGTCCGGGGAACAGCGTCGGGTTGTCGACGATGAACTGCGCGCTGTCCGGCTTGACCAGGTTGTCCTGCTCGATGCGGTACCAGTCCAGGCCGATGCTGGTGTCGCCATCCGGCGACCACACTGCACCGACGTTGAAGTTGCGCGAGCGTTCGGCCTTCAGGTCCGGATTGCCGGTGCGGATGTTGGTCACGCCACGGCTGCCGCCGGGCTGCAGCGGGTCCAGCGGATCGATCACCGAGCCGTAGCTGACGGTCTGGCCCGGCGCGATCTCCGGCAGCGACGGTGCACGGAAGCCACGCGAGAACGAACCACGCAGCAGCAGGCTGTCCAGCGGCTGCCAGCGCAGCGCCACCTTCGGCGAGAACGCGTTGCCGAAGTCGTCATAGTGGTCGCCACGACCGGCCACCTGCAGCTCCAGCGTGCGGTGCAGCGGCACGCTCAGTTCGGCGTAGGCGGCGCTGACCTGGCGCTCGCCGTTGACCACGTTGATGGCCGGGCGCAGTTCGGTGCCCGACAGCACCTGCGCACTGGTGCGCGCGTCCAGTGATTCCTTGCGGAACTCGGCACCCCAGGCGAAGCCGACCGCACCGGCCGGCAGCTCCCACAGCGAGGTCGAGGCCTTCACGTTCAACGAATGCAGCTTGTACCAGCCCGGACGCTTGGTCTGCAGGCGCAGTGCATCCAGCGCGCCCGGCGTGCTGGACGGGTTGGGGAAGTTGTAGCTGCCATCGCGCAGGATCTGCTCGAACGCGTAGCGGTTGACGAAGTTGTCGACGTATTCGCGCTGCGCGCTCTGCGAGGTCAGCGCCGCCACCTCCCAGTCCCATCGCTCGCCGCTGCCACGCACGCCGGCCAAGGCGCGGTAGAACACCTGGGTGTTGTCCTTCAGGCGCGGGCCGAGGTCGAAGAAGGTGTACTCGAACGGCAGCGGCACGCTGCCCGGGTTGTTCGGATGGCCGACCGGCAGCACCGCCGGCACGTCGATCAGGGTGCCGGTGGCCGGGTTGTACGCGCGCAGGCCCGGGCCGACGGTCAGCGGCGCGCTGAAGATCTGGTCGGCCTTGTTGTGGCTGTACAGCACATCGGCGAACGCCTCGACGCTGTCGTTGAAGCGGTAGGTCGCACTCAACGACGCCTGCAGGCGCTCGGCGCCGGGCTGCAGGGTCTTGAACGGCTGCGCGTTGAAGGCGCAGGCCTGGCCGGGCAGGGTGCTGCCGAAATCGCTGTACGGGCGCAGCTGGCTGCCATCCGGGCAGTTGGCGAACGGTTGCGGTGCGCGCGGGTTGGACAGCCAGTTGCCACCGGCGGTGGACCAACCGGCCAGGCGACCGCCGGGCTTGTCGCGGAAATCGCCGCTGCGGGTGTAGGCACGCTGGTCGGCGTCGAGGCGATCACGCTTGAGCAGGTCCAGCCCGAACAGCACGTTCCAGCCCTGCTGTTCAAGGTCACCGAAGCCAGCCAGCAGGCTGGCCTTGCGCTCGTTCAGGCCGCCCTGAGTGGCGGTACCGAAGCCGCCGCCGACTTCCACGCCCTGGAAGTTCTTTCGCAGGATGATGTTGATGACGCCGGCGATGGCATCGGAACCGTACACCGCCGAGGCGCCATCCTTCAGCACTTCGATGCGTTCCACTGCGCTGATCGGCAGCGCGTTGAGGTCGACGAAGGTGTCCTGGGTGTTGAGCGCGAAACCGAAGTTGGAGACGCGGTAGCCGTTGACCAGCACCAGCGTGTTCTTCGGAGACAGGCCACGCAGGCCGATCGAGGCCGAGCCGGCGGCGAAGCTGCCGGTGTACTGTTCGTCGAAGCTGTTGCCGGCATTGGCCGACAGGTTGCGCAGCACGTCGGTGAGGGTGGAGCGGCCGGTCTGCTCGATCTGTTCGCGGCTGACGATCTGCACCGGGTTCGGCCCGGCGGTATCGCTGCGCTTGATGTTGGAGCCGGTCACCAGCACGGCGCCGAGGGTGGTGCTGTCCTTGCCGGTGTCGGCGGTTTCAGCGGCGCCGGCAGCGCCGGCGGTGAGGCCCAGCGCGATCGCGCCGGCAAGCAGGTTCAGGGTGGTGCGGTACATGGAAGCGACAACGCCGAACGGGGGGAGGAGCCGTCAGTACCGCACGCGGGCACATGCGCCTTCCAATGACGAAAGCGCATTCAGTTATACATCACAGGTTCTTAACGAAAGTCGGTGCCTCCGTTGGAGCAGACTCACTCGGTGGGTGCGGGACCGATCTTTGGTGGGTGCGGACCGTTGGTCCGCACACCCTGCAGGGTCACAGCCCTTTCCCTGTGGAAAGAAGCCTCATCCCCCCGCGCTACGCGCGAGAGTCGACTGACAGTCGACTCTACCGGGACAGCGCCATACCGGGACAGCGCCATACCGGGACAGCGCCATACCGGGACAGCGCCATTACCGGGACAGCGCCATTACCGGGACAGCGCCATTACCGGGACAGCGCCATCCGCTGAGGCATCAAGGCCGCAGCAGCACCTTGCCGCTACGGCCCGAACCGGCGCCAGCCTTCGCTGCCTGGGCGATGTCGTCCAGTGCGAAGATCTGCTCCACCGGCAGGGTCAGTTCGCCGCTCCCCGCACGCTTCAGCAGTTCGCCGACCAGCCGGCGCTTGTCCTCCACCGCCATCGCCTGGCTGACCTTGCTGCCCCAGAAACCCTTCACCGTGGCTTCCTTGTAGATCAGGCCGCCGGCGGGAATGCGCATCGGTTCGCCGCTCATCACTCCGAACGACACCAGCGTGCCGTGGTGGCCGAGCAGGTCGACCAGGTCACCGCTGGCGTCGCCGCCGATGGAATCCACCGCGGCCGCGGCCTGTGCTTCGCCGGTCGCCTCACGGACGCGATCCTTCCAACCGTCCAGCGAGGTGTCGAATACATGATCGATGCCCAGCGCCTGCAGCTGCGCGACTGCATCGGCATTGCGCACCAGGTTGGCCACATGCACGCCACGCGCCCGCGCCAGCATCGCCAGCGACTTGCCCACCGCGCCGTTGGCGGTGTTCTGCACGATCCACTGGCCCGGCTCGACGTGCAGGAACTCCAGCAGCATCAGCGCGCTCAGCGGCATGGCAATCAGCTGCGCGGCCATTTCGTCCGGGATCGCCTCCGGCATCGGAATCACCATGCGTGCCGGCGCAATGAACGCTTCGGCCCAGGTGCCGTGCACGGAGGCAGCGGCTACCCGCTGGCCGACCTGCAGGCCGTCGACGCCATCGCCGAGTGCATCGATCACGCCCAGTGCTTCACTGCCACCGATCGCCGGCAGGGTCGGCTTGTAGCCGTACAGGCCGCGCACGGTCAGCAGGTCGTGGTTGTGGATCGAGGCCAGCACGGTGCGGATGCGCACCTCGCCGGGGCCGGGTTCGGGCAGCGGCGCATCGGCAATGGCAAGGACGTCGGTTGGGTCGCCGAAGGAGGGGTACTGGGCAGCGCGCATGGGCGGTGTTCCGGGGAAAGTTGATGTTGTACCGAACTGGGGACGCAGGCGCTGTCGACAAGGCGCCGCAGGTGCAACACGGCATCCTGCGACTGATCGTCGCGACATGTGTTGATTACCGCATCTTGTGTTGACGAGTTCGGATATCCCCACTATGTTGTGGCCGTCACTCCCGGTCAGCCGCCGCCGCCGGACATGCAGCAAACGTCCCGCGGCCCGCCCCTGAGGCTTGCCGTGTCGACGCGGCCGCCATCGTGCGGACGCAGGTCGCCCCCACGGCCCGGATACCGGCCGCAGGCGCAGGCAGATGCCGACGACCTACGTTCCCGTGCCCTGGCAATCCACCCGTTCGCCCCGTGCGCCGGTATCGCGTTCAGGGCCGCCATGGCATCGACCGCCAACGCGCGTGCGAGCCTGGAGTTTCACCACCATGACCGACAGTACCTTCCGCGTGGCCGAACTGGCCGGCGCTGGCGACGCCTTGCGCGCCGGTGGCGAGCGCGTGCCGACCTGGATCACCAAGGAGGCCGGCAATCGCCGCCTGCCGTTCGACGCCGCGCGCCTGCAGCGCAGCATCGATGCCGTGCATGCCGAGTTCCCGCAGCTGGATGTGAGCGACTACCGCCGCGTGGTGCAGGCGATGGTCGAGCGCAAGCCGAGCATCACTGCCGATGATCTGGTCGATCTGCTGATCCGTGAGGCTGAATCGCGGGTGGACCTGGTCGCGCCGGAGTGGGAGCAGTTCGCCGCGCGCATCTACCTGCGCCGCCTGTACAAGCGTGCCAGCCGCAATCGCTTCTACGATGTCAGCCTGAAGTACGGCTCCTACGTGGGCCTGCAGGAAAGCCTGGCTGACCGCGGCATCTACAGCAACGACATCCTGCGCTGCTATTCGAAGGAAGAGCTGCAGCAGGCCGGCGAGATGATCGACCCGGAGCGCGACCGCCTGTTCGCCTACAACGGCCTGTACCTGTTGGCCACGCGCTACCTGGCCAGCGACCGCAGCCGCGAAGTCTACGAACTGCCGCAGGAGCGCTGGCTGACCATCGCGCTGTATCTCATGCAGGAAGAGAAGCCGCGCGAGCGGCGCATGCAGCTGGTCGGCGAGGCGTACTGGGCATTGTCCAACCTGTACATGACGGTGGCCACGCCGACCCTGGCCAACGCCGGCAAGGTGGGCGGCCAGCTGTCCAGCTGCTTCATCGATACGGTGGACGACAGCCTGCAGGGCATCTATGACTCCAACACCGATATCGCCCGCGTGTCCAAGCACGGCGGCGGCGTAGGTGCCTACCTGGGCTATGTGCGCAGCAGCGGCGCACCGATCCGCGGCGTGCCCAATTCTTCCGGCGGCGTGGTGCCGTGGATCAAGCAGCTCAACAACACCGCGGTGTCGGTTGATCAGCTCGGCCAGCGCAAGGGCGCGGTGGCGGTGTACCTGGACATCTGGCACCGCGACATCGAAGCGTTCCTGGACCTGCGACTGAACAACGGTGACCAGCGCCTGCGCGCGCACGATGTGTTCACCTCGGTGTGCGTGCCCGACCTGTTCATGGAGGCGGTCGAGCGCCGTGCCGACTGGTACCTGTTCGACCCGCACGAAGTGAAGCAGGCCAAGGGTTGGTACCTGCAGGACGTCTATGACGAGAAGCGCGGTTCGGGCAGCTTCCGCGACCGCTACGCCGAACTGGTGGCCGATGAGCGCATCAGCCGACGTACGGTGAAGGCCATCGATCTGTTCAAGCGGATCATGCTCAGCCAGCTGGAAACCGGCAACCCGTTCCTGTTCTACCGCGACGAGGTCAATCGCAGGAATCCGAACAAGCACGCGGGCATGATCTATTCCAGCAACCTGTGCACCGAGATCCTGCAGAACATGAGCCCGACGCGGATGATCCAGGAGATCGTCAGCGGCGACCAGATCGTCACCACACGCCGTGCCGGTGATTTCGTGGTCTGCAACCTGTCCTCGATCAACCTCGGCCGGGCGATCAGCGCACCGGATGACCTGTTGGCCACCGATGTACTGGAGCGCCTGATCCCGATCCAGGTGCGCATGCTCGACAACGTGATCGACCTCAATGCGTTGCCGGTGCCGCAGGCCACGATCACCAATCGCAAGTATCGCGCCATCGGCCTGGGCACGTTCGGTTGGCACCACCTGCTGGCGCAGCAGGCAATCCAATGGGAATCACCGGATGCCGAGGCGTTGGCCGACCGGCTCTACGAACGCATCAATTTCCTGACCATCCAGGCCAGCGCGCAGCTGGCGAAGGAGAAGGGCAGCTACCCGATGTTCGCGGGTAGTGACTGGCACAACGGGCGTTACTTCCGTGACCGCGACTACAGTGGCGCCGCGTGGGACAGCCTGGCCCACGAGGTGGCCACGCACGGCCTGCGCAACGGCTGGCTGCTGGCCGTGGCGCCGAACATGAGCACCGCGCAGATTGCAGGCTCCACGGCCTCGATCGACCCGATCTACAGCGCGTTCTACTACGAGGAAAAGAAGGACTTCCGGCGGCCGGTGGCGGCGCCGGGCCTGTCGCTGGAAACCTGGCCGTACTACGAGAAGGGGGCCTACAAGGTCGACCAGTTCGCCAGCGTGCGCCAGAACGCGCGCCGCCAGCGCCATGTCGACCAGTCGATCAGCTTCAACCTGTACGTGCCCAGCACCATCCGCGCCAGCACGTTGCTGGAGCTGCACCTGAGCGCCTGGCGCGAGGGCCTGAAGACCACCTACTACGTGCGCTCCAACGACATCGACATCAGCGAATGCGAGTGGTGCTCCAGCTGATCAATGGTAGTGCCGTCCGCTGGCCGGCAACCCCGCGATCTTCGGTAGTGCCGGCCGCTGGCCGGCAACCCCGTGATCTTCGGTAGTGCCGGCCGCTGGCCGGCAACACGATAGAAAGAGAACGAAGGCAGAAAACCATGGCAACTCCCCTCGACCGCATCAAGATCCTCGAACCTCGCCATCCCAACCGCAGCACCGGCATCATCAACGGCCAGACCAGCGGCATCCTCAACTGGAACGACATCCCGTACCCGTCGTTCTATCGGGCCTACAAGGAGCTGTCGACCAATTTCTGGATTCCCGACGAGGTCGACATGAAGCTGGACGCCCGCCAGTACGGCGAGCTGAACGCGCGCGAGAAGAACGCCTACGACTCGATCATCGGCCTGCTCGCCACGCTGGATTCACCGCAGACCCGCTTCATCTACAACGTGGCGGAGTACATCACCGACCCGGCCGCGCACGCCAATGCGGCGATCATCGGGCAGCAGGAAGTGATCCACAACGAGAGCTACAGCTACGTGCTGGCCTCGATCACCGACCTGCCGAACCAGAACCGCATCTTCGAGATCGCCCGCACCCATCCAACCATCATCAAGCGCAATGCGCCGATCATGGGGGCGTATGACGATTTCATGCGCGAGAAGACCGCCGAGACCCTGCTCAAGTCGTTGATCCAGTCCTCGATCCTGGAGGGCATCAATTTCTATTCCGGGTTCGCCTACTTCTACAACATGGTGCGGCAGAACCGCATGAACGGCACCGGCAAGATCATCAGCTTCATCAACCGCGACGAGCTGGCGCATACCAAGTTCATCAGCGAGCTGATCCGCGCCATCATCGGCGAGAACCCGGAGCTGCAGACCAATGAGCTGACCGCCTACGTACACCAATCGTTCGAGCATGCCATCGAGCTGGAGACGCAGTGGTCGTCGGAGGTGCTGGATGGCATCGACGGCATCGACGTGGACGAGATGGTGCGCTACGTGAAGTACCGCGCCAACAAGATGGCCGGCATGCTCGGCATCGAGCGCCTGTACAGCGATACCACCGACAACGTGATGCCGTGGATCAAGGCCTACGCCGACAACTTCACCGAAACCAAGACCGACTTCTTCGAGATGCGCAATGCAAGTTACAAGAAGACCAACGTCGACAACGGCTTCGACGACCTGTGAGTCCGGCGCCGCGCTGAGCATCCTGGTGGTGGTCGCCTCGTTGAGCGGCAATACCCGCGAGCTCGGCCGGCAGATCGCCGAGCGCTGCCGCGCTGCCGGCCATGCGGTTCACTGGCAGGAGGCTGACGACCTGCGCCAGGCGCCGCCGCTGGCGGCCGACGAGGCCGACCTGGTGCTGCTGGGTTGCTGGACCGACAACGCCGGCCGCACGCCGTCGGAGATGAAGGCATGGGTGGCCGGCATCGCCGAGCGCGGCGAGCGGCCGCGGCAGCTGGCGGTGTTCGGCACCGGCGAAACGCAGTGGGGGCAGGAGTATTACTGCGGCGCCGTGCACCGCCTGATCCGCTACTTCCGCAGCGACTATCCGCCGCTGGAAATCGAACAGATGCCGCATGGTCAACGCCATGCGGGGGCCATCGAGGCCTGGACAGACGCGGTCCTGGCCCACTATTGGAGCAACACCGATGCAGATCATCGACGCCACCACGCCTGAGCAGTTCCATCAGCTGCTGGCCGAGCACCCGCGGGTGCTGGTGGATTTCCACAAGGACCGGTGCCCGGGGTGCCGGATGCTGGAGATGTCGTTGCACCGGGTGGCCAACAGCGTGGCGGGGCAGGGCACGACCCTGCTGCGCGTGCAGCTGGAAGTGCTGGGTGAGGCGTTCTTCAGGGAGCTGGGGCTGCGGCAGACGCCGACGCTGTCGCTGTTCCGTGACGGTGACGAACGTACGCGCCTGGCCGGATTCCAGTCGCCGCAACAGATCGAGGCCGCGATCGCGTTGCATCTGTAGCGTGGAGATGGTGGGGTCGGATCCCTTGCCAGAGGCAAGGGCTCTGACCCCGCATCGTGTAAAGGCATCCACGCATGGCGTGGATCTACTGGGTCCAACCCCTGGATCTGGCATTACCCGCCGCTGAAGATGTCGACCAGCAGCTTCACGTTCAACCCCACGATCACCAGCGCGATCACCCAGGCAATCGCGCCCAGCCAGCGCGGGGCTACCAACGCGCCCATGGTCACCTTGTCGGTCACGATCCGCACCAGTGGGATGATCGCGAACGGCAGCTGCATCGACAGCACCACCTGGCTCAGCACCAGCAGCTTTACCGCGCCCTGGTCGCCGAACAGCATGATCACCACCACCACCGGAATGATTGCCAGTGCGCGCGTGATCAGCCGCCGCAGCCACGGCGGCAGGCGCAGGTGCAGGAAACCTTCCATCACGATCTGGCCGGCCAGCGTGGCGGTCACTGTCGAATTCAGGCCCGACGCCAGCAGGGCCACTGCGAACAACGTTGCCGCCGCGCCCACCCCCAGCATCGGCGCCAGCAGCTGGTGGGCCTGTTCGATGTCTTCCACATCAAATCGGCCATTGGCATGGAACACCGCCGCCGCCAGGATCAGGATGCTGGCGTTGATGAACAGTGCCAGGGTCAGCGCAAGGGTGCTGTCGGTCACCGCCCAGCGCAGCGCGCTGCGACGGCCCTCATCGGTGCGCGGGTAGGCGCGGGTCTGCACGATGGACGAATGCAGGTACAGGTTGTGTGGCATCACCGTGGCACCAATGATGCCGATCGCGATATACAGCGCGTGCGGATCGGTCACTACCTGCGCGCGCGGAATGAATCCGCCCAGCACGTCCATCACCGGCGGTGCGGCCAGCGCGATCTGCACCATGAAGCAGCCGAAGATCACCATCAGCAGCGCGATCACGAAGGCTTCCAGCGCCCGGAAGCCGCGGTTCATCAACAGCAGTACCAGCAGCGTGTCCAGGGCGGTGATCACCGCGCCCCACAGCAGTGGCAGATCGAACAGCAGTTTCAGTGCGATCGCGGTGCCGATCACCTCGGCCAGGTCGCAGGCGATGATCGCCGCCTCGCACAGCGCCCACAGCGCCAGGTTCACCGGCTTGGGGTAACGCGCGCGGCAGGCCTGCGCCAGGTCCATGCCGGTGGCGATGCCGAGCCGAGCCGACAGCGCCTGCAGGATCACCGCCATCAGGTTGGAGACGAGGATGACCGACAGCAGCAGGTAGCCGAAGCGTGAACCGCCGGCGAGGTCGGTGGCCCAGTTGCCCGGGTCCATGTAGCCGACCGAGATCATGTAGCCGGGGCCGAGGAAGGCCAGCAGGCGGAACCACCAATGGCCCTTGTCGGGCACCGCGACCGAGGCGTTGAGCGCACCCAGGCTGGCCGGAGTGGAGGCCGAAGGGTCGCGGGGCGCCAGGGTGTTCATGGATTCGAATATAGCTCCTGCTATAGTCATTAGCAATGTGAAACAATCGTCTTTATCGCGTCACTGGTCCAGAATTCAGGTTCAACACCGGATCCCCCGGAAGGACAGGCGCAGGCGTGGGCAAGACCGACGATTCGACATCGCTGAAAAGCACCCCCTTGATCGAGGCCGAGCGCCAGGTCGAGAGCTTCCGGCAAGTGCGCGAGGCGCACCGGATGGAGCTGGTGGAGGACTATGTCGAGCTGATCTCGGACCTGCTGGCCGACGGCGGCGAGGCCCGCCAGGTCGACATCGCCACCCGCCTGGGCGTGGCCCAGCCCACCGTGGCGAAGATGCTGCGGCGCCTGGCCCGCGATGGCTGGGTGGTGCAGCGGCCGTACCGCGGCGTGTTCCTGACTCCGGAAGGCGAGGCGCTGGCCCATGCCAGCCGCCAGCGCCACCAGACCGTGGAGCGATTCCTGCTGGCGCTGGGCGTGGACCCGGATACCGCACGGCGCGATGCCGAGGGCATCGAGCACCACGTGAGCGAACAGACGCTGGCGTTGTTCGAGGCGTTCGTGCGCAAGGCCGAGGGCGGGGCGCCTTAACGGTAGCGCCGGGCCATGCCCGGCGGGCGCGTCGCCGTGTTCATGCCTTTCGCCGGGCATGGCCCGGCGCTACCGTGGTTGGATGGCGCCGCTGGGGCAGCGCGCCTGTTCCTGCGCGCAGGCCCGTTTGGTCCATTCCTTCAACACCGCTTGCAGGCCTTCATAGCGCCGGCCTTGCCAGCCATTGGCCAGCACCGTGCCGTCGGCATCGATCAATACCAGATTCGGCGGGGCCAGCCCGGCCAAGGCCTGCAGTGCGGGCATGCGCGCGGCGCGGCGTGGGTCCAGTACCGGCCACGGCATATTCTGCGCGTGCATGTAGCGGCGCAGCGCGCTCTCACTCTCATCCAGGCTGACGTACACCACTTCGGTATCGGCGCCGGCCTCGCGCAACGCGTCGCGCACGCTGCGCAACGTGGGTACGAAGGCGTGGCACGGTGCACACCAGTCGGCGCCGAAGTACAGCGCCACCAGTTTCGGCGGCGGCGTCCACTGCATCGGTCGCAGCGAGCGCTGTTCCGGCCGCATCAGCGAGGCCGAAACCTGCGCGTGCAGGTCCGCAGCCATCGCCGGTGCGGCCAGCAACACGGCACAGGCCAGCAACAACGCTCGCTGCAGCTCAGAACGCATAGCGCAGGTTGACGTACCACGAACGTGCGAAACGCGGCCCGTAGACATAGTCGCTGTCTCGCAGCGCGCCCACTTCCAGATCCTTCTGGCGCTGGTCGAATACGTTCTTGACGCCCGCAGCTACCGACACTTCCTGCTGCGCCTGCGCGCCCAGATGGCGGTGCCAGCGCGCCCCGAGGTCGGTGACCAGGAATGACCGCGTGCGGTGCAGCTCGCCCAGCCGGTTGTTCAGCACCGACATCGGCCCGGTATGGCGCAGCGCGACGAAGGTCTCCCACGGTTCGGCCGGCATCCAGCTGAGCTGTGCCAGGCCGGTCCAGCGCGGGGTCTTCAGGTAGTCGCGGCTTTCGATCACGGTGTCGCCACCGTCGCCGGTGTCGTCGAAGATGCGCTGCGGTTCGCGGAAGCGCGAGCGATACCACGAGGCACCGGCGGTCAGGCGCCATTGCGGTGAGGGTTGCCAGCCCAGGTTGGTTTCCGCGCCCAGCACATTCGAGCCGGAAGCGTTGTAGCGCAGCTGGCTCAGCTGGCCGTCATCGCCGCGCTGGATCTCGCCCAGCGCGAAGGTATCGCGGATGCGTGCATAGGAGGCCGTAGCATCCCAGCTCCACACCGGATTGGCCGGGTCCGAACGCCAGTCGAAGCCGAACAGGGTGGTCAATGCGCGCTCTTCCTTCAGGCCATCGGTATTGCGCACGCGTACCTGTTCGCCGCCGAGCGTATCGACGTGCACGTCCTCGACGAAGATCTCCGGAGCACGGAAGCCGGTAGCGATGCCGGCGCGCCATTTCAGGTTCGGGGTAGCCTGCCAGGCCAGCGCGATGCGCGGCGAGAACACCGCGTTGTCCAGCTCCGAGCTCTTGTCCACGCGGGCGCCCACCACCAGGTCGACGTTGTCACGCAGGCTCCATTCGTCCTGGATGAAGGCGCCCAGGTTGTGGAAGGTCGCATCCTCCAGCACCGCAAGACGCTGGCCGTCACCGGTGCGATTGTCGTCGCGCAGCGCCTCGTGCTTGTACTGCACGCCGAAGGCCAGCGCGTGCGCGCCCAGCCGCCAGTTCAGCTGGCTGTCGATGTAGTGCAGCGGGTTGTGGGTGCGACCGTACTGGCGCCATGAACGCGAGGCCGCGCTGCCAGCCACGTTCGGGTCCAGCTGCGACGGGTCATAGCCGGGCGCGGACGGATCGGTAACGACGTCGCCAAGACCGCCATAGAAACTGTCGCGATCGATGTCTGCGAAGGCGTAGGCCAGGCGGAAATCGACGTCGGCGTTGACTTCCTGATCCCACGACACGCTGCCTCGGCGATATTTCGTATCCAGCGATTCGGCGATGTTGGCCAGATACTCTGGCTGGTCCAGGCGGTTGCCGCCGCGGCGGGTTTCATCGGTCACCTGCAGGTCCAGGCGCAGCCGCGTGCCCGGCGTGGGCGCATACCAGGCCTGCAGCCCGCCGACCTTGAGGTTCTTGCGGGTGATCTCGGTGTAGCCGTCACCGTTGTAGTCGATGCCGCTGTTCCAGTTGCGCTGGGCAATCACCGACAGGCCGGCGTCTGCTTCCTTGGCCACCAGGTCCAGCCGCACATCGGCGTTCTTCTGCGGCGTGCCTTTCAGTACATCCACGCCGGCCTGGGCATGCCCACCGCTGCGCGGCGGCAGCGGCGGAATCAGGTTGATCACACCGGCAACCGCACCCGGCCCATACAGCGCCGAACCACCGCCCTTGACCACTTCGATGCGGTCGACGAATCCGGCAGGAATCTGTTCCAGGCCGTACACGCTGCCCAGCGTGGACAGCAGCGGGATGCCATCGAACAACAGCTGGTTGTAGGCGCCGGGCAGGCCCAGCAGCTGTACTTCGCTGGTGTTGCAGTTCTGGCAGTTGCTCTCCACGCGCAGGCCGTTGATCAGCTCGGCGGCACGCGAGAAGTCGGTGGCCGCGCGCAGCGCGATGTCTTCCTTGCGCAGCACTTCGGTGCGGATCGGGACATCGGACAGCAGGCGTTCGCTGCGGGTGGCGGTGCTGACCTTGACCTGCACGCGGTCCAGCTCGGTTGGCTTCGGTGTGGCGGCCAGTGCGGGCAGCGGCAGGGTCAGGGCGATGGCGGCGGCCAGGGGCAGCCGATGGAAGAAGGGGGTGGCAACGGGCATGAGGGCGTCGTCCTTGGGGAAGAAAGGCGGCGAGGGCGACCTGGCTGACGCATATGAAAGCAGCGGCTCATCAATATAGCAAGTGCTATACAAAGAAGCCACAGCAATTCCGAGTGGAGCGCTGGTCGAGTCAGATCATGCCGGTGTTATAACATTACATAAAAGACCGGCAACCCTGCCGGTCGTCATGTCCGGAAGTTGGAGTTGCCGTTTGGGGCAGGGAGACGGGGGCAGTGCCCTTTCCTGAGGAAAGCGACCCGGCCCCGGGGCCGATCGTCAGCCGCGGCGGAACGCGGCGGGGGTGCGGGCGCCGACGATGATCATGCGGATCATCGTGGAGATCTGCTCGACCAGTTCCGGATCTTTCTCCGGCGGCAGGTCCATGGCGGTGGCGCCCATCGCGAACACCAGCCGGGTGATGGCCTTGGCCACCAGTTCCGGGGCATGCAGTACGGCGCCATCCAGTGCGGCCAGGCGCACCAGGTCGTGCTGCAGCTCTTCTTCGAAGTAGTGCAGCTCGCGTTCGACCGCGTGCTTGAAGTCGTCCGAGCCGACCGCGCCTTCGCGCAGCAGCACGTGCAGCAGCTTGTCGTCGGCGCGCAGCTGCTCCATGAAGGTCTCCACGGAAACGCGCACCACGCTGGTGGCGGTAGAGGTGGCGCGCTGGCGGGCCTCGCCGATGATGGTGCGCAGCGAGCGGCCGGCGGCGTCGATCAGCGCCACGGCCAGTTCATCCATGTCGCGGAACTGACGGTAGAAGCTGTTCGGCGCGATGCCGGCCTCACGTGCCACTTCGCGCAGGCTGAGCGTGGACAGGCTGCGGTGCGGCCCGATCAGTTTCAGGGCGGCGGCCAGCAGATCCTCGCGGCTCACCGTACGGCGGGCCGGGCTGTTGGCATCTTCGGGCGTCGACAAGGCGGTGGCGGCGGCCATGGGGGTTCCGGTGGGGCGAGGCTGAATCATACCCAATCCGGTTCAATATACACGTGTATACACAGGTGTATGTGCGCCCGTATAGTTCGCTCATGAGCGCTGTCGTCCGTCCGTCCCTGTTCTCTCCGTACCGCTGGGTCTCGCCGTCGCTGTTCGATTTCTGGGCGGGCCAGCTCAATCCCCTGTGGACCCTGCGCGAGCCGGTGGCCCGCCTGGTCCGGCGTGAGCCGGCCGGCGAGGGCGCGGCGACCCTGGTCCTGCGCACCAACCGGCACTGGGCCGGCATGCGCGCTGGCCAGCACGTCACCCTCGGCGTCGAGATTGAAGGACGCCTGTGGCAGCGCAGCTACAGCCCCACCGCACTGGGTCGGCGCGAGCTGGCGATCACCGTCAAGGCGGTCGATGGCGGCCGGGTCAGCCAGCACCTGGTCAACCACGCGCAGCCGGGCGAACTGTTCCGCCTCGATGCCGCCTTCGGCGAGTTCCATATGCCGGCCGCGGCGCCGGTGCTGCTGCTGGCGGCCGGCAGCGGCATCACGCCGATGCGCAGCCTGTTGCGCGACGCCTGCCAGCGCCCGCTGGCAGCGCCGGTGGACCTGTTCTACTGGGAGCGCACCGCCGCCCATCTGCAGTTCCGTGATGAACTGCAGGCGCTGGCCGCGGCCCATGCGAACCTGCGCGTGCACCTGCTGACCACCCGCGAGGGTGAGGCGCCGGCCGCGCGAATCGATACCCATGATCTGCAGGTGGCCGGCGATGACACGCCGCTGGCGCAGCGCCATGTGCTGGCCTGCGGCCCGGACGGCTTCGTTGCTGCCGCGCGTGAGCGCCTGGCGCACCAGGTGGCTGGTTTCCAGGCCGAAGCCTTCACCCCGCCGGCGCCGCTGCGCGATGCCAGCAGCGAAGGCGAAGTGTCGCTGACGCTTGCGCGCAGTGGGCGCCAGCTGAGCGTGCCGCGTGGCCGCTCGCTGCTGGAAAGCCTCGAAGCCCATGGCATCAAGCCCAAGCATGGTTGCCGCATGGGCATCTGCAATACCTGCACCTGTGATCGCGTCAGTGGCGCCACCCGCCATCTGCGCACCGGCGACCTGCAGTCCGAATCGGCACAGCCGGTGCGGATCTGCGTGAGCGCACCGACCACCGACCTGACTTTGGATCTCTGAGGACGCCTGCCATGACCCGCGCTACCGACCGTGCCCTGAGTACTGCCGAGATGCATGCCTTCGGTGAGGAACTCGACGCGATCCGCGACCGTGTGATCGGCAGCCTCGGCGCTTCCGATACCCGCTACATCCGCCGGGTGGCTGCCGCCGTGCGCTGGTTCGGCGTGGGCGGCCGTGGCCTGCTGTTCCTGGCGGCATTCTCGCCGCTGTTCTGGATGCCGCTGCTGTGGCCGGCTGCGATCACCGGCACGCTGCTGCTGGCACTGTCGAAGATCCTGGAGAACATGGAGCTGGGCCACAACGTCATGCATGGCCAGTTCGACTGGACCGGCGACCCCAAGCTCAACGGCAACACCTACGAGTGGGACATCGTTGCCACCGCCGACAACTGGCGCAAGACCCACAATTTCCGCCACCACACCTACACCAACGTGCGTGGCATGGACGATGACATCGGCTATGGCCTGCTGCGCATCTTCCCGGAACAGCGCTGGAAGCCGTTCTACCTGCTGCAGCCGATCATCGCACCGATCTTCGCGCTGCTGTTCCAGTGGGGCGTGGCCGCGCAGGACCTGCGCCTGGGCCGTTGGCTGAAGGGCCGCATCAGCGGCCGTGCGATGTGGATGCAGACCCGCCCGGTGGCGCGGAAAATGGCCCGCCAGGTGCTGAAGGACTACGTGTTCTTCCCGCTGCTGGCCGGCCCGTTCTTCCTCACCGTGATGCTGGGCAACATGGTGGCCAACGGCCTGCGCAACATCTGGACCTACGTGATCATCTTCTGCGGCCACTTCACCGCCGAATCGGAAACCTTCCCGAAGGAATGCCTGCGCAATGAATCGCGCGGTCACTGGTACCTGCGCCAGCTGCGGGGTTCGTCCAACATCAGCGGCGGCTTCCTGATCAACGTGCTGTCGGGCAACCTCAGCCACCAGATCGAGCACCACTTCTACCCGGACCTGCCGGCCAACCGCTATGCGGCCATTGCCAAGGAAGTGAAGGACATCTGCCGCCGTTACGGCCAGCACTACAACAACGGCTCGCTGCCGCGCCAGTTCGGCCAGGTGGTCTGGCGCATCCTGCGTCACGCGTTCCCGAGCAAGCCGCGCCGCCTGCCGATGTCGGACATCATGTCCGCACCGGCATCGGCCAACGCGGGCTGATCGACTCAGCCCGCTTTCGCCAGGTCCGCCTGCTCGCGGTCCAGGCGTCGCAGGAACACCTGCATTTCCTTGCGTGCCTGCTGGTCGCCCTTGCTGCCGGCCACGCTCAGGCCGCGTTGCCATGCTTCGCGCGCCGCCTGCGGCTGGCCACTGGCCAGCCAGGCCTTGCCCAGCAGCTTCCACGCCGCCGAGTACTGCGGATCAAGCACCACGCAACGGCCCAGATGGGTGGCCGCGCGCACCGGATTGCCGGCGTCCAGCCAGCCCTTGCCCAGGCCGAAGCGCAGCAGCGCGCCGTCCTTGCCGGCGGCGAGCATGCATTCCAGAGCTTCGATGTTCATCAGCGCACCTCCACCAGCAGCTCGGCCGGGCCGGGCTGGAAGCGGCCGCGATGGAACAGCAGCGGCGCGCCGCCGTTCTCGTGCACGTCGATGATGCGGCCGGCCAGCAGCAGGTGATCGCCCACCGGCCACTGTGCGTGGCGGGTACAGGTGAGATGGGCGACCGCACCGGCGATGCGCGGTGGGGCGTCCTCGTCGTCATCCAGCAATGCCAGGCCATCGAAGCGGTTGCGCACCTGCGGATCGGCAAAGCGCCGGGCCAGCGCTTCCTGGTCGGCCGCCAGCACGCTGATCGCAAAGCGGGTGGCGCGCTGGAAGGTGGACAGGCTCTGCGCGTGCAATGCCAGGTTCCACAGCACCAGGGGCGGCTGCAATGACACCGGCACGAACGAATTGATGGTCAGGCCGATGGGCTTGCCCTGCGCATCGCGTGCGCAGACGATGGCCACGCCGGTAGGAAAGTGGCCGAGCAGCCGCCGCAGTGCGCGCGGCGGCATCTCGACCGACGGCACCGGGGCCGGGGCGGGGAATACCCCCGCCCACGGCCCGGCGTACGGCAGTGTCTCGCCGCTCATGAGGCCCTGGCCTGGCGGTAGCGGCGGCCGACCTCGGCCCAGTTGATGATGTTGAAGAACGCACCGATGTAGTCCGGGCGACGGTTCTGGTAGTGCAGGTAGTAGGCGTGTTCCCAGACATCCAGTGCGAGGATCGGGGTGTTGCCCGACAGGCCCACGGCTGCACCCATCAACGGGCTGTCCTGGTTGGCGCTGCTTTCCACCTGCAGGCGGCCATCGCGATCGCTGGTCAGCCAGGCCCAGCCGCTGCCGAAGCGGGTCTGCGCCGCCTTGGTGAAGGCGTCCTTGAAGGCATCGAAGCCGCCAAGATCGCGGTCGATGGCGGCGGCCAGCTCATCATCGGGTGCACCACCGTGGGTGCTGAGTACGGTCCAGAACAGGCTGTGGTTGGCGTGGCCACCGCCGTTGTTGCGGACCGCGCCACGCTGGGCCTCGGGCACGGCATCCAGGTTGGCGATCAGCGCCTCGACCGGCTGCTCGGCGATGCCAGCCTGCTCGATGGCGGCGTTGAGGTTGTTGACGTAGGTCTGGTGGTGCTTGCTGTGGTGGATCTCCATCGTGCGCGCATCGAAATGCGGCTCAAGGGCGTCGTAGGCGTAGGGGAGCGGGGGAAGCGAGTACGACATCGAAGCAATCTCCGTGGGGAAGGCCAGAGGGCTGGCCGTGGGGAGACTGTTATCGCACCTCAACATTGGTTGAGGTCAAGGGGCGGGAGGGGGAACGCGTGAAAGGGAGCAAGAGCGGCATGGTAGTGCCGGCCGCTGGCCGGCAATCAGCGAAGGTCGGGTTGCCGGCCAGCGGCCGGCACTACCAGAACCCGCTTTTCGAACCTCACCGGCGCGCTGACGTGCCCGCTGCCAGCGTTATCATCAACTCAACCAGTCCTTGCACGCACCATCCACCTGGTCACCGCATGCCTGCTGCATCCGCTGCTGCAGCCGCGCCAGCGTCTCCGCACCCTGGTGCTTGCCGCTCCACGTCTTCAACTGCCCGGCCAGGCGCTCGAAGCGCTGGCGGGTGCGCTGGTGGTAGCCCGACGGCTGTGCTTCCAGTTCGGCGATCAGCGACGCGGTGGCCTGCTCGATGCGCGGCGCGTCGTCCGGCGCCAGCTTCAGCAGGCCCTCCACGTACAGCACGCCCCACTGCACGCGGGTGGCCGGGCCCTGTGCACCGTCGTAGGCGCGCTTCAACCACTCCAGTGCACCGGCGGTATCGCCGCGCTGTTCGGCCAGCTCGGCCAGTTCGGGCATGTAGTAGTACGGCTGCTCGCTGCGCTTCAGCTCGGCCAGCAACAGCGCCTCGGCACCGGCGTCGTCGCCAACCTCGCGCAGCGCATGGACCGCGCTGCTGATCGTGGCCTGGCGCGCATGCGCATCGGTGGCGGCGGCATCGGCAGCAGCCACGCGCTGCTTGACCCGCTCAAGCAGGGCCGCGGGCAGTGCACCCTTCGGCTGCTGCTGGCGGGCCAGCGATACTTCGGTCAGCGCACGCGACAACGCGTCGTCGGCGCGATCACCGCGCTCGGCATCTGCGCGCTCCAGTGCGACCAGCAGCTGCTGTCCCAGCGTGTTGCTGGTGGCCGGGCCGGCGCTGGCCTGCTTGACCAGCTGCACGCCTGCATAGCCCAGCAACTCACGGTTGCGGCGCACTTCCGCCGGTTGCGCCAGCACCGCCTGCAGCAGCTCGCGTACTTCGGTGGGCGAGGCATCGGGCTTTTCGGCTGTTGCCAAGGCAAGCAGAGCGAAGCGACGCTGCAGGGCGGCATCCGGTGCCGCCTTGGACAACTGGCGCAGCACGTCCTGGCTCTTGCGCTCGCCGGCCAGGCGGTTGGCGTCCACTTCCCAGCCGTAGTCGCCCAGTACCTGCCAGTCTTCGGCGGCCAGGCGGTCCGGCGTCGCCAGCGCGGTGGCCAAGGTGGCGGCGACGGCACTGCGGCGGCCTGCGGCAACGGTCAGTGCCCGGGTCAGTTCGGCGGCGTCGTTGCCGCCGGCCACGCGGGTGATTTCGTTGCGCTGTGGGTCCAGCACGATCAGGGTCGGATAGCCGCGTACGCCGAAGCGTTCGCCCCAGGCCTGCGCACCTTCTTCGTCGCCATCCAGATAGACGGGCACGAATTTGCTGGTCAGCGCGATGAAGGCCGGGTCCTTGAACAGGCCCGCCTTGAGCTGGTTGCACGGTGGGCACCAGACCGCGCCCCAGTACAGCAGCACCGGCTTGCCGCTGTCGGCGGCTTCGGCGAAGGCATCGTCCACATCGCCCTGGCGCCAGGCGATGGCGGACGCCGGCGCGGGTGCCTCGGCGGAGTTGGCGGTGGAAACCGGGGCCGGGGTGCAGGCGCTCAGCGCCGAAGCCAGCAGCAACACGGAAAGCGCGACGCGCATCGGCAGCATCTCGTAAGGCAGGGTGACAGGCCATTGTAGGAACCGCCGGGGAGCCCGCTGATTCAGTTTGCTCATGACGGGCGTGCTGCAGGGCATGACGCCCACCGGGCATTGCCGGGCAACGCCGGGCGGATGCCTTCAGGCCGCTGCCCGCACCATCTGCTGATACACCAACCCATTGAACTCGCCGACGTCACCGTCCAGCGCAAAGCCATAGCGCAGGTAGGTCGGTACTGCATTGAGCGAGGCGCGCACGGTCAGGACCGGCTCGCGCACCTGTGGAAGCACCGCCTCGAACAAAGCATGGCCGATGCCCTGGCCCTGGCAGGCGGGATCGACGAACAGCATCGCAAGGTGCCGACCCTCCTTCAGTTCGATCACGCCGATGACACGGCCGTCCTGCTCGGCCACCAGGATGTGGTTGTCACCGTGCAGGCGCGCGCCGAACGCTTCGGCAGCGGCGACACTGCCGAAGGTGGCGATGCCGGCCGCGCTGAGCGAAGGCGCGACCGCCGCAGTGAACGCAGCCAGGCACACCGCACTGATCGCGGGCAGGTCATCGACGTGGGCAGGGCGGATCGTCGGCATGCAGTGTTCTTCCGGTAGTGGGCGGCGCGTCATCGTTGCCGCAGGCCTGCACGCTAAGCTGGCGGCATGAGTGATTTCAATCCTGCTTACGCTGCCTTGTTTCCGCAACAGGGCCTGAGCCTGGGCCTGATGACGCCTGTCGCCGCGCATGGACTGGCCGATCCGCATGAGGCGCGGCGCATTGCGCGACTGGCCGATGATCTGGGCTTTGCCGCATTGTGGACGCGTGATGTACCACTGATGGTGCCGCAGGGTCCGGACGCGACAGCAAGCGCGCTGGATGACCCGTTCCTGTGGCTGGGCATGCTGGCTGCCGCGACCGGACGCATCGTGGTCGGCAGCGCGGCCATCGTGCTGCCATTGCGGCAGCCGCTGCAGGTGGCGAAGTCGGCCTTGAGTCTGGACCGGATCAGCGGCGGACGGTTCGTGCTGGGCCTGGGTTCGGGGGACCGCCCGGAAGAATTCGCCGCATTCGGCGAGGATCTGGAGGGCAGGGCGGCGACCTTCCGCGAGCGCTGGACGTTGCTGCGCGCGGCGCTGTCACCGGAGGCCGATGAGCGGAGCGTCGTACTGCAGGCCACGGGTGGCTTCGACGTGCTGCCGGCGCCGGCAGCGCGCATTCCGATGCTGGTGGTGGGTACCGCGCGGCAGAGCCTGCAGTGGATCGCGCGCGAGGCCGAAGGCTGGGCCACCTATCACCGCGAGGAGGCCGCGCAGGAAGGACGCATCGGCCTGTGGCAGCAGGCGCTGGCGCAGCGCGGCGGACCAGGCAAGCCGTTCGTGCAGTCGATGCTGCTGGATCTGCAGGCCGATCCGCAGGCGCCAGCCGAGCCGCTGCCGCTGGGCCTGAAGGTCGGCCGCGATGGCCTGCGTGACTATCTGCTGCGCGTGCATGCGCAGGGCGTGGCGCACGTGATGTTCAACCTGGTCGACAACGGGCGACCGATGGACGCGGTGCTGCGCGAGATCGGGGAGCAGGTTCTGCCGTACATGCTCCGGTAGGTGTCCACCTCGGTGGGCTCCAGCGGTCGAGCACGGCCCCACTCTACATGAGGTTCGCATCTGCGTATCATTCGCATTTGATACCCCGATGCCGGAGCTTCGCGTGACCCAACGTTCCCCCATGCACCCGACCGGCCGTCTGTTCGCGGCGGTCGCTTTCATCGAGGCCGTGACCTGGGCCGGCCTGCTCATCGGCATGTGGATGAAGTACGGCCCGATGGCCAACGTGGCGCTGGTGAAGGTGTTCGGGCCGCTGCACGGCGTGGCCTTCCTGGTCTATGTGGCAGTCACCCTGTTTGCGGCGGTGCGCCTGCGCTGGCCGTGGTGGGCCAGTGCCCTGGCCCTGTTGGCGGCGATCCCGCCGCTGGTGACGCTGCCGCTGGAGTGGTGGTTCAAGCGCCGTGGCCTGCTCGGCCTGCGTGCAATGCGCTGAACCCGCTGTTGCACGCCCATTCAAGAGAATGGGTATCAAATGCAAATACGAGCCGTTATCATTTAAGGGTGGTGCCTGGTCCTGAGCAGGGCCGGTGCCGGGCGGGGTGCGCAGGTGCGCCTGGCCATCCTTTCCTGTTACGGCTGGTGTTCCATGCATGCACGTCCCGTCGTTCCCGGCTTGCCGGCGCTGGTGTTGGCTGCCCTGATCGGCACCATGGCGATGATGTCCTTCGTCGCCGTGATCGGCCCGGTGGTCCGCATGCTCGGCTTGTCCGAGTGGCATGCCGGCCTGTCGGTCACCGCCGCAGGCGTGTTGTGGATGCTGGCCGCGCGCCCCTGGGGCCAGCTCAGCGACCGCATTGGGCGCAAGCGCGTGCTGATCCTGGCGATGAGTGCCTATACGGCGGTCTACATCGCACTGGCGGTGTTCATCGACGTCGCCCTGCAGGCGGTGCCGCCGGTACTGGTGTCGGTGCTGGTGCTGGTCGGCGCGCGTGGCCTGATCGGCCTGTTCTACGCGGCGGTGCCTCCTACCGCAGCCGCGCTCATCGCCGACAAGGCACCGACCGGCCAACGTGCGAAGTTCCTCGCCCGCCTGGGTAGCGCCAACGCGCTGGGCATGGTGCTCGGCCCGGCCGCCGCGGGCTGGCTGGCCTATACCAATCTTTCGCTGGCGCTGTACGTGGCCGCGTTGCTGCCGTTGCTGGCACTGGCATTGCTGGCCTGGCGGCTGCCGGCTACACCACCGGTGGTGGGCGCGTCCGCACAGCGCCGCACGCCGATGAGCCGTCTCGACGCGCGCCTGCGCCTGCCGCAGCTGGCAGCGTTCATCGCGATGGTCTCGGTGACCATCGCGCAGGTCACGGTCGGCTTCTTCGCGATTGATCGCCTGGGCCTGGATGCGGCGGCCGGTGCACGCATGGCCGGCATCGCACTTACCGCCGTTGGTGTCGGCCTGATCCTGGCGCAGGCGCTGGTGATGAAGCTGGAGGTACATCCACGCCGTTGGATCGTCCTTGGCGCCCTGATTTCCGGCATTGGCTTTGCTTCGGTGGCGGGCGTGCAGCAGGGCTGGCAGTTGCCGGCGGCGTACGCGTTGGCCGCGTTTGGCATGGGCTTCGTATTCCCCTCGTTCCAGGCGCTGGCCGCCGATGCGGTGGAGGCGCACGAGCAGGGCGCCGCCGCCGGCACCGTCGCTGCCGCGCAGGGGCTGGGCATGGTGGCCGGGCCGATGCTCGGCACGCTGTTGTATCGCGGCGGGCCAAGCCTGCCTTACCTGCTGGTCGGTGCGCTGCTGCTGTTGCTGTGCGCGCTGGCTGCAGCGCATCGGATGAAGGAGACCCCATGAACGATTCCCTGATGCAGGGCGCGTGGCCGGAGGCTGCGCCAGCGCCGCTGGACAGCACCGACGACGCGTCGCTGTTCCTGCTGCAGCATGCCGGCCAGCACGTGCATGCACGCGGCTGCCGCGCCACGCTGCCGGCCGGTGCACTGGCGACATTGGCAGAACGCGTCTCGGCGTTCTTTGCCCGGCAGCGTGGCGGCCCGGGCCTGCTGGTTGGCGCAGTGCCGTTCGAACCGCGTGCGGACGATGCGCTGTTCCAGCCCGAGCGCCTGCTGCCGGCGCTGGCACTGCAGCCGCAGGCCGCACCGCCGCTGGACGGTGCCCTGCGCGCCGAGCCTGCGCCGCAGGACTATGCGTCAGCGGTTGCCGCGGCGGTGCAGGTACTGCGCGCGCCCGAACTGAGCCTGCAGAAGGTGGTGCTGGCGCGCAGCCTGCTGGCACGCACCCGCCAGGCGCTGTCTCCGGACGTGCTGCTGGCACGCCTGGGCGCGGATCCGTCGGTGGCGACCTACGCGGTGCCGTTGCCGGTGGAGCTGGGCCAGGCACCGGCCTGGCTGGTGGGGGCGACGCCGGAACTGCTGCTGCGCAAGCGCGGCGCCGAGCTGTTGTCGCATCCGCTGGCCGGTTCCGCGCGGCGCAGCGCCGATGCCGCCGAGGACGAGCGTGCGGCGCAGGCGCTGCTGGCCTCGGCCAAGGACCACGACGAGCACCGCCACGTGGTCGAAGCCATCGTCGAGGGCCTGGCACCGTACTGCAGCCACATCGATGCGCAGCCGCGCCCGGTGCTGCATGCCACCGCCAGCATGTGGCACCTGGGCACCCGCATCCACGCCACCCTGAAGGATCCGCAGGCGTCTGCCGCCGAACTGCTGGCGCAGCTGCACCCCACGCCGGCAGTCTGCGGTACGCCACGGTTGGCGGCGCTGCAGCGCATCCGCGAGCTGGAACCGGTGCCGCGCGGCTTCTACGCCGGTGCCGTGGGCTGGTTGGACGCGCAGGGTGACGGCGACTGGTACGTGGCGATCCGCTGCGCGCGCCTGCAGGGCACGCAGCTGCGCCTGTATGCCGGTGCCGGCATCGTCGCCGAGTCACACCCCGAGGCCGAGGTGGCCGAAACCGCAGCGAAGTTCGCTGCCCTGTTGAACGCGCTGGGTGTCCATGAATCCGCGCCCGCCATCGAGCCTGCCGCATGAGTACCTCCACTGACTCTTCCCGCCTGCCGCTGCAGCAGGTGTGGCCCGACACGCTGGTGGCGCGCTATCGCGAAGCCGGTCACTGGCGTGGCGAGACCTTCCCGGGTTTCCTGCGCGAGCGTGCAGAGCGCTACGCCGATGACATCGCGGTAGTCGCCGGCGACGTACGCCTGAGCTATGCGCAGCTGTGGCATGAGGCAGGCCGCATCGGTGCGGGCCTGCTGGCGCTCGGCCTGCAGCCTGGCGAACGGGTGCTGGTGCAGCTGGGCAATACCGCCGGGTTCATCACCACGGTCTGCGGCCTGTTCCGCGCCGGCCTGGTGCCGGTGTATGCGTTGCCGGCGCACCGCATCACCGAGCTGGTCCACTTCGCCAACAAGGCGGAAGCCAGTGCCTACATCACCACCACACTGCACGATGGCTTCGATCATCGCGGGTTGGCAAGGGCGCTGCAGGCCGAAGTGCCGGCGGTTCGCCATGTGGTGATCGACGGCGATGCCGCGGAGTTCATCGCGCTGGAGGCACTGCAGGGCGATCGCAGCCAGCTGCCGTCCGATCCGGACCCGCAGTCGGTGGCGTTCCTGCAGATATCCGGAGGCAGCACCGGGCTGTCCAAGCTGATTCCGCGCACCCACGACGACTACATCTACTCGTTCCGCGCCAGCAATGACCTCTGCGGCATCGACCGCGACAGCGTCTATCTGGTCGCGCTGCCGGCCGCGCACAATTTCCCGATGAGTTCGCCGGGCTTCTTCGGCGCACTGTATGCCGGCGCCCGCGTGGTGCTCAGTCCCGGTCCCGGTCCGGATGCGGCCTTCCCGCTGATCGCCCGCGAGCAGGTGACCTGCTGCGGGCTGGTGCCGCCGCTGGCGTTGCTGTGGGCACAGGCCGCCGCCACCAGCAAGCATGACCTGTCCAGCCTGCAGGTACTGCAGGTAGGCGGCGCCAAACTGGTGCCGGAAGCCGCACGGCGGGTGATCGATGGCCTTGGCTGCACGCTGCAGCAGGTGTTCGGCATGGCCGAAGGCCTGGTCAACTACACGCGGCTGGATGACCCGGAGGAGCTGATCGTGGCCTGCCAGGGCCGGCCGATCAGTCCGGATGATGAAGTGCGCGTGGTCGATGACCATGACCAGCCGGTGGCCGAAGGCGAGGTAGGGCATCTGCTCACCCGTGGCCCGTACACCATCCGCGGCTACCACAACGACGCGGTGGCCAATGCGCGCTCGTTCACCGACGACGGCTTCTATCGTACCGGCGACCGTGTGCAGCAGCTGCCCGGAGGCTACCTGGTGGTGCAGGGCCGCGCCGGTGACCACATCAACCGTGCCGGCGAGAAGATCTCCGCCGAAGAGATCGAAGATCACCTGCTGGCCCACCCTGGTGTGTTCGATGCGGCCGTGGTCTCCATTCCCGACGAGTACCTGGGCGAGCGCAGCTGCGCCTTCGTGATTCCGCAGGGCGAGCCGTTCAAGGCGCCGGCGCTGAAGTCCTGGATGCGCGGGCGCGGCCTGGCGGCGTTCAAGGTGCCCGACCAGGTCGTGTTCGTCGACAGTTTCGATACCACCGCGGTCGGCAAGATCAGCCGCCGCGAACTGCGCGCGCAGTTGCGTGCGCATCATCTGCAACAGACAGGAGGAACGCGCTGATGGCGCTGCCCCGTATCACCCATTACCCCTTGCCGACCGCCGCCGAACTGCCGCAGGCACGCGGCCCGTGGCGCCCGCAGCGCGATCGTGTCGCCTTGCTGGTGCACGACATGCAGCGCTACTTCCTGGCCGCATTCGATGCCGGCAATGCACCGCTGCGGCCGGCCGTGGACAACATCGCACGCCTGCTGGCGCATTGCCGCGCGCACGGTATTCCGGTGTTCTACACCGCCCAGCATGGCGACCAGGATCGCCGTGACCGTGGCCTGCAGGCCGACCTGTGGGGACCGGGCATGCGCCGCAGCGCCGACCATGAACCGATCATCGACGCGCTGGCACCGCAGTCGGGCGAGCACGTGCTGGTCAAGCACCGTTACAGCGCGTTCCAGCGCAGCAACCTGGAGACGCTGATGCGGGTGCGTGGCCGCGACCAGCTGCTGGTGACCGGCGTGTACGCGCATATCGGCTGCACCGCGACCGTGGTCGAAGCGTTCCAGCGTGATATCGAGGCCTTCATCGCCGCCGATGCCGTGGCGGACTTCTCGCGCGCCGATCACGATCAGGCGCTGCACTGGATCGCGCGCACCAGCGGGGTGCCGATGACCACCGACCAGCTGCTGGAGGTGCTGTGATGGCTGCCACGGGTGAGGTGCTGGATCTGGAGCGCATGCGTGCCGACGTGGCGCGCGTTCTGGAGTGCGAGCCAGCAGAGATCGGTGACGACGACAACCTGATCGACCTGGACCTGGACTCGATGCGCATGCTCGGCCTGGTCCTGGCCTGGGGCAACACCGGCCTGCCGCTGGAGTTCTCGCAGTTGGCCGAACACACCACGCTGCGCCAGTGGTGGAACGCTGTGCAGACGCTGCAGACCGCGCAGACCGCGCAGAACGCATGAACGCCGCTGCGCTGGCCACGCCGGTGGCATTGACCGAGGCCCAGGCCGGACTGTGGTTTGCACAGCGGCTGGCGCCGGACAATCCGTCATTCAATACCGCGCACGCGGTGTGGATCGATGGCCCGCTGGACGTGACCGCGTTCGTTGCAGCGGCAGACCAGGCTGCGTTCGAAGCCCAGGCCTTTGCGCTGCGCTTTGCCGAAGGGGCCGATGGCCAGCCGCTGCAGTGGTACGACCCGGCACACGTGCCGCTGCTTTCGGTGCGTGATGTGTCCGCCGAGGCTGATCCAGCCGCTGCGGCACGCAGCCTGATGCACGCCGACCGGCTGAGCCCGGTCGACCCCGCCCGCGACCGGATCAGCCAGCAGGTGCTGATTGAGCTGGGCGGGCAGCGCTGGGTCTGGTACCTGCGGGTGCATCATCTGGCGGCCGATGGCTATGGCATGGCGCTGTTCACCGATCGCGTGTGCGCGTTGTACGCCGGCCGCATGGGTGAGCCACTGCCGGGGCTGGCGGGCGTGCTGGCCGATGATGCCGCTTATCGTGCCGATCCGCGCCGCGCGCTGGCCGGGCAGTGGTGGCGTGAGCACATGCAGGGCGCACCGGCAGGCGTGGGCCTGGCCGGCACGCTCGCGGCCAGTGACGACGCGCTGCGCTGGGTGCAGCCGCTCGATGCGGCCTTCCGTGAGCAGCTGCTGCAGGCCTCGGTGCGTTGGCTGCAGCCCTGGCCGGATGTGCTGGCCGCGTTGTCGGCCGAGTACCTGCGGCGGATGAGCGCGGCCGATGAAGTGGTGCTGGGCGTGCCCTACATGGGGCGGCTCGGCAACGCGTCGGCGCGGGTGCCGGCGATGGTGATGAATGTGTTGCCGCTGCGCGTGGCGGCCGGCGAGGGCAGCGTGGAGGCCTTCACCCGCGGCCTGGGCCGGCAGCTCAGCCAGGGTCGCAAGCACGGCCGTTACCGCGGTGAGCAGCTGCGCCGGGACCTGGGCCTGGTCGGCGCGCAGCAGCGCCTGCACGGTCCACTGGTGAATGTGCAGCCGTTCTACAAGGCACTGACGCTGGCCGACGTGCAGGCGACGCTGGAGGTGCTGTGCACCGGGCCGGTGGATGACCTGACGCTGGGCTTCCGTGGCGATGGCCAGGCGCTGCTGGATCTGGAGATCGAGGCCAATCCCGCGCTGTACAGTCGCGAGGATGTCGAGGCGCACGCGGCGCGGCTGCTGCATTTCGTATCGGCGGCGCTGCAGGCTGACGATATCGCAGCCGTGCCCCTTGCGACGCCCGAGGAGGCGCAGCAGGTGCTGCAGGAATTCAATGCCACCGCGCACGCGCTGCCGGAGACGACCCTGGTCGAGCTGCTGCAGCAGGGCATGGATCGGGACCCACACGCGCCTGCGCTGGTGTTTGGCGACGCTGCTTTGGATTACGCAACGCTGGAAGCGCGCAGTTTCGCGCTGGCGGCGCAGCTGCGGGCGATGGATGTCGGCCCGGGCAGCGTGGTGGCGGTGGCATTGCCGCGCTCGCTGGAGCTGGTGATCGCGCTGGTCGCGGTGCTGCGCGCAGGCGCGGCCTATCTTCCGCTGGACCTTGCGCATCCCGATGAGCGACTGGCGCGTATTCTCGCCTCGGCACAGCCTGTGTGCGTACTGGCTGCGGCCGAGGATTCGGCGCGCATGGCCGGCGTACCGGTGCTCGCGCCGGAGCAGTGGACCGCGCTGAGCTTCGCCGCGCCATGGGCCGATCCGGCGCCCAGCGATGCGGCGTATGTGATCTATACCTCCGGTTCGACCGGCGAGCCGAAGGGCGTGGTCATCGAACATCGTGCCATCGTCAACCGCCTGCTGTGGATGCGCGAGCACTACAGCATCCGTGCCGACGACCGCGTGCTGCAGAAGACCCCGGCCACCTTCGATGTCTCGGTCTGGGAATTCTTCCTGCCGCTGCTGTGTGGGGCCACCCTGATGGTCGCCGGGCCTGACGCGCATCGCGATCCCACCGAACTGGCGCGCTTGATCCGTGGGCATGGGATCACCACGGCGCATTTCGTGCCGTCGATGCTCGATGCCTTCCTCGCTGCGCCGGCTTCGGCAGGGCTGCAGCTGCGCCGGGTGTTCACCAGCGGTGAGGCGCTGGACGCATCGCTGCGCGATCGTTTCCATGGGCGCGTGCAGGCCGAGCTGCATAACCTGTATGGCCCGACCGAGGCCGCAGTGGATGTCAGCTACTGGCCGGCGTCGGCGCAGGATCGCTCGCGGCCGGTGCCGATCGGGTTCCCGGTCTGGAATACCCGCCTGTACGTGCTGGACGCGCGGATGCAGCCGGTGCCGATAGGCGTGGCCGGTGACCTGTACCTGGGTGGCGTGCAACTGGCACGTGGCTATCTCGGTCGCGATGACCTGACTACCGAGCGCTTCCTTGCCGATCCTTTCCTGCCGGGCGAGCGTATCTACCGCACCGGAGACGTGGCACGCTGGCGGCGCGATGGTGCGGTGGAGTACCTGGGCCGCAGCGACCACCAGGTGAAACTGCGCGGCCTGCGCATCGAGCTGGGCGAGATCGAGGCGGCACTGCGCGAGCTGCCTGGCATGGAGCGGGTGGAAGTGCTGCTGCGCCAGGATGCTCCCGGCGATGCGCGTCTGGTGGCCTATGTTCCAGCGGCGCATGCCGACGCCGTGACGCTGCGCAGCCACCTCGCCACGCGTGTGCCGGACTACATGGTGCCCTCGGCCTTCGTTGGTGTGGACCACTGGCCGGTGACCGCCAACGGCAAGCTCGATCGCAACGCGTTGCCGAAGCCACCGCAACTTGAAGTTGCCGGCTTGGCACCGCGCACGCCGTTGGAACAGGAGCTGGCGTTCCTGTTCGCACAGGCGCTTGGGCGTGAGGTGCCGGTGGCGGTGGATGCGGATTTCTTCAGTCTCGGCGGTGACTCGCTGTCGGCGGTGCACCTGCTGCTGGCGATCGAACAGCGCTGGCGCTGTGATCTGGGTCTGGGTGCCTTGTTTGCGCAGCCCACCGTGGCCGCACTGGCGGTACGCATTGCCGAACCACCCGCGCTGGCCGATCACGCACTGGGGCCAGTGATCGCGCTGGCCGCGACCGACGCTGCCGGGCCCACGCCGCTGTTCGTGCTGCACCCGGCCGGGGGGATCGCCTGGAACTACCGCACCCTGGCCCGGGCACTGCAGCCGGCACGCCCGGTGTATGGCCTGCAGTCGCCGGCCCTGGACGCGCGGCTGCCGCTGCCAAGCAGCATCGAGGCGATGGCCAACGACTACGTACAGCGCGTGGTCGCATTGCAGCCGAAGGGGCCGGTGCATCTGCTGGGCTGGTCGGTGGGTGGCATCCTCGCCCAGGCGATGGCGGTGCGCCTCCACGAGATCGGGCGCGAGGTTGGCGAGCTGGTGCTTCTGGACGCCTATCCCAGCGAGTGCTGGCGGGCCGAGCCGGAACCCGATGCCATCGCTGCATTGCGGGCACTGCTGGCGATTGCCGGTCATGACCCGGATGCGCATCCGGAACTGGACAGCCGTGAACGCATTCTGGCGTTCCTGCGGCGTGGTGGCAGTGCACTCGGCAGCCTGCCGGATGTGGTGCTCGACGGCGTGGTGCGCGCGGTGACCGGCACCAATCGATTGATCCGCGAACACATCCACCAACCGTTCGATGGCACGCTGGTGCACGTCCGCGCGGGCCGTGATCACCAGGCGCGACCACAGCTGCAGTCGGCGCTGTGGCGGACGCATGCGCGCAAGGTGCAGGCACTGGAACTGCCGTTCCTGCACGCCGAACTGACTGGCCGCGATGCGGTGGCGCAGCTGGCACCGTGGTTGTCGGCGCGGTTGCGCCAATGGGACGAGCAACAGGAGATCGCAACATGCAGTTGACCGGTTTTGAAGGCCGCGTAGCGTTGGTGACCGGTGCCTCCGGTGGCATCGGAGAGGCGCTGGCACGGCTGTTGGCCGAGGCCGGCTGCACGGTGGTGGCGACCGATCGCGAGGCGCCGCGCATGGCCGATACCCGGGTCAGGTCGTTCGCACTCGATGTGACCGACAGCGCCGCGGTGGACGGCTTGGTGGATCAGGTCGAGTCCAGTATCGGGCCGATCATGCTGGCCGCCAGCGTGGCCGGCGTACTGCATGTGGGCAGTGTCACCGAAACCGGCGACGATGACTGGCGCCGGGTGTTCGCGGTCAATGCCGATGGCGTGTTCCATGTCGGTCGTGCTCTGGCGCGGGTGATGTCGCCGCGCCGGCTGGGCGCAATCGTTACCGTCAGCTCGAATGCGGCCGGCGTGCCGCGGCACGGCATGGCCGCCTACGCCGCGTCCAAGGCCGCGGCCACCATGTTCACCCGCTGCCTCGGGCTGGAGCTGGCGCCGCTGGGCATCCGCTGCAACATCGTCGCCCCGGGGTCCACGTTGACCCCGATGCAGACCGGCATGTGGCAGGACGAGCGCGGTGCCCAGCGGGTAATCGCCGGTAACCTGGAGACCTACAAGGCCGGCATTCCACTGCGCAAGCTGGCCACCCCCGAGGACATTGCGCACTCGGTGATGTTCCTGCTCTCCGACCAGGCCGGGCACGTGGCGATGAGTGATCTGTACGTCGACGGCGGCGCCACCCTGCGCGGCTGAACCCCGACGCCCGCCTGCCGGCAGTGGTAGTGCCGGCCGCTGGCCGGCAACCCACAGCTCCGGTAGTGCCGGCCGCTGGCCGGCAATCCATAGCCCCGGTAGTGCCGGCCGCTGGTCGGCAACCTCATTCAACTTCAGACATCTCCCAACCTCCATCGAGGCATGGCCCGACAGCCAACGCCCAATGATCGACCCACCATGGCGCATGAGCAGCCATCGCCTCCGCCTGGGCCGTCACTCGATCATCGGCCAGTCCTACGTTCTGACAACCACGACACACCAGCGCCGCCGGCTCTTTGAAAGCGAAGCTGCAGCAGCATGTGTAATCGACCAGTTCCACTACATCGAACAGCGCGGGCTCGTACAGTCATACGCATGGGTCGTCATGCCGGATCACGTCCACTGGATGTTCGAGCTGCGCGCAGCTCACCTTCCCGACATCGCGCGCCGGATGAAATCGTCGAGCGCGCTCGCCCTGAATCGCCTGGTGGGGCGTCGATGTACGGTCTGGCAGTCTGGCTACTTTGATCATGCCGTGAGGGCCGAGGAGTCGCTGGCGCAGCAAGCGCTGTACATCTTGGGGAATCCGGTGCGCGCCGGTCTTGCTGGGCAGATTGGCGAGTATCCGTATGCATGGTCGGTCTGGTTGTGATGCCGGCCAGCGGCCGGCACTACCAGTGAATGTTCAGCGCAGCCATTCGCTGTTCAGCGCCGCTTGCGCGCGCGTCGGCGATGGTCGGCCTGGTTGTGATGCCGGCCAGCGGCCGGCACTACCACAGCAAAGGCGAAGCGCAGCGCAGATTGCGTTCCGGCGCACTGAGCACCCTCGGTGGTAGTGCCGGCCGATGGCCGGCAACCTCATGACCTGCGCGGAGATGCATGGCTGCCGGCCAGCGGCCGGCACTACCAGTGAATGTTCAGCACGGCCATTCGCTGTTCAGCGCCGCTTGCGCGCGCTTCGGCCGTGGTCGGTCCGGTTTGATGCCGGCCAGCGGCCGGCACTACCACAGCAAAGGCGAAGCGCAGCGCAGATTGCGTTCCGGCGCACAGAGCACCCTCGGTGGTAGTGCCGGCCGCTGGCCGGCAACCCCATGACCCGCGCGGAGATGCATAGCTGCCGGCCAGCGGCCGGCACTACCAGTGAATGTTCAGCGCGGCTTGCGTGTCCGCTTCGGCTTCGCGGTATCTGCACCGCTGGCGGCGCCGTCCTGCAGCGCCTGCAGCCACGACAACGTATCCACATAGTCGATGAAGTGCCGCAGGTAGCCGGGGCTGGTGGCCTGCATCGTGTCCAGCATGCGCTGCACCAGCACCGCCGAGTTCAGCGGGCCGCCGTCGGCCGGGGCCTCGGTGCGCAGTGAGCGGCGCACCTGCAGTTCACTGCGCAGCTCCGACCACTCGCGCTGCACCTGCTGCAGCATCGGCACCTGCGGGTAATGCGGCAGCGAGCGCGACCCCGCATCGAGGTCGCGCACCAGTGCGCGCAGGCCTTCGAGCGCTGGCGGCTTACTTGGCATCCGGAGCCTTGGGCTTGGGAATCGGCGCGATTTCCACGCGGCGGTTGCGTGCGCGGCCTTCCTCATTGGCATTGGAACTGACCGGCTGCTCGCTGCCGAACGCGGCGGCGAACACGGCGTCAGCCGGTACGCCATCGGCGATCAGGGTGCGGGTCACGGTCAGCGAGCGCTGCGCGGACAGCTCCCAGTTGTCGGCGAAACGCCGGTTGCCTTCGCGTACCGGCGCGTCATCGGTGAAGCCGCTGACCATCAGGATTTCTTCGCGGCTGCCCAGGTAGGCGGCCAGCGGCGCGGCCAGGCTGCGCAGCAGCTCCTGGCCTTCCGGCTGCAGCTGGTCGGAGTTCAGCGCGAACAGCACGCTGCCGCTGATGCCGATGCGTCCATCGACCAGGGTCACGCGACCGGCGGCCAGCGGGCCAGCCAGTGCCTGCTCCAGTGTCTGCAGGCGCTTGGCTTCGGCCTGGCGCTGCTTCACTTCCTGGTCCAGCCGCTGCGACAGCTCCAGCTGCACCGCGACCACACCGACCAGTATCAGCACGAACGCGCCCAGCAGCACCGACATCAGGTCGCCGAAGGCGGCCCAGATCGGGGCATGCGAGCCGCCATCGACCTCCAGCTCGTCGCTCATGCGCTGCCGGCCTTGCCGCGGCGCGCGGCCAGCTGCTGCAGTTCCTCCATCACCTGCTTCTGCGACAGCAGGCTGAGGTCGACCACCTCGCGCGCCTGCGCCACGTAGTAGGCCAGCTGCTCATCGCTGCGGGCCAGCGAGGCATCCAGTGCGCCGCCGATCTGTTCCAGGCGGCCGGACAGCTCGGTGGAGGCGCTGCCGAACTGCGCGACCGCTTCGCCGAAGCTGCTGGCCAGCTGTCCGACGTCGCCCGCGCTGCCGTGGAGCGCTGCGGCAATGCCATCCAGCTTGCCGGTCTCGGCGGCGATATGGTCGGTGAAGCGGTTGCCGACGCGTTCCAGCAGCTCGGCCGAGCCACCGACCAGTGCGTCCACAGCGGTGCGCTGTTCGTGCGAGGCATGGTTGATCGCATCCAGCAGGGTCTGCACGGTGGCCAGCAGGCGTCCGCGCTCCTCCAGCATCGCGTTGTCACGCACCAGGCTCTCGGACAGCGTGCTGCGCAGCTCGTTGATGACGTCGGCTGCGGCCTTGGGCGCGGCGGCGGCGGTCTGCAGCAGGGTGGACACTTCGGCCAGCGTGGCGCTGGCCTGTGCGCGACCATTCTCGCCGATCTGCTGTGCGGTCTCCGCCAGCGTGTCGCAGACGCGCTGCTGCTGCGCGGCCAGGCGTTCGCCATTGGCCTGCAGGCGCTCGGCCAGCTCGGTGGAAACGTGCTGCAGAGCATCGCTCCAGCGCTGCAGGCGCTGTTCGTCGCCGGCCTGCAGCTGCGCCTGCAGGGCGGCGTGGGCCTGCTGCAACTCGGCGCTGACCGCGTCCCAGCGCGCCTGGCGTTGCTGCTCGCGGCTGTCCAGGCTGGCCTGCAGTTCGGCGTGCGCGGTCGCGGCGCTGGCCTGCGCGGCCTGCCACTGCTGCGAGCGCTGCGCTTCATGATCCTGCAGCAGCGACTGGCTGGCGCTGTGCTGCTGCTCCAGTGCCTGCAGCAGCGCCTGCGCACGCGCGTCCAGATGCTCGCTGGCGGCGATCAACGCCTGCTGCTGACGTTCGACCAGCGCAGTATTCAGGGCCTGCTGCTGTTCGGCGGCAGCACGCAAGGCCTCCGCATTGTCCTGTGCATCGGCCTGCAGGCGCTCGCCGATACGTGTGACCAGCGCTTCGGCATGCGTGGCCTGGCCATCGCTGAAGGCCTGCAGGTGCTGGCGCAGGTCGCTCACCAGTGCCTGCTGTGCCTGGGTCTGTTCACTCACCACCTTGGCCCAGCTGGCCTCGGTTGCGACGCGGCTGCGCTCGAAACCGTCGCTCAGGCCGGCCAGCTGCTGCTGCACGGCCTGCTCGACGCGGGCATGCAGTGCTTCGCCGTGATGGGCCAGGCCAGCCAGGGTGGTCTCGGCCATCGGCTGCAGCGCGCCACCGATGGCGGCGGCGCTGGCTTCAGCTCCTTCGCGCAGCGACTGCTGCAGCGAGACCGCCAGGCGTTCCTGCAGTGCCTGGCTCTGGGTCAGGAACTCGGCCTGGCCGGCCAGCAGGCGCTCATTGGCGGCCGCACTGTGCTGTTCAAAGGTGCTGGTCATCGCCTGCAGGCGGTCGACCAGCGCCGGCAGCGCCGCGGACTGTGCCTGCAGCAGGCGCAGCGACTCGGCGCGCTGCCAGGCCTGCGAGTACGGATGCAGGTCGCCGGAAATGGCGCGATCCAGCTGCTGCACGGCCTGCAGGCGGTCACGACGCAGCAGCGCCGCCAGCAGGCCGAGCATGGCCGAGCTGGCCACACCGGCGATCGAGGTGCCGAATGCCACCGCCAGACCCTGCACCGGCGAGGCCAGCGAGCCGCGGATCGCGGCCATGTCGGTCGCGCTCTGCAGGGCCAGTCCGGTGCCACGCAGCGTGTCCATCATGCCCAGCAGGGTGCCGAGCATGCCCAGCAGCACCAGCAGGCCGACCAGGTAAGGGGTCAGCACCGGAGCGGGCAGGGCGGTACGCTCGCCTTCCACGCGCAGGCGCACGGCGTTGCGCAGGCCTACCGGTACGCGCTCCAGCCAGGGAGCGAGGCTCTCCTTCGCGCTGGACAGGTCGTTCAGTGCGCTGCGCAGGCCGTTGCTGGCCTGGCGGTAGCGGTACAGCTCCACGCCACCGGCGATGTAGCAGGCCGCGATGATCGCCGCCACCGCTGCACCCAGCGGATGCACCGAAACATAGCCAATGCCGATCCAGCACACGGCCAGCAGGCCGACAAGGAAAACAACGACATGGAAAGCAGTTCTGGACATGGTGTTCCGGTCAGTGGGAGCGCAGGGCGTCTTGCAGCCCTTCGATCGGGTGGAAGCGCAGCTGCAGCTCGGCGAGCAGCAGGGTGCGCATGTCATGGCGGAAGGCCGCGCGCCAGCCGGGCTGGCCGTGCACGCGTTCAAAACGGGCACCGAGCACGGCCGGCGCAGTGGCCAGCAGGCTGTGCTCGCGCGGGGTGAGGGTCTGTTCCATCACCGCATCGACCTCGGCCAGCCGCGCCAGCTCGGGCGAAACCTGCACCAGCTGGTCGCGCAGGCGGCCGCGCAGGCGCCCGGTGGCGGTCTGGATGGCCTGCTGCAGTACCCGATAGCGCTGGCGCAGGGAGGCGAAGTTGGGTGCAGCGGCAGCTTCGGCCAGATCCAGCAGGCGCTCGGCCTCGGCGTCCTCACTGATCGAGGCCAGCAGGCTGGCGTGCGCCTGCGCGCAGTCGGCCAGCACATCCTCGACCGCCTCGGCGGCTTCACCGGGCTCGGGCAGGCGTCCGCCGAGCGCCCCGGACAGGGCCACGGCACGGCTCCAGTCCACCCACTGGCCGAGGCGATCGGTCAGGGCGGGACTGCTGGCCGGCATCGCGCCGTCGCTGAGACGGGCGAGCAGGCGGAGGAATTCCGGTCCACCCAGGACCGGCTGCGCTGCTTTCGCCATCAAGGGGTGAGGGGCCAAAAACCGTTGATTTTACAACCAGATGACCCGGCCTGGATGAAGGCGGGGCCGGGCGGGGGCGCCCGCAGGCGCGACAAGGCTTAGAATGTCCGGCTGCACCCATCCGTTCGACCCCTGGAGTTCCCCAATGACCGTTGCGCAGTTCTACCCGATCGGCACCCCCGGACAGCCCTGGGGCGACGCGGAACGCGCACAGTGGCGGGCCCGCCAGCAGCGCCAGCGCAGCTACCACGATGACGTTGTGGCAGCGCTCGAGCGCCTGGACGACAGCTTCGATGTGATCCAGTACGGCCAGCTGGACTATGCGCCGGACCATTACCCGCTGTTCGCCGTGGTCAACCACGACTGGAACCCGGCGCTGCCGACCGCACTGATCACGGGTGGCGTGCATGGCTACGAGACCAGCGGCGTGCATGGCGCCCTGCAGTTCCTGGAACAGCAGGCTGAGCGTTACCTGGGCCGGCTGAACCTGATCGTGGCACCGTGCGTCAGCCCGTGGGGCTACGAGCGCATCCAGCGCTGGAACCCGGATGCCATCGACCCCAACCGCAGCTTCCGTGACGGCGGCCAGATCGAGGAAGCGGCCGCGCTGATGGCCTGGGTGGCAGAGCGCAAACCGAACCTGCTGGTGCACCTGGACCTGCACGAGACCACCGACAGCGACCTGCACGAGTTCGATCCGGCGCGCTGCGCCCGCGACGGCAAGCCGTTCGAGCGCGACACCATTCCGGATGGCTTCTACGTGATCGGCAACAGCGAAGACCCGCAGGCCGAGTTCCAGAAGGCCCTGATCGCCGCGGTCGCGCCAGTCACCCATATCGCCCCGGCCGACGCCGAGGGCAACCTGGTCGGCCTGCCGCTGCAGTCGCCGGGCGTGGTGTGGGGTGAGTCGCGTTCGATCGGCGCCTGCGCCGGCTTCACCGACGCGCGCTTTGCCACCACCACCGAGGTCTACCCGGACAGCCCGCGCACCAACCCGCAGGAGTGCAACGACGCCCAGGTCGCGGCGGTGTGTGCGGGCCTGGATTTCGCCCTGGCGGCGCAGTAACGCGCCACGTTGCGGGCAGCGACCGGCATCAACCGGCGCCGTTCTTTGGCTGGCGAGGTGGCCACAGCCGGCGAAGCCGACGCGCGGCAGCCGGCGAAGACATCCAGATCGCGCCGGTACACCGTGCTGTTGACCCCGAACAGGCCCAGCAGTGAGTGGAAGACATTGTCGTGGCTGTGCGCCCGGTGCAGGGCATTCCCGCGCAGGCAGGCCAGGTCCACGCCCGCGTTGCGGCTGAACTCCGGTGAGAACCACATCACCATCGGCACCTGGGTCTGCTCGCGCGGCGCGATGAAGTAAGGCGTGCCGTGAAGGTACATGCCACGTTCGCCGAGCGACTCGCCATGGTCGGACACATAGATCAGCGCGACATCACGCTGGTCCGAATAGCCCTGCAGCAGGTCGATGGTCCTGCCAAGCATGCGGTCGGTGTGGACCAGGGTGTTGTCATAGGTGTTGACCAGCGCCTCGTTGCTGCACTGCTGGATCTGGTTGCTGTCGCAGGTCGGACTGAATGCCCGCGACTGTGCCGGGTAGCGTTCGAAGTAGGTCGGGCCGTGGCTGCCAAGCTGGTGCAGCACGACCAGGGCGTCACCGTTCATGGCGTCAATGCGTGTACCGAGCTGATGCAGCAGCACCTCGTCATAGCAGGTGCCGTCGGCATTGACACATTGGCCGGCCACCTTCAGCGCGGGCATGTCCTCGGTCGGCACGCGTTCGCACACGCCTTTGCAGCCCCCGTTGTTGTTGTTGCGCCAGAGCACGCTGATGCCGGTGCGCTGCAGGATGTCGAGCACGTTCTCCTCGGTCGCTGCGCGTACATCGTCATACTGGCGGCGGGTCATCTGCGAGAACATGCACGGCACCGAGATCGCCGTTGCGGTTCCGCATGAGGAAACATCACTGAAGCTGATGACGCCTTCCTTGCGCGATAGCCGGGGATTGGTCGCGCGTGGGTAGCCGTTGAGCTGGAAGTTCTGTGATCGCGCGGTCTCGCCGACGACCATGACCACCAGCTTCGGACGCGGGCCCGGTACGCGCCGTGCGTCCATGCCGATCGGGCGCAAGGGTTGCTGGCGGGCGCTGTAGAGGCCTTTCAGATAACCGTGGGTATGGCGCACGACATTCAACGGCAGCACCTGGTCACGGAGATAGCGGTTGTTGCGCAGCAGCGAGGAGTAGTCCTTGTAGAACGCGAAGCCGATTGCCAGCAGTACCAGCAATGACGCCAGAGCGCTGGCCGGCCACACCAGCAGCGAACGTATCGAGCCGGCCCCGCTGGTGGTGCGCACCAGGGCGAGCCCGGCAGCAGGCAGCACGCCCAGCGCCAGCAGGGTCAACAGTAGTGGCAGCGACAGATAGGCGTTCAGTTCGGCCTGGTTGGTCTCGAACACGTTCTGCACCATGCTGCGATCGATCAGCACGTTGTAGTGCAGCATGAAGTAGCTGCAGGCGGCGCTGACGACAACGAGCAGCACCAGCAGCGGCCTGCGCAGGAACGGCAGTGCCAGCAGTGGCGTCAGCAACAGGTTGAACAGGCAGAACAGCACCACCGGCAGGCTGGCCAGGAACAGCACGCTGCGCACGCTGTTGAGGTCGACCAGCCCCCACAGCGTCTTCCAGAGGGCGATGTTTCCAATCGTGGTGAAGAACAGTGCGACGGCCCAGACCAGAACGATCGGATGGGGCCGTGGAAAACGGCGGCATTGACGCACGAGCAGGTTCCGTGGAGCGGGAGTGCGCGCAGTATCGAAACCGCTTTATCAGGAAGTTGTCAGGTTGGGCGGACTAGCCCAGCAGGATGACGCCCCACACCGCGCCCACCATCAACAGTGCGGTGGTCTGCGCGGCGCTGCCCATATCCTTGGCGTTCTTTGACAGTGGATGCTGTTCCAGGGAGATGCGATCAACCACCGCTTCGATCGCCGAGTTGAGCAGTTCCACCAGCAGGCTGATGAAGCAGACCGCAAGCACTATCGCGCGCTCGACCGCGCTGATGTCCAGTACGAACGCTGCAATGATCAACAGCGCGTGCAGAAGCAGCAGCTGGCGAAAGGCTGCCTCGCCGCGGAAGGTGGCGACGAATCCATCGCGCGAATGGATGAGGGTGTGGAAGATGCGGTTCAGGCCGGTCTTCCCGTGCGGGTACTTGCCGCTGTCCTTGGGGTGCTGCATGCGGTTTCCGCCGTGAAGTGAGCAATCCCCAGCATGTGCACGCGTGCGTCAGGAAATCGTCAGAGGGGCCACTCCAGGCTGAACCGGCATCCCTGCTGCGATGAATGCACCGTCATCCTCCAACCCAGGTGCTCGACGATGCGCTGCACGATCGACAACCCCAGCCCCTCGCCGCTGTGCACGCTACCGGGCACGAAGCGCTGGAACAGCTGTGGATCGATACTGGAGGGCAGGCCGGGCCCCGTGTCGGCGACGATGAGTGCGGCGTCGTGGAGGGTGATCCGGACTTCGCCGCTTTCGGTGTACTGGCAGGCGTTGCGCAGAAGGTTCCAGATCACGCTGTGCGCAAGATCCGCGTTGGTGTGCAGCACGGTGTCATGCCGGGCATCAAACGCAACGATCACCGGCTTGCCGGAAAGCCACGGCTGGCAGCGATCCATGCAGCATTCAACCAGCGCACGCAGGGCCACCTCGTTGCGTGGCACGGTGCTGGGGGCGCGAGAGAGCAGCAGCAGGCAGGTCAGCTGGCGCTGCATCTCCTGGGTGGTGCGCAGGATGCGCTCGGCACTGGGAACCAGGTGGCTGTCGGCCGGAAGCTGGCAGGCCAGCGTCTCGGCAGCACCACCGATGATGGCCAAGGGCGTGCGCAGCTCGTGGCTGGCATCGCCGCTGAAGCACTGTTCGCGATGCAGGAACCGTTCGAGCTCGTCACTATGGCGGGCAAAGGCGCGCGCGAGCACGCCGATCTCATCGCGTGCGTCCTGGTAGGGAAAGGGCTTGTGGCCGTCCTGCACCGCATCGGCCAATCGTGTGATGGGCGCGATGACGTGGGTCGCGACCTTGCGACCGATCAGGAAGGCGCCAAGCACGCAGATCGAAATGACCAGTGCCGCAAAGGCATTGATCAGGTATTCCAGATAGCCATAGGGGGCTGCGTCCTGCAGCAGGTAGTAACGTTGGCCGGCACTGTCGAACACGCGCAGGTGCCACTCGTTGGGTGCTGCTTCGCCGTGATATCCCGGGCCATATTGGCGCAGCACGACAGGCACGTCCTGGGCATCGAACAGTGCGCTGCCGGAGGGCAGGTCGGGACGCCGACCACGGGCGAGTTCGTCCTGCAGGCGGCGTACTTCATTGTCCTGGGTCCGCGCGACGACAGCGGCCCGGACCTGGTCGTAGTCCACCTGTTCCGCCAGTACGATGAAGCCCATGGCACCGGCCATCAACAGCACGAACGAGATCGTGATGCGGGTGCGCAGGCTCAGGCGGCGGTAGAGGGAGGCACGAGTCACGCCTGCATGCGCCAGCCGACGCTGTGCACCGTGGTGATCAGCGCGGTGTCGAAGCTGCGGTCCACCTGCAGGCGCAGCTCATGGATGTGGGTTCGCAGCGCGCCGCTGTCCGGTGGCTCGTCGCCCCAGACCAGGTACTCCATTTCCTGCTTGCGCACCACGGCCGGCGCCGCACGCACCAGGCACATCAGCAACTTGTGCGACGTGGGCGTCAGCGCAATGCAGCGGCCTTGCCGCCAGGCTTGTGGCGAGCGCGTGTCCACCTGCAGGTCCTTCCACGCCAGCACGCTCTGGACCTGGCGACCCTGCGCCCGTCGTACCAGGGCCTTGATCCGCGCATCCAGTTCCGTCAGCGAGAACGGTTTGACCAGGTAGTCATCCGCGCCCAGGGCCAGGCCCTGCACGCGGTCTTCGACTGGATCGCGCGCGGTCAGCATCAGGATCGGCACCGGGTTCTGGAACTCCTGGCGCAGCTTCTGGCACAGCGTCATGCCGTCCAGCCGCGGCAGCATCAGGTCCAGCAGGATGGCGTCGTAGTCGTGCTGCGTGGCCCGGCGCAGTCCGCTGGCGCCGTCGCGGGCGTCGTCCAGGACGTAGCCCAGCGGTTCAAAGAAGGCATACAGGTTGGCAACCAGCTCGGGGTTGTCTTCGATGATCAGCAGGCGGGTCATGGCATGCGTCCTTGCGCGTGGCCGAACTCTGCCCGATCGCTGGCCGAATGCCAATGCCCTTGCTGAATGGATCGCGGCCTGGGTTCGGCCCCGTCAAGCGACGTTCAATCGGCCGGGCTGCGTGAATCGCGGACCGAGTAGATCACCGAGAAGATCTTCCAGCCCTGTTCGGTGCGGATCAGCTGCCACATTTCCTTGCCCCAGTTGGTCTTCACCCCATCGTCGTGGAAGCTGTAGTCAAACGAGACCGAAGCCACATCACCATCCGTCTCGATCTTCGTGTTGGAGAACTTCTCTTCCTTCGGCTTCGGCGAGGCCACCGCCCCGTCGATCAGCGCGATGAAGTTGTTTGCAGGAATCTGCCGTGCCTTGATTGCATCGGGCTTGGCCTTGCGGATGTCCTGCAGGCGCACGTCCTCGGAAACGAACTGCCAGCCGATGTCTTCTGGTTTGTCCGAGAAGAACAGGCCCATGTAGGTCGGCTTGTCCTTGTTGATCAGCGAGGTGCGGAACGCTTCGACCACCTGTTCGATCGCTTTTACATCCGCCGCTGATGGTTGCTGGCTAGCGTGGGCCGGCTGGCCTGCGATGAGGCCAACAATGAGAAACGCGCTCTGGAATCCGGTGGTTCGCATCATTCATGTCGGCCGCAGTGTGGTGGGAGCGCGCCAGGGCCACGGCTACAGGGCCCCGGCGCGCTCCGCATTCAACGATGCAGCGCGTCAACAATCAAGCCGGTGGCGATCTCCACCAGCAGGTACTCGTTATCGGACTGGCGCACCCAGCGTCGGTCGCGGCCCGGCTCGCGCAGGTCATAGCGCGCGTAATCGTTCACCCAGTAGCGGCGGTCCACTTCAGCCCAAGGTAGGCGATCGCCACGACGCCAGGCCTTCTTCTGCCAGCCCGGCGGCGGCGCTTCGCGGTGGTGCGGGCCGCCTGCGTGCGGCGGCGGGCCGTTGCCTCGGGCGTGATGCGGCGGATCGGCGAAGGCGGGGGCCGCGGCCAACGCGGTGGCTGCGCTCAATGCGATGGCAAGCAAACGTGTGGTCTTCATGGGGATGCCTCCGACATGGCCGCAGCATGCGGCGCTGTGGCGGGAATATAGGGCAATCCATGTGAATGAATGCGGGTGTAGGCGGTAATTTTCTGAACAGACGGCGGGGCCTGAAGTCGTCGCCAGGCAGCGGGTCATTGGACCGCGCCCGGGGCCGAATCCGTTGCGGCCCAGCCTCCGCCCAACGACAGGAAAAGATCCATCTGCCCGTCAATGCGCTCCGCGCGCGAGGCGGCCAACGCGGACTCCGCATCTGCCAGCTCGGCCTGGGCCGAAAGCACGTCGAGAAAATCGATCCTGCCGAAGCGGTAGAGTTGCTGTGCCTGTTCGGTGGCCCGGGCTGCGTCCCGACGCGCGTGCGCCAGGCTGCGCTCGCGTTCAAGCTCCTGCGTGCAGGCAGAAAGCGCGGTCTCGGTCTGGCGCAGTGCCTGCAGCACGATGCCGTCAAAGGAAGCGAGAGCGGTCTCCGCATTGGCACCGGCCGCCGCGATGCGGGCCTTGGCTACGCGGCGGTTGGGCCAGTGCCATGACAGTATGGGGCCGATGCTCGCACCGAAGCCGTCGGCAGACAGCAGATGCGCCGGTGTGCCGGCCACGCCCGAAGAGGCGCCCAGGGTGATCTGCGGATAGAGAGCCGCCGTCTCGAGACCGATCATTGCAGTCGCGGCGGCCAGGCTGCGTTCGGCTGCGCGTACGTCAGGGCGCCGCTGGAGCAGCTGCCAGCCGTCACCGATCGGCAATGCTTGCTGCAGCTCAGGGGGCTGTGGGCACCCTTCTGCTTCCCTGGGATAGTCTGCCGGGACTTTGCCCATCAGTGCGGCCAGTTCGAACAGTGAGGCCTGCCGTTCCGCCAGCAGGTGCGGTATCGCCGCCGCGCTGCGATTGACGGCGGCACCGGCACGGCTGACATCGAAGTCCGTTCCGCGCCCGCCGGCAGCAAGGCGTCGGGTTGCCTCCAGCGTGGCGCGCTGTATCGCCAGCACCTGCCGGGTTGCAGCGAGCGTGTGATTGCTTGTGCACACCTGGAGATAGGCACGGGTGACGGCCGCAGCGACGACCACGCGAACCTGGTCGCGTGCCGCAGCAATCGCCTCCGTGTCCGCGTTGGCGGCTTCGATGCCGCGGCGGATGCCACCTGCGAGATCCAGCGGATAGGAGAGGTGGAGGCCCAGCGCGTACGACTGCGGCGCGGCCGACGCCTGGGTGTAGCCACCGGCATGGACGAGCGTGCCCGATGCATCCACGTCCCCTTGCACGGCACCGCGCGCGCGGTACTCCAGCACGGTCGCGCTGGCGCGCCGGAGGTTGGCATCGGCGGCGCGCAGGTCGGTATTGGCCGCCAGAGCATCGCGTACGTAGGCGTCAAGCTGGGGGTCGCCATACAGTTGCCACCATCGATCCGGTGGCGCGTCGTGGCTGAACGATGCCTCCTGGCCCGAGACGAACGCCCGCGCCGCCCGTGGGGAGGCTGCGACAGCGCTCGCCGGCAGGTGATAGTCGGGGCCGGGCACGCAGGCCGTCATCGGCAGCAGCAGGGCAAGCAGCCCGCCACGTACTGTCCGCACGCTCACTTGCAGGCTCCCTGCGCCGAGGGGGTGATGGTCACACTCGCAGTGCGACCTACGATCAGCCGGGTATCCGGCGGCGCATCATCGATACGGATGCGTACCGGGATGCGCTGTGCCAGCCTCACCCAGGTATAGGTCGGCGCCACGGCGGGCAGCAGGTTGTGCGTGCTTGAGCGCTGATCGTCGGCAATGCCGGCGGCGATGCTGTCAACGTGTCCGCGGACATCGTGGGTGTCGCCCATCAGCCGCGCCACCGCGGCATCGCCCTCGGTGATGCAGGCCAGTTTGGTTTCCTCGAAGTAGCCCTCGATACGCAGGCTGCGGGTGTCGATCAGCGCCAGCGCCTGCGCACCGGGTTGCAGGTAGTCGCCCGCATGCAGGTCCAGGTTGGTGACGATGCCATCGGTGGTTGCGCGCACTTCGGTGCGTTGGACATTGAGCTGGGCAACGCGCTGTTCGGCCCGTGCCTGCGCCAGGGCAGCCAGCTCGGTATCGACCTTGGCGGCATTGCGTTCGCGCGTTTCCGAGGCGACCAGGTTGCCAAGTGCGTTGTCCCGTGTCGATTCGCGGCGGGCCAGCGCCAGCGTGGCGCGAGCGCTGCTGACCGCTGCGTCGGCCTTCTCAAGCGCGGCAGCGAAGCGCGGTTGATCCAGCACCAGCAGCAACTCTCCGGCGCTGACCCGCTGGTTGTCGTGCACCAGCACCTGGGTGACCAGCCCCCCCATGTCCGATGCAACGCGCACCACATCGGCGCGCACCCGCCCATCCCGCGTCCACGGGCGCATTTCGTAACGATTCCAGAGGGAGAGCGCGGCAATGGCGGCAAGCGCACACACGGCCAGTGTTGCGCTCCAGCGCCCGATGACGGCAAGCAGGTGTTTCATTTCATTTCTCGAGCAGGGGCGAGAGCCGGATCATCAGCTCCGCCAGGATCACGAACAGGGACAGGCCCACCAAGGGCCGCGCGGCGAACAGCCGGTACAGGCCGAGACTGGCGAGCAGGCGCGAGGTCAGCATCGACAGCACCAGCGCGGCGGCGGCCACGGCGAGCAGGCCGGGAATGAGCACGCCATCAATGGAAAGATCAGAAAACATGAGGTCAGTGCCGATGGGGGAGCGGGGGTGCCAGCAGGTCGCGGCGCAACCTGCATAGCAGATGCGACAGGTGCTCCCGATCCGCCCCGCTGCTGGCCACCGCTGCTTCTCGCATGCGGTCGAGCAGTTCCAGAAGATGGGCGTCGACACTGCGTGGTGCGTGGGCGCGGATCCTGAAATGTGCCGCGACGCGTTCGATCAGCATCGCCTGAAGCGCTTGCGTGCGCGGATCGAGCAGACGCGTGTCCAGTGCGCGGAGCTGGTTGGATGCATGAGCCGCACGCACGTCCGCAAACAATGCCCGCAGGTCGTGTGCGGCGCTGGAACGGCCTTGCAACCTGGGAGCGAGCAGCCCGATTCGATCCAGCATGCGGCTGAGCCAGGCCCGGGTCACATCACCTTGACCGGCGGCGTGTCGTGCGATGTCCCGACGGATCGAACGCTCCAGCCGAGCGCGGTTGCGGCCCGCATCGGCGGTCTGGAACAGCTGCATGCTGCACAGTGCCACCGTCGTACCCACGAACAACGCAACGCTGTTGTTGAGTGCGCCGACGATGTTGACCGTATTGGTCGCGCCCAGGCCGGCGATGAGCGGAAACGTCAGCACCACGCCCAGGGCGGCCATGATGAAGGATGGCCGGGCCAGGAGCGATCCGCACAGCAGCAGCACCGGCGCGAGCGCGGCAATCAGGCCGGTGATATCGGACAACGCGGGGAAGATCAGCAGGCCGTAGAGCAGGCCGACGGCAACGCCGATCGACGACCCCACCAGATAGCGCATGACATGCGGCGCAGGCGCTTCGATCGTGCCGAACAGCACGCACGCCGTGCCGATGATGGACACCGCCGTGGCGCCCTCCGACCAGCCGGTAACGATCCACAGAACGCAGCTCAGCAGGATACCGACGAACGCGCCCAGCGCGCTACGCAGGGCAAGTCGATGGTCCCGGTGAAGTACCGCACCGTGCGCACGTCGCGCAAGGCGGGCAGGTACATGCCGGCGCCAGTCGGGCCGGGCAGTGTGCAGTTGCGCCTGCAGCACGCGGCAGTCGGCGTGGGCGAGGTCGAGCTCGGCCTGTTGCGCGGCGAGGCCGGTCTGTATCAGCTCGCGCCAGCCAGGCGAATCCATCGCGCTGGCCTGTGGTGAGCGCAGCCGTGCGATGGAATCTTCCACCGCGCTGGACAGCATCAGTACGTCCAGCATCCGGTCATGCAGGGCACGCAGGATCTGCACCTGGGCCACGCCGTGGGCGCTGTCGAAGGGCAGGTGGATCGACAGCACATGCAGCTCAAGCAGGTCGGCGGCCACTTTCGAGCGGTCCGTCGCCAGTACCGCGTCCGATGCACCGGCGCGCATGTCCCGTGTCCATCGTTCCGCATCTTCCAGCACGGCAGCAACCCGTGCGTGCACGCGCATCGAGACCCGACGCGGCAGCACCAACCCATGTACCAGCGTGGCGGCCAGGATGCCGATGGCGATTTCCTGCACTCGCGTGATGGCAATGGTGAACACGTCTCCCGGCACCATCACCGCAGGAAACCCGATCAGGCTGGTGGTATAGCCGGCCAGCAGGAACGCATAGGCACGTGGCGTGCGGTCGAGCATCGCCAGGTACAGGCACAGCGCCATCCAGGTGGCGAGCGCGGCGCTCAGCACCAGGGGCGCATTGGCGAAACGGGGCACCAGCGCGACGGTGGCGATGGCCCCGCCGACGGTACCGAGCAGGCGGAACAGACCTCGGCTGAGCGTTGCGCCGGACAACGTTTGCGACACCAGATAGACTGTGCCGATCACCCAGAACGGGCGGTTCAAGCCGATCCGTAGAGAGACATACAGCCCAAGCGATGCGGCGAGCAGGCATTTGAGCGAGAACAGCACCGCCTCCTGGTCGGTCCTGAGGGTAGGGCTTTTGAACCGTGCAAATGCCTGGAGCACATGGGGGCGGAGCGGGCTGGGGGAGTGCATGCGGCTCATGCTAGTGATCGGCCGGCATGGCGAATTTCGCTACAATGACAACCAATCGCTAAAATTGGTCAATGTGAGAATGGCTCGCATTTCGCTCCCAGGCTTTGACCTGGACCCGGACGAGACCGATCGCCCGGCGGTTGCCAGCCGCCTGCAGGTGGCCGAGCACGACGCGGAAATTCCGGTGCATGAGCATCGAAAGGGTCAGCTCATTCTTGCGCTGCATGGGGCGGTGACCTGCGAAGTGGCCAATGCGCTGTGGATCGTGCCGCCCCAGTGTGGCGTCTGGATTCCGGGCGGCATGCCGCACAGCAACCGCGCCACCGCCAACGCGCGCCTGTGCTACCTGTTCGTCGAGCCCGGCATCGTCGACCTGCCGGCGCAGTGCGTAACGCTGGCCATCTCGCCGATGCTGCGCGAGATGATCCTGCACCTGGCCGACGCGCCGCTGGACTACCCGCATGGCAGCCACACCGACCGGCTGGCGCGGGTGTTGCTGGACGAGCTGGTACAGATGCCGGCTGAGCATCTGTCGCTGCCGGTCAGCCATCACCCGAAGGTGCGTGTGCTGGCTGCGGCGCTGTCGGCGGATCCGGCAGACCGCAGCACCATCGGCCAGTGGGCCGTGCGCCTGGCCCTGGGCGAGCGCACGTTGACCCGCCTCATCGAACGGGAAACGGGACTGTCCTTCGGGCGCTGGCGGCAGCAACTGCACCTGCTCATCGCCATTCGGGAACTCGCCGCCGGTGCACCCGTACAACGCGTTTCCGAGACGCTGGGCTATGAGTCGGTGACGGCCTTCATCACGATGTTCAAGAAAGCGCTTGGCCTTTCCCCGGCGCGGTACTTTGCGGTGCGCCTGCGTGGGCAGTAGCCGGGGACAGCCCGGGAAGCGCCTGCCTGGAACAGCTACTTCGAGGTGCCGGAGACCGATTGAATCGCGGCCACCACCGCAGCGGGATCCTCGCGCTGGAGGGTGTGGCCGGTTGCCAGGTAGCGGTGCGAGCCGCGCGTGAATCCCGAGAAGAGCAGGGCGTGCTGTGCTTTCCAGAGCGCCTTGCCCGCTGCGGTTTCCTCGAAGAACAGCGGTTCGGCAGCCAGCTGGGTTGCAGTCAGCAGCGCTACCGGCACGTCCGGCATCGTGCGCGGGGTTTCCGCACCGGGTGCATCCAGCTGTTCGGTCAGCACGGCGTAGTTGGCGGCCATGGCTGGCGGCAGCATCGCCCGCAGCTGGGCATCATCTGCCTGCACGCGGGCACTGTCGGCCTGCTTGAACGCATGGCGCTGACCCATCGTGGCCGGGTCCACCAGCACCAGGCCCTGCAGGCGCTCCGGATGGCGGCGTGCAAACTCCGTGGCCAGCAGGCCGCCATAGGAGTGACCCACCAGCACAACGCGGCGACCGGGGGCGAGCGTATCGATCACGGCCGTGAGGTCGGCCAGATGCGCATCGATGCGCTTGGGGTGACCGTCGCTGCCGGACTTGCCGATTCCCGCACGGGCGTAGGTGATGCTGTGGTAGTCGCGCCCCAGACCGGCAACCACCTCCTTCCAGGCCCCCGCGCCCTGCCCGAAACCGGATTCAAAGACCACGGTGATCGGGCCGGCCCCCATCTCTTCGGCCTGCAGTGTGTAAGCGCCTCGATCCACTTGGATTTCCCCTGCGTGCGCGGCGCCTGCAGCGGCCATCACGGCGGCCAGCACCCACAACGTCACTCGGCTGATCTTCATTGCCATTCCCCTGGGCCGTGACGCGTGCCAGCCCTTCCGATGGGTCAGGTCTGCAGCGGAGTGCCACAGCCTGCCGACTCGCGACAGGTCGTGTTGGTAATGTAGTGAGGTATAACACCGACTCCCTGTGCAGGAAGTCATGGGGACGGGGCGTAGACCGCTGAATGGCGTTGGATGCTTGAATCTGTGATCGGTTACGCGGCTCCACACTTGAACGTGCAAGCGTCCTCAACGATAAAGGCGGCATTTGGCACTGCCGCATTCCGGACCAGGGACGATCCGAAGCATGACGCGGGGCACAGCTCCGCGTTCTCGTTCCCGCCGGCGCTGTGTTCGTCCAGGAAGGAGAACAGGGATGTTGGAACGACTGAAGACCATTTTGTGTGCCGTGCTGGCGATCGTTGCCGTTGGCTGCATTGCGCCGGCTGTTGTACAGGCGCAGGAAAGCAAGATCACCTGGCGTATTTCGCAGCCCGGTGGCGATGCGACCCAGTACAAGACCCAGCAGGCGGCGGTGGCCGCCATCAAGAACCTGCCGGCGCCCAGCCCCTTCCCGCCGGAGTTCCAGTTCGGCTGGCAGTACGTCGACAAGATCAAGTCGAAAGTCGTGGACTTGAACGGAAACACGTCGATTACCTACTGGATGGGAAAGACGCAGCCATCCGACCCTGACTGGACCTACTACGGCGCGGGTGATGGTGGCTTCCTGTCCGAAGAGGAAGTGCTGGAAGCGCTCATTGCAGACTTGCAGGACATCAATCCCCAGTGTCCTGGGGAAACTGCTGTGCCGGAAGGAGAATGGGGCCCAACTGCTCCAGGGATGGACGGAATTTCGGAGGTCAGGGAGTACCGGGTCACCGGCATGCTGGGCAGCAATTCGGCGGAGTCTCCGTGCGTGCCCTTCGACGCAGGAACGACAGGGCTTGCTCGCATGCGACGCTTGAACTGCCCGATCCCCTTCACGCAGTGGTCCAACAAGCACAACGCCTGCGTCAACGAGGAATTCGTTGCGACCATCACCTCGAAGTCGCAGAAGTGCGACAAGGACGGCGGCAACGGTAGCTGCCCCATGCCCCGCAACGATACAGCGGCGAACATGAGTCCGATTCCCGACAAGGACCCGGCCTCCAACGGCGGTACCTGCGACGGCAATGTCGGCAACCCATGTGATGTTAAAACGGGCGAGAAGTATGAGATCGCGCAGGACTTTGATCTGGGCTGGATCGCACTGACGCGCTTCTATCACTCCGGTATTTCTACTTCATCCGGTGGCTTCGGCTATGGCTGGACCCATTCGCTGGGCGCCCACCTGGCACTGGATGGTGTTGACAGTGTTGGCATCATTGAAAGCACCGGTTTCCAGCGGGCGTTCAAGAAGATCGGCCAGGCCTATGAGGCGGACGACGACAGTGGCGATCGTCTGGTCCAGAACGGCAACTGGACACTGTACTCGGCGGGTTCCATCTCGACCTTCGGCGCGGACGGGCGTCTGACCGCCAAGCGCTTCCCGGATGGCACGTCGCTGACCTACATCTACGATGACAGCGACCGCCTTGCGGCCGTCACCCACAGCAGTGGCCGCACACTGGAGTTCGTCTACCAGTCCAACGACTATGAGGCGCTGATCAGTTCGGTGCTGGTCGAAGGCATTGCGCTCGCCACCTATACCTATACGCCGCAGAACCAGGTCGCCACGGTGACCTATGCGGGTGGCGGTGTGCGCACGTATCACTACGAGAACCAGGCTTTCCCCCAGCACCTGACGGGTATCACCGCCGAGGACGGTCGCCGCTACAGCACCTTTACCTACGATTCCATCGGCCGTGTGATCTCCAGTCAGCATGCCGGCGGTGCCGATGGTGTGACACTGGCCTACAGCCCCAACGGCGGTGCAGTCGTGACCGACGCGCTTGGGCGGCAGACCGACTACACCCTGACACCCGGCGGCGACACCGCGCCGTCGCGCAAGGTAACCGGCCTGAGTGATTCGCAGGGAACCGTCAGCCGGACCTACTACGACCAGAGTGTCGACTTCCGCCGGCGCCTGGATACCTACACCGATCGCCGCGGCATCCAGACCAAGCACACCTATGCGCAGGGCACCGATCCGGTGAGCGGTCGTGCCGTCAGCATCCATACCGTGACCGAAGCGGTCGGCCTGCCCGAACAGCGGGTGGTGACCACCGCGCGCGAAGTCGAAACCAATGCGGTACTGACCACCCGCATCGGCAATCGTGAAACCCGAACGTCCTTCAATACCCGGCGTCAGCCGACAACCAACACGGTGACCGACACCGCGTCCGGTCAGACGCGCATCACCAGCTACACGTACTGCGAAGCCGCTGATGTGGCAGCGGCAGGCAGCTGCCCGGTGGAGGGGCTGCTGAAGAGTGTGGATGGCCCGCGCACGGATGTGGCCGATGACGTTACCTATGCCTATTACTCGGCGGATGATGCAGGGTGCGCGACCGGAGGTGCCTGCACTTATCGCAAGGGCGACCTGCGCAGCGTGACCAATGCGCTGGGCCAGACGGTCGAGACCTCGGCCTACGACGCGTTCGGGCGGCCGTTGTCGGTCAAGGACGCCAACGGCGTGGTGACTGATTACACCTACCATCCCCGCGGCTGGCCGACCTCCATCACCGTGCGCGGCGCGACCACTGCCGAGAATCGGGTCACCCAGATCAGCTACTGGCCGACCGGCCAGGTGCAACAGATCACCGAGCCCGACGGCAGCAGCGTTTCCTATGTCTACGATGCGGCGCTGCGCTTGACCGATATCGAGGACAACGCGGGCAACACGATTCACTACACGCTGGACAATGCCGGCAATCGCCTCAAGGAAGAGACGCTCGATGCAGGCGGTACCCTGCGCCGTACCCTGGCACGGACGTTCAACACGCTCGGTCAGCTGACCGCGCTGAAGGACGCCGGCAATCATGCTACCGGCTTTGCCTACGATGCCAACGGCAACCCCCAGACGATCACCGACGCCCTGCAGCGCGTGACCAGCCAGCAGTACGACCCGCTCAACCGATTGGCGCAGACCCTGCAGGATGCCGGCGGCGTGGCGGCGGAGATCCGCAGCCAGTACAACGCGCTGGACCAGGTCACCCAGGTCACCGACCCGAAAGGCCTGCATACGACCTATGCCTACAACGGGCTCGGTGATCTGACCGGGCAGGTCAGCCCGGACAGTGGCGCCAGCAGCTTCACCGTGGACGCCGCCGGCAACCGCAAGACCGCCACCGATGCGCGCGGCGTCACCGCCACCTATCACTACGATGCGCTCAACCGCCTGATCGGCATCGCCTATCCGGAC
>NZ_JCAFVP010000018.1:0-56835 GCF_059372495.1 Stenotrophomonas sp. YJH_SMC_80
CCAACGCTCGATGCCGCGAGGGCGGATGTGTTCGAATACATCGAGCGGTTCCACAACCCGAGGATGCGACGAAGGGTCGCCAGGCAAGACCAGAAGTTCTCAGCCCTTTTACAACCGTCCGTGATTTCGGGGTAGAACCCAAGCTGCGTCTGAGACGGTACGGCTACAACCAGACAAGCCTGCGCGGAGCCATGCTGGACATCCTAGACATCGAGTTGCCCAAGTGGCTGCCCATTTCCCTATCCATACTCCTGTCCCTGTGGGTAGGCGGCATGTATCTCAATTTCCACCTTGAGCTGCACGACCGGCGCGCTTGCACAGGACTGGAGGCGCTTCAAAACGACTCTTTCGCGTTTGAGAAGAGACTGTCCCAATGCCTGAAGGAGGGGCGCACGTTCCCGGCTAGATGAGCTATCCGCATGAAAAATGCGATCCTTCAGTTCCGCGACCTGCAGGAACTCTGCCAGCCAGGCAGGAAGCCTAGGCTTGCCACTGTGATCCGATGGGCTAACGGGTGTGGTGTCCGCTTCATGTATGACGGAAGCGGCGGGATCTGGACGACTATGGACGCGCTCAATGAAGCGCTCGGCCTAGCCGGAGCAACGCCACATCTTGAGCCCTACGATCCTGATGACTTCTGACGGGGCCAATGCGCCTATCGGCCACCAGATCGACTTCTCTCAGGCACCTCAGACCGTACTCAGTACTTGAGGCGGAAGATGACCCGGTTGCGAAACAGGCGCTTGAACCCAGCAGATCCAAGGCCGAACAAGACCACGCCACCGATCAGCCCAATCCACCATGCCAGGACGGCGCCCGACCAGATTCCGAAGGAAATGGAACAGACCAAGACCAACAAAGAAGCCCATCCGGGGCTGCCGTACTCAATCCTGGCCTTGCACCCCCGGCACACGATGGCACCGCGTGGCACGTATCCCATGCACATCGGGCAGATCATCTGATCGTCCATGTTCTCCGCTCCTTTGCGTTGCAGCGCTGAAATCAAGCAACTCAAGGGTTTCGTGGACGTCTCCGGACTTCTCTGGACGTCAATGTGGTGGGCCCACCAGGATTCGAACCTGGAACCAAGGGATTATGAGTCCCCTGCTCTAACCGTTGAGCTATAGGCCCGGCGCAGCCTCACAGTGTAGTGGAGGCCGCGCTCGATCGGCTACCCGGCAGCAGCAAGAGCCTCAGCCACATGCCCCAACCGCTTCTCCGCCACGTCCGCAAACCAGACCTGCCGCCGCAGGTGCGCGTGGAACAGCGCCACAGTCCTCCTGGTCTCTTCCAGCCCCTTCTGGTTGTCCGCCGCCGAAGCCAGCAAATAATCCAGCACCAGACTGCGTCAGCAACGCCAGCGTCGCTCTTCGGGCGAATCCCAGTGAATCCTCGCGCTCGTCGCGCATCACATCTTCCCAATCCAATAGCGGCGCAAACGCGCAGCCGTTGAGAAGACCTGCTGGATACGTCATCGCAAAGAGCAGCTGGCTCGACTCTACAGAAAGCACACACACCCCAAAAAGAAAAACCCCGCACCAGGCGGGGTTTCTCTCAACGCTTCAACAGCCGCTGGAAATCAATCGATATCCAGGAAGCTGCGCAGCTGCTCCGAGCGGCTCGGGTGACGCAGCTTGCGCAGGGCCTTCGCTTCAATCTGGCGGATGCGCTCGCGGGTCACGTCGAACTGCTTGCCGACCTCTTCCAGCGTGTGGTCGGTGTTCATGTCGATGCCGAAGCGCATGCGCAGCACCTTGGCTTCCCTCGGGGTGAGGCCGGCCAGCACGTCGCGCACGGTTTCAGACAGATTGATGTTGGTGGTGTTCTCGATCGGGGACTCCACGTTGGTGTCCTCGATGAAGTCGCCCAGATGGGAATCCTCGTCGTCGCCGATCGGGGTTTCCATCGAGATCGGCTCCTTGGCGATCTTCATCACCTTGCGGATCTTGTCTTCCGGCATGTCCATTTCCTTGGCCAGCTCCTCCGGCGTAGCCTCGCGGCCGTACTGCTGGAGCATCTGGCGGGAAATGCGGTTCAACTTGTTGATCGTCTCGATCATGTGCACCGGAATACGGATGGTGCGTGCCTGGTCGGCGATCGAGCGGGTGATCGCCTGGCGGATCCACCAGGTGGCGTAGGTCGAGAACTTGTAACCGCGGCGGTACTCGAACTTGTCCACGGCCTTCATCAGGCCGATGTTGCCTTCCTGGATCAGGTCGAGGAACTGCAGGCCACGGTTGGTGTACTTCTTGGCGATCGAGATCACCAGGCGCAGGTTGGCCTCGACCATTTCCTTCTTGGCCTTGCGCGCCTTGGCTTCACCGTAGGCCATGGCACGGCTGATTTCCTTCAGCTCTTCCAGGTCCAGCTGGGTCAGCGTCTCGATGTCGATCGTCGCCTGCTGTTCGGCAATGATCTGGTCCTTCACTTCGCGCAGCGCCGAGGACCACTTCTGCTTGCGCTTCAGTGCGTCTTCCACCCACTCCAGGTTGGTCTGGTTGCCTTCCCAGGAACGGATGAAGTCCTTGCGCGGCATGCGGGCGGTAACGGTCGCCAGGTTCAGCACGCGACGCTCATGGGCCTTGATCGACGCCATGGTGTCGCGCAGCTGCTTGGTCAGCACATCGGTCAGCGGCAGCGGCAGCTTCAGGGTGACGAACACCGCCGACATTTCTTCGCGCAGGCGCGGCAGGTTCTTCTTGTCGCCCTTGGTCGCGGCCTTCTTGAAGGCGTTGAAGGCATCGCTCAGCGCCTGCATGCGCGCGGCGACTTCCTCCGGATCCGGACCGGTCGGTGCGGCTTCTTCATCGCCACCGTCGACATCGTCGTCCTCGTCCTCGTCGCCTTCGGCGTCCGCATCGGCGCTGTCATCGGCAGCGACCGCCGGCGGCGCCGGCTCTTCGTCGACCAGGTCGTTGAAGCCGACGATCACTTCGGCCAGGCGCTTCTTGCCTTCCTTGTGGGCTTCGTAGTCGTTCAGCAGCGACTCGACCGAAACCGGGAACTGGCCCAGGGCCGCCTGGACCTGCGAAAGGCCTTCCTCGATGCGCTTGGCGATGGCGATTTCGCCTTCGCGGGTCAGCAGCTCGACGGTGCCCATTTCGCGCATGTACATGCGCACCGGGTCGGTGGTACGGCCACCTTCGGTGTCGAGCGCGCTCAGCGCGGCGGCAGCTTCTTCAGCCGCGGTGTCATCGACTTCGCGGTTGCCGGTGTTGCCATCGTTGAGAAGCAGGGTTTCCACATCCGGCGCAACTTCATGGACATCGATGCCCATGCCGTTGATCATGCCGATGATGTCTTCGATCTGTTCCGGGTCGACCATGTCGTCCGGCAGATGGTCATTGACTTCGGCGTAGGTCAGGTAGCCCTGTTCCAGGCCCTTGCTGATCAGTTGCTTGATTTCGGATTGGGCAGGACGTTCGTTGGCCATGTAGTGCTCGCGCCACCGGCAGGGAGAAATAGGGAACGTAGCATTATACCAGCCCGGGGCCCTGCCTGCCGGGCGGTGGTCCCGCAGGCTCAGGGCCGGAGAAGGAAGGTCACGGGACCGTCATTGACCAGGCTGACGACCATATGGGCACCAAATCGGCCCGTTTCCACCCCTGGCGCGTGATTTTCACGACAGATCTCGACAAATCGATTGAACCCGCGTTCAGCCTCTTCCGGCGGCGCGGCCGTGGTGAAGCTCGGCCGCATGCCCGAACGGGTGTCGGCGGCCAGGGTGAACTGGCTGACCAGCAGCAGGCCGCCGCCGGTATCGCGCAGCGAGCGGTTCATCTTCCCGGCCTCGTCGGCGAATACCCGGTAGCCCAGCAGGCGCTCGGCCATCCGCCGCAACTGGGCCTCGGTATCGCCCGGCTCCATGCCGACCAGGGCCAACAGGCCAGGGCCGATCTGCCCCACGGCCTCATCGTCGACATGGACGGCGGCCTGGCTGACACGCTGGATCAGGACGAGCATCGTGGGCTTCCAATGAACAGGGCCGGCCACGATAGCAGCGCCCTTGGCTAAACTGGCGCCGATGAATCCGCAACGCAAAGCCCGGCTGGTCTACCGCGCCACCACCCTGTTCGCCCGCCTGCCCTGGCCGCTGCTGCGGGCGTTCGCGCGCGCCCTGGCGTGGGCGTGGATCGCCCTCAATGCCCGTGAGAGCCGCGTCACCCGGCGCAACCTGGAACTGGCCTACCCGGAACTGGATGGCGCCGCGCGCGACCGCCTGCACCGTGATCTGCTGCGCTCCACCGCGCTGCAGGCCATCGAAACCCTGCGGCTGTGGAGCCAGGCGCCGGCCGACAACCTGCGCCTGCACCTGAAGCAGCGCCATGGCGAGGCCCTGTACGACGCCGCCCTGGCCAGCGGCAAGGGCGTGATCGTGGCCGCGCCGCACTTCGGCAACTGGGAGCTGCTGAACCAGTGGCTGGCCTCGCGCGGGCAGATCGCCATCGTCTACAAGCCGCCGGAGGACGAGGCCAGCGATGCCTTCCTGCAGCTGGTGCGCGGCGGCCAGAACGTACAGCAGGTGCGCGCCGAAGGCCCGGCCGTGCGCCAGCTGTTCAAGGTGCTCAAGGACGGCGGCGCCACCGGCATCCTGCCCGACCAGCAGCCCAAGGCCGGCGATGGCGTGTTCGTGCCGTTCTTCGGCGTGCAGGCGCTGACCATGACCCTGGTCAACCGGCTGGCCGAACGCACGGGTGCCACCGTGCTCCATGGCTGGTGCGAACGCATCGGGCCGGACATGGAGTTCGCCCTGCACATCGAGCCGACCGACCCGGCCGTGGCCGATCCGGACCCGCTGGTGGCGGCCACCGCCCTCAACGCCGGCATCGAACGCATCGCCCGCCGCGACCCGGCGCAGTACCAGTGGACCTACAAGCGCTATACGCTGCGGCCACCGGGCAGTAGCGAGGAAGACCCGTACGCAACTGAGGAACACCCCCACTGACGGCCGCCTGCGACCACTGGCCGCACCACGTTGAATACGACGCCGGCGCCCCCATAGAGACTGCGATGTCCGCCTCCCCCGGTCCTGCCATGCCTGCTGCTTCTTCCCTGTTCGGCGATCCGGCCGCGATCCGCTGCGAACGCGCGGTGGCCGAACTGCGCGCCGGTCGTCCGGTGCTGCTCCACGATGGCCAGGGCCAGCGCCTGGCGGTGATCGCGCTGGACAGCGCCACGACCAGCAGCTTCGCCGCCTTCGCCGCTGCCGCCCACGAGCACCATTACCTGTTCCTGACCGCCACCCGCGCCCGCGTGCTCGGCGTGGAGGCACCACAGGGCGCGCGCCTGCCGCTGAGCGGCGTGGCCTTCGAGGCCCTGCCCTCGCTGGGCTACCTGCGCGAACCCGGGCCGATGCCCGAAAGCTGGAGCGCCGGCGACGCCTTCGATGCCGGCGCGGTGGAGCTTGCCCGCCTGGGTCTGCTGCTGCCAGCGATGGTCGCGGTGCGCCTGGACGTCGATGACCACACTTTCGACGGTGCGGCCGAGGTGGCCCTGTGCGACCTGGCCGAAGGCGCAGCACATGCGGCCCACGACTACGAACTGGTGGCGCGTTCGCCGGTTCCGCTGCGCGACGTCGGCATGACCACCTTTGCAGTCTTCCGCGGCGGCGTGGCGCAGCGCGACCAGGTCGCGATCATCGTCGGCGAGCCGGACCTGTCGACAGTGGTGCCGGTACGCGTGCATTCTTCGTGCCTGACCGGCGATCTGTTCGGTTCACTCAAGTGCGACTGCGGCGACCAGCTGCGGCGTGGCCTGCGCAAGCTGAAGGACCTGGGTGGTGGCGTGCTGCTGTACCTGGACCAGGAAGGCCGCGGCACCGGCATCGCCGCCAAGATGCGCGCCTATGGCTACCAGCACGACGGCCTGGACACCATCGACGCCGATGCACAGCTGGGCTTCGGTGCCGACGAGCGGCGCTACGGCAGCGCGGTGGCGATGCTGCGTGGCCTGGGCATTTCGCGCGTGGCGCTGCTCAGCAACAACCCGACCAAGGCACAGCGCCTGCGCAATGCCGGCATCGAAGTGCTGGACTGCATTCCGGTCACCGGCGAGATCACTGCCGAGAACGAGAACTACCTGCGCACCAAGGCCGACCGTGCCGGCCACCTGCTGGATGTCGATGCGCTGATCCAGGCTGCCCAGTAACGCAGCCGACCTGCTACCGTCTGCGCGGTGCGGCCACGGCCGCTACCGCCCGCCCTGCTGCCTGACGGAGCCCGCGTGACCGACGCCACGATTCCTGCATCACCCGCCACCGACTGGCAGTCACTGCCGCAACGCGCAGCCCGCCTGGCCGCACTGGAAGGTGCCTTTGGCGGCCTGTTCGTCCCGGGCCTGCCACTGGCGGCGGCGGCGTGGTTCTTCGATCTGCCCGGTGGCCTGTGGACCGCTGCAGCCGGGCTGCTGATGGGTGTGGCTTTTGGTGCGTGGCTGGGCCGTCGACGCCTGGTCCGCACCCGTTGGCGGCTGGACGCACAGGGCCTGGGCCTGCGCCGCGACCTCATGTGGCAGCTGGAGACGCGCATTCCCCTGTCGCGAGTGCAGCATCTCGATCTGCGCCGGGGCCCGCTGGAGCGCCGTGCCGGCCTGGCCACGCTGATCGTGCACACCGCAGGCACCCGCATGAGCGCGGTGACCGTGAGCGGCCTGGACCAGGCGGACGCCGAGCGCCTGCGCGACACCCTGTCCCACCAGCTCGACCAGGACGCCGACGCCCTGTGAGCCTGCCGCCGCCCCTGCCTGCACCGCCGCCCGCCGGTACCGAGGACCACCGCCTGCACCCGTGGTCGTGGCTGTTCGTGCTGCTGATGCAGCTGCGCCACTACTTCCTGCCACTGGTCGCGCTGCTGGTGTTCGGCCAGCGCGGCGACCGCGATCCGATGTGGGCGCAGCTGATTCCGCTGACGGCAATTGCCGCCCTGGTCCTGGTGTCGGTGATGCAGTACCTCAGCTACCGCTACCGCATCGGCAGCGATGCGATCACCGTGCGCAGTGGCCTGTTGGCGCGCAACCGCCGCGAGATCCCGTTCGCACGCATCCACAACGTGGAAGTGCGGCAGAACCCGCTGCACCGCCTGTTCGGCGTGGCCGAACTGCGCCTGGAATCGGCCGGCGGTGTGCGCCCTGAAGCGGAGATGCGGGTACTGAAGCTGGACCAGGCACTGGCGCTGGAACGGCTGGTCCGCCAGCGCGGGCAGGCGCGGCAGGCCAACGACGACGTCGATGCACCGCCCCTTGCCGACGTCGACAGCGAACGCGTACTGCTGCGACTGTCCAGCTGGGACGTGGTGCGCATGGGACTGCTCTCCAACCGCGGCTGGGCACTGGCAGTGGCCGCGTTCGGCGTCCTGTTCCAGACCGTGCCGCGGCCGGTGATGGACGATGCCATCCAGCGCGGCGGCCGCGAGGCCTTCGGCTATGCCAGCCACCTGCATCCCGGCGTGACCGGCGCGTTGCTGCTGGCGGCGGCGGCCCTGCTGCTGGGCTGGCTGGCGCTGCGCGTGCTGTCGGTGGTGCTGACCCTGTTGCGTTACCACGGCTTCACCCTCGTCGAGCAGGACCGCCGCCTGACGGTGTCGGCCGGGATGCTCAGCCGCACCCGCAGCAGCGTGGCACGTCGCCGCATCCAGGCCTGGACGCTGCGCGAAGGCACCCTGCCGCGCTGGTTCGGGCTGCGCCAGCTGCGCATCGACAGTGCCGCCGGTGGCCCTTCGCGTGATGAGGACCGCGCCCTGCGCGAACTGGCGCCGCTGGCAACCCGCGAGCATTGCACGCAACTGGTGCAGCACCTGCTCCCCCAGCTGCACTGGCCACCGGCGCAATGGCAGTCCATCCCGCAACGTGGCTGGTGGCGGCTGTGCCTGGGCGCGCTGCTGCTGGTGCCGCTGCTGGCCGCCGCCGCGTACTGGCGCTGGGGCACGTGGGGCCTGGCCGTGCTGGCCTGGCTGCCGGTCGCGTTGTTGGTCGCACACCGGCAGATGGTACGCATGGGCTGGTATCTGGACGAGCACTATGTGGCCGTGCGCGGCGGCTGGTGGAAACGCTGGTGGCGCTGGGCCGAACTGGACAAGGTGCAGGGCCTGCGCCTGCAGCGTTCACCGCTGGACAAGGTGCTGGGCACCAGCAGCCTGCAACTGGACACCGCCGGTGCGCATGGCGACGTGGCACTCACCCTGCACCATCTGCCGCAGGCACAGGCACAGCAGGCGATGGATCAACTGGCGGCCGCGCTGGCGCGGCGCAAACTGCGCTGGTGATGCGGGGTCGGATCCCGGCCGGCACTACCGCGAGCAGGGTCAGCGAGGCATCATCGCTGCGAGGGGCCCCAATAGCCCAGGTCCCTTCGGATCTGCAGATCGCGCACCCAGCTGCCGAGAGGCTTGCGGCGCAGCGCACCCATTTCACCGGACAGGAAATCCTCGGTGGCCGCGATTACCCGCTCGCTGGACAGGCCGTCGCGGTACGGATGGATGGCATCGGCGTAACGCACGATTTCCGCCTGCAGCGCGGCGTCCGGATGCAGCGCGCGCTGCAGCATCGCCGGCAGCTGTGCCGGGTCGTCGAAATCAATCATGTGCGGCTTCGGCACGCGGTTGCGGAAGGTCACCACCGGCTTGTGCTGGACGATGAACTCCGAAACGATCGACGAGGTGTCCGACACCAGCACATCGGCGGCGCGCTGCGCGGCCATCACCTGCTCCGGCTCGATGAAGCGGGCATTGGCACCGGCCAGCGCGCGGTAGCGCTCGAACAGTTCCGGCGGACATTTGGGATGCAGGGTCAGCAGCCAGTAGCACCCACCGGCAGCGATATCGGCGGCGATCTGCGCATGCAGGTGCGGTGCCGCACTCAGCCGCTCGGTGAAGGTGGAACCAAACAGGATCACCGGGCGATCGCCGGCCGGCGCGCGCAGTGCGGCGCTCTCGCCACCGTCATCGCGGAACAGCGGGTCCAGCTTCGGCCAGCCGGTCTCGGCCACCGCGAAATGGCCCTGCTGGGCCGCGATCTCGCGGAACGGTGTCGTGGTGGCCGGCCCCTGCGTGCAGTACAGGTCGAACATGCCGCGCACCCGGAAGTGGCCGCGCGCGCTGTCGCGCTTTTCCACGTTGAAGCCATGGAACAGCTGCACCTTGGCCCCCGAAAGGAAGGTCGGCACCCAGTTGGCCGCGCTGAACACCGCCCGCGGGCGCATTGCCAGGGCCTGCTTCAGGCCGACGTTGGCCACCCCCGGCAGGCTGCTGCCGGCCGCGCCGCCTTCGAACCAGGCCGCAACCTCCTGCCCGGACGCGTGCAACGCCTGCGCCAACGGGGCGAGAATAGGCAGCGCATAGCGCTCCGTCGCAAACAACAGGTACCCGGCCATCATGTCCTCCACGACCGCTCCCATCGAACGGCCTCGCATCTCGGCGTGCATTATCGCGTTCAACGAGGCCGGGCGCATCGGCGACTGCCTGGCCTCGCTGGCCTTCTGCGATGAGATCGTGGTGGTGGACTCGCAGTCCACCGATGCGACCGTGGCCATCGCCGAGGCTGCCGGTGCCCGCGTGCTGCAGCGTCGGTTCGAGGGCTTCCGCAGCCAGAAGGCGTTCTGCGTCGAGCAGGCCAGCCACGACTGGGTACTGTGCCTGGATGCCGACGAGCGCATCAGCCCCGAGCTGCGTGCGGCCATCGAACAGGCCCGTGACGGCGGCTTCGCCGGCCACGCCGGCTACCGCTTCGCCCGCCTGTCTGAGTACTTTGGCAGGTTCCTGCGCCACGGCAATGCCTACCCGGACCGGGTGATGCGCCTGTTCGACCGCCGCCAGGGCGGCTGGCGCGGCAAGCGCGAGATCCACGAGGCGGCCAGCGTCGATGGCAGCGTCGGCACCCTGCGCGGCGATCTCATCCACTATCCCTATCGATCGTTGCAGCAGCAGCTGGCCAAGACCGAGAAGTATGCGCGGATGATGGCCGAGCACGAGTTCGCGCGTGGCAAGCGCGCCACGCTGGGCAAGCTGGTGCTGGCGCCGGCCTGGCGGTTCTGGCGTGGCTTCCTGTTCCGCGGCGGCTTCCGCGACGGCTGGCACGGCCTGGTCTATGCCTATGTGCGTGCCAACTACGTACGGCAGAAGACCATCATGCTGTGGATGCTGGGCAACGGCCAGGCGGTGGCCGATCCTCCAGCCCCTGTGGAACGGCCCTGAGCCGGCTGTGTCACACTTGCCGCGCGTTGCCTGAAGATCCCCCATGAAAATCCTGTACACCAACTTCCACTATGGCGACGGTGGCGGCCACACCACGTACATCGTGTCCCTGGCGCGCGCCCTGCATGGACAGCACACGCTCCATGTCGCAGCCCCCGCCGACAGCCGCCTGCTGCGCACGGTGGCCGAGGAAGGAATCGCCACCCCGCTGCCGATGGCCTTTGGCAGCGGCCTGCCGACCTTGCCACGACAACTGGCCGAACAGCATGCGCTGCGCCGGCTGGTGCGGGACGAGGGCATCGACCTGGTCCACGTCAACGGTGCGCGTGATCACCGCTTCGTGATGCAGGGACTGCTCGGCATGCGCCGCCCGCCGATCATCCTGACCAAGCACAACAGCAAGCCCACCCGTACGCTTGGCAATGCCTTCAGGGCCCGCTGGGCCACCGACCGCGTGATTGCGGTTTCGGCACACACCGGGCGTCTGCTGGAGCAGGGCCCTTACCGGCGCTGCCCGATCGATGTGGTCCGCAACGGCGTCGACCTGGACCGCTTCGCGCCGCTGCCGGCCGACGCCGGCCAGGCAATGCGGCAGCAATGGACGCAGGACCCGGATGCGCTGCTGCTGGTCAGCAACGCCGGCACCGATGACTACAAGGGCTGGATCGACCTCGCGCAGGCCATTGCCCTGCTCCCCGACGCGATCCGGCCGCACGTACACATGGCGGTCGCGGGTCACCTGCCCAACGCGCAGCAACGCGCGCAGGTGCAGGCCCTCGGTGATGTCGCCACGCAGGTCCACTTCACCGGACTGCTGGCCGATACGCGCCCACTGATCGCCGCCGGCGACGTCGGCTTCGTGCTGTCCAACGACATCGAAACAATTTCCTTCGCCTGCCGCGAAATGATGGCCAGCGCCAGGCCGATGCTGGTCAGCGACTACGCGGGGCTGCCGGAAAACATCGAGCAGGGAGTCGACGGCTGGATCGTGCCCACCCGCAACGTGGCCGCCATCGCCGCACAGGTGCAGGCGATGTATGAACAACGCCAGGCGCTGCCGGCGATGGGCATGGCCGCCCGCCGCCATGCAGAGCGTGAGTTCGGCCTGCAGACCTTCGCCGGGGCGACCTCGGCCACCTATCACGCCGCCTTGGCCAGCACCTGAGCCACATTGCCCGAACGCTTAATCGGTAAGGCCGGGCCCCTGCAGGCGGCGCTCGTGCTCGAGTTCCGCCGCCGACGGCCGGCAGGTGCCGGCGACCGCATCGGCAGGCACAAGCCACCAGCGGCGACGATTGGAAATGCCTGCCATTTCGGCCTGCGCACGGTCAATGCAGGCCTGCATCGCATCTTCGTTCACCAGCAGCCAGCGGTGCTGCGGAACCAGCCGCTGCCAGCGCACGGCCGCCTGCAGCTGTTGATGCCAACGCGCTTCGAATCCAAAGGTGGCCGCCGCGCGATCGGCCATCAGCAGGTTCTGCTCTTTCCATGCCACCAATCCCAGCTCGGCCTGCGGACCGATGCGTGCGCTGACCTCACGCATCAGGCCACGGGCCGAGCTGGAATCGTTCAACACCGGATAACCGACCAGGCTATACAGCACCCATACCCCGGCCAGGGTAGAGACCAAGGCAACGTGCCGACGTCGGCGCCCGCACGCCCACAGGCTCAACGCCGACCAGATCGCCATCGCCAGCGCCGCCCACGCCAATGCATCGGTCGCGCCGGGCGGCAATCCGCGTCCATGGGCAAGGTTCACCTCGAAGCGCGGATCACCCAGCAACGCGAGCGCCCCGACCAGGCTCAAGCCCAGTGCCAGCAACGCGGCAAACCCTCCCAGCACGCGCTGCACATCGCGCCGCTTCAGCAGCCCGGGCAGCAGCGGCGCCAGCGCCAGGCAGAACATCGGCAGCGCCGGCAGGATGTAGACATCACGCTTGCCCTGGGGAATCGAGAAGAACAGCACGACCAGCAACCACCACGCCAGCGGCAGCAGGTAGCGTGGATCGCGGCGGCACAGGCGCCGCCGCCACGCCGGGATCGCCCATGGCAGCGCCAGGAATGCGGGTATCCACATCGTTGGCATGACACCGAAGAAGTACCACCACGGCTGGTGATGGTCCCAGGACTGCGTGTAGCGGCGGGCCGTCTGCCGCACCAGGATGTCGTTGATGTAGCCGCGGTACTCGTCCGATCCGGTGCCCAGCGCGGCCAGCAGCATGGGCGCCAGCCACAGCGATATCGCCAGCAGGAAGGCCAGCGGTGCCAGCCAGAAGCGGCCATCGCGTGCGTGCAGGGAAACACGGGGCCACTGCAGGGCTGCAGCGATGGCCGCCGGCACGATCATCAGCAGCGCCAGCATGCCCACGCCCTTGGTGATCACCCCGATACCGGCAAAGAACCAGCCCAGCCACCACCAGCGCCAGGCCGGGCCCAGCAGCAGGTGGCGCAGCAGGCCATAGTTGGCCAGAGTGATGAACAGCACCAGCAGCGGATCGATCTGCGCCTTCTTCGCCTGGAAGGTGAACTGCAGCGCGAACAGCAGTGCCCACCCCGCGCAGAGTCCGACCTGCCGCGTCCACAGCCGGCGCCCCAGATCGACCACGCACCACAGCGTGCCCAATGCGGCCAGCAGCGAGGGCAGCAGGAAGGCCACGCGCCAGTGGCCAACCAGGCCATACAGCGAGGCCTGCCACCACATCAGCATCGGCGGCTTGTCCGAATACAGCTCGGTACCGCGATGCGGGAACAACCAGTAACCGCTGTCGACCATCTGCCTGGCCACCAGCGCGAAGCGTGGTTCGTCAGAGGGCCACGGATCGCGGAGACCGAGCCCGGCCCCCAGCACCAGCAGGGCCACCACCACGAACAACCACGTCTGGCGCGACGCGTGGGTCTTCAGCATGGGACTCGAAACGGCAGCGGGGGGGTCAGGCTGCTTTTATCAGACGCGCGTAGAAGAAACCGTCAGCATCGTTGTCACCAGGCAGTCGCTGGCGTGCCACGCCTTCGCAATCCACGCCGAACGCATCGCCCAGCGGCTGCGCCACCGCGTCCGGATGCCACTTCAGGAACGCACGCACCTGATCGATGTTCTCGGCGCGCAGGATCGAGCAGGTGGCGTACAGCAGCACGCCGCCGGGGCGCAGCATCGACCAGCAGGCTTCCAGCAGGCGCGCCTGCACGCCCACCAGTGCATCGACGTCCTCGGCGCGACGGTGGAACATCACATCCGGCTGGCGGCGGATCACGCCCGTGGCCGAACATGGCGCATCCAGCAGGATCGCGTCGAACGGCACGCCGTCCCACCACGAACCGGGATCGCTGGCATCGGCGACCAGGGTCTGCGCATGCTCGCCCACACCGGTGCGGGTGTAAGTGTCACGTGCCCGGGCCAGACGGCGCGCGTCGATATCCAGCGCCAGCAGGCGCAGGCTCGGGTCACGCTCCAGCAGATGCGCCGATTTGCCGCCGGGTGCCGCGCAGGCATCCAGCACGCGGGCACCGGTCGCGGGTGCCAACGCATCGGCCGCGCATTGCGCCGACAGGTCCTGCACCGACAGTGCACCATCGCCGAAGCCCGGCAGCTGGTTCACGGCAACGGAGGTCGCCAGGCGCAACGCATCGGCGCACAGTGCAGTGGCTTCAGCGGCAATGCCGGCCTCGGCCAGCGTCGCCAGGGCCTTGTCGCGACCGCCGTGCTGGCGGCTGGCACGCAGCCACAAGGGCGCGGGTTGCAGGCTGGCGCTGAAGATCGCTTCGGCCTGCGCCGGCCAGTCGCGCTCGATCGCATCAGCCAACCATTCCGGGAAGGCGTCGCGCGCAGGCTGTTCGGGGAACCCCTCGCGCTGGGCGCGGCGCAGGATCGCGTTGACCAGGCCTGCCTGGCGCTCACGGCCCAGCGCGCGCGCCGCATCGACCGTAGCCGAAAGCGCTGCGTGCGCAGGCAGTTCGAGCACGTCCAGCTGGGCGAAACCGACCATCAGCAGCGTGCGCAGGTCGGCATCGCGCGCCGACAGCGGCTTCTGCATCCAGGCCTGCAAGGCCGCATCATAGGTGCTGCGACGGCGCAGCACAGCGAAACACAGGGCTTCCAGCAGCGCGCGGTCGCGGCTGTCGGCCAGCTTCGGCAGCGCCCAGGCCAGTTCGGCCTTCAGCGAACGGCCACGGGTGAACACCTGTGCCAGCACGCGTGCGGCCAGCATGCGCGTGGCCGCGCCCGGTGCCGCCTTGGCGACGGAGAAATCGTTCTGCTTGGACACCTCTTATGCCCCCACGCGCAGGTCGCGGCGAGCGTTGAGGTAATCGGCAGCGGTGATCGCCTTGCCGCCTTCACGCTGCAGCACGCGCAGGCGCAGCGCGCCCTGGCCACAGGCAATGTCGATGCCGTCGCGGCCGGCGGCCAGCACGGTGCCCGGCACCTGGCCGTGGTCTGCCTCCAGCGCCACCGCGCCATGGATGCGCACGCGTTCGCCAGCCAGCGTTGCCTCGGCGATCGGCCACGGATTGAACGCGCGCACGGTACGCGCCAGCGCGTCGGCATCCTGCGCCCAGTCCAGCCTGGCTTCGGCCTTGTCCAGCTTGTGCGCGTACGTCACGCCCTGTTCCGGCTGCGGTCGCGCGATCGGCTTGATGCCCGCGCGCAGCAGGCCCAGGCCATCGGACAACACCTGGGCACCAAGCTCGGCCAGCTTGTCGTGCAGCTGGCCGCCGGTATCGGTGGCGGCGATCGGCAGCTCCTGGTGCAGCAGCACCGGGCCGGTATCCAGGCCAGCCTCCATCTGCATCAGGCACACCCCGGTCTTCGCGTCACCAGCCTGGATCGCACGCTGGATCGGCGCAGCGCCGCGCCAGCGCGGCAGCAGCGATGCATGCACGTTCCAGCAACCATGGGTCGGGATGGCCAGTACTGCCTTGGGCAGGATCAGGCCATAGGCCACCACCACCATCAGGTCCGGCTGCAGGTCGCGCAACTGCTGTTGGGCGGCCGCGTCCTTCAGCGACTCCGGCTGGTAGACCGGAATGCCACGGGCCACGGCTTCGAGCTTGACCGGCGAAGGCGCCAGGCCACGGCCTCGGCCGGCCGGGCGATCAGGCTGGGTATAGACGGCCACGACCTCATGGTGGCGCGCAGCCGCGCGCAGCGACGACACCGCGAATTCCGGCGTACCGGCAAAGACAATCCTCATGGCTACCCCACTTGCAGGATGGATTCGTGCAGGAAAGAAAACGGCGCCGTCGGCCGGCGCCGTAGAGCCCGCGCGAGCCGCGCAGGCACGGGCCACCCGAAGGGTGGCCCGGATTGGCGATCACGCCACGTGCTTGCGCTGCTTGGCCAGCTTCTTGCGCACCATCTCGCGCTTGAGCGGCGACAGATAGTCGATGAACAGCTTGCCGTCCAGGTGATCCATCTCGTGCTGGATGCAGGTGGCCAGCACGTCACCAGCCTCCATCTGCTGTTCCTGGCCGTTGCGGTCCAGGTACTTCACGGTGATGGTGTCGGCACGGGTCACGTCGGCGAAGATGCCCGGAACCGACAGGCAGCCCTCCTGGTACACCCGGCCCCCGTCCTTGGCGACGATTTCCGGATTGATGAACACATGCGGTTCATTCTTTTCTTCGCTGACGTCGATGACCATGAAGCGCTTGTGCACGTCCACCTGGGTGGCGGCCAGGCCGATGCCCGGGGCGTCGTACATGGTCAGGAACATGTTGTCGATCAGTTCCTGGAAGGCCGGCGTGGTGACTTCGGCAGCTTCGATCAACGCGGCCTTGGTACGCAGGCGCGGATCGGGGAACTCGAGAATGGGGAGAAGGGCCATGGCTGTTTCCGGATAGGGGGCCGGCACGCCGGCATACGTCGCAGATTCTAGCTCCAACGCTTGCCTTGCGCCCCGGTTTCTGGACTATAGTGCGCGGACCTGTTGGGGAATCAGGGCTTCACACTTATGTTGCTTCGTTTTCGTACGGTCGTCGCCGCGGCGATGCTGACCGTGGCTGCCTATGCTACCGCCGTGGAAGTGAATGGCGGGCACCCGGACACCTATGTGGTCCGAAAAGGGGATACGTTGTGGGATATCGCCGCACGTTTCCTGCAGAAGCCGTGGCTGTGGCCGGAGATCTGGCAGGCCAATCCGCAGATCGCCAATCCGCACCTGATCTATCCCGGTGACGTCCTGAGCCTGGCCTACCTGGACCGGGTGACCGTGGCGGCCCGGCCCGGCCCACGCCAGGAGGCCCCGATCGACGCCATTCCGCTGGCCCAGGTCGAGCCGTTCCTGAAGCAGCTGAGCGTGGTCGACAGCATCGAGCAGCTGCCCTACGTGGCCGGCCTGGAAGAGGAACGCCTGCGTGCCACCAGCGGCCACGCCGTCTATGTGCGCCTGGCTGACGCCCAGGTAGGCCAGCGCTGGGCGGTTGTCCGCCCGACCGTGCGCTACGCCCAGCCCAAGCCGACCGAGGACCTGACCGCCAACGGCGACGTCACCCCGGGCAGCGGCAACCTGTGGCGCGCCTACAGCGCACCCAACCACCGCCGCGGCGTGCTCGGCTATGAGCTGGCCCAGGTCGCCACCGGCACCATCACCCATGTCGCCGGAGGCAAGGTCGAGGCGTCCACCCTGGTGCTGGACAAGAACGAAGGCGGCCGTGAGGTGCGTGCCGGCGACCGCCTGGTGCCGATCGAGGCCAGGCCGTACGACCTGCAGTTCGTGCCCCATGTCCCCGCCGCAGGCGTCGAGGGCGTCGACGTACGCGTGCTGGCCGTCACCGACATGTTCACTGCCGGCGGCCCCCGCGACGTGATCGCGATCTCGGCTGGTCGCACGCAGGGCGTGGACAATGGAACCGTGTTCTCGCTGTGGCGCCCGGGCCGCCATGTGGCGCACCGCATGAAGTACCCGAACTCGTCGCGCACGGACGATTCGCTCAGCACCGGCGCCGGCCGGGTCTCGCTGCCGGACGAGTACGCGGCGCATGCCATGGTGTTCCGCACCTTCGACAATGTCAGCTACGCGCTGGTGATGCAGGGCGTGAAGCCGGTGCGCGTGGGGTACAACGCCCTGCACCCGGACGCGCGGTAGAGTCGACTGTTGGTCGACTGCTCTTCACCGCCCCCCGAAAGCGCCCGCGCTGCGCGCGGTAGTCGAGTGACAGTCGACTCTACAGGGACGGTCTCCGGCAAAGTCTGACAGCCACATGCGAAGGCGCCCTAGGGCGCCTTTGTTGCATGCGCTCGATAGTGGGGGAATGACCAAGCAAGCTGATGAGGCGCTGCTGCGCCTGGTGATGGCAGGCGGCGCGCTGGCGCCACGGCGGACCCTGCTGCAGGCCGCGGGCAGCGCGGAGACCGCAATCGCGCAGGGCGCCGCGACCTGGCGCGCGCACGGTTGCACGCCAGAGCAGTGCGCTGCACTGGAACGCCCCGACGCCCGCGCCTGGACCGTGGCGCGGCACTGGCTGGAAGACGACGACCACCATCTGCTGTCCTTTGCCGATGCGGCCTTTCCGCCGCCCCTGCTGGACGTCCCGAACCCGCCACTGGCGCTGTTCGTGGCGGGCGATCCGAGCCTGGCCTGGCGCCCCTCGGTGGCGCTGGTCGGCAGCCGCTCGCCAACCCCGGGAGGACGCGCGCTGGCCGCGCGCTTTGCCGGCTGCTTCGTCGAGGCCGGACTGGCCGTAACCAGTGGCCTGGCGGCCGGCATCGACGCGGCCGCCCATCTGGCCACATTGGAGGCAGGCGGCTGCACCGTGGCGGTGATCGGGACCGGCCCTGATCGGGCCTATCCGGACAGCCACCAACGGTTGCAGGGGCGGATCGCCGCCGAGGGCGCGGTGCTCAGCGAGTACCTGCCCGGCACACCGGCACGCCCGGGCCACTTCCCCGCGCGCAACCGCCTGGTGGCCGGGCTGGCGCTGGCGACGGTGGTGGTCGAGGCTGCGCAACGCTCCGGCGCCCTGATCACCGCACGGCTGGCTGCCGAGGCGGGCCGTGAAGTCTGTGCCCTGCCCGGCTCGGTACTCAACCCACGCGCAGCGGGCTGCCACCGGCTGATCCGTGAAGGGGCCGCACTGGTCGAGCGCCCCGAGGAAGTGCTGGAACTGCTGGCCCCTGCCCTTCGCCAGCAGCTGCCGGGCTTGCAATCACGGCTGGGCACCCCCACTGAACAGGCACCGCCGGCGCTCCTGCCGGCGCGTTGGGCCGACGACCCTGACTACCAGTGCTTGTGGCGGGCCCTGGACCACGACCCAAGCAGTATGGATTCACTGATCACACGCTGTGGATTGACGGCGCCCCAGGTGTCCTCCATGCTGCTGGCCATGGAACTGGCGGGAATCGTGGTGTGCGTACACGGCCGCTACTGTCGAACTCCCTAGTTTCTTCACCTCCACAGCGTCGCGCGACGCAGGCCGAGGGGCAATGAAAGAGAGCATCCTGGACGTACTGCTGTACCTGTTTGAACACTATTTCAGCGAAGACGCGGACCTGATCCGTGACCGCGATTCGCTCCAGAACGGCCTGATCCAGGCCGGTTTCAGCCCAACCGAGATCAACAAGGCGTTCGACTGGCTCGACGCCCTGGCCGCGCAGCGGCCGAGCGTGGCCCAGGCACGGGTCGACGGCCCCGTGCGCGTCTACCACGGCCCCGAGCTGGACAAGCTGGACGTGGAATGCCGCGGCTTCCTGCTGTACCTGGAACAGCACGGCATCCTCGACGCCGACCAGCGCGAACTGGTGCTGGACCGGGCGATGGCTCTGGACCAGGACGAACTGGACCTGGACGACCTGAAATGGGTCGTACTGATGGTGCTGTTCAACCAGCCTGGCTCCGAAGCGGCCTATGCCTGGATGGAGACGCAGATGTTCATGGACGAGCCAGAACCCCTGCACTGACCGTACACTTGGGGGCATAGCGCATTCAGGAGCGTCCCCGTGAGCGAGTGGTTCCATGCAGAAGGCAACCGGCAGCAAGGTCCGCTGCCGGCGGAACAGTTGGTCGAGCTGTTCCGAAACAACCAGATCACCCTGGACACCCTGGTCTGGCGCGACGGACTGCCGCAATGGCAGCCGTTGCGCACCGTCGTGGACGAACTCGGCCTGATCGTGCCGGCGCTGGACGCCGCCGTACCGCCGGTCGAACCCGAACCGGAACGCGTCGCACCGCCTCCGCCGCAGCCGCCGGTACTGCCGCCGTCCACGCCCTACGCCGCCAGTGCATCGGCCACCGTCCTGCCGGCACCGAAAAAGAAGCTGTCCGGCTGTGCGCTGACCGCCATCATCGGTGGTGCCCTGTTGCTGGTACTGGTCCCGATCGTGGCCATTCTGGCCGCCATCGCGCTGCCGGCCTACAACGACTACACCGTGCGCAGCAAAGTCGCCGGCGCCGTGGCCGCGCTGCAGCCGCTGAAGGACCAGGTGCAGCATTTCGCCGATGACGAAGGCCGCTGCCCGGGTGCCAATGACGCCGGCTTCCCGGCCCCGGGCGACTTCGCCAACGCGGGCCTGTCGGCGGTGAACATCGGCCGCTTCAACAACGGTCACTGCGGCATCGAAGCAACGCTGGCGGTACCAGGCAAGGGCATCGACGGCGACCTGCTGTGGCTGGAATATGATCGCGACAGCGGCCGCTGGGAATGCAGTGGCGAAAGCAACGACAAGTACCTGCCGCCGACGTGCCGCGGCTGAGCCACGCGCACGCCAGCAACTCCAAGGATGATTCAACAGGGAACATGCAATGACTGAGTGGTACTACGCCGAAGGACAGCAACGCCAGGGCCCGCTGCCGGTCCAGGAGATCCGCCAGCGCTTCCAGCGCGGCCAGTTGAACCTGGACACCCTGGTCTGGCGCGAGGGCATGGCCCAGTGGGCTGCACTGCGCCAGGTGGTCGACGAGCTCGGCCTGCAGACGCTGGCCGATGCCAGCACGGCCACCAGCAGCGGCGGGTTCGACCTGCGCAGCGACTATGCCGCCATCGATAGCGGCACCGCACCGTTGCCCGGCACCGGCGCGCTCAGCAGCTCGCCATACAGCGCTCCAGCCGCCGTCGGCAGCGGTGGCCACGCACAACCTGTGGTGGGCGGTGAAGTGGTCTACGCAGGCTTCTGGAAGCGCGTGGCGGCCTACATGATCGACTACTTCGTGCTGGTCATCCCCGGCAGCATCATCGGGGCCATCCTCGGTGCGATCCTGGGCGCCAGCATGGGCGCGGTGGGCAGTGGCGAATCGGCCATCGAGATCGTGGCCCAGCTGGCCAGTGCCCTGATCAACCTCTGCATCGGCATGGCGTACTACACCTGGTTCCATGCCTCGAAGGGCGGCGCCACGCTGGGCAAGATGGCGGTCGGCATCAAGGTCGTCCGCGGCAACGGCGAGCGCCTGACCAAGGCCCGCGCGTTCGGTCGTTACTGGGCCATGCTGCTGAGCAGCTTCACCCTCGGCATCGGCTTCCTGATGGCGGCCTTCACCGAACGCAAGCAGGGCCTGCACGACATGATCTGCGACACTCTGGTGGTCGACCGCTGGGCCTACACCGACCAGCCCCACCTGCAGCGCCGCGAGCTGGGCACCGTCACCGTGCTGGTACTGGTGTTGACCGCGGTACTGTCGCTGGTGGGCCTGGCGCTGCTGGTGTTCGCGGTCGGCTTCATCGCCAAGATGGCCTCCTGAACGGCCATCCTCACGGCTGGCTGCTTGACACGGGCTGGCCGGGCGTGATTCCTCTAATAAGGTGAAACCTGAACGCCCGGCACATTACCGGGCGTTCAGTTTATGGATTTGCGCGTGGCCGCTTCACTAATGCGGCCATTTGCTCCACCCTAGCGGCCCCTTCCCCACGGTTCGCCCCACAGACCCTGCTGCCATGCCCAAGCACCTGCTCATCGTCGAATCGCCGGCCAAGGCCAAGACGATCAACAAATACCTCGGCAAGGACTACACCGTCCTGGCCTCGTATGGGCATGTGCGTGACCTGATTCCGAAGGAAGGCGCGGTCGACCCGGACAACGGGTTCGCCATGCACTATGACGTGATCGACAAGAACGAGAAGCACGTCGATGCGATCGCCAAGGCCGCCAAGGGCGCCGACGACATCCTGCTGGCGACCGACCCGGATCGCGAGGGTGAAGCGATCAGCTGGCATATCGCCGAGATCCTGAAGGAACGCGGGCTGGTCAAGGACAAGCCGATGCAGCGCGTGGTGTTCACCGAGATCACCCCGCGCGCCATCAAGGAAGCCATCAGCCAGCCGCGCGCGATCGCCAGCGACCTGGTCGATGCCCAGCAGGCGCGCCGCGCGCTGGATTACCTGGTCGGTTTCAACCTGTCGCCGGTGCTGTGGCGCAAGGTCCAGCGCGGCCTGTCCGCCGGCCGCGTGCAGAGCCCGGCGCTGCGCATGATCGTCGAGCGCGAGGAAGAGATCGAAGCCTTCATCGCCCGCGAGTACTGGTCGATCGCCGCCGAGTGCGCGCACCCGTCGCAGCACTTCAACGCCAAGCTGATCAAGCTGGACGGGCAGAAGTTCGAGCAGTTCACCATCACCGATGGCGACACCGCTGAAGCGGCGCGGATGCGCATCCAGCAGGCCGCGCAGGGCTCGCTGCACGTCACCGACGTGGCCAGCAAGGAGCGCAAGCGCCGCCCGGCGCCGCCGTTCACCACCTCCACCCTGCAGCAGGAAGCCTCGCGCAAGCTCGGCTTCACCACCCGCAAGACCATGCAGGTGGCGCAGAAGCTGTATGAAGGCGTGGCGATTGGTGACGAAGGCACCGTCGGCCTGATCTCGTACATGCGTACCGACTCGGTGAACCTGTCGCAGGATGCGCTGGCCGAGATCCGCGACGTGATCGCCCGTGATTACGGCATCGCCTCGCTGCCCGACCAGCCCAACACCTACCAGACCAAGTCGAAGAACGCCCAGGAAGCGCACGAAGCGGTACGCCCGACCTCGGCCCTGCGCACCCCGGCCCAGGTCGCACGCTTCCTCACCGACGACGAGCGCCGCCTGTACGAGCTGATCTGGAAGCGTGCAGTGGCCTGCCAGATGATTCCGGCCACGCTCAACACGGTCAGCGTCGACCTGTCGGCCGGCAGCGAACACGTGTTCCGCGCCAGCGGCACCACCGTGGTCGTGCCCGGCTTCCTGGCCGTGTACGAGGAAGGCAAGGACAACAAGAGTGCCGAGGACGAGGACGAAGGCCGCAAGCTGCCGGCGATGAAGCCCGGCGACCGCGTACCGCTGGAACGCATCCAGGCCGAACAGCATTTCACCCAGCCGCCACCGCGCTACACCGAAGCGGCGCTGGTGAAGGCGCTGGAAGAGTACGGCATCGGCCGTCCCTCGACCTACGCCTCGATCATCCAGACCCTGTTGTTCCGCAAGTACGTGGAAATGGAAGGGCGCAGCTTCCGCCCGTCCGATGTGGGCCGCGCGGTTTCCAAGTTCCTGTCCAGCCACTTCACCCAGTACGTGGATTACGACTTCACCGCCAAGCTTGAAGACGAGCTCGATGCCGTCTCGCGTGGCGAAGAAGACTGGATCCCGCTGATGTCGCGCTTCTGGGAACCGTTCAAGGAACTGGTCGAAGACAAGAAGGAATCGGTCGACCGCGCAGAGGCCAGTGGCGCGCGCGAGCTCGGCACCGACCCCAAGACCGGCAAGCCGGTCAGCGTGCGGCTGGGCCGTTTCGGGCCCTATGCCGCCATCGGCAGCACCGCCGAAGATGCCGAGGAGAAGCCGAAGTTCGCTTCGCTGCGCCCCGGCCAGTCGATGCACACCATTTCCCTGGAAGACGCGCTGGAGCTGTTCCTGATGCCGCGCGCACTGGGCGAGGACAACGGCGAGCCGGTCAGCGTCGGCATCGGCCGCTTCGGCCCGTTCGCCAAGCGCGGCAGCACCTATGCCTCGCTGAAGAAGGAGGACGACCCGTACACCATCGACCTGGCGCGCGCCGTGTTCCTGATCGAAGAGAAGGAAGAGATCGCGCGCAACCGGATCATCAAGGAGTTCGAGGGCAGCGACATCCAGGTGTTGAACGGCCGCTTCGGCCCGTACATCAGCGACGGCAGGATGAACGGCAAGATCCCCAAGGATCGCGAACCGGCGTCGCTGACCCTGGCTGAAGTGCAGCAGTTGATGGAAGAAACCGGCAAGCCGGTGCGCAAGGGCTTCGGTGCCAAGAAGGCCGCCGCGAAGAAAGCCCCGGCCAAGAAGGCGGCAGTGAAGAAGGAAGCCGCGCCGAAGAAGGCCGCTGCAAAGAAAGCGCCTGCCAAGAAGGCCGCGGCCAAGAAAGCAGTAAAGAAGGCCGCCGCGAAGAAGGCCCCGGCGAAGAAGGCCGCCGCAAAGAAGTAGATCCACGCCATGCGTGGATGAGGGGCAAGGTGTGCGGACCAACGGTCCGCACCTACCGTCCGCGCCGACCACCCCTTCTGCACGCAGCAGGGGGATAATGAAGGCCCACGCCGGGCCGGTCGCCGCCATGAAAGAACTCACCCTGGACTCTGCTGTCGCCACGCTCCGCGCGGGCGGCGTGATCGCCTACCCGACCGAAGCGGTCTGGGGCCTGGGCTGTGACCCTTCGCACGAGGCGGCGGTGCACATGGTGCTGCGACTGAAACAACGCCCGATCGAAAAAGGCATGATTCTGGTCGCGGCCGATCTGGCGCAGCTGGAAGGCTGGGTGCGCCTGCAGGCCCTGCCGGACGCACGCCAGCGCGCGGTGCTGGCCAGCTGGCCCGGCGCCAACACCTGGATCCTGCCGGCCGGACCCCGTGCCCAGCCGTGGGTCACCGGGGAGCACAGCGGCATCGCCGTGCGCATCAGCGCCCACCCGCTGGTGGCCGAACTCTGCCGTGCCTGGGGAGGCCCGCTGGTCTCCACCAGCGCCAACCTGGCCGGCGAACCACCGGCGCGCCGCCGCGAAGAACTGGATCCACGCCTGCTGCGCCTGCTTGATGGCATCCTGGATGGCGAAACCGGCGGCCTGGCCCAGCCCACCCCGATCCGCGACGCGCTCAGCGGCAACGTGCTGCGCTCCTGAGCGGCCGATTGCGCTGCCCCGGACAATGGCGCACCCTGCCGTCATGAACCTGCTGCGCACCGCTTTGGGCCTGTGCCTGCTGCTGCCATCGACGGCACCGGCGGCCGAGGATGTGCGGGTCTACCGCTGCGTCGCCAGCAACGGCGCCGTGGCCCTGCAGGACAGGCCCTGCAGCAGCGGCCGCCAGGAAGTCCGCGACCTGCAGCGCCCGCGCGATCCAGCGCCGCGGGTGGTGCGCAGCGATGCGCCGCCCGCACCGCCGGACGAATCTCCGGTGATGCGTGACCGCGAGGTCCGCCACGTCTACATCCAGCCGCCGCAGCCGCTGTACGAATGCGTGCGCGACGATGGCCAGCGCTATACCAGCGACAGCAACGAGGGCAATCCGCGTTGGGTGCCGTTGTGGACCAGCGTCTGGCTGCCACACGGGCATCGGGGCCCATCGTACCCGGGTCCGCGCCCGGCCATCGGCACACCGATCGGTCCGCCCGTCGGCGAGGGTGCAGGTTACCGGCCGCCCGCCGTCGGCGTAGGCGTGCAGGTCCCGGCCGGCAGCGTGCTGGTGCGCGACAGCTGCCACGCGCTGCCGCCACAGGAGGTCTGTGCGCGCCTGCGCGACCGCCGCTGGGAACTGGACCGTCGCTACAACAGCGCATTGCAGAGCGAGCGCACCGCCATCAACAACGAACAGCGTGGCATCGACGCGCGCCTGTCACGCGACTGCCAGCGTTGAGCGCAGCCTGTACGCTGTGAGCATGAACAGACTGATCTGGTTGCTTCTGGCGCTGCTGCCCGGAAGCGCGTTGGCCGAAGAGGGCGTGATCTACCGCTGTACCTCCAGCAGTAGTGACGTCCCTACCCTGCAGCGCACGCCGTGCCCCACCCGCAGCAAGCAGCAGGTGCTGCGCGTGCCCGGCCCGGCCAACCCGCAGCCGGCTGCCGCTGCACCTGTGGCTGCGGAACCTGCACCCGCCCCCGTCGAAACACCCGCGCCGGTGCCGGCCGGACCGGCCGTTGCCCCTGCGGCCCCAGCGAAACCACGACGCGCGGACGAAGGACGCACCATCATGGAAGCGGGAATGGTTGAACGCGAAGGTGCCAACCAGATTCTCGACAGTGCGACCCTGCGCCGTGATGCCGATGCCCGTGCCGAAGCAGGCAACGGTCCACCGAAGCCGCCGCTTCCCCCGATCTTCCAGTGCACCGACGGACAGGGCGGTGGTTATCTGCACGAGTACGAGGCATCACCTGGTCGCTGCGAACCGATGACGGTGCAGGGCCTGGGCGGGGTCACGCCGATGAACGCGGCCGGCTGCGAAGTCGTGCGCGACCGCTGCGAGGAACTTCCCGAAGCACAGCGATGCGGCAGCTGGCAGCAGCGCTTCCGCGATGCCCGCGGCCGTGAACGCTTCGCCGCACCGGAAAACCGCGATACCGCGCGCGGTGAACGCGAGCGGCTGCAGGCGGTGTTGGAGGCCAGCAACTGCCCGGTACCGGGGTGACCGCCACCCGGTAGTGCCGGCCACTGGCCGGCAACCACAGGATCTTCAGATGATTGCAGTTGCCGGCCAGCGGCCGGCACTACCCGCTGAAAGATCAGAACCCGTAGCGCAGGAAGCCGCCATCCACCGCGATGCACTCACCGGTGACATAGCTGGCTGCCGGCAGGCAGAGGAAGCCCACCGCGGCGGCCACTTCCTCCGGCTCGCCGATACGACGCATCGGCGTGCGGTTGATCACTTCCTCGTAGTAATCCGGGTCCGACAACGGACCGGAGGTCCGCCGCGTGCGGATGTACCACGGCGCCACTGCATTGACCCGGATGCCATCCTCGGCCCACTCGACGGCCAGGTTGCGGGTCATCTGGTGCATCGCGGCCTTGCTCATGCCGTAGACCACGCCGCTGCGCACATGGGTCAGGCCGGACACGCTGCCGACGTTGACGATCGACGACGATGCGTGGCGAGCCAGCAGCGGATGCGCGTAGCGCGACAGCTCGAACGCCGAGAACAGGTTGGTCTCGAAGATCTTCCGCCATTCGTCCTCTGAATACTCCGTGGCCGCCTTGGTGACGTTGCCGCCAGCGTTGTTGACCAGGATGTGCAGGCCATCACTGTGGTCTTCCACCCAGTCCAGGATCTGCCGGCGGTCCTCGTCGTCGGAGACATCGGCGGCCAGCGCGTGCACCTGCATCTGCGGATACACATCCAGCAGCTCGTCGCGCGCGGTCTCCAGCATGTCGATATCGCGCCCGACGATCATCAGGTCCGCGCCGAAGCCGGCCAGTTCGTGCGCGATGGCCAGGCCGATACCGGCGCTGGCACCGGTGATCAGGGCGGTCTGCCCGTCCAGGCGCCACCGTTGCTGGGTCATGTTTCCTCCGGGGCCGCGCCCGCTGCATTTCGATGCGGCAAGGATACGCGCTCACGGCGGCCCTCTGCCGAGGATGCGACACTGCACGTACGCCCACTGCGGAGAGCCGCCATGCGCATCCTGACCCTGTTCTCGTCCCTGCTGGCCGGCGTGCTGCTGGTGGCCTGCCAGCGGCCGCCGACGCCGAACCCGGAGAAGCCACCGGTGCCCAAAGCGATGTCGCGTGCGATGCAGGAACCGCTGGACCGCGCCAAGGGCGCGCAGAAAGCGGTGGAAGAGGCCGCCGCACGCGAACGCAAGGCCGAGGCCGACGCGACGCAGTGACCTGTGGGGTCAGAGCCCTTTGCGGGGCAAAGGGATCCGACCCCACCAATGAAAACGCCCGGCCAGGGCCGGGCGTTTTCATTCGTCACCGCTGCCGATCAGAACCCGCAGAAGCAGTAGGCCAGCGCCTTCACCGGCGTGCCGTTGCCCTTCTCGCGCGCCGCGTTCTCGACAAAGCGCAGCTGCGTATCCACTTCCGGCATCGCGCGCGCCAGCACCATCCGCGCCATGCCCGAGTCGGACAGCATCCAGGCGCCGGCGCGGCTGCCGGCGAAACCGCTGACGAACTGCGCGAACGGCGTCGCCGCCTTCTCGATGTAGCGCACGCGGTAGGCATCAGCCTTGCCCAGCTTGGCACGGCTGGCGGCATCGGCCACGGCATCCTTCAGGCCACCGAAGGCATCGACCAGGCCACGTTCCTTGGCCTGCGCACCGCTCCACACGCGGCCACGCGCCACTTCGTCGACGGCCTCGACCGGCTTCTTGCGGGCGTCGGCGACGCGACCGGTGAAGTCGGCGTAACCCTTGTTGATCACCGACTGGATGACCTGGCCCACGGCCGGATCCATCGGGCGGGTGACATCGAACGCACCCGCGAAACGGGTGGTGCCGACACCATCGGTGTGCACGCCGATCTTGTCCAGCGCGCGGCTGAAGTTCGGCACCATGCCGAAGATGCCGATCGAACCGGTGATGGTCGACGGATCGGCATAGATGCGATCGGCATTCATGCTGATCCAGTAGCCACCGGAGGCGGCCAGGTCGCCCATCGACACCACCACCGGCTTGCCGGCGGCCTGCAGGGCCACCACTTCGCGGCGGATCTGCTCGGAGGCGAACACTTCACCGCCCGGCGAATCCACGCGCAGCACCACCGCCTTCACGTTCTCGTCGTCACGCGCGGCACGCAGCAGCGCCGAGGTCGATTCGCCACCGATGCGGCCGGCCGGGAGATCGCCGCCGCTGATTTCGCCGGCGGCCACAACCACCGCTACCTGCGGACGGTTGTCCACCGGGTTGCGGCGCGCATCGAGCTGGCCCAGGTAGGTGCCGAAGTCGACGTTGCGGAAACCACCGTCGGCATCGTCGTCGGCCACGCCGCGCTCGATCATCAGATCCTCGAACTCCTCGCGGGTCTTCAGCGCGGTCACCAGCTTCTGCTGCAGGGCGAACTTGGCCAGGTCGCCACCGGCGGCGGCGATGCCTTCCGGCAGCGTGTCGATGCCGGCGGCCAGCTGTGCCGGGTCCAGGCGACGCGCCTTGGCGATGTCCGCCAGATAGCGCTGCCACACGTCGTTCATCCAGAACAGGTCGGCTTCCTTGGAGGCCGGCGAGGCCGCATCGAGCACGTACGGCTCGGCAGCGGACTTGTACTCGCCCACCTTGAACAGGTGCACGTCCACGCCCAGCTTGTCCTGCAGGCCGGTGCGGAAGTACTGGCGGTAGCGGCCCAGGCCCTCGAGCACCACCGACCCCATCGGGTCCAGGTAGACCTCGTCGGCCTGTGCGGCCAGCAGGTACTGCGACTGGCCCATGCTCTCGCTGTAGGCCACCAGCTGCTTGCCGGAGGCACGCAGGTCCTGCAGCGCGGTGGCCACTTCACGCAGCGAAGCGAAGCCGGACGGCTGCAGCTTGTCCAGCTCCAGCACCACGCGCTCGATCTTCTTGTCTTCCTTGGCCGACTCGATCACCCGCAGCAGGTCGCGCAGCTGGATCTCTTCGGCGCCGTTGTCGCCCACCGCCTTGGCCAGTGCACGGCTGACCGGGTCGGCGCTGAACTGCTCGACCAGGCGACCTTCCGGGGCGATCACCAGGGTGGTGCGATCCTGCAGTGACTTGCTGGCACCGGCACCCATGCCCGCCGCGATGACGAACATCACCAGCAGCAGGAACAGCAGGCCGAAGAACAGCAGGTTGAGGATCAACCGGCGGGTGAAGTTCATGACGTCCCACAGCCCGATGAAGAAACTGGCGACGGGGTTGCGACGCGCCGGGGGCAGCGGGGGCACGGGTTGATTCATGGAACGCTCCGGATGGCTTCTTGCCGTGGTACCAGCATAGCCGGTGCCGCGTGATGCAGCATCGGACACAAGTCAGGGGATCGCCCGCCATGGGTCGGCATGGCGGGCGGAAAGGTCAGGACAACATCGACTGGCCGATGCGCAGGCTGCTGCGGCGCAGGCGCCAGCCCATCAGGATGGCAGCGGCGGTCAGGCCAACGATCAGGCCGATCCACATGCCCTGCGGGCCCATGCCCAGGCCCAGGCCGAGCCCGGCGCCGAGCGGCATGCCCAGGCCCCAGTACGCGAACATGGCGATGAACATCGGCACGCGGGTGTCTTTCAGGCCGCGCAGCGCGCCGGCCGACAGTACCTGGATGCCATCCGGGAACTGGAAGGTGGCCGCGTACAGCAGCAGCGTCGAGGCCAGGCCGGCCACCGCCAGGTCGTTGGTGTAGACACCGACGATGGCATCGTGGCCGAACAGCAGCACCGCCGCCGACAGCGTCTGCGTGCCCATGATGATCGCGTAGCCGGCCCAGGCCGCACGCCGTACGCCGAAGCCATCGCCACGGCCAACCGCATGGCCGACGCGCACGGTGGTGGCCTCGGCCACGCCCATCGGGATCATGAAGCACAGCTGCGCCACGTTGATCGCGATCTGGTGCGCGGCCGCTTCATTCGCACCCAGACGGCCGATCAGCAGCGCGGTGACGATGAACAGGCCGCCTTCCATCAGCACGGTAATGCCGATCGGCAGGCCGGTGCGCAGCAGGTCCCAGATCGCCTTCCAGCGCGGTCCTTCGAAGTGCGAGAACAGCTGCAGGTGGGCGAAGCGCTTGGTGCGCCACAGGTAGAGGGCAAACGCCGTGGCCTGCAGCCACATCATCACCGCCGAAGCGATGCCCAGGCCTTCCGCACCCAGTTCCGGGAAACCGAGCTTGCCGTTGGCCAGCACGTAGCCCATCGGCGCCAGCACCAGCAGGCCGCCGAAGCCGAGCAGCATGGTCGGCAACGTCCAGTGCATGCCTTCGCTCAGGTAACGCATGCAGAAGTACAGGGTCAGTGCGGGCCCGCCCCAGCGCACCGCGTGCAGGAACGCGGTCGCCCCCGGCACGATGTCCGGCGCGATGCCGAACGATGGCAGCAGCGGCGGCACCACCGTGAGGAAGGTGAACATGATCAGCCCCAGCCCCAGCGCCAGCCACAGTGCCTGGCGGAACAGCGGGCCGATCTCGCGCTCGCGGCCGGCGCCGTGCAGCTGCGATACCGAGGCGGTGAGCGAGATCAGGGTGCCGATCGGGATCAGCATCGGCAGCCACAACAGCGCCGTGCCGATGGTCACTGCGGCCAGGGTCGCGGTGGCGTGGTGGCCGGCAATGACGTTGTCGACGAAGGAGATCAGACCGGTGGACACATGCCCGAGCACAAGCGGCAGGGCGAGCAGACCGGTGGCGCCGACTTCCTTGCTGAAGCGCGGCGTGGAGGTTGCAGTAGACATAAGGTGCTTGACGCGAACTACGGTTGCGCGCGAAGGGCACAGGCACCGGGTTGCGGCCGGTCATCTTACGCGCGCAGCGCGCGCATTCCCATGACATGGCGTGAATGCTGGGTTCCGGCAGGCCCCAGCATCACGCGTTGCGATCGCGTTACCGGGAAAACCGCCCGCCCTGTAGAGTCGACTGTCAGTCGACTTCCGCGCGCAGCGCGGGTTTTTCGCGGATCAGTATGAAGAGCAGTCGACCAACAGTCGACGCTACCCCTGGACGCTACGCCTTCCGGTTTACTGACCCGCCTGGCGCTTGAGCCAGGTATCGCGCTCGGCGGCCGGCACGGCGAGGAACGCGCCTCGCACCGTGTCACGCTCCTGCGGTGGCGTGCGCTGCGCGACCAGGGTCAGCTGGGCCAGCTGCGCTGGGCTGAGCTGGCGCAGCACGGCCAGCGCGGCCTCGCGCTGTTCCGGTGGCACGAAGCCGAACAGGCCGTGCAGCTTGGGGAACTCCAGTCCCAGCTGCGGGCCCAGCCGCCAGCCCTCGCGGAAGGCCTGGTCCTGCGCCTGGAACTGCTCGCGCAGGCGCTGCTGCTGGTCCGCCGGCAGCGCATTGAACCGCGCCGCAGCCTGCCGGATGCGCTCCCGCTCGCTCTCCGGCAGGGCGCGCCAGGCCGCGTAGTCGGCACGGCGCTGACGCTGCTGCTGGGCGTCGAGCTGGGTGAACGCAGCGGGCGTCGTGTTTGTGGTGGCCGGAGCGGGAGCCGCCGGTGAACTGCCCGGCACTGGCGGCGGCAGCGGCACGCTCAAGGTCTGCGGCGCGGCGGACAGCGCCAACGGCAGGGCCAGCAGCAGGCTGGCGAACAGGGTCTTATTCATCGGCGGCAGCGGTTTCCAGCGTGGCGCTGGCCGGCTCGGGCCGGCTCGGCCTGGATTGCGATTCGTCCACCGGCAACGGGCCGCCGGCGGCGGTCCAGGCATACAGATCGGCATCGGCCACCAGCGGATAGTCGCGGTCGGCCAGCATCATGGCGTCGTCGGAGGCTTGGGCCGGGGTCGCATCCGGCGTGGCATTGACCTTGCTCGGCGGAAGCGCTTCCACCGTGACCGGGCCAGCTTCGCCCACTACCCCTTCCGGCAGTGGAGCGTCGCTACCGGATGAATGTCCTTGCCAGTAGCGCCAGCCCAGTGCCGCGGCCAACAGCACCGCCACCGTCACCAGCAGGATCACCGGGCCGCGCCAGCGCGGCCTGGCATTGGGACGCCGCCGCTTGCCCTGGGCGGCCGCACGATCATCGCGCTGCGGTGCGCGCCAGCTGGTCGCGGGAGCTTCATTGCTGGCGGCCGACGCAGCCGGCTGTTGCAGCTGCTGCAGGCGCTTGGCCGGCAGGTCGCGGATGCGCAGCTGCACCTGTTCGGCCAGCTGGCGCCATGCCGACGCATCGGGCTGGCCGTGCGCATCACGGGGGCAGGCATAAGCCAGCAGGTGCTGGTAGCCCGCTTCGTCCTGGTCGAGCACGCGCATGGCGATACCCTCGTCCAGACTGCCGCCCACCCGCAGCAGGAATGCCAAGCGCGGCAGCGGCCCCATCTCGCCCAGCGCGGCCAACGGCGGCAGCCACTGGCCGCCCACCGGCTCGCGCAGCGCCTGGCGCTGGCCCAGCAAGGTCCAGAAGCGGGTGGGCCACTGCGCCATCGGCAGGTCGCTGGCGACCGCGGCGAAGGCGCGCATCACCGCCACCAGGGTCTGCTCGGCTCGCGCGGCATCGCCGCACTGCAGCTCAGCCACCACCAGGGCGCGGCGCTCGACGCCGCGCAGGAACGCCGACAGCGCGCCGGCCGCGGTCGAGGAAACAGGGGCGGGCACAGCCGTCATCGGTCACTCCAAAGGTCTGCCGGCATGATAGCGGCAGCCCATCGGCACCCGTAGGACTTGCGCGCGCAGGCACTTCGTGCTGCAGGTTGTGCACAGCACCACGCCCGCCTCGGGGAAAACTGCGGCATCCAGCTGAATTCACTCTGTTTCAGCAATGTTTCACACTCAAGTTGTTGATTTTGAATGACTTTGAAGTGTGGCGATTTTTTGACCAACCCAAGCGTGAGCTCGTCGCCATCGGCCTCCTGCGTTCCCGTCGACCGGTAACGCACAACGTTATCCACAGAACATGTGGATAAGACTGAATCTCCAATGGACACCGATATTTAGGTGACATTTATGATTCGACGGAGGCCCCCCGGCAGTCTCTGGCCCCTGCCATCCGCGCGCGCATGGCCCGTTACACTGGCCCGATGCTTTCACCCATTCCGACCCTGCAGGTCGCCCTGCCCGTCCCGCTGCCGCGCCTGTTCGACTACGTGTCACCAGAGGGCGATGGCCCCACGGTCGCGGTCGGCTGCCGCCTGAAGGTGCCGTTCGGCAACCGCGAGCTGGTCGGCGTAGTGGTGGGGCACGGCCAGACCGATGACGGCCAGGGACTGCGCCAGGCCTTGGCCTGGTGCGACCCGCAACCGCTGCTCCAGGGCGAGCTGTGGCACAGCCTGCAGTGGCTGGCGCGCTACACCCATGCGCCACTGGGCGAGGTGCTGAGCACCGCCCTGCCGGGCCCGCTGCGCCATGGCGACGCCCTGCCCGACACCCATCATTGGGGCTGGCAGCTGACCGCCGAAGGCCGCGCCCAGCGCGAAAAACTGCGCGCCGGCAGCCGCCCCCGGCAGCTGGCCGAGCTGCTGGCCGACGCCATCGTCGATGAGGACGTGCTGGGCGAACGCATGGACGACTGGCGCACCGCCGCGCGCAGCCTGGCCAAGCGCGAGCTGGTTGAACGCGTGGCGCTGCGCGTCGCTCCGCAGCACGCGCAGCCACTGCCTGGCCCCACCCTCAACACGGAGCAGGCAGAGGCCGTGGCGGCGATCAACGCAGTCGAGGGCTTCCAACCGTTCCTGCTGGATGGCGTAACCGGCAGCGGCAAGACCGAGGTCTACCTGCAGGCCATCATCCACTGCCTGGCCCAAGGCAAGCAGGCGCTGGTGCTGGTGCCGGAAATCGGCCTCACCCCGCAGACCCTGGCACGCTTCCGCGGCCGCCTCGGCATCGCCGTGCATGCACTGCATTCGGGGTTGAACGACAACGAGCGCGCCCGGGTCTGGGCGGCGGCTTCGCGCGGCGAGGCACGGGTGATCGTCGGCACCCGCTCGGCGGTGTTCACGCCGCTGCCGCAGGCCGGCCTGCTGATCGTCGACGAGGAGCATGACGGCAGCTACAAGCAGCAGGACGGCATCCGCTACCACGCACGCGATTTCGCTCTGGTCCGGGGCAAGGCGCTGGGCGTTCCGGTGCTGCTGGGCAGCGCTACGCCTTCACTGGAGACGCTGCACAACGCCTATGCCGGGCGCTACACCCACCTGCGCCTGAAGCAGCGTGCCGGTGATGCGCGGCCACCGCGCGTGCGCATCCTTGATGTGCGCAAGCGACCATTGCATGACGGCCTCTCGGCCGACGTGCTGGCCGGCATCGGCGAGCACCTGCAGCGCGGCCAGCAGGTGCTGGTGTTCAAGAACCGCCGTGGCTATGCGCCGGTACTGCTGTGCCACGACTGCGGCTGGACCGCGCCATGCAACCGCTGCGATGCACCGATGACCGTGCATGGCGGCGGTCGTCGCCTGCAGTGCCATCACTGCGGTGCGCGGCAACCGGCGCCGCTGGCATGCCCCGCGTGCGGGAGTCTGGCGCTGCAACCGCAGGGCATCGGCACCGAGCGCCTGGAAGAACATCTCACCGCCGCCTTCGCCGACTTCCCGGTGGTGCGCATCGACCGCAGCACCACCTCGCGACGCGATGCACTGGAACAACAGCTGGCGAAACTGGGCGACCAGCCCAGCATCCTGGTCGGCACGCAGATCTTGGCCAAGGGCCACGACCTGCCCAAGCTGACCCTGGTGGTGGTGGTCGGCATCGACGAGGGCCTGTTCTCGGCCGACTTCCGCGCCAGCGAGAAACTGGCGCAGCAGCTGATCCAGGTCGCCGGTCGCGCCGGACGCGCGCGCGACCCGGGCGAAGTCTGGCTGCAGACGCATCACCCGGGGCACCCACTGCTGGAGACCCTGGTCAGCGGTGGCTACCACCCGTTCGCGCAGGCCGAGTTGAACCAGCGCCAGGCCGCAGGATTCCCGCCGTTCGCGCATCTGGCGCTGATGCGCGCCGAAGCGCAGCAGGTGGAGCATGCCAATGCATTCCTGCTGGCAGCGCGACAGCTGCTGGGCGAGCAGGACGTGGTGGAAGCCTATGGACCCATGCCGGCGCCGATGCCACGGCGCGCAGGTTACCAGCGCGCCCAGCTGCTGCTGTCTGCCGCGCAGCGGCCACCGCTGCACGGGGTGCTTTCGCAACTGGTACCGCAGCTGTATGCGCTGCCGGAAGCACGCAAGGTGCGCTGGTCGCTGGATGTGGATCCGACGGATCTTTATTGAGGGGTCAGAGCCTACCCGTCGGGTGGGATCCGACCCCGATGCCCTGGGGTCGGATCCCTTTTCGCAGAAAAGGGCTCTGACCCCGGACGCTTTCGCTTACGTCAGCGGCGACATCACGCCGCGCTGGTAGGCGGGGCGCTCGCGAAGACGGGCGTACCAGTCGGCCAGGTGCGGCAGTTCCGGACGCTGGATCGGCAGTTCAAACCAGGCATAGATCAGCGAGCCCAGCGGGATGTCACCCATCGCGAATGTCTCGCCGGACAGCCACGGCTGCTTGGCCAGGGTGGCATCGGCCATCGCCAGGTAGTCGCCGGCGCGCACGATGGCGGCATTGATCCGCGCTTCGTCGCGGTCGGCCGGGGCGGTGCGCATGATGCCCCAGATCAGGTCGGTGTACAGCGGCGCCATGCGCGAGGTGCTCCAGTCCATCCACTTCTCGGCCTGGGCGCGTTCCATCGGGTCTTCGGCGTACAGCGTGCCCAGCGCGTAGCGCGCACTCAGGTAGCGCACGATGGCGTTCGATTCCCACAGCGGCAGGCCGTGGTCTTCGATCACCGGTACCAGGCCATTGGGATTCATCGCCTGGTATTCCGGCGTCTGCGTGCCGCCGTGGCTGCCACCGACCTCGATGGACTCGTACGGCAGGCCGATTTCCTCGGCACACCACAGCACCTTGCGGACGTTGCTGGAATTGCGACGGCCCCAGATCTTCAACATGCGGGTATTCCTTGCTGGCAATGCGAGCGGCAACGATACCCCTGATCGGGCGGGGTGTGTGCATACCGGATGCGGGATCTGGCGTCAGGGAATTGCCGGCCAGCGGCCGGCACTACCGGTTCCTCGCTGGCCAGCGGCCGGCATTACCGGTTCTTTTTCGGCAGCGCGCGCACGTAGGACGACTTGCCATCCTTCTTCAGTTCGAACAGGCCGATCGCTGCCAGCAGATCGCTGAGCTTGCCGTAGCCGTAGTTGCGCGGGTCGAACGACGCCTGGTTGCCGATCTGGCTGCCGACCGGGCCGAGGTGCGACCAGCCATCCTCGCCCTCGGCCGCGGACACCGCGCGGCGCAGCATCTTCACCAGCCGCGTGTCGCTGCGCATTTCCGCACCGCTCTTGCGCGGGCGCGCATCGTCGTTGGCCACCGGCTCGTTCGAGGCCTGTTCGCTGGATGCCTGTTCGGTATCCGGCACGCTGGCGTGGGTCTGGCCCAGTGCTTCCAGGTAGGTGAATTTCGAGCACGCGTTGACGAACGGCTCGGGTGTTTTCTTCTCGCCGAAACCGTACACCTTCACGCCATCGGTCAGCAGGCGCATCACCATCGGGGTGAAGTCCGCATCGCTGGAGACGATGGCAAAGCCATCCAGGTTGCGTGCGTACAGCAGGTCCATGGCATCGATCACCATTGCCATGTCCGAGGCATTCTTGCCCTTGCTGTAGGCGAACTGCTGGATGGGACGGATCGCATACTCATGCAGCACCGCTTCCCACCCCTTCAGTCGCGGGCTCTTCCAGTTGCCATAGGCGCGGCGCACGTTGGCCACCCCATAGCGGGCCACTTCGGCCAACACCTCGTCGATCTTCGAGGCCGGCGCATTGTCGGCGTCGATCAACAGGGCGATGCGCTTTTCCGGTTCGCTCATGGACTCCTCGCGGGCGGTTGCCTGAACCCGAGTATCGCCGATCCACGCGGGCGCTGACGTGACAGGCAGTCGCCGTGCGAAGATGCCAGGCGCTTCCCCCAATGCCCCCACTGGAGTGAGTCGATGAGTCGCGAGCGCGTTCCCCACCTGGTTGTTGTCGGCGGCGGTTTTGCCGGTCTCTGGGCCACCCGTGCCCTGGCCCGCGAGCGCATACGCATCACCCTGGTCGACCGCCGCAACCATCATCTGTTCCAGCCGCTGCTGTACCAGGTGGCCACCGCCGGCCTGTCCGCGCCGGATATCGCTGCACCACTGCGCCATATCCTCGGCCACCAGCGCAACGTGGAAGTCCGCCTCGGCGAAGTGGTCGCCATCGACAAGCAGTCCCGGCAGATCCGCATGGCCGATGGCAGCACGCTGGACTACGACAGCCTGCTGCTGGCCACCGGCGCCACCCACGCCTACTTCGGCAACGACCAGTGGGCCGATGATGCGCCCGGCCTGAAGACGCTGGACGATGCGATCGCGCTGCGCCGCAAGCTGCTGCTGGCGTTCGAGCGTGCCGAAGCAGAACCGGACCCGGCGAAGAAGGCCGCATGGCTGAGCTTCGCGGTGGTCGGTGGCGGTCCCACCGGTGTTGAACTGGCCGGCACCCTGGCCGAGATCGCGCGGCATACATTGCGCAATGAGTTCCGCCACATTGATCCGGCCAGCGCCAAGGTGCGGCTGGTCGAAGCCGGCCCGCGCGTGCTGTCCTCGTTCCCGGAAGTGCTTTCGCTGAAAGCACGGCGGCAGCTGGAAAAGCTGGGCGTGGAAGTGCTGACCGGTACCCCGGTGAGCGACATCGACAGCCAGGGCTTCACGCTCGGTGACCAGTTCGTGCCGGCCCGCACCGTGGTCTGGGCCGCCGGCGTGGCCGCTTCACCGCTGGCGCGCACGCTGGACGTGCCACTGGACCGCGCCGGCCGCGTGCCGGTGCAACCGGACCTGACCCTGCCCGATCACCCGGAGCTGTTCGTGGCCGGTGACCTGGCCGCACTGAGCCAGGCCAACGGCAAGCCGGTACCCGGCGTGGCGCCCGCCGCCAAGCAGATGGGCAAATACGTGGCCGAGGTGATCCGTGCACGCCTGCACGGCAAGCCCGAGCCCGGCCCGTTCAAGTACGCCGACTACGGCAACCTGGCCACTATCGGTCGCATGGCCGCGATCGTGCACCTGGGGCGGCTGCAGCTGTCGGGCGTGCTGGCCTGGTGGTTCTGGCTGGCCGCGCACGTGTTCTTCCTGATCGGCTTCCGCAACCGCATCGTAGTGCTGCTGAACTGGGCCGTGGCGTACTGGAGCTACCAGCGCAGCGCGCGCATCATCTTCGGTGATGACCAGGAAGACCGGCGACCCCGACGGTAGTGCCGGCCGCTGGCCGGCTGCCGCGCGGTCCGTCCCCTCTCCGCAGGAAAGGGCTCTGACTCCAACATCATCCATGCATGGCGTGGATCTACCGCTTCATCGGGCCGCCGGGCACCCGCCGTTTCGACCATGCGCGGCAGAAGTCCTCCTTCCTTGCGGTGTCGGCAATCTGCGCGGCACTCCAGTTGCGGGTAATCCAGATCGTCAGTGCCGTGCTGCTCAGATGCCAGCGCAGCATGTCGTGCCGTGGCTGCCGCCAAAGATGGCGGCGGGCAATCCAGAACGCCTCCCGTTCCACCTCTGGCACCTTCTTCTTCATCGCGTCGTCGTCGAAGAACTGCGCGGCGAAACTCCAGGGATTCATCGGCTGAAATCCTGTTCGCGGTTCACTGCTGCACGCAGCCACACCACTGGGCGCGCGGTCCGCCGGCTGCGGCCGGCCTTCCACCAGCGCCAGCCCGAACAGGTACAGCAGGCCAGGCAGCATTGCGATGCCGGCGGCCAGTACGACGACGGAGACCCATGCCTTACCGGCGGCACGCATCGCGCTCACTTCGCCTTCGGTTTCGGGTACCACAACGCGTTGACGATGACCCAGCGCTGGTCGAAGCGCCCCATGTGGAAGTAATCGACGAACCACGGCGTTTCCAATCGCACCGAGGCGGCATTGCCGGTCACGTCCAGCACCGTGCAGCGGCGGTCCCATTGATCCTTCGGGGTTTTCAGCGCGCCCTGCTTCGTCAGCGCGACCAGTTCTTCCTTCGACATGCGGCGCAGGCCCAGCCGCTCGTCGGGCGTATCGCCGAGGACCGCGCGCTTGGCCAGGTCCGGGTGCAGCGAACGGGCCACGCGCTGCGGGTCGGCTTCCAGCTGACCGTCCACGTAGTCATGGCAGGTGGCTTCGATGGCCGCGAGGGTGGCCGGGTCGACAGCCGGACTGGTTGACGCGGAGAGAGCGAACAACAGGGCGACGGTGGACATCCGGGTCTCCAGCGCTGAGGGCTGGGCGATCATCGCATGGCGGCACAGAGGCATCCATGTATGCCATGGATCTACAGGGACCGAGCATCCACCGCCTGCAGCCAGGCCAGCTTGCGTTCGCGCGGCTGCTGCTTGAGCTGCCATTCGGCGCGGGAGGCGGCGGCCCGGTCCGGGTACTCGCGCACGGCCAGCACCCGCAGCGGCGGCCGGGCCCGGGTGTAGCGCGCGCCCTTGCCAGCCTGGTGGGCGGCGAAACGCGCGTCCACGTCGGTGCTGATGCCGGCGTAATAGCTGCCATCGCGACATTCGAGCAGGTACAGGAACCACGGGCGGAGGGACGGGGCCATGCCCGGATTATGCCGTGCTGCACTGCAGCGGATATACTGGCGCCCGAATGCAGGAGAGAGGCGCCGCGCTGGCGCCCGCCGAAGGCGCAGGCTCCCATGATCGCTCAGGCCGGTGGGCTGGAATCCCACCAACCATGCATTCGACTCGCCGAGCTGGAGAGAGGTCACCGGGCATGCCCGGGACGATCCGCCGAAGGGGCACGCGGCCCATGCCGCTGAACTCTCAGGCAAAAGGACAGCGGGAGCGGCACCGGTCATCGTCATTCCGTCATTGCGCAGGCAATGGCGGCGTCCGCGCATGGCCGGCCCCACCGCGCCCGGAGCCTGCCCCATGCTGCTGTCCATCATCTACCTGATCGCCATTTCCGCCGAAGCCATGACCGGCGCGCTGTCCGCCGGCCGCCGCCGCATGGACCTGTTCGGCGTGGTCATGATCGCCTGCGTCACCGCACTCGGCGGTGGTTCACTGCGCGACATCCTGCTCGGCCACTACCCGCTGGGCTGGGTGAAGCATCCCGAGTACCTGGGCTTCACCGTGTGCGCGGCGCTGATCGCCACCTGGGTGGCGCGCTGGATGCACCACTTCCGCCGCACCTTCCTGGTGCTCGATGGCCTGGGCCTGATCGCCTTCACCCTGATCGGCTGCTCGATTGCGCGCGAAGCCGGCCATGCGATGCCGATCGTGCTGATCGCCGGCATGCTGACCGGCGCGTTCGGCGGCGTGCTGCGCGACATCCTCTGCAACGAGGTGCCGCTGATCTTCCAGAAGGAGCTGTACGCGATCATCGCGCTGCTGACCGGCGCGGCCTACCTGTTGCTGCTGCACTGGGGCGTGGCCGACGCCACCGCGATCCTGTGCTGCCTCGGCGGCGGCTTCGCGCTGCGCCTGCTGGCGATCCACTACCGCTGGGAAATGCCGAAGTTCGTGTACCACGACGAAGTGCATTGAGGTTCGCGCGGCGGAATCCGCACCACCCCGGCGATGTACCTGGCGCTGTCGCTCATGCGCAGCGCCAGGCGCATCGCCGGTGCAGATGGGCCGGTCTCCAACTCCGACCGGCCCTGATCGCGGCCGCACCCCCGCAGGCACTGGCCGCCATCCACACACGTGCCGCACTCAAGCGGCTTCGGACACCTTCACGTCGCGACGGGCGCGCACGGCCGCGGCCAGTCGCTCCAGCACCGTCACGGTGGTGTCCCAGTCGATGCAGCCATCGGTGATGCTCTGCCCGTAGACCAGCGGTTGGCCTTCCACCAGTTCCTGGCGACCACCGACCAGATGGCTCTCGATCATCACACCGACGATGCGCTGTTCACCGTCTTCCAACTGAACGGCGATGTCCTCGATCACCTTCGGCTGGTTGTCCGGGTTCTTCAGGCTGTTGGCATGGCTGGCGTCGATCATCAGACGAGTCGGCAGCTTGGCCTTGGCCAGCGCCTGGCAGGCCTCGGCGACACTGCCTGCATCGTAGTTCGGCTGCTTGCCGCCGCGCAGGATCACATGGCAGTCCGGGTTGCCAGTGGTCGACACGATGGCGGTGCCGCCCTGCTTGGTGACCGACAGGAAGTGATGCGGATTGGAGGCCGCACCCACCGCGTCGGCGGCGATCTTCACGTTGCCATCGGTGCCGTTCTTGAAGCCGACCGGGCACGACAGCCCCGAGGCCAGTTCGCGGTGCACCTGGCTTTCGGTGGTGCGCGCACCAATGGCGCCCCAGGCCACCAGATCGGCGATGTATTGCGGCGAGATCACGTCGAGGAACTCGACGCCGGCCGGCAGGCCGAGCTTGTTGATGTCGCGCAGCAGGCCACGGGCGATGCGCAGGCCCTTGTCGATCCTGAAGCTGCCGTCCAGGTCCGGATCGTTGATCAGGCCCTTCCAGCCCACCGTGGTGCGCGGCTTCTCGAAGTACACGCGCATCACGATTTCAAGTTCCCCGGCCAGCGCGTCACGCAGCGGCTTCAGGCGCTGGGCGTACTCGATGGCGGCCTTCGGGTCGTGGATCGAGCATGGGCCAACCACCACTGCCAGGCGGTCGTCACGGCCATGCAGGATCTGGTGCAGGGCCGCGCGCGAGGCGCTGACGGTGTCGGAGGCTTCATCGTCACACGGCAGCATCGCCAGCAGCTGGGCAGGCGGTGTCAGCGGTTCGATGGTGCGGATACGCAGGTCGTCGGTGTGCGGGGGCATTGGGGGAGGTCTCCGGAACGTTGGGGTCCCCAGCGTGGCGGCATGAAAAAAGCCGCCAGGTTCGCTGGCGGCTTTCGGGAATGCGTCTGAAGCTTTCTTCAGGGTGAGCGCAGTCCTTCCTCCGCCAGTGGCTTCGGAAAGTAATACCAGTAAAAGCGGGTGGCGGCTGCGTTCATGGGTTGTATTGATAGCACAGCTTTTGCGCAGTGCAAAATGTTTCATCCGCAACTGGGGACGCGGTTCAGCGAGATGCGCGCCGGCCCTGCCCACGCGGCGGCAACCACGCAACGTCTCTCATTTGCCATGCACTTCCACATCCAGCAGCAGGCCCTCATGGATGTCGGCCCAGCGTTCCAGCACGCGATCCAGTTCCTGCCGGGCCTCGTCCAGCTGCTCGGGGTTGAGCAGGGAACGCGCGGTGTAGAGATCGGAAACCAAGCGCCGCAGGGCCGATTCCTGGATGGCCACCGACGGCCCCTCCAGCCCCGGCAACTGCAACGCCGGGCTGTCGCCAAGAGGGCCGAACAGCGTGACCTGGAGCGTGCTCTGCATGATCGACCTTCCTGCGGATGGACATTGGCAATGTCCTGTTTACCGCGTCTGGGTGACAGGCGCATGTGCCACCCATGCCCAGCACCGGGATCTGCCGGCGTCTGCCGCGCCGCTACAAGGCGGCCAGGTCGGCAAGGTGCTGGGCCATGCTGTCCATCGCGCCTACCGCCTGGGTGGTGGTGAAGTACTCATGCCAGCCGGTAGCGGCAATGCCGGCCATCAACGCATCGACCTCCTCGCGGCTTGCGCAGCGCCAGACCGCATAGAACTGCTCATCGCTGCCGTGCGGTACGCCCGAGGCAATGCGGCCCATCGCCAGCGGCGTGATGCGGACCGGATCGAACTGCTGCATGCCGGCGCCGATACGGGCGAAGAAGGCGTTCCGCTGCTCGGGCGGAAGTGTGGTCCAGGCAGGGGTGGCGGTGTAGAGTTCGATGAAGGTGTGCGACATGGTGGTTCTTCCTTGAGGGTTCGGGGGTTGCCGGCCAGCGGCCGGCACTACCGGAGCGAGCGCAGCGCGCGTTTGCGGATGTAGGCGTTGGCGTCGCTGTGGCGCTCATGCTGCCAACGCGTACACAGCTGGCGCAGCCACTGCGGCTGAGTCTTGCCGGCATCGTTGAGCCAATTTCCGACCGAATCCTGCACATAGCGTTCCGGATCGTCGGCCAGTGCTTCCAGCAGCGCGGATGCATGTTCCGGGTGCTGCTTGAACAGTGCGATATGAGTGGCCCAGACACCGCGCGGACGCAGTGCTTCGCAGGCGAAGCGGCGCAGGTACGGCGATGTTTCCTGTGACCACGGTTGCAGGTGCTCCAGCGCCTGCAGTGGTGCGGCAACGATGTCCGTGCGTAGTGCCAGCCACGCCCATTCGCGCACACCGAAATGGGGGTCATCGGCCAGTGTGCGCATCTGCTGCAGCTTCCCTGCCAGCGTTGCGCGGGCATCGCTGCCGATCAGGTAGCAGGCCCAGCCGCGCACTGTATCGGAGCTGTGATGCTGCCAGAGCGCAGGCGCCCCCTGCCCCGCCTCACGCAGCAGTTGCGCAGCCAGGGCCATGCGCAGCGTGATGCCCTTGCCTGAGGCGTCCCGCATGCGTTGCAGCGCCTCCGGTGCAAGCGCAGGCGCCACCACCTGCAGCAGCGCGGCAAAATCCACTGCCAGGCATTCTGCCAGATGGGTGGCGGGGACGCGGCCGGTGTTGAGTGCTTGCCGGCGTTCCGCAGGAATGGCCGTGCTCATGCTGCGGATTCCCGCCCGGCGTCCGTGTGCTGCCAGACCTTGTGCACCAGCTGTGACAGCTGCTGCTGTTCATCAGCATCCAGGCCGTTGAACAGCCCACCGATCCATTGCGTGTGCTGCTCGAACAGCGATTCGGCCAAACGCTTTCCCGGTGCGGTCAGCACGATCTGCAGGCGGCGGCCATCCCCGTCATCGTTGCGACGCTGCAGCAGGCCTTCGCGCTGCAGGCCATCGAGCAGGCCGCTGATGGTGGCGCGGGTCACGCCGGCGCGCTCGGCCAGCACATGCGGCGGCAGTGCGCCACCGGCCCCGTGCAACAGGAACAGCACGATGAAGCGACCCTCGCTGAGCCCATGCGGTGCCAGCCGCGCGGCGCAGTCGCGATCGATCGACAAGGACAGCGAGAGCAGCTGGAAACACAGGCGCAGCGGCGCGATGTTGGCGTGACCGCGTCGCTGCGCTTCCTCGATCAGGGCATGGTGCTTGGCTTCGATCATCTCACGCACGTGATATGGTTAGGCGCCTAATCATACAGCCGAACAGCCGCTGCCTGTAAACCACAGCCGATATCAGGTGAACTTTCCCAGCAGCAGGCACGCAACCAGCCCGCCGCCCTCCCGGTGCAGCAGCTGCAGTTCGCCCGCGTGCCGCCTCGCCACATTGGCGGCCACTGCCAGCCCAAGTCCCGCTCCACCGGTGGTGCGACTACGAGAACGCTCGCTGCGCTGGAACGGTTGCAGCAGGCGTACTCGGTCGCCCTCGGCGATACCTGGGCCCCGATCCATCACCTCCAGCTGGACCCCTCGCTCAACCACGGCAAGCCGCAGTTCCACCGCCCCGGCATAGCGATCGGCATTGTCGATAAGGTTGTCGAACGCGCGCCGAAGCAGCAGCGCGTCGCCGTGCCAGGGCAGACTGTCCGGCCCCTGGATGGAGATCTCGACACCGCGCAGCAACGCTGCCTGCACGCACTCCTCCAGCAGCGCGGCCAGATCCAGCGGGCGCATCTGCAACGGCTGCAATTCGCCGCGTGCGTAATCGAGCACCTGCTCGATCATCGTGTCCATGCGCTCGATGTCCGCCACCATCCGGGCCGCCTGTGGTGTGGGCGCGAACTCGGCGCGCAGTCGCAGGCCGGTCAATGGTGTGCGCAGGTCGTGCGCCACTGCAGCCAGCATATGGGTCATGTCCTGGGCCTGCGCACGCAGGCGCTCTCGACCGGTGCCGATCGCGGCGGCCAGCATCTGTACCTCGCGCGGGCCATCATCCGGCAGGGGCGTGTCGGCTTGCAGGTCCACACGTGCACTGGCATCGGCCAAGCGTCGTAGTGGACGCCCCAGCCGGATCGATGCCCACGCCGCCAGCGGCGCCAGCAACACGGCACCGCCCAGCAGCGCCAGTATCACCTGTCGCCGCCAAGCTGCCAGATCACTGTGATCGCTGCCGACCACCCGCCAGCGGCCATCGGCCTGGCGCACGCCCAGTTCAAACGGCGGCCATTGCATCGCGGTCAGCAGCGCGGCCTGCGCCTTCAGTACACCGACCCGCGCCGTGCCGTCGAGCACCTCGCCGCCTTCGATGACCTGCACATCAGGCGCCTTGCCCTGTCCGCTCCAGACCAGGCGCACCTCCTTCGCCGGCAAACCCATCTGCAGCGCCGCCAACTGGGTGAGCCAGTCACTGGCACTGCCCTTTGGTGGCGCATCCTGCGTCGCCAGATGCAGGCCCAGTGGTGCCGCGGCCTGCTCCCCCCGCAGCACCTGCACGGCCTGGTCCAACCGCATCGGTGGCGGCGCGGGCCGAGGCATCCAGCCAACCACGGCCACGCTGACCAGTGTCGCCAGCAGCAGGCTGGCCAGGGCCAGCATCGTGATCCAACGCGCGGTCGGCCACCGGCTGTTCACAGCACCTGTACCTCGGCGTGGAAGCGATAGCCTTCGCCACGCGATGTCTGCACCAGGGCTTCCGCACCGGGTGAGGCCTGCCCGAGCTTGCGGCGCAGGCGGCTGATCGCCAGGTCGACCGCGCGGTCGACGCTGTCACTCGGTTCGCCACGGCTCAGCTGCAGCAGCTGCTCGCGCCCCAGCACCCGCCCGGGGCGTTCGGCCAGCGCCAGCAACAGGCTGAATTCACCACGGCTGAGCACCAGCTCGTTCCCATCCGGCGCCAGCAGGCGACGTTGTTCCGGCAGCAACCGCCAACCAGAAAAGCGCAGTTCACTGGCTACCTGCGCGCGCAGCTTGTCCTGCCGGCGCAGCAGCGCGCGTACCCGCGCCAGCAGCTCGCGCGGGTCGAACGGCTTGGCCAGGTAGTCGTCCGCGCCCATCTCCAGGCCGATCACCCTGTCCGGTGCGCTGCCCATCGCCGACAGCATCAGGATCGGAATGGCCCGTGCCTGCAGCCGGCGGCAGACCGACAGGCCATCCTCACCGGGCATCATCCAGTCGAGGATGATCACGTCCGGGCGATCGACCTGCAGCAGCACGTCCAGCGCCGTCGCGTCCGCTGCCACCCGTACCTGGTAGCCATGCAGCAACAGGCAATCGGCGATGGCATCACGGATGCTGGCGTCGTCATCGACAACGATGACACGGGCGGGAGTCGTCATGCAGGCAGTATCAGGCAGGTCTGTATCAGGACGGTATCAACGCCGATGTTCCCGCGATACGCCGCTGCGCGCCAATGGTCACCCATGATCACTGCGGAGACCTGCCTTGCGCCTCATCCCATTCGTCCTGCTTGCTGCCCCGCTGGCTGCGCTGGCGTCCGATTCCCCCGAACACATCCTGCCGATGTGGATGCAGGGCGGTCATCCGGCCGTGGCCGTGTCGCTGGACGGGCGTGCCGAACCGCTGCGCTTCGTGGTCGACAGCGCGGCAGGCGCCACGCTGGTCGATGACCGCGTCGTGCGGCGCTACGGTCTGGGAGATGCGGATGCGGAGGTATCGCAGGCCCAAGGGGCAAGTGCAGCCTCCGCGCGGCTGCAGCGCATACGCAGAACGTCCTGGCAGCTGGGCAGTTGGCAGCTGCAGGCCCAAGCCATGAAGGTCGATCTGTCGTCGTTGCCGAAGGACGATGATCCGGCCATTGACGGCTTGATCGGCAACGATCTGACCGGACGCTGGGACACCCGTTGGGACTTCGGCCGCAATCAACTGGCGCTGTGGACACCCGGCGGATTGAACCTGGAAGGACCGGGTTGCCAGCCCAATGCGCTGCCCGGACGCACTGACGGCCTGCGCCAGTTCGGTTTCATCATGCTTGCACTGGGCGCGCCCGCGGTGGACGCCATCGCCGTGGTCGACACCGGTGCCGCGCAGACCGTCCTCAACGCCGAAGCAGCCCGCGCACTGGGGCTGCGCACCGACGGCAGCGACGCACGGGTGCGGGTGCGTGAAAAGGGCACCGAAGGCCTGGGCGGCGGAAAGCAGGCAACCTGGCTGTACACCCTGCCCGGCATGGCCGGCAACGGCTGGCAGCACCCCTCGATGGAGGTCCGCATCAGCGAACTGCCAGTGTTCAAGGCGATCGGCCTGGAGGCCCGGCCGGCGCTGATCCTTGGTGCGGATGCAATGCGCGGCGGCCAGGTGGACATCGGTGCCGGCGCGTCCCGGATCTGCCTGCGCCGGCCGCAGGCCAGCTGACATCCGGCAATGACGCCAGCGGCAGCCTGGCGTAGCATCACCGTGCGCCCCACCAGGAGTTCCACGCATGTGCCGTGCTGCCCTGATGTTGCTGACGCTGTACCCGCTGGCCGTGCTGGCTGCACCTCCCCCGGTACCCTCGCCGGTCCGCATCGATGCCGAAGCGCAGCGGTTGATGCAGGCCGCACAGGCGCGCGGCATGGCACTGGCGGTGATCGACGGCGGCAAGGTGGTGCACGTCGCCGCCTACGGCGAGCGCAATACCGCAGGCGAACCACTGCGCACCGATACGGTGATGTACGCCGCCTCGCTGACCAAGATGGCATTCGGCCATCTGGTCGCGCAGCTGGCGCAGGACCGCAGGATCGATCTGGATGCCAGCATCGCCACAGCGCTGGACAAGCCGTTGCCGGACTATCCGCCCGAAACGAAGAAGTACGCCGACTACCGCGTGCTGGCCGATGATGCGCGCTGGCGCCAGCTCACCCCTCGCCTGCTGCTCAACCACGCCAGTGGCTTTGCCAACTTCGGGTTTCTTGAACCGGACGGCCGGCTGAAGTTCCACTTCGATCCAGGCAGCCGCTACGGCTATTCCGGCGAAGGGCTGATCCTGCTGCAGTTCGTGATCGAACGCGGACGGCTGGGCGAGGATGTGGGTGCGTTGATGCAGCAGCGGGTATTCGACCGCTTCGGCATGACCCGCACCAGCATGATGTGGCGCGGGGACTTCGCCACCAACCTGGCCGACGGCTGGACCATGGAGGGCACCGCCAAGCCGCACGATGAGCGCAGCCGCGTACGCGCGGCCGGTTCGATGGATACCACCATCGCCGACATGGCCCGTTTCGCCGCCGGCTACGTGCGCGGCGATGGGCTGTCAGCGAAGATGCGCAAGGAGCTGGTGCGGCCGCAGCTGCCGATCACCACCGCCAGCCAGTTCCCCACACTGCAGCCGGAGCTGCCGAAGGCGCTGCAGCGCAAGGACCTGGCGGCCGGCCTGGGGGTGGTGACGTTCCGTGGCCCGCAAGGCGCGGGCTTCTACAAGGGCGGCCACGATGATGCAGTCGGTAATACGCTGGTGTGCGTCGAGCAGCAGCAGCGCTGCGTGGTGATCCTGGGCAACGATGTGCGCGCCGAGGCGACCTTCCCGGCGCTGGTGGCCTTCGTGCTCGGCGACATCGGCGTACCGTGGCAGTGGGAGTACGGCGCAGCAAAGGCATTCGTGAAGTAGATCCACGCCATGCGTGGATGACCTCCCTTCAACGCGCCTGCTCGAAGAACATCAGGTAGACCAGCCGCCCATTCTCCGGCCGGTCGCCGAAGGCCGGGCCGGCGGTATGCCAGAACCACGGGCGCAGCAGCACCAGGCGGTTGAAGCGCATCGGGATGCGCATGGTCATTTCCCACTGGCTGTCGTCGACGCTGTCGCGCTCGATGATGTCCCGATGCATGTCGCCGCCGTTGGCGTAGCCCAGCGCAGCCAGCTCGTGGGCGTTCAGCGCCATGCGCTCGGTGTTGGTGCGGCGATGGCGGAAGAACTCGGTACCCCCTTCGCAGTGCTCCGGGGCGCTGAGGTAGAGGATGCCGGACCAGTGCGAATGGTCGGTGTGCACCTTGGCGCGACCCACATCGCTGGCCAGGGTCAGCCGGAACTTGCCGTGCGACTGCAACGGATTGACCGGCCGCAGCGGCTCGTTGACCAACCGCGACGCGGCCTCGGACAGGCCGTCCAGCTCCAGCCGTTCGAGCGAATTACGCCCGGGGAATGCCCCCTCCTGCGCCGGGTAGGTCAGGCCCAGCCCGGCCTGGCGCAGGCCGTGTGCATCGGCTGGAGAGAGGAAGTCGTCGACGACGATGAACGAGGTAGGCATGGTCCTGCGAGCGTAGCGACGCGGCGCCATGGCGGCAACCGGACAACAAAAAAACCCCGCCTCGCGGCGGGGTTTTTCCTTGCATCGGGGAGACGCGCCGGCCAGGGCCGGCAACGTCCGACGCGGGCGTGGACCTTAGAAGTCCATGCCGCCCATGCCACCCATGCCGCCCATGCCACCGGCGCCGCCCATGGCCGGCTCGTCCTTCTTCGGAGCTTCGGCAACCATGGCTTCGGTGGTGATCATCAGGCCAGCGATCGAGGCCGCGTTCTGCAGCGCCGAACGGGTCACCTTGGTCGGGTCCAGGATGCCGAACTGCAGCATGTCGCCGAACTCGCCGGTAGCGGCGTTGTAGCCGAAGCTGCCGGTGCCTTCCTTGACCTTGTTGATGATGACCGACGGCTCGTCACCGGCGTTGGCAACGATCTCGCGCAGCGGGGCTTCCATCGCACGCAGGGCGATCTGGATGCCGTGGTTCTGGTCTTCGTTGGCGCCCTTCAGGCCGGCCAGCGCGGTGATCGCGCGGACCAGGGCAACGCCGCCGCCCGGAACCACGCCTTCTTCAACGGCCGCACGGGTGGCGTGCAGGGCGTCGTCGACGCGATCCTTCTTTTCCTTCATTTCGATTTCGGTCGAGGCGCCGACCTTGATCACGGCAACACCGCCGGCCAGCTTGGCCACGCGTTCCTGCAGCTTCTCGCGGTCGTAATCCGAGGAGGTGTCCTGGATCTGGGTCTTGATCTGCGCCACGCGTGCATCAACGTTGGCCTTGTCGCCGACGCCGTCGATGATGGTGGTGTTCTCCTTGGAGACCTGCACCTTCTTGGCGCGGCCCAGGTCCTTGATGGTGGCCTTCTCCAGCGACAGGCCGACTTCTTCGGAGATCACGGTGCCGCCGGTCAGCACGGCCATGTCTTCCAGCATCGCCTTGCGACGGTCGCCGAAGCCCGGGGCCTTGACGGCCACGACCTTGACGATGCCACGGATGGTGTTGACGACCAGGGTGGCCAGCGCTTCGCCTTCAACTTCCTCGGCCACGATCAGCAGCGGCTTGCCGGCCTTGGCGACGCCTTCCAGCACCGGCAGCAGGTCACGGACGTTGGAGATCTTCTTGTCGTGCAGCAGGATGAACGGGTCATCCAGGTCAGCGGTCTGCGACTGCTGGTTGTTGATGAAGTACGGCGACAGGTAGCCGCGGTCGAACTGCATGCCCTTGACCACGTCCAGCTCGTTGTCCAGGCCCGAGCCTTCTTCAACGGTGATGACGCCTTCCTTGCCGACTTCCTTCATCGCGTCAGCGATGATCTGGCCGATCGACTCGTCCGAGTTGGCCGAGATGGTACCGACCTGGGCGATCGCCTTGTCGTCGGCGGTCGGCTTGGAGATGTTCTTCAGCTCGGCGACGGCGGCCGAAACGGCCTTGTCGATACCGCGCTTGAGGTCCATCGGGTTCATGCCGGCGGCAACGGCCTTGGCGCCTTCGCGGATCAGGGCCTGGGCCAGCACGGTGGCGGTGGTGGTGCCGTCGCCGGCATCGTCGTTGGTGCGCGAAGCAACTTCCTTCACCATCTGCGCGCCCATGTTCTCGAACTTGTCAGCCAGTTCGATTTCCTTGGCGACGGAGACGCCGTCCTTGGTGATGGTCGGGGCGCCGAAGCTCTTTTCCAGCACGACGTTGCGGCCCTTCGGGCCCAGGGTGGCCTTGACGGCATTGGCGAGAACGTTGACGCCGCGCACCATGCGCGAACGGGCGTCTTCACCGAAACGAATATCCTTGGCAGCCATTGCATTTACCTCATTGGTAGCGCCGGACGGTGCCCGGCGGCTGGGAGTTTGGGATCAGGTTGAAACAGGTCGCGCCGAGGCTCAGCCGATGACGGCGAGCACGTCGTCTTCGCGCAGGACCTTGTATTCGACGCCTTCGCTCTTGTACGAGCTGCCGGCGTACTGGCCATAGATGACCTTGTCGCCGACCTTCAGCGACGGCGCGCGCACGTTGCCGTTGTCCAGCGGCTTGCCCGGGCCGACGGCCACGACCTCACCCTTGGTGGACTTTTCCTTGGCCGAGTCGGGGATGACGATGCCACCGGCGGAGATTTCGTCGGCTTCGATCGGCTTGACCACAACGCGGTCGTGCAGCGGCTTGATGCTCATAGGAGACCTCTTAAGTGATTGATTGGTCTAAAAAAGTCCGGCGATGTTAGCACTCACCCCAGGCGAGTGCCAGAACCGCACGTGAAGAAACCCGACAACGTCGGGAGCAGGGCAGAGATGGAGCCCCGCCGCCCCCTTTCAAGGGCGGAATGAAAAAATTTTTCCACCCGCGCGCCTCGGCCAAGGCGTCGGTCCTGGACAATTTCGGTGACAAGCGTCGCACTGTCAGATATCTGACGTTCATTTACGACAAAGTGTCACTGGATCGGCCTTAGGCTCGGTCAGGCATTCCCAATCACAAGGAGTAGTCGATGCGATTGCTGTCCCCGCTTGCCGCCGCCTGCCTGCTGGCACTGGCCGCGGCGCCGGCCCAGGCCGAGGTCTTCATCAACGAACTGCACTACGACGACAGCACCGCCGCCGGTGACGTCGGCGAAGCCATCGAAGTGGTCGCTACCGCAGGTGAAGACCTGTCCGGCTACCGCCTCTACCTCTACAACGGCAGCAATCCTTCGGCCGCCACGGTCTACGCCAACAACCCGGTCCCGGCCGGCACCGCCGCCGGTTGCGGCAGCGCCAGCATCGCCGTGGTCAACTACCCGACCAACGGCATCCAGAACGGCCCGAACGACGGCATCGCCCTGGTCGACGCCAGCGGCAAGGTGGTCCAGTTCCTCAGCTACGAGGGCGCCATCACCGCCTCCGGTGGCCCTGCCGCCGGCATGACCAGCCAGAACATTCCGGTGGCCGAGACCAACAGCACGGCGCCGGGCACCTCGCTGCAGCTGACCGGCAGCGGCAGCCAGTACGCCCACTTCACCTGGGCCGAGTCGGCCAGGCAGACCTTCGGCAGCTGCAACAACGGCCAGACCTTCAGTGGCGGCGGCACCCCGGGCCCGAACACGCCGCCGTCGGTGTCCACCACCACCCCGGCGCAGGGCAGCAGCACCTTCCCGGCCGCGGCCGATCTGGAAGTGGTGTTCAGCGAGACGGTGAACCTGGCCAGCGGCGCGTTCGCGCTGAGCTGCGGTACCTCCGGCAGCGTGCCGCTGACCTTCCCGGCCAGCGGACGCAGCGTGAAGCTGTCCACCAACACCGCGCTGGTGGCCGGTGAAGCCTGCCGCTTCGACATCCGCGCCGCGCGCATCACCGACCTGCAGGGCGCACACCCGGCGGCCGACAGCCGCATCGCCTTCACCGTGGCCAGCACCGGCGGCAATCCGGACCCGGGCAACCCGGGTGTGCCGGCCGGCTACTACTCCAAGGTCAACACCTCCAGCCCGAGCCAGCTGCGCTGCTCGCTGCACGCGACAATCAAGGGCCACACCGCCTACCCGTACAGCGGCTCGGGCACCAGTACCTGGACCATCCTGGAGATCGCAGACGAGGACCCGAACAACCCGAACCGCATCCTTGACGCGTATCGCAACCGCAGCTACGCCAAGGTGACCGATCGCGCCGGCAGCGGCAGTGGCCTGAAGTACAACCGCGAGCACACCTGGCCGAACTCGCTGGGTTTTGCCACCACCACGGGTGACAAGGGCCTGCCGTACGCGCCGTATACCGACACCCACATGCTGTACCTGACCGATGCACAGTGGAACGCCGACCGTGGCAACAAGCCGTTCGGCAAGTGCGACGCCAGCTGCGGCGAGCGCGCCACCGAGGCCAACAACGGCCAGGGTGGCGGCAGTGGTGGCTATCCGGGCAACTCCAACTGGGTGCGCACGCCGGACGGCAACACCGGCACGTTCGAGGTGTGGGGCAAGCGCAAGGGCGACATGGCGCGTGCGGTAATGTACATGGCGATCCGCTACGAGGGCGGCAAGGATGCAGCCACTGGCCAGTCCGAGCCGGACCTGGAGCTGACCGACGACCGCAGCAGGATCGTCAAGACCAGCAGCTCACCGGCCTACATGGGCCTGCTGTCGACGCTGATCGACTGGCACCTGTCCGACCCGCCGGATGATGCCGAGCGCGCGCGCAATGACGTGATCTACAGCTTCCAGGGCAACCGCAACCCGTTCATCGACCACCCCGAGTGGGCGACCCCTGGCCTGTTCACCTCGGCCAAGCCGGCCACCTGCCAGCTGGCCAACTGACCGCGCAACGCAGCGGTCCACGGCCGCCGCCGGGTCCTGACCCGGCGGCGGCCCTATACTCGACGGTCATGTCGACCGTCGATCCCGTCCTGCTGCTGTTGACCACCTGCCCGGACCGGGCCAGTGCCGAGCGCATCGCGCACGCGCTGGTTGGCGAGCGCCTGGCCGCGTGCGTGACCCGCCTCGATGGCGCGCAGTCGACCTACCGCTGGCAGGGCGAGGTGACCACCGACGCCGAGCTGCAGCTGCTGGTGAAGACCACCGCGAGTCGCGTCAATGACGCAATCGCCCGGATCGTCGAACTGCATCCGTATGAACTCCCGGAGTGCATCGCGGTCGAAACCCGGGCCGGCCTGCCGGCGTATCTGGACTGGATCCGGGCACAGACCCGGGAGGACACTGATTGAAGACTCTGTTTGCGCGTGGCGCCGCCCTGTGCGCCCTGTTGTGGCTCTCGCTGCCGGCGTTCGCCCTGGATGAGAAAGACCTGCTGCCGGTGGACCAGGCGTTCGCGCTGACCGCCACCGCCCCCGAACGTGGCCAGGTGCAACTGCAGTTCAAGATCGCGCCCGGCTATTACCTGTATCGCCACCGCACCAGCGTCAAGGCCGACCCGGCCTTCAATGCCGGCGCGCTGCAGATGCCCAAGGGCGACAAGCACCACGACGATTTCTTCGGCGAGGTCGAAACCTATCGCGAGCGCCTGCAGGCCAGCCTGCCCGGCACGCCGACCGAGGCCGCCGGTACCATCAGTCTGGAAGTGCGTTACCAGGGCTGCGCCGATGCCGGTGTCTGCTACCCGCCGCAGAAGCGCGTGGTGCAGGTCACCCTGCCCGGCAGCGGTGCACAGGCGGCGGCCCCGGCCAGCCGCGCCGGTGCGGCCAGTCCGTTCAACAACCCACTGGCCGGTGCCGGCAACAGCGGCGGCCTGCGCCTGCCGGGTGCGGCCAGCAACAGCCAGGCGCTGCCGCTGCCGTCGGAACAGGCGTTCGGCTTCGATGCCATCGCCAGCGACGGCAACACCCTGCTGCTGCGCTTCAGCCCGGCACCGGGCTACTACCTGTATCGCGACCGCACCTCGCTGAAGCTGGAAGGCAGCACCGGCGTGCAGGCCGGCACGCCGCGTTGGCCAGCCGCGCAATCGCATCGCGACGAGCACTTCGGCGATGTCTCGGTGTACTTCAACCAGGTGGAAGTGCCGCTGCCGTTGCGGCGCACGGTTGCCGACGCGGTTGACGGCACCCTCGTGGTGACCTTCCAGGGCTGCCAGACCGATGGCATCTGCTACCCGCCAATGACCCGCCGGGTGAAGCTGTCGATCCCGGCCGGCAAGGTCAGCGCCAGCGCCGACCAGGCACCGCCGCGCAACGAGGTAATCAGCCCGTTGGCTGTGGCGCCACGCGAAGGCGCCAACGGCGCCCCCCTGCGCCTGCTGCCGACGGTGCCCAATACGGATGCCGCCCCCCCGGCCGTCGCAGGCACCGTGGACGGCAATGAATTCGCCGCCGATGCGCGCGGTGACAACGCGCTGCGTACGCGCCCGCCGGCGACCACACCGAACCCGGACCGTTCGTTCGTCTGGGTGCTGCTGCTGGCGCTGGCCGGCGGCCTGGTGTTGAACCTGATGCCCTGCGTGCTGCCGATCCTGTCGCTGAAGGTCCTGAGCCTGGCACAGAGTGGCGAAAGCCCGCAGCGCGCACGCAGCCACGCGCTCTGGTACACCTTGGGCGTGCTGGTCGCATTCGCGGTGATCGGTGCGTTGATGGTGGGCCTGCGCGCAATCGGCAACGCCGTCGGCATCGGCTTCCAGCTGCAGCACCCGGGCGTGGTGGCGGCGCTGGCCTACATCATGTTCGCGGTAGGCCTGAGCCTGTCCGGCGTGTTCACCCTGGGCGGCGGCATCGGCAACCTGGGCCAGTCGCTGGCCAGCCGCAGCGGCCCGGCCGGTGACTTCTTCACCGGTGCGCTGGCCTGCGTGGTCGGCAGTGCCTGCGTCGGCCCGTTCATGGGTGGCGCGATCGCCTACGCGTTCATTGCCCCGCCGCTGAAGGCGATGACCGTGTTCCTGTTCCTCGGCCTGGGCCTGGCGCTGCCGTTCCTGCTGATCGGCTTCGTGCCGGCGCTGGCGCGCCGCCTGCCCAAGCCCGGCCCGTGGATGGAAACGCTCAAGCACGTGCTGGCCTTCCCGATGTACGCCACCGCGCTGTGGCTGCTGTGGGTGCTGGGCAAGCAACGCGGCGTGGACGGCATGGCGCTGGTGCTGGGTGGCCTGTTGCTGTTCGCCTTCGGCCTGTGGCTGTTCGAGCGCAACCGCTGGACCGGCTCGCGTGCGGTGACCCTGCTCGGCGTGCTGCTGGCGATCGGCGCATTGGTACCGGCCTGGGGCGTGACCCAGCTGGCAGCGCCGGCACGCGCCGCACAGGCCGCCAGCGACAACGTGGTGGAGTATTCGCCGCAGTTGCTGGACCGCCTGCGCGCCGACAACCGCGTGGTGTTCGTCAACATGACCGCCGACTGGTGCGTGAGCTGCAAGGCCAACGAGCGCGCCGTGCTGTCGCGGCCGGAGTTCAAGGACCTGCTCAAGCGCACCAACGCGGTGTACATGCGCGGTGACTACACCAACGTCGATCCGCAGATCACCACGTTCCTGGAAGAGCACAAGGCCGTCGGCGTGCCGCTGTACGTGGTGTACGGCCCCGGCGCACCGCCGACCGTGCTGCCGACCCTGCTGACCCAGGCGGTGGTGGAGGAAGCGCTGCTGCGCACCGCACGATGAAGTGGCAACGGCCAGCGCTGCTGTGGACAGCGGTGCTGGCCGCCGGCCTTGGCCTGTGGGCCGGGCATCGATTGGCTCCTGCGCCGGTTGCGCCTGAGGCCATGCCAGCGGCGCCTGCTGTGGCGGCTGCGGCACCTGCCCTGCAGGTCGGCGACAGCCTGCCCGCGCTGTCGCTGCCCGATCTTGAAGGCCGGCCGCTGGACCTGCGCCAGCACGCTGGCGGTCGCCCGCTGTTGATCAATGTCTGGGCCAGCTGGTGCGCGCCCTGCGTTGAAGAAATGCCCGAACTGGCGCGTTTCGCACATGTCCAGGGCGAGCACGGTGTACAGGTGCTGGGACTGGCGCTGGATACGCCGGAAGACGTGCGCGGTTTCCTGCAGCGGGTACCGGTGGATTATCCGATCGTGATCGAGACCCCGGGGCCGCGCGATGCCAGCGTGCAGCTGGGCAATACACAGGGCCTGCTGCCCTACAGCGTGCTGTTCGATGCGCAGGGGCGGCTGGTGAAGGCAAAGCTGGGACCGTTCGCCCACGGCGAGATCGACAGCTGGGTGAAGTGAGGGTGTTTTTTTCAGGGCTTGCAGCCCTGCACCCTGCTCAATGCAACGGCAACAGCCAAAGCCAAAGCGGGCATTCCGTGGGATGGCGGGGCGGTGTCGGAGTGCGGGGACGCTGCAAGTACGTCCCTGTAAGCTTGGCAGCCGCATCCATGCGGCTGACACCCCGCACTCCGACACCGCCCCGCCTCTGACAGATCTTCGCGGCTGTTGGTAGGTGTCGACCTTGGTCGACACATCTGTCAGATATCGATATTCAGAACGGAATCAGACCCCGTGCCGACCAACGGTCGGCACCTACCAAAGCAGAACGCCGTTCCGACAGATCGCAGGAAACTGTCGAAGGCGGGGTGGATCCGGCTGAGGGGGCGTGAGCCGCATGGATGCGGCGACCGAGCTTACATGGGTGAGGGCGCTTTGCTTGCGAAGCACTGCTTCGCAAGCGCCCGAACGCACAGCCGCCAGCGGCTGGGCCGGGCCCCGGAGGGGGACTTGCAGCGTCCCC
>NZ_JCAFVP010000019.1:0-55356 GCF_059372495.1 Stenotrophomonas sp. YJH_SMC_80
CAGCTGACGCCCGGCTGGCTGGCCTGCTCAACCGCACCGCGCTTGAACTCGGTGCTGAACTTCCTTCGCTTCGACATGAACACTCCTCATGGCCTTGATCGGCCTTCTCGTAAGTGTCCGTGAAAACGGGGGTGAACCCGAATTCGCTTGGCGCGAATTCGACGTGATGAGCGAGGAAAGGGCGGCTAGAGCCAGAATCGCTCGATGGGCAGGGGTGTAGGGGCGACGCCCCTACGGTAGCGCCTCGCACGCGCTGGCGGGGCCTCGGCCCACGGCTCATGTAGGCAATATTTGACGTTGCGGCGCCAGAACCGGGGTCACCATTGCCGAGCCGCCGCTCTCGGCGAGTTCTGAGCACTTCGGCAAGGTAGATGTCGCGGGGATCGATCTCGATCATGCTGCAAGCTCATCCTTGTCGGGGGAACGAGCAGGCAGGCAAGAGCCGAGCCAGAGCCGCAACCATTGCTGATTGACGGGGAACATTCGCCTCACTCGCAAGCCATTGAATATCCGTAGTTGGTGGCGCGAATCGGGCGGAATGTCCGTCGCTCGAACTACGGACAATGCTCCCCGAGTTCCGCGTACGCCGGACAAGGCGCCTCATCGTCGATGAGCTGCGGATAGTCCCCCCCCGTTTCTGTCCGACTCAAGGACAGGATGCCCCAAATTCAGTGGCGCATATCCAACTCAACTACTGGGGCGACCCACAATCGCGCTCTGGCTCCAAGGGCTGAACTGCGCCTGGCAACGGCCAACCGACAGAAGGGGGGGGCTGATTAGCGCGCTTCATTGCGCTCGAGGGCACCATAGGCGCCTAAGTTCTCGCATCTAGGCGCAGAGGTGGACAGTCCGCAGACGGCGCGCCATAGTCATCTGCGGGGCGCCAGGGTGTGGCGCAGGCATGGGCGGCGAGGGAGGGGCTGTGCTCGACGGATGGATCGGTACCGAAGTTGAAGAGCTCTCAGGCGAGTCCGCTGTAGAGATCATCAAGAACTGGATGTCGCTCTCGCTGCAACGATCCGAAGGGATCTCGGATATTCATGCGAAGACGGGAATCCTGAGGAAGCGCCTCGTCAAGCTCTTCAGCTCGCATTGCCAAGAGACTCCTCTACCAGAGGAGATCAGTAGGATCTCCGCTGCTACCGGCTATCCGGCCCACGATCTTGTAGTACGGGCCGCTGAATATCTTTCCCCTGCCGTCTTGGACATCAATGCACCAGAAGGATCGGTTGCGCCTTCCCGGGCTTCGCGCAATGCGTTGAAGCTCTGGCTTCGCTCTGCACGTCGAGACAATCCTAGAGGTCGCCTTACGCAGATGGAGCTTGCCGAACGGATAGGAAGGTCCCACATGTCGGTGGCAGCGTGGGAGAACGCCGCAATCAGCAGAATCCCCAAGTACAAGGATATCTGTGCGATCGCCGAGGCATGTGGCGTCGAGCCACCCGGCCCAGATTTCGACGTGCGTCAGGGGCGGGCTATTGAGGCCGAGGTCATTGCGTCGATGGGTCCTCCGACGGATCTGTACGAGGAGATTCTGTTTAATGGTCGCCTACTGAGCCGGCGCGCGCATGCCCCTTCCCATGCGGAGCGAAATGCATTGGTTTTCAGGGCCCGCTACGGCGGGCAAGGAGATGCCGAGAGCACGCTGCAGGCCATCGGGGAGATTCATGGGATCACCCGCGAGCGAATTCGCCAGATTGTGGACAAACAGCTGTCCTTCCTTCCAACAACCGCGGTACTGACAGCGCAGTTTGATGCGCTGGTTGACGCCTGTCAGGGTCTAGGGGGAGCTGCAGTTCCCGAAGCCGAGGAGCGACTGCGCAGTCTCTTGGGCGGAACACTGAGCCTGCAGGGTGCGATTGACTATGGACGTGAAGTGCTTGGGCGATCTCTTCCAGTACAGATCATCCGTATAAAGAAGGGAGAACCTGTCGTGCTTGCTGGGCAGCTGCCGGATTGGTTCATGGACGGAATTAGCCAGTCCAAGGCGGCGATCAGGCACTGCGGGGCTGCCCAGGTCAATCTCGTCTGGGCTTTGACCATGCGCCAGCACGGTGACTGGATCGCGCCTGAAGAGTTCCGTTCTATTATCGCTCATGCTCCAGGGTTCGAGTGGATAGATGAAGATCAAGCTTGGTACTGGTTCGGTATCGACGGAAGTGCGAACCGAGTCGTGAACCGAGCCATCGACATTCTGTCCAATGCCAAGGGTGCTCTGGACATTGAGGTCATCTACAGCGGAGTGACACGACACTCCCGTATCGCTTCTTCGGACGTCGCAGAGGATGCCGGCATCTGGCCGCCGATGGAGGTCGTGCAGTGGGTTCTAGCCAAGACGCCTGCCTTGATTTGTCAGCAAGGGGATGATTTCCGGCTGGCCAGCCCTGACGCAGCTCAGGAAGGCAAGAAGGGAGTTGCACACTCAATCGTTGAGGAACTCAAGCTTCGAGGTGGATTGGCCTCTCGCAGTGAGCTGCATGAGGTCCTTGTTACAGGCCTTGGGATCAACGCTGTCTCATTCTCTGTTGCCTTGGCTTATTCACCGCTGTTGCGTCAAGTCGATCGCGGCATCTTTGCAATTCGAGGTTGGCCGATCAATGCTGCGCGCCTGACCGAGGCGCAGAGTCGCGTAGGAACCAGCAGTGGGCCGCTGGTCAACTACCGGGAGATTAGCGTCACTAGCTCCGGAGACGTCAGCTGGGTGAACACGGTTAGCAAGAGCTCGCTGACCAACCTCTACGCAGGCGTGCCCAGTAAGGCCTTCTTGCATCTGGATGCGGGCGAGTATGACGCCGAAGGCGCAATTCTCACACTGACTGAGAATCGTATGATCGGTTTGATCAAGCATGTCGTTTCGCAAGGAGGCGACGCAGGGACAACTTACAGGGTGACCGCCAATAGCCGGACCAGAAAGGCGCTCGTAGAGATCATCGGGTCAGCCGGGGATGAACTTGAGGATGGCGACTGAGGTTAGGCGCCATGGAGATTAGATATTGTCAATCGCCTTGGGAATCAGCGTCACGCCGTATGTGAGAACCGCACCATTCAGTCTGCAGATGGTGTATTGACCAAGCCTCGAAGAAGTATGCTGATGGATCGCAGAGCTTGGAGTGGTCGCTGCTCTAAGAGTCAAGCCGACAGGGAAGCCGCACAGCTCGCCGGCTGAATTCACTGGCCATTGCATGGCTCTTGATGATCACTTCAGTATGCGCGGCGCCTTGATCCCGCGCCTTTTCACGGCTTCCAACTTCCTCTTTCCTGATGCCTTGGCCGGCCGTACGGCCTTATCATCTGAAGCCCCCGACTTCGGTCCCGTCGGGGGCAAGAGAGCGATGGGTACCCAGACGAGCTGCATACTCTGCAAGTGCCCTGGTGCACCGACAATCCCAAAGCAGGGCGCCTCAATACATGATCGCGGCTGCCCATTGCCCCAGAAGCCCCTCAGAACAGATGTCAGGCCTTGGCTGAACGCACGTTCCAAGCACGCAAGCAATGCTGCGATGAGCAGGCTGCGCCCTTGAACTTGGTCCAGGGCACATGAGATGGCATGCTGAGGAGAGACATCACTAACAAGGGGCAGGTCCGCCAGCTCGCATGCCACCAATTCTAGAAGTGCGCCACAGGCAGCAGTGACCTAACGGTCGACCACGGAGAGGTTCAGCCAGACCTGACCTGCTGCCGATCGGCCATAGGGCGCAAGCCAACCCTGTCCGCTTCCTCCATTGGTGGCGCCTCCGAGCTCAGCAGGACCCGGCGTGAGGCCGTCGTGGACCCACGGCTCAAGACATGAAATTCCGTCTACGGACACCTTTTGGACAACAGCCCGCGTGACTGCCTGCAGGAGTACAAAGACCGAAGCTGGCAAGGGCGCGCATCTTAGCGTCTGGCTACCGCCTAGGTGACACCATCCCCATAGCGCCCCCTCAGGGGGATCCTCAGTTGCACCGTCGAAGACCTGCATGGGTGCCGGCCCACTGGCCCCACTTCCTTCCCCGGCACCCATCCCTGATTGTGCCACCCCGGCGATAGCGCAGAACGCCGCATCCCAGTCAGTTGCTTGCTCGGGCACCTGGATCCACCGCATCACCCGTTGTGCGCAACTCCATTCCCTGAACTCCTCCAGCCATGCAGATGCCTCGTCCGTTGGAAACGAATGCATCTCTGTCAGTGCTAGTCGAGGGTCGATGAAGCTGATACCGCACGAGCAAACTCCAAGACGATCACCATCCTGGAATTGGGCAAATACAATCCGCCCGCAGTGCTCGCAGGTACTGCGGAGCCGCTCGCGGTGCCAGGGACAGGCATCAAGCGAGGGCAACTGAAATGCGGCATTGTGATAGCCATGGCGTACACACTCTGGGCATTGCCTAACCGGCCGCACATGCCGCTCGAACAGACGCCCGCACTGAACCGGGCTCCATGCACTCGGGCTCCAGAAGTCAGCGATAGTCGTATGGCCAAGCCCTAGTTCCCAAAGGAGAGAAAATCGTGTCTTGCTTCTCGATTGAGTTGCCAGAAGCACATCCATGCTTGCCCGGTTTCTGAAACCGAGGCGAACCATGTCCGACGGAGAAGGCAGGGCAAGGGTAACGATCCGTTGCGCCAAACCGAATCCGGAAATGTAGGGGTAGCAGGTGAGCTCTGCCCCAATCATGGGCGCAGTCGAGGCCCGGGCGGGCAGGTAGTCAGACCAAGGCATGAACGCTCAGCTCCTACGCCGCGCCCTGACCATAGTCAGGAAGCCGCATCTTGGCTCGAACGTACTCCAAGCGCAGATAGCCACTCCTCAGCAGAGCGTCTCGAACCTGTTCACGACTGAACTCTCGAAAGCCCTCATGCTTCCAGGCGATCTCCGTGAGCAAGTGCCGAACTGTGAGAGTGAAGGTGGCCATCGGCCGTGCTTCGCTCTCGGGAAGCTTTCCGGCCTTACGAAGTGCGGCCAGCTCCTGCAGGATCATCGGCGCTTGGTCTGCCAGCCGCCAACCCGCATCAAAGGCAGATGCTGCGAAGAATCGGCTAAAGGGCATCTCCGGTGTTGGCCATGAAGCCTGAGAATCAAAGCGCGAAAGCGCATGGGTGACCTCGGCCGCTCCGGTGATGGGACGGTAGCGCATCGTGTCGATGAACCACCTGCGTACCGTGTGCGAGGCTCGATCTGACCAATCGTCGCCGACATCGACGCCTTCAGCGTCGCTTTGACGCATCAGAACCAAGTAAAGACTCAGGTTGTCATCGAGCACCTGGCTGTCGAGATCCTCAAGATACTCGTACTCGCTTTCAGTGATGCGCTGGGCATTGTCAATGAACAGCACCAGGCGTCGGACCTTGGCTTGACCACAACGGCTACGAATCAGGTTGAGTACCCGGTCCATTCCGACGCTGGCCTTGATCACCTTTGCGTTGGATATGCCGATCCGGTTGTTGATCGCAGACCAGAACGCACCATCACTGCGGCGAATGCCGCTAGCCATCACCATCCGCATGGCTACGCCCATGGGTTGTCCCCGAGAGTCCTTGAGCCATTTGGAACTGTTATCTGACAAGTACTTCAAGGCGGAGGTCTTGCCAACACCTCCACCGCCATACGCCGAACAGCCGTGCCTTCCCTCGCTGATACTCATGCGAATGAAGTTGGCCAGCTCTTCAGTGGGGTGAGTGTTGATCTGGTAGCCGTCAGGAATGAAGATCGGGTGATCAGTAGCGTTCATGGTGATCCCACGTGGGTGTGCAGAGGCTGCAGCGGTGCCTGTAGTGGTCGTAGAAGTCATTCATCCAAGCTGATCCATCCATCTGGCGCAATGCGGAGAGGCTGCTTGTAGATGTCGCCTACGGCAGGCGGAGCCTTGTCGTGGCCTACGTGACCCATTCTCGCCAGCTGATCTACCGCGGATTGGTCACTGGCTGCCTGAGTCTTGAGGAAGGCAACATAGGCCTCAATGGCGCAGTCGGTGCCCAGAATGCTGAATCCAGTTCTATTCTTGATCCACCGCATGATGAGCTTGCGGGTGGTTTCATCGTGTGCCCTAAGACTCCACGGGGCGGCCGCGCGGGCAGCACCCAATGGGGTTGTGGCAGACCTCATCAGCAGGATGGTTCGCAGATCGTTGCGATTGATTCTTGCCATGACCTTCGTGCCGATCATCTCCCAGCGACCGTCCAGGCTGGGGGCTCGATACTTGACGTACATATAGTTGACGTGCGGAACAACGCCTTTTGCGCGGTCCCCATGGACGGTTAGCAGAACGACGATCGTGCACATGTCATCTGCATCCTCACGCGCCGAATCGGGACTGAGATCAAACGCTCCACTTCCCTTTGCCCGGAGGAACTGCAGCGGCGAAAGATCACCCAGTGCCACATGTGACGTCGCGTTGTAGTTGGCAATGATCACGTCCAGTAGCTCCTCAAAGAGCTGCATCTGTATGGGGTGGTCATCCGGCGAGAAGTTACTGATACGAATCCTTTTCTCGCCCAGCTTGACAGCCGGCTCAAATCCTCCAGGGATCTGGCGAAGCGCTCCGCGCTCCAGCCGTGAGAAGAGCTGCTCTACCACAGGCCTGGAACGAGGCTGGCGTGCCTTGCCAAAGATCAGCACGCCACCTCGCGAGCGACAGAACGCTGCTTCGAGGTCATGGGCAGAGTGCGCCAGTGCATTGTCCAGGGCGATGGATCTTGAGCGCCGGGCCCCCAAGTCACCCGCAAGGCCTGTTGGCATCCCCGCACCCGGGGCATAGGACAGCCCAGGAATTGTCAGCTCACGCCGCTCCCAGGGGCGCAGTCCCACAGCCAGACACAGGGCGACATCTAAGTTCGTGTAGGCACGTCCAACCCTCAACGACCAGGACACGATCGCACGTGAACGCACCTCAATTTCTATCAGAAGCCAGATTGTAGTGATGCGTCGATTGACCTGCCCACCTCCCGGCACGTCGACTGCCAAGGTTGCCTCGATATCGATCTGATGGGCATCAAATTCGGTGCGCCCGTAAAGATGCTGCCTAAGGACCTGCTCGATGCCCTCGGGCGCATCGACATCAAACTCCCACGTCCCACTCCCGCTCTCTTGGATCCGCCTGCGCCTCATGTAGTCGAGCAACGCTCGGCGCCCCTTATCCGTGGTGTTTAGCGGATAGTGGTCAGCGAGGTCGCGTCTGCGCAGCTCGGCGCAGATTCGACCATGCAGCCGATTGAACGCCTTCGGCGCGCGACCTGGGGGGAGCGGGCGATTGAACTCGTCCACCCAGAGCTTGATCTGAGGAATGGCCTGTAGAAGCTGACCCATTGCGCTTGGGCGCCCCGAGCGAGGAACCTCCACATCAATAGAGGCTGTTTCGCTTCGGATGTAGACCCCGTTGGGAACGCAGACCCTGAAGCCGTGGGGACGCCCATCACTGGCCATCATGGGCGCGGTAAGAATCATTCGGCGCAGGCGCTTCCTACAGAGCCCGTAAGCTTTGGCCGCCTTGGTGATCTGCAGCTCGCCAGTCAGTACTTCAGTCAATGCCGCGCAGGCTTGCCGGAAACGAAAACGTACCTCTTCCTTCAGGTCGCATTCGTCAGGGCGGTACCACTGGAGCAAGGTTTCACGATCGTAGATCGAATGATGATCATGCATGGCACCGCTCCAAAATGGCATCCGGTGCGCCTTGCGCATAGTCAATGAGACGAAGTTTGCCACTATGAATCAGCCATGCCACTGTTGCCCGGACCTCGTGCGTAGTGGCTGAAGAGGCACCGATCAGATCGGATAACCTGAATCGCTCAACGCGCCCGAGGATGTTCAGTATTTGCTGGGCAAGGCTGGCGCGATTTGCGAGCCTCTCGCTGGACCATACCAGCGGTAGGAGGTCAAAGGCCTCACCCAATGCGGGCAGCTGTGACAAGAGATGATCTTCAGTTACATAGCTCAGATAGATGCCGTTTCGCTTGGCGATCTCATCAAGCTCAAGCGCATCCGGAAGGCCAGCAGCACTACCGGTGCTTCTCGTTTTTCGCCCATTGGGCAATACCAGAATGAAGCGCTGCTCCCCTGAGCGAGTAATCGCCAGGAAGGAAACATCGATCACGAACTTCTCAAAAATCTGCAGCCGGCGTGGGCGTTCGATGTAGAGGGCGATTGTCGAATCGAATTCCAGCTGAAGCGCTGCGGCAAACGTTACGGCGTCGGCGACGGTCACCACGCGTTGATTACGTGGAGAGTAGTAGACAAACACCTCGCGTCGATCTCGCTTTCCTCGTGAAAGCGGTCGGGGGGCGTAGGGCAGGGCGGGGTCAACGTGATGGCTCGCGTGTGAGTCGTCACCACGGTAGGTGGCTCCAGCAGGCATGGGATCTCCGAACAAGGCGAACGGGCGCGCTGCCTGTAGGGCGGTAGCCGGATCGCGGGCAGCATCCCCCCTCGGCGCACGCGAATGGCGCCTGGGAATGGCAATACGAGTCCGGCCCGTCAGACAGGCTGCTTGACTTGATTGGAGAAATGGGGGAGCCTAGGCCTCGCATGAGTTCTATGCTTCACGCCCTCCCGCTCCGACGAGAGGCAAATGCCCCCGCTCGAACGGGGGCATTTCCATTTCTAAAGGTCGGAGAGTATTGGCTACTCGGTCATGCGCTAACGTCTCAAGTAAGAAGCGGGGCAGGGTTTGAAGAAGGGGGTACGAACCGTCACGTCGAACGCGATAGGCGTGCCCCGTGCATTCAGGCAGCGATTCCTGCGGTGTTCTTGATAAGGCCCTGACGATGTACAGCGACGCTGCATGGCCGCACCTGGTCAAGCTTCGCGTGGGGCTCCCGCGCCCAAGTGCTGGTCGCGTCGGTGGTATCGCCAGGAGTGCAACGCAGGTGCGGAGATGGATGATCTCCAAGCAATCAGCTGAAGTCACGGGCACTTCCAGAACCACGACAGCTCCACGACTCTAGCGACCTGCCAGAGTGTTCGCAAGACTTTGATTCAGCAGAACATTTGCCCCTTATTCGAAGGGTATCAAGGTGGTTGGGATCAATGTTATTGCAAGGCCTGCCGAATCAAATCACCTGCGCAGCTCAATGGATTCATTGATTGAGCTTTGCGCGGTTGGATAGATATGCAGATCGCAGCGCAGTGGAGGCCTCACACCGTCATCGAGAAGGCTCGACCTGCGGGCTGCGGCAAGCCGCTGCGATCACAGACAGTCCTGATCAAGAAGGAAGGGCTGCACCCTGCAGCCCGCCCCTTTGGCAGTCAGTAGCGTGAACTGCAAACCGGGGTTCCTATGTTCGTTGCAGGTTCAATCGAGCTCCGAAGGTGAATTCGACCGTCAGATCGACATGAATCGTGGTTGAGTCGAAGCCGGGGAGCCGGAGCTTGTCTACCTCTAGTACAGCATTACGTACACAGGCGTGTGACCCATTCCGAGCGAGTCGTTGATCAGCATCTCCAATGCCGCCTTAGCTCGACGGGTATATCGGAACTTGAGGTGTTCCCGACCGATTCGTTGGTCGACAGAAAAAGGTGATCGAGCGTGCCCGATCGGAGCGGGACGCCTCATAGGAATCGGGTTCCCGGCGCCTAGCGCATCTACCGCTCGCGGCGCTCCTGGCATAGGCGATCGCTGCACCGCCCATTTGTGACTACAGATGGGGATGGCGCGGCCGCTATTCCTTGATGTACCAAGCAAGTACCAGGGACATGGTTTCCATCGCTTACGAAAATCAACTCTTAGGCGCGTTCATCTATGCGCTCGGATATGAAGGCGGGCGGCAGGGGCGGACCCTGGCGGTCAATCTGTTCCAGCAGACTCCGCTGGATAGAAGTCTCGGTGACGTTGTGCTTGGTGGTCAGCGATGTATGGCCATTGAGTTCAAGCGCCGACAGGCAGACATGCGCGGTGAGCGGAAGAAGTGGAAGTCTGGCTTCCCAGAGGCACTGATGGATATCTCCGATTGGCGGAATACGTCGCTACTAGGCCACTTCATCTGCTTTGGTGAGCATGCGGCTACACGAGTTGACCTGCATTTCGCACAGTATCTCAGCGCATTCGAGCTTGACGGTAAGGCGGATTCATTCTCAGCGTCTGATCTGATCAAGCTTTTAACCCGAGAAATTTCACCTGACAAAGGGCCCTCGTGGGGAGTGCCGCCACAGGTTCTGCTCACCTACTTGGAACACATCCGAACCTTCCGAGTAGGCGACAGTGATGGGAGCGGAGGCCACGCGGCGACTTGGCTAACAGTGTCCGCAGTTGATGGACAGTTCCAGCTTCTTGCTGCGCCTTCGCTCGACGCATTGCTGGAACGAGACGCCACCACCTACGCCAATGAGCAGGGAACGTCGGCACAAGAGACTGACGACGAGCACGACACCCCAAGCCCCGGATTCTAGGATGCAGCTCGCAGCTCAAGAAGGCTTGAATATTGGCCATTGTCTGATGAGACTCCCTCCCAATCCCGCCCGGTACCAGCGACCCCGCCCTATCATCCATGCCCACCTGACTGAACAAGTGCAGCGTTGATCCAACTTTGTTTGCCTAGAAGAGGGGACTTCATGGCCGCGGGTGTTCCACGATGCCAAGGCGGATGCGCATTCTGGGCGTGCGGCCACCTTCAACCTGTCGATAAGGGCGCGTTATCGGGGGTGAATAGCCTTCGCTTCGAACCCCTATTGACGCAGGTATAGCATTGAGAGCAGATGTTGTCTTGCTGGTTGCAGCGCGTAGTCTCTTGGCTGAATTGTGGCTCGCCAGCTAGCCAGGTTCTGGTCATGTGGAGGGAGCAAATAGATCAGCTTTTACCGGGCTTGAGATCAATCGAGACAGCCGCACGGAGTGTGTCTTGCTCTTCTTTGCTGAGTCCAGCGAGTACTTCCATCAACTCGGCTTGCCGCGGCTGGCCGATCGTCATACGGTACAAGCTCGTAGCTTCCACGAGCTGCTGCAGCTTCCCGACCTCGCGGCTGAATGGGAGCATCGGAACGAGGCGCTTGATTTGTGCCTCACCGTCATAGATCCAGTGGGGTCGTAGGCCGCCATCGCTGCTCTTTTTATCGGTCGCCAACGCAAAGAGGCCTTCCCAAGGATCGGTTGAGGTCAAGATCGCAGGGTCGTGCGCAAAGCGCGCAGCAACGTTCTTCCGCACGGCGTGGTTCTTGTAACGATGGACGCGCCCTTCGCGTTGTTCGAGATCGACCGGATTGCCGGGAAGGTTCCAATGGACGATCGCGTGGGCGTAGTAGTGGAAGTCCAGCCCTTCTTGTCCAACCGAGGTCGACACCAGTACGAATGGGCGGAATGGAGAGTTGAACGCGTTGCGCACCGCAACCGGGTTCTCTCCCTCGGCAGTGGCCCCACGCGCTTGGCCGTAACGCATGGCGAAGTGTGATCGAAGCGCGTGTGACCTGGCCTCTCCCGTACGGCTGATTCGATCATAGAAGTCGCTGAAGCTTCGCCCATCGTTGAGGCGCAACACTTCCGATGCCAATGCAGCCATATCTTCTAACGGCGTGTCCGACGCCTTGTTAAGCCGACATTGGTCGGGGATGAGGTGGAACCACTCGTCAAGCACGCTGCCAAGCCCGCCTTCGGCACAGTGGACCAGGAGCTTCTTCCAGTGGTCGCACCTTACTGGAACGCTTGACTCGACAATCGCCTGCGCTTCGGCAGCGTTGAAGAAGCTGGTGAACGCCCAGGCAATGGAAGCCGTGGAAGCCCGCAGGGCGTGAGCGGTGAGATCGGTGTCGAACCGGCTGCGTTGCCGCCTTATCGCTCGAAGTGCACAGATGGCAGGGCCTGCGATTGCCAGGTCGGTGAGCCAACGCACGAGATCGCTTGGCCAAGGGCCCCATGTGTCGGGCGATCCCGCAACCTCGACCAGACGCGCCCAATGCTCTCGAAATGCCTGGGAGTCCCTTTCGGTGCCGATCCAGTGCTCGGCGGTGAGCTCGGCCAGGTCGGGGTCAAGCCAAAGCTGTGCGGCGGAGTACCAGATGCTGCGCCCGGCGCCCGATGGCGGTGCCATCGAAAGCAGCGGCGCAAGTCGCGTCTCTAGAACCTCGGTGACGTGTCTGCGCAACGCAGCGAGCGAGAGTGGCACTGTTTCGCCGAGGGCACTCGCGACGGCGAGCGGGTCTCCGACATCAGCGAGGTACTTGCATGGCAGGAGCAGGGCGAACCAGCCGGTGAAGTTATCCATCGCTGTTCCGCGCAGCGTTGTGAGGTCGAACGGGCGTGAGCCTTCGCGCACCTTGTTGTATGACGGGCGTTCGGTCTGGCCCGACGCAACACGTCCGTGTCTGCGCTCGAACTCATAGGAGGTGAGGGCGGCAACGGATTTCGGCACCACGCTCCAACTTGAGAAAATCAATCGCTTTGTAAGGGCAGCGCCCGTTGCGTACCGTCCGCCCAGCTGCGTCTGCGGCAGCGCGGGCGGCACCCACAGCACATCGAATGCGGAAGCCGCGTCCAGGTCTTCAAGCAGCCAGCGGAGCCGCCCGTTGCGAGGATCGATGTGCCGGAATTGGTTGACATCCTTGTACGTCAACATGTGCTTTCCCCGGAGCGCGCCTTGCAGTTCTGTGCACTGTGGAAGCTGTTGCTGCAAGCGTCTTTTTGCAGCGTACTCATCCATGAAGTTAAACAGATACGGGGCCGACTTCCAGTACTCAATCATCGACGGGATGTCGGCCAGTGCCTGAGCTGCCTTGTCGACCGCTACAAAAGAATCCACATCAGCAGGTGTAACGGTGCAGGGGATGTCGGGCGGGCTGATGTCAAGCATTCCGTCACGATCCGGTGTTGCGGCCAAACGCTCTGTGCGGACCATCACGCTGCGGAGTATCGACTGGGCCTTGTCGCGGGCTGATGAAAGGCGCTCTGGATCGCGATGCCCGAGTATTCCTGTCCGCAACGCACCCAAGGAGCGACGTAGTTCCGTCAGTTCCGGCTCGCGCCCTTCGCCAAGCAGAAACTTCACCGTGCGGCCGAATCCCTCGAAGTGACTTTCGTCATCCTCGGGGTTGGTCAGCATCTTGTACGGGGTTGCAGACAGCAGAAGCACGCGTGCCGTGGGATGCTTGAGCAGCTGGCTGGCCAGCTCGGCATCCTCGCCTTTGCCGTCCAATAGATGGCTGAAGCGTTGGAACTCATCGAGGATGACCAGGTCCGGGCTCAGTTGGTCGATGCAGACCTCAGCGAGCAGACGACGCAAGTCAGCAAGCAGTTTTCGCCCGCGCGTGTCGTCGTATGCTCGGCGTCCATCCGAGATGAATGTGAACTCTTTCCCAAGCTTGTTTGCGCGTATTTTTTGGCCGAACTTCGTAACCACCGAACGGGGCGGATCGAACTCGGCAAGCGCATCGAGCTCGTTCCGAAAGCGACTTTCCGACGCGCGCCCCCTGAAGATCTGCAGCGCTCGGTCGCGTGCGAGCAGCTTAGCCCAGCCCACCGCATGGTCCTTGACAAGCGTCCACAACATTGCGCGCTCACCGACCCGGCCTGCACTGTCTCCGAGTTGGAAGGATGTGCCAGGCGTAAAGGCGACCACATTGACCTTCCCCAGGTTGGCCAGGGTGGTGGGCAACATCGTCAGCCGGTCGGCGGTGCGGATGGGCTCCTCTTCGGTCGTGAGTACGTTCAAGTCCCGAAGATTCTGCCGGGCGATCTGGCTGTTTGAGCAGATATAGATCACGTCGATGCGCTTGACGGACCTGTCGTCCCAGAGGCGTCGGATCGTCTCAGCGACGGTTGCCCGGGCGATCTTGGTCTTGCCAAGGCCCACTTCGTCGGCGACGAGGAAGCGTCGCTGGTTGCGCTCGTACATCGCGTCAATCACCGCTGCGGCGGTATCGAGCTGAAACTGTTTGAGGCCCTCGGTGGCTTGATTCAGCACCTCAGCCGGAAGGGCGCCGCGACGACTCATGCGATCACACGCTTGCGGGACGCATAGACCGCATCCCACAGGAGTTTGAAGTCGGCAGGGACGATCGCGTCGAACTGCGGATCGCGGCCGAGAACATCAAGTGTCTGTCCAAGTGATGTGAGTTGCTCTGGATTGCGGGAGGCGGTGGTGAGCAGATCCTCCAATATCCGGTCGACACCAATACCTGGGAGCCAGGATTCGCCCGGATCGTGCTCGCTCCCCGCCGTTCGCGTGAAGCCGCCCGTGTCGTAGCCGAGCAGCGCTGCGAGATATCGCATGAAGTCTTCCCGTGAGCGAATGGCTCTTGCGAGCACTGACTTGCGGCGATCCTCCGGATCACCGTGGATGTTGGCCCTGACCAACACCGTGCGGCTGGCACCTTCGCTCGACAAGTTCATGACAACAAATGGGGTGAGGTCCTCGACTGCGAGACTGGTCCATGCGGCCGGTCCGTTCTGCACCGGCATTGCGCGCGCCTTCGGGAGACTCAGCAGCCGGGCCGATACGTTGACCATGGACGCAGGATTGAAGCCGGTGATGGTCAGCTGCGCCGTCCAGCCACCTGGGTGTTCCTCACAGCGGATGTCAAACGACGAAGAGGCGAGGTCGTAGGCATGTTGTGCCATTGAGTCGATACCCTCCTCAGGATCAACCTCGCCACCATCGTCAGGCAGCTCATGAGGTTCAACCAACCAGCTGAGGTCATCCTTGCGCCCCTTCTGTGCGAGAACGCACTCGACACCCACGTCCTGGACAGAGCCGGTCAGCTCGACGAGCAGATCGACGTTGGTACTGAACGCGGCGTCGGTAAGGTTGGCTGACCCTAGCCAAACGGTTGCCCGAGCACCGTGATCCTGCACGTAGAACTTGGCATGCAACCCCTTCAGCGATGGCGCCTCGACGCCGGTGTCGTCGGACGCGCCGGGACCGCCGTCCAGTGCTTCAAGGTCGTCCTGCGCGCTCAGCAGTGCATCCTTGAGTCGGTATACCTCGTGAACCGATGCCAGGGCCGTGGCCTGCGCATCCAGCGCACCCTGTCGCGACGCGATCACCTTCCGCTTTGCGCCAGGCTTGAAGAAGCGCGCTGCAGCGCCACCGGTGAGAAACGGCGAAACGGCCAGGGCAGCGTCGTACCTGGACCGGAATGGCCAAGACCGGGCACCGGGAAGGAAGGGGACAAACTTGCCACTTGCGAACGGGGCCGGTAACGCAAGCGAGGCAGTGCCGACACTCGACAACATCGAGGTGAGAAGCTTCTCCTGCGCGCTCGTCATCGAGCGCACGGCCATTCCGCGCAATTCTCCAAGCAGTTCGAGCAGTCCGCTCGTGTCTACAGCCCCGTCGGCATCAGGGTCCTCATCAAGCCTGACCAGGACGTCCCATGCGCGGTCAAAGGTCAGGTTCCGACTCATCACGAGCACGCGATGCAGATAGCTGTCGCCCTTCTTGAAGCGAATGACCCACAGCTTTGGATGAAACAGGCCGCCCTCGGGCCGGCGGACCTCGACCACGGTGTCTTCGATGAGCGTGTGGGCGGCTCGGTACCGGGCCGGCACGCTGATGGCACCGGCCTGACAGAACAGGATTGTCCGATCGGCATAGCGACGGACGGTCTCGAGCAGGTCGGCAGGCTCGTGCGCATCCTGGCGTTCGAAGCTTGCCGCGATCGGGATCGACAACAGCGCAGTGAGATCGAGCGTGAAGGAGGTGCCGAGGGCAGCATCTATCGACATCCCCTGCGGCGGTTGAAGCGCGTTGAGGAGAAGAGCAGTCTCGTTCAGGCGCAGCATCAGTCAGCTTCCTTCGTCGCGGTATTGGCTTCTTCAATGATCTTGGTACGCGGGGTGCCCAGCCCTGAATGGATGTCGCAGAGGATTTGAGCTGCCGGGGACCAGTTGTACTTGAACCGGAAGTAGCCCGAGCCGCCGCCCCAGCCCCGCAATCGCTCGTAGGGTTCCAGCAGCCGGGCGCGTCCTGGCTTGATCGTTCGTTCGCGTTCGGCGATGTGCGCGTGTGCTTGGTCGTCAGTCAGAAGGTCCGAAGAAGTTGTCACGAGTTGCTGCCATCGCTGCGCGAACTTCAGTGTGGAACGCCACCGCAACCGCGCGGCGGGCGCTGCCTCGATTGCCGCGAATCGTCTTTGCGCCCAGGCATCCAGTTCATGCAGGAGATTGGCTCTCGGCGGTTCCATCTCGATCTGTGCACGCCACTGACCCATTGCAGTCCGGTACTTGTCCAACAACGTGTCGCGATCCGCTCCCATGTCCGGGCGATGGTGCGCACACAGGTAGTTGTAGAGAATGCGCGCCCCGAACAACAGCTGGTCAACATCGCGACCCAACCACATCGCTTCGGCGGTACGTGCAGGGAACTGATCCGCCAGCGGGTGATTCCACGCATACGCCAGACCCGATACCCAGGGCCTGTCGGAATCGGGTCCGCCCTTGTCCAGCAGCCAGCTGGTGAGCGATCGCTCGTCGCGTGGGGCTTTGTCGGATGCCAGGAACCGCTCCCTCAGCCACTCGGCTTCATCCGGACTCAGCGTGAATCCATCGTGCTTGGGTGACTCGGCGGGGTACTCGGCCCATAGTCCGGACATCGCTTGCTGCTCGGCATCCTCTTCTGAGTGGAGGATCGACTTCTGGGCGTGCGCGGCGTTGTATGTCGCCAGCGCACGGTAGTAGTCCCAGAGCGAACCGGTGCCGCGGTAGATATCCAGTTGGCGCAGTAAGCCCCAGTAGCTGCTGCTCGGAAGCTGCTTGGTTTCCGAGCCGGTGGTGTAGCCGATGATGCCCCGACTGCGAAGACCATCGTCTTTGTAGCGCTGGCGCAGGGATTTGATGCGCTGTCCTTCGGCCCTTCTTCCTTCCTCGGCCAGAGCATCGACGGTCTTCGATGCCAGTCGCGATAGGTCACGCGGCAGGAACAGGAGGTACTTCGCCCGAGTGTGCAGCACGGTGTGGCCTGGAAACAGCGCGTCCGAGATCAGATCGCGGATATTTCCGGTGCCAAGTTCGTCAACCGTACCCTGCTGGGAGAGCGCGTTAAGGAACAGCTGTGTTCGTTGCTGCTGCGTCTGATCGAAGCTCAACCACGCGATTTGGCTGACCACAGCTCCCCCCATGCGTTCTTGAACGGAAGTTTACGTGAATCGTCATCCATGAGCTCAGGGAATCTGCGGTGCCTCCCTTTCTTCGCTATCAGGACGGCGCGCTGTCTCCCTTCGGGGGCACGGGAAGCTTCTCTATGCTGCGCTAGGTAGTGTGCGGATAAAGCCTGCCGAGCGCAGATGCTGGGGCAGGGATGCGAGGCTCGTCTTGGGTATGCGGTGTATGAGGTACATCAACATTGACAGTTAGATTCGGTAGAAAGCTCTTCTGGCCCATACCTTTTCGAATTCGCGCCCGTGCCAAGCCAGCAGGAAGATAAGGGATGTTTATCGAGGCTATGAGCTCAGATCTAGTCTTCGCCCACGCTGTCTTCAGTCCATGACAAGCTGTTGAAAACGTGGGTCGTTATCGAGGTCAGGCGCACTCAAGCGTATCTCTTCGAGGCAGTTGCCAAGGTCACCGGGCGGCCATTGGGTTTGATGCCCTATCACGAGACTCAGGAAGTCCAGTGCCTGTTCGGGGAACCTGCCGCAAAGACGTGATTCGTGTAGACGATGCACTAGGTAATCCGGGTGGGCCGGCGGTTGCAGCCAGGCGCGTAGCAGCGCCAATGCCTCCGGGAACGCATCCTGTGCCGCTATGCAAAGGCGGCCGAGACTTTCGGCGATGGCGGGTGACACGTTGTCTCGCGTCTTGGGCCAGATGGCATGCAGGTACGGGGCAACCCGGTTCGTCCAATAGTCGGCCCGTTGCTCACCCGCACCCTCGAGCGCTCTCACCAATGCCTGTGCAGCATCGTGCAAACCATCCGGTGGCAGTGCGCGAGTGGCGGCCGCCAGCTCGGCGGTCGTGAAGGTTTCACCCGGATCGAGGGCGGCGAATGTCAGCAGAGATGCGTACTGCCCGTCGTGCTTGCCCAACGCCGCATAGTGCCGCGCGGTATCGAGGAAGGCTGGTTTGAGAATTTCCATCAGAGGACGGTACAGGCGTGGTGACCACAGAAATCCTTCCCACGCTGCCCGTGCTTCGGCTTCCGAGCGCTGCCAGTCGAAAAGCGGCAACAGATGTTGCCTCGCCCAATCCCCGTCGACGCGGAACAAGGCGATGACATGGGCCGCCAACAACACACGGCCATGCCGATAGTTGTCGATCTGGGTATCGCAAAGCTCAGTCAACGTGGGCTTGATCTCTTCCGGCAGGCCTTGCCCATCCTCCAGCGAGCGTCGATACCACCAGCGAAGCAGCGCCTCGGTGACGAGACCCACGGGATGATTGATGGCTCGCTGGACGGGGTCATCGGTATCGACGCCGTCCTGATGGTCCTGTGCCAGGACACGGCGAGCGAGCACGAAGAAGAGTGCTTCGTGGTCTTCGAAAGTCTTGGCAATGGCCTGTAGCCACCAGCTGACACTGCGAACGAGCGGCTGCAGCACCTCGTCAGGTGCGGTGGCCAGGATAGGGGCCATATAACGCCAGGAGCGCCGCAGTAGCTTCTCATCAGACCAGGCCTGCAAGGCCTCGCGCCAGCGCTCTGTCGGCCAAACGCCTTCACTGGCCAAGGCGTACAAGGCACAAGCGGTTGTCGAAAAATTGTCGCGGCAGCGCTGTCGCCAGTCATCCTCCTGCCAATGATCTGTGCCGGGTTGCTGCCTGAGCCATTCGATCAATTCACGGCGACGACGCGGTGTAACGACGAACTTACGCCACTCGTCGCCATCGCCCATCCAGTAAGGAAACTCGTCGCGCTGATCCGCGGCCAGGGCCCACTCCGGATACTGTGCCGAAAGCCCCTGTAGCCGCGCGTTGCTGTCCGCACCCAAGACTGCGCCTGCCTCGGCGATCTTTGCCAGCCGCAGCCAGATTTCACGGTCGGTGATACGGGTCCAGCGCTCCGGCTCGAGGTCGTCCTTGAACATGTCGCGCGGAGGACCGGCGAGCACAGCCTGTTCCAGTTCCCGCAGCATCAGCTCATCGAGGTGTGGCGCCATCGCTACCAGCAGGCGCATGGCTTCGCGTTCGGTTTCGACCGACCACAGCCACCAGTGATCGTCCGCCAGCAGCCAGTCGAGTGCTTGGCGATGAGGGATCACGTTGTCCTGTGCGGCAGCAAAGAAGGCGAGGCGTCGGAACAGCGGATAGGGCGTGTGCCACCAGGCCAGCGCCGTGAGCGCCGCCCGCGCTGGCGAATGCGCAGCAGTAGCGAGCCACGCATCCCGGGTCAGGTCGATCAATGCGGTCCAGTCCTGGAAGCCCTGGTTCTGAGGGTGTTCACTGATCGAGGGTTGATGCATGTAGGACAGGTCGCTCCTGTCCTCGGCACTGCCAAGCTCGCGCATCAGATCAAGCGCGTCGCGCAACAGGGCACTGACATCGGACAGGAGCTCCGGCAATGCGCCGTTCCAGCGCTCGTCGCTGGGCAGATCGCGCACACTGGAATGGACGTGATCCGTCGACAGCACGATCTCCCATTCCACGAGGTCCTTGATGCGCGCCGGCTCGCGGGCTCCGCCGTCCTCGGCGGCCCAGCGGAGCGGCTCGCGCAACGATACGCGCGGCGTCAGCATCTCGCGCAATTCCAGACGCAGGGTAGCGGTGAGTCCATCGCGCTTGAAGCGGTCGCGCCAGCGGTACAGGTCGAAGTCGCGCAGCCACGATTTCACGCGCCCGGTCAACAGCAGCCGCCACAGGGTGCGCATCTGGGGGCTGGGAATCGCGTTGGGTGCCCCCTCACGAATGCGCGTCAACTCGGCGGTATTGCCGTCGCGTTCCAGTTTGGCCAGTTCGTCCAGACGATGTTCGATCCACCAGACCAGATCGTCTTGCAGCTGCCCGCCGCGCTTGACCAGCCACAGCAACAGACCCGGGTCGTCCAGATGACGGATCAGCCAGCGCGCCAGTTGCCGCATCACTTCGTCCCAGTGGCTGCCGCGCGCACCGGCATCGACGATACACATCGACGGTGCGAGCGGATACGGCGAAGGTCGGCGGGTCAGGCTGAAGGTGAGCTTGTCATCTACGGTCGTTCTGGGCGGCACGCCAAAGCGCCCCAGGTCGCCATGCCGGTAGCGTTCCTCGCTCAGCGGCTCCAGCCAATCCAGTGACGGCACCGGGTCCAGATCGGCAAAGCGCCTGGCGGGCACGCCGCCCGGATCGCTAAGCGCCCACAACAGACGGCCGACGAAGTCGTCCTGCCGGGTGCTTGCCAAGGGGCGGGCCATGGCGCACTCGACCACGATGCGCTCCTTGCCGCGCACCCCGTCGCGATAGGTTTCGGCCCAGGCACGCAGTGTCTTGTGCAGATAGGCGTGCCGATTGTGCTCGCGGTAGAGGATGGGTGTGACGTTCTTGGCCCGCCATTCGTTGGCCCGTTCCTCCTCTTTGCCTTTGGAGAAACTGCCGAACGCGAACATCTCCGGCGGCGACTCGCCCAGCAGACGGTCGGCAGCCAGCGCATCCATCATGTAGCGCAGCACCGGGTCGTTGATGCTGTAGCCGACGAAGCACACGGTGTAGTTGCGGAACAACTCGCTGACGAAACGCGCCGCCCAGCGCTCGGTGAGATAGGCCAGGCCGAAATCGCCGCTGGAGACGACCAGTCGATCCAGTTCGCTCGCGGTCGGTGTGGCGCTGAGCAGGCCATGCAGATACACCAGGCCATCCCAGCGGTTCTTCGGCACCGGCAGCAGTGGCGCCTGAAACAGCTCGACGGGCAGGGACTTCGCCGCAATCACCTCCTCGAACAGGCGATCGAAGTTGGTGGTGATGAGGCGTGTATGGCCATTGCGGCACTTGCCAAGCGTCAGCAAGGCTTCGTGGGTTACGGTCGCGTTCGGGGCGCTGAGATCGGGTGTCAGGATGCCGGCCAGCGCCCGGCGCACCGTCTCGCGGCCACCGACGATGTCCGCCTCCAGCAGCCCGATGGCGGTATCGAACTGCCCGGCCTTGATCGCCGCCTGCTGCACTGCGTTGGGTGTGGCGGCCAGCGCTTCATACACCTTCGCCACCAGCCCGGCGAAGCCCGGCAGGCGCGCCGGGTAGGAAATGCCCGCGCCGCAGAAGAACACCACGCGTCCGTCCTCGTGTGCCTGCAGCAGGCGTTCGGGGATATCGGGGCCGTGGCGGACGAACTGCATTCAGTGGCTTCCGGAAAACACGCGTTCCAGCATCGCCGGAATCAGCGCATCGTTGGCTTGGCGAATGGTGGCGTGCCGGGCTTTCAGTTCTACCACTTTGGCTTGTAAGGCTACGAAAGTTCGCTGCGTGGAGAGGGATGGGATCGGAACCTGAATCGCCATCAGCTTTTCGAGACCCAGTGTCCGGTTTCTGCCCGCTCCGCCAGGCGATGCCTCGCCAATCTTTTCCAGACCGGCATCGGTGAGGAAGTAGTAGCGCAGGAACTCTGGCGAAGTGACTTCGGGATCAACGCGACAGGTGATGAAGCGATGAGAGCCGAAGCGGCCCGCATCCTCCGGCTGAGCAACGGCGATGGCACCTTCCCAAGCGAACACGTTGGAGAAGAGCAAGTCACCGGGTTCGATGCTGAACAGTCGTTTGGTACCCACGTCGGCGCCGGAGAGTGGCGGCTTGTGGAACGTGCCTTTGCCAAAAGAGCGGATGCCCAACTCCGGATAGCTGCCTTCAAGCTCGATGGCGATTTCCCGACGCACCAGTGGCGCTACCTCGGCCATCGGCGACACGGGCGCATCGGCAATCGCGTCACGAAAGCGCACGGCGAGTAGCCGGTCGGCGTCGCGCTCGATGGCGTCGAGGTGCTCGTTTAGCTGCCGCACCTTGTCGGCCAGCGTGTCGAGGCGGCTGATGACGGCTTTCTGTTCGGCCAGTGGCGGCAGAGGAACTTGAATCTGACCCATTTTTTCAACGCCCAAGGTCCGGTTTCGCCCGGCACCGCCAGGCGATGCTTGCAGTACCTGTGCGCGTCCTTCTGGCGATACGGTTAGATACAGCTTGAGGTAGACGGCGTTGGCTTTATCTGGGTCAACGATGCAGGTGATGAAGCGATGGGATCCAAAGCGTCCAGCATCCGCAGGCGACGCTACAGCGATTGCGCCTTCCCAGGCGAATACGTTCGAGAAAACCAGATCACCGGGCTCGATTCGAAACAGCCGCTTCGTGCCGACATCGGCACCAGAAAGTGCAGGCTTGTGGAACGTCCCGCGACCGAAAGATCGGATTCCAAGTTCCGGATACGCCTGTTCGTGGCGAATCTCTGCCGGTCTACGGACAATCGGCGCGATATCTGCAAGACGGAGTTTTGGCCACGCCTTCATTCGCCGCCCACCTCGGCCACCAGCGCTTCGATCTCGCCGAGAAGTCGCAGCACATTTTCCTCGCCCGCCCGCATGGCGGCGACCAGATCCTTCGGGTCGGCGTGCTCCAGCCCTTCGGCGGCGTGCGGGTTCTTCAGGTCCAGGTTGTAGATCGGCCAGTAGAGCGCGTCGCCCTCGGCCTGTGCCGCCTTGGCAGCGGCCTCATGGGCCTGCTGCTGCGCCTTCAACTCGCGCAGCTGCACTTGCAGCCCGGCCTTGTCGCCATTGGCGGCATTGCTGATGGTCTGATCCAGTTCGCGGATCGGCTTGCCCAGGGCGAGCGCACTGGCGCGCTCGGTTTCGGCCCGTTGCCAGTGCGGTGTGGCAGCGTCGATGGCGGCGGTGCGCTTGGCGGCGAAGTCCACCCGCCAGGCCTGCGGTCCTTCCTCGCGGGCGCTCCACCAGTCGAGCACTGGCTGAAAGGCCTCGAACGGCAGTGGTGCGGTCTTGCTGTACTTCTTTCGGCCCTCGGGCAGGGGCAGTTCGTAGTACCAAATCTCGTCAGTCGGCCCGCCGCGCTGGAAGAACAGCAGGTTGGCGGGTATGTCGGTGTAGGGCGCGAACACGCCTTGCGGCAGACGCACGATGGTGTGGAGATTGAATTCCTTGAGCATCTCCTCCTTGATGACGGCGCACACGCCATCGCCAAACAGGGTGCCGTTGGGCACCACCACAGCGGCGCGGCCTCCCTGCTCGGCGCCATGCCCGGCATAGCGCAGCTTGCGCATGATGTACTGCAGCAATAGTAGTGCGGTTTCGGCCGTCTGCATGTTGGCCGGGAAGTTGGCTTTGATGCCGGCTTCTTCCTCGCCACCGAAGGGCGGGTTGGTGAGGATCACGTCCACCCGCTCGCTGTGGCCGATCTCGGTGATGCGCCGCTCCAGAGTGTTGCCGTAGGCGATCTGAGGCGCTTCCAGCCCGTGCAGCAGCAGGTTCATCTGCGCCAGCATGTAGGGCAGCGGCTTGGCCTCCTGGCCGAACAGGGTGTCCCGTTGCAGGGTGCGGCGCTGGTCCGGGTTGGTCACCTGCTGAGCGATGTGGTCGTAGGCCTCCACCAGAAAGCCGCCGGTGCCGCAGGCCGGGTCGAGCATGGTCTCGCCTAGGCGCGGGTCGGTGACCTGCACCATGAAGCGCACCACCGGGCGCGGGGTGTAGAACTCGCCAGAGTCGCCAGCGGCGTCGCGCATCTCACGCAGCATGGATTCGTAGAGATGCGAGAGGGTGTGGATCTCCTCGCTACTACTGAATTGAATGCCGTTGATCTTGTTGATGATGTCGCGCAGCAGGTAGCCACTGACCATGCGGTTCTGCACGCCACGAAACACGTTGGCGATGACCTCGCGCTGGCTGCCTTTCTCGCCGCTGCCAGCCAGGCCGCGTAGGTAGGCGAACAGGCCCGCGCCGCGTGAGCCGTCGGCGCGGTGACATTCGTCCTGGTTGATGAAGGCCAGCAGTTCGTCGCCAGTGAGACCATCCTCGCGCGCAGCCCAGTCGCGCCAGCGGTAGGGGGATTCGATGATGGGGTGGTAGGGCTTGCCGTCGAGCTCGGCCTCTTCCTCGTTCACCACTTCGAGGTCGTCGAGGAACTTCAGGAACATCACCCAGGTAAGCAGCGGCAGACGGTCCACATCGCCATTCAGGCCCTTGTCCTTGCGTAGGATCTTACGGGCGCTGCCGATTAGCGCCGACAGGTTGTCGCGCGTGGTTAGTGGTGCCTTGGCACGTTTGGTTCTGGCTTTCTTTTCGATTGCGGCCATTCAGGAACTTCTCGTCATTGGTAAAGGGCCGTCTGCAGGCGGGAGACGGCTTCCTTGAAGGGTGCGATACCGCCGAAATGCCGGGTGGCGATTTCGGAAGGGCTGCCGAAGCGGTCGAAGGGTTGCACCTTCATCAGCTCGGACAGGGCGTTGAACTGGAGGATGCCGCGCTCGATGTACTTGTCGAGGAGCAACGTGAGGATTTCGCGGGCCGAATCGCCGTACTGGCCGAACAGATCCTGCGCTGCATTGCTGGCCTTTTCCGCGCGTTCGCGGCGGGTGAGCAGCGGCGCGTTCCAGGCCAGATGACACAGCAGATCGAAGGGGTCTGCGTCGGGCTGATCGGCACTAGCCGACAGCTCCTCGAAACTGATGCCGCGCTCGGTCAGCTCACGCAGAACCTCAGTACGGGCGTCGGGGTTGGCCCAGGCTGATTGCAGCGCATCGCGGGTCGGGTACAGCGTCCGAACGGTGCGCCCCGAATATTCGGTGTACTTGACCACTTGTAGCTTTTTGCCGTCGGTGTCGAGGTCGTAGACCAGATGGCCGATGACCTCGACGTCGCCACCGTCCACGTAGAACTTGCGCGGCTCTTCTGGCGGTTCGGTGAGGATCTCGCTCTGGTCTGCGTCAGTGTCTGTGGTGTCTAGGGTGTAGTCGACCAACGGCTCTTCGTCGCCAGATGGCGGTTCGATAACCGACTCGATGGTCTCGCCGGCATCATCGATGGTCACTTCCTCGATACGCGCGGGATCACCATCGAAATCCGGATCGGCGAAATGCCGGGTGGCGGTGCCGGTGAAGTCGATGATGTTGAAGTATTCCTTGCCGTAGTCGACCTTCAGCCGTGTGCCGCGCCCGATGATCTGCTTGAACTCGGAGCGGGAGCCAACCACGCGCGCCAGTACCACGTTCTTGACCATCTCGGCGTCGACGCCGGTGGTCAGCAATTGCGAGGTGGTCAAGATCACCGGCGTGGGCTTGTCCACATCCTGAAAGTTCGCGAGGTGGGTGAGGCCAATGGCACCTTCGTCGGCGGTGACGCGGCAGACGTAGTCCGGGTATTGCTTGACCAGATCGCTGTTGAGGTTAACCAGCTCCTGGCGCATTTCGGCAGCGTGCTCCTGGTCGACGCAGAACACGATGGTCTTGGCGAAGCGGTTGGTGCCCTTGAGGAAGTCGGCAAGGTGTTGGGCAATGGCCTTGGTGCGCGCACGCAACGCGATGACGCGCTCGAAATCCTTTGTCTGGTACTCGTCGTCCGGCACCGGGCGGCCGAAACGGTCGAGTTCGTCCTTGGACGGACGCCAGCCGGCGGCATCGACCGTGGTGATCACGCGATGCACACGATAAGGCGCGAGAAAGCCATCCTCGATGCCTTGGCGCAGGCTGTAGGTGTAGACCGGGTTGCCGAAGTATTCGTAGCTGTCGCGCGACTCCTCACGCAGTGGCGTGGCCGTCATGCCGAACTGCACGGCAGGCGCGAAGTATTCGAGTACCGCACGCCAGTTGCTGTCGTTCCGGCTGGAGCCGCGGTGGCATTCGTCGATGACGATCAGATCGAAGAAGTCCGGCCGGTACTGGCGGAACACGTCTTCGCTGGCGGTGGATAGCGCCTGATAGATACCGAAGTACATGTCCCGGCTCTGGCTCACGTCGCCCCCGGCGATCTTGTGGCGGGCATCGCCAAAGGGCGCGAACATCTTGGCCATCGGGTCATCGACCAGGATATTGCGATCGGCCAGGAACAGGATCTTTGGTCGCCGGTATTCGCCGGTGCGGTTCCAGCGGCTGTTCCACAACTTCCAGCACAGCTGAAACGCCACGCAGGTCTTGCCGGTGCCGGTGGCCAGCGTGGCGAGCACGCGCTTCTGGCCAAGCAGGATGGCCTCGATCACCCGGTTGATCGCGATCTGCTGGTAGTAGCGCGGCACCTTGCCCGAGACCAGGTTGAAGGGTTCGAGCAGGTGGGGTGTAGCCGGATCGGGCAGCGCGGCAGCAGCGGTCAGTCGCTGCCAGAGTTCGGCGGGCGTGGCGAAGCGATCCACCTCACGCTCGGTGCCGGTGGTGTAGTCGATTTCGATGATGCGATGGCCGTTGGTGGCATAGGCGAAATTCAGGCCGAGAATCTCGGCGTACTCTTTGACCTGCTGCACCCCGGTTTCCGCCGGCAGCCCCAGCTCTTTCGCCTCCACGACGGCCAACGGATAGTCGCGTCGGTAGTAAAGCAGGTAGTCAGCACGCTTCTGCTTGGCACGGCGCACCCGGCCACCGGTAACAATGATGCGACCATTGGTGAAAGTGTGCTGCTCGCCGATCGCGTGCGGCGCATTGCCCCATCCGGCCGCGACGAGTTTTGGTGTGACCAGTTCCCGACAGGTGTCGGCCTCGGTCATGATTTCGCTGATTGTCATCAGTGCCCCCCTGGAACCCAATTGAATTTTACTCGAGCAACCAGGCTGCTGGATTCTGGTCGCAGGCACCCGATTGAAAGTACCCAATCACACTCGACACCGACCTATGCTCGGTCAGCTGCATGATCGCCGGCAGTGCCACCCCTTGGCGGCTGGCCTCGGTCACAAATCCTGACCTGAGACTGTGCCCCCCAAAATCCCCATCCAGCCCCGCCAGGCGTGCCCGCCGCTGCACGATCTCACCCACCGCAGCGGGGGACAGGGCAGGGCCGACGCGCCGTTTCCAGAGCCGCCGGAAAATCGCCCCTTCGGTGATCCCGGCCGCGTCCAGCCAGTCCTGCAGGGCGATGGCGGCCCGATCGAGCACCGGCTTGTCCGGGGTCGAGGTCGCGGTGACGCCGGCCTGCTGGGTCTTGCTGTGCTCGAGCCGATAGAGGTAGCCCTTGTCGCCGATCCGCCGCAGGTCGCGCAGGTCGGCGGCGGCGATCTCGCTGCGCCGGCGCCCGCCGCTGGCAAACCCGAAGCAGAGCAGGGCGCGGTCGCGGATCCCTTCCAGGCTGTCGTCACAGGTGACCAGCATCGCCTCCAGCTCGGGAAGGGTGATCGCCGTCTTCTTGCGCGGACGCTCGCCGCGTTTGACCGCGGCCCGGGCGGCCCGGCTCAGCACCGTGCGGATCGCCGGCTGCTCACAGGGATTGGCTACCTGTTTGAGCCGGTGCGCGGTCGACAGTACCGCGACCCGGTGCCGGACCGTGGCCAGCGTCCACGGCCCAGGCTTGGCTTTCAGACCCGCGGCCACCAGCGCCTGATCGACCGCCGGCGGCAGCTCCCAGACCAGCTCGCCGTCGGCGGAGCGGCGCTGGACATGGTCGACCACAAACTGCAGCACCGTGGCTTCGGGTACCGGCAAGGCGAGCTCGATGCCGTAGCGCGCCGCATACCAGCCGGCCCAGTAGCGCAGGGCACTGGTGTAGCTGCGGGTGGTGTTGGCGGCGGCCGCCTCGGCCAGCAGCTCTCGCACCGCATCCGCCGCCTGTTGCGCCAACTGCTCGGGCAGCACCAGGTGCTGGACCGTCTGGGCGAGGGCGCCACTAGTGGAAGTATCTTTCATAGTATGTAATGTACACTACGAATAAGGGCGCGCACCCACGATAATCATCACTTATCGCGAGTACGTTACCAGCAGACTAGGGCGTCAGTACTGGAGACTTCGCATGGCCCGCGGCATCACCGAATCCGACGTCCACACCGCCGCCGACGAGCTGGTGGCCAAGGGCGAGCGCCCGACCGTCGAGCGGATCCGGGCTCACCTGGGGACCGGCTCGCCGAACACCGTGACTCGCTGGCTGGAAACGTGGTGGAACCAACTCGGTACGCGCCTGCAGCCAGCGCGGCTGGACCTGGACGATGCGCCAGCGGTGTTGGCGGAACTCGCCGGGCAATGGTGGGAGTTGGCGTTGAAGCATGCACGGGAGGTCGCCCATCGAGAGCTTGCAGAGGCTAAGCAGTCGTTGGCCGCCCAGCGTGATGCACAGGAGGCAAAATCCCAGCTTATAGCTGACGAGCTGACGCAAGTCCGTTCAGAGCGTGACGCTGCAATCACTGGCGAGAGGATCGCATCGACACAAGCTGCAGAGCTGCAGCAGCTGGTTGACCAGCTCCGTCTGCAGATCTCAGAACTCGCAGAGCAGCGAGACCTCGAGCTTAGAAGAGCCGATCGAACTGAGGAAGCGAGACAGCAACTTGACGTCCGGCTTCATGAAGCCCTAGAGACGGCGAAATCTGAGCGGGAAGACTGGACCGAGTACGTCAGATCTGTCGAGAATCGGACACTGAGCGACGTCGATCGAGCACGTCAGGAGGTCAAGGAACTCCAAGCGCAGCTAAGCAAGGCCTCCGAACACCACAGGGCCCTTGAAAACCAGCTACGCCAGGATATCCAGGCCGCCCAGTCGGCGGCAGCTACGGCCACCCAGTCTGCGGACATCCTGCGCGGCAGATGTGACGCTCTCGAGGGGCAAATTTCGAGCCTTCGAGATCTGCCGACGCAGCTAGAGGCGGCACTCAAACGATCCGAAGAAGCTCGCATAGCTACTGATGTTCAGCCCAAACGAAAACGCTCGAAACAGTGAAAATATGGCTAACAGGCGCCCTCAGGGAAGCCCTAGCGTGTGGGGGAAACGTCTCAGATCTGTCGAACAGATAGCGGCTTTCGTTTCCGTACAGGAAGCTGGACCGTCTTGGGCGTGCCGAGCTCCGCCGCTATAGTTGAACTACAAGAAAATTACCCCAGTAGACGACCATGAACCTCTTGCAAGAAATGCTCCGCGCGTTCGTCCAAGGCGCAAGAGAAACGCCCGCCGGATTCTTCTCGCCGATCTTTGGGATATGGCGAATCATGACTACCCAGACCGACCGAGCAATTGCCCGACATCAGCGCTGAACGCTCTCCAGTGCAGTAACGGCATAGTCAGGATTCGCCCTGAAACTCCACACATGCGGCGTTCAGAACGCGGCAGGGGTCCGACGCCAGCATTTTGGATGGGGTTCCACCATCGAGCATCGCGTGCGGCGACAGAAACCACTCGACTTCTCCCCAATAGGTGCTTCGCCGCAGTCCGCTTGGCTCATGCTCAAAAGGACCGAACTCACGCAGCACAGCCAGAATCTCGGCCAGGTGGTCCACAGGCTTGCCGCTCGGCAGGAACTGCCAGGTCGGGTAGCGGTAACTGGGCGACGGATTGGTGACGTAGACCCCGAGCAACTTGCCAGCGCGGCGCAACTGGCTGACCAGGCGGCCACCGTTCGGAGCATGAGAGCCAAGCCCCTGACTGACCTGTGCTGCAGTGAGCCATTGCTCAGCAAGTGCTTGGCGCGCGTCAGCCGCATCTCGGAGGATCCGTTGAGCGGGCGTAAAGGTGTCGAAGTGCATTCAGCCGCCTCGCACTATGGAGACCAGACAGGACACGAGTCTAGCAAGTCGGAAGATTGTGGGCGATCTGTGGGGAAAACGTCCCAAGCCTCGCGAATAGGACACGCCCGCGGATCTGTATTTTTGGCCGGTGGGTGTGGCAGGCACCGAGGGCAGGGCGGGGTAGCCGAGAATGGGGAGCGGCATGCTCCCCATTTGGAATTCAAGCCTGGTCGTCAACTGGCGCAGTTGGCCCGTTGTTCTTAACAGCCTGAATTCCTGCCTCGCGGGCTTGGGTGGAAGAGTAGGTCTCACTGGTACCAATGCGCTCGCCATTAGCGGCCTTGAGGTTGAACATAGGCTGGCCGTTTGCCGCGTTCTTGCGCTCATAGCGCGAATCGTCAGGAGAGTTCACCTTGACTGAAGCAATTCCAGTCAGTGCCCCCTGCTTGGAGGCATACAATTCACTGGTGAGGATGATCTCGTTATTGCCGGCCTTAAGGACAAAGCGGTACTGCGTTCCCGAACGACTCAGAACATATCGAGCTGCCATGCAAGTTCCCCTAGCTGCGCCTGGATTGGCCAAGCGAATCTGTCAGAGGAAATCCTGAGTGCCTATCAGGGAAAGCCGCACCTCGACGAAAGATCGGCAGCATCCGGCAAAAACCGAAGCCATATCGACATTTACATCGCCCTGACAAACATAAGATACGTTATGCGAAGTAACGTATTGATTCAGAAAGCTTTGTTGTCCCAACACTACTCTAGGGTCGATGCACGAAGCAAGTGACCGCAGTACAGACACGGCCCGGGATGATCACCTCTGGGGGGCGCGCCAACCAGCGATCGCGGCGCGACGCCTCCTGAGCTCATTCACTTCGAAGGAGCTTTCTACGACGCGCTCTATTTGCCAGCCAGATCGCCCAGCCTGCAAACGAACAGGCCCAGACGGCGATGACCAAGGCGATGATCATGATCGACCGATCAGTTTCGTTCATTGGGGAGTACTCCGCAGCTGCACCTGGTGCAGATCACATGGTATCTGACGAAGCCCAGGTTGAGTGCGGACACGGCAGCTGCATTCATCGCTATTTCGCAAATTTCTGGTCGTGGCAAAGGCCAGTTGCGGGCAGTATGGCTGCATGCGAAGGACGTCAGCACTAGGCGCCAGGTTCCTCACCCTGATCGTGTTTTGGTGCATGGAGCAATTGTGGAATCATGACTACGGTCATGTCCTTAGAATGCAATGCATGCAGCAGCAGGCCCATCAACGCTACGGGGAGGCAGCCTTGAAATTTGTCGAGAACTCGGCAGTTTAGGCCGTCAGATTTGAGGCAGACCGTCGCCGCGCGTGTCGAAGCTACCGAATTGGTGAAGCAGAAGGCGCGGGTACCACAATTTTCAGCGGAGCAAGGGGCGAATTCTTGTTCGCGCAGAAGTCTCGGGGGCGTCTCTTTGGGCAAGCCAGTAATTGGGGGGCGAACTTTCGTAGCAATCGGGGCGAATGTCTGCTGCAGCGGGGGCGGCCGTTCAACGTCAATCAATTGCCATGCGGAGCCCACGAACCCGGCTACGACCGATAGAGCATTTCGCATAATGTATATTATGTTACCAAGAGGTCTACCCATACGAACCCCAGTCATTCCAGTCCTGGCCGCATGCTGCTCCCCTTCAAGTAACCGCCCCAACGCCCGCAGAACCTGGCTCCACGGCGCCAACTTCTCACCCGGCATGCAGGCCCGCCGGTGTAGGCTCGACGCACCACTTAAGGACGGGTTTGGCGATGCGCCTGGCTGATTTTATCGAACGGAATGCGCGGGAAATCCTCGAAGACGCGGTGGCATTCGCCGAAACGCAGGCGCCCGATACCGTCGAGTTCAGCGCAAAGCAACTTCGGAATCATCTTCCCCAGATTCTTCAGGCGGTCGTAGACGATCTCAGATCGCCGCAGACAGCCTCCCAGCAGGTCGCAAAGTCCCACGGGCTTGCACCGTTGAAACCCGGCCCCGAGTCCGCCGCGTCCTATCATGGCCGAACCCGCGCCATCGCCGGCTTCGGTCTCAACCAGATGGTGGCCGAGTATCGAGCACTCCGGGCCTCGGTACTTCGGCGATGGGCATCCGACCAGCAGCTGATCACTTCATCGATCGATGACATCCTTCGTTTCAATGAGGCCATCGACCAAGCGGTCGCCGAATCCCTTGCTCAGTTCTCTGCCGAGGTCGAATCCTGGCGGCAGATCTTCCTGGCAGCGCTCGGGCATGATCTCCGAGGCCCTTTGGCAGCGGTCATGTTCTCGGCGGACACTCTGGCCAGTGGGCTGCAGGATCCGGCATTGTCCAGGCAGGCCGAGCGGATCATCAATGGCAGCATGCGCATGAACAAGCTGCTCGACGACCTGCTGGCTTACAGCCGCAGCAAGCTGGGCGATGGCATGGCCATTCATCCGGTGGACTGCGATCTTGCCCAATCGCTTGGCGAGGAAGTCGAATTGCTTCGCGCTGCCCTGCCCAACGTCCCCATCACGTATGAGGCTGAAGGCGATGCCCGCGGTTGCTTCGATGCCTCTTCGTTGCGCGAGGCGGTTCACAACCTCACGACCAACGCTGCAAAGTACGGCGAACACGGCACCGATGTGCGGATCAGCCTTGAGGGCCTCGTCGACCAGATCATGATCACGGTGAGCAACACCGGCGCCGAACTGTCGGACGAAGCGTTCAACAGTCTGTTCGATCCCTTGCGCAGAGGCTCGCACAACCCGTCACAAGGCGAACACGCGAGCTTGGGCCTCGGCCTGTTCCTGGTGCGGGAAATCTGCCACGCGCACCGCGGCACGGTCCATGGACGATGGCGGAATGGTCGCACTTCATTCGTCATCACGCTCCCAAAGAACGCTGATTGAGGCGACCGGCCCGGCGACGGCACTACAGGAACCTGTGCATCACGAAGACATCGACCAACCCCAACTGACCGTGCCGGAACGCCTTCGGTAACGTCCCGACCACGTCGAACCCCAGCTTCCGGTACAGCGCCACCGCCGGGCCGTTGGTACTGACCACGTAATTGAACTGCATGGCCAGGAATCCTTCCGCCCTCGCCCGCTCCAGGGTGTGTTCCACCAGCGCCCGGCCCACGCCTTGCCCTTGTGCCGGCGCATCCACGACATACGTGGCGCTGGCCACATGCGCCCCCAGATCAGGGAAGTTCGGGCCCATCTTGTACATGCCCACCACCCGGCCCTCCAGCACAGCTACATGAGGCGCCTGGGCCTGGAACCAATGCGCGCGAAACGTCTCGACGGCGAAAGAGCCGGCAAAGGGCAGCGCATCCTGCGTCGCAATGGCCGTCTTGAACATGCCCCACATCACGTCGAAATCGCCTGCGCGGGCGGGCCGGATCTCCATGCGTCTCCTGCAGATCTGTGGTCATGACCAGGCCGCACACTACCAGAATCGAGCTCCGGCCCCGTAGCTGCTTCACGCGCCACCGCCATCCGCTCCGTAATAGTTGAGGAAATTCCAACCTTTTGAGCAGTAGATGCCCCCTGTTTCCGCGCACATCCCGCACCGGCTTCGTCGATGGCGCGTTCCGGCCTACGTCCTGCTGGGCATCTACCTGCTGTATCTGCTGGCCGGCAACATCTTCCTCAACACGCCCCTGTTCGACCAGGTCACCAACCGCAAGCCGCACAAGTTCGTAATGACCACTGGGCCGGCCATTACGCTGTTGCCCGGCCACGTGATCGCCTGGAACGTGCACATGCGCGGCCACGTGAACCACACCGTCTACGTGTTGCATGCAGACCGCGCCAGCGCCCGATTGGCGGTGCTGCCCCTGTTCCAGCGCGAGGTGCGGGTGCCAGGGCTGCAGGCCACCGGAGTTTCCGCCGAGATCAGCCGCGTCGAAGAAGCCATCCCTTCACCGCCGCGCAGCGACCAGGGCTGGACCTTGCGTTTCGACGCCATCCACAGCGACAGCATCCGCAGCGCACGCTTCGGCAAGCTGCTGATCATCGGCAAGGGCCAAGGTACTGTGGGGTTCCTGAAGCAGCTGCGTGGCGGCCCATCCGAACTGTTCGATTCCGAAGTCTCGTTCAGCAAGGCAGACACCAGCTATGATGGCGTGCAGCTGTTGGGCGACATGGATCTCACCGCGCGATTCAGCTATCCGCGCCATTATCGGGACCAGGCGCCCGGCCTGGCCAAGTTGAAGCTGCTGCATGCCCAGCTCGAGGTGGATGCCCGCAGCCAGGGCCTGCGCATGGACACCGATGCCACAACGCCGAAGATCTCCAGCGCGCCCGTGCCCGGGCGCCTGCAGCTGGCGCTCCACCTGATCGATAGCCAGCTGCAGCCCGGCGACCACGCGCTGTGGCAGGTGCCGCTCCATCTGGGCGATGGCGCCCCCGATCGCGGCATGCTGGCACTGCAGCTCAATGTGGCCAAGGACCTGCGCCTGCAGGCGCGCCTGCCGCCAAAGCCCGGTTCAGGTAGCGAGGTGGATGCCGATCTGCATATCAGTGGCCGGGACATTCCCTTCCAGCAGCCCGCCCAGCTGCTGGAACGCAGCTCTGGCACAGTGCGCGGCGAATGGACGTTCACCTCGCTCAACTGGATCCCTGCTCTGTTCGTCCGCAAGCCGTGGCTGCAGCTGGACGGCGGCGGCACGCTGAAAGCCGATCTGCACCTGCGCAATGGTGAACTGATCGAAGGCAGCACCGTGGACATCCCGGCTGCCGAGGCCGTGGCCGAAGTCGCCGGCGTACGCCTGGCGGGCACGGCCAGCGCCCATGGCGAGTTGAAGACCGGCAGCCCCAGCCAGGCCCAGCTGTCCGTCCGGCTGCCGCGATTCACTGCGCGGCCAACCGATGCCAGGGACGTGCGCCTGTTCGACGGCCGGGATCTGGCCCTGGACCTGACCGGCGATGGCCGCCTGCAGGAACTGCGCAAAGGCGTCCGCGCGCAGCTGCGCTTCAGTGAAGCCACCATCCCTGATCTGACCGCCTACAACCGCTACCTCGGCTCACCGCAGGTGCGGCTGCTGCGTGGCACTGGCACCGTCAGCGGTGATGCGACCCTCGATACCGACGGGCGCGTCGGCCATGGCATGGCCCGGCTGTTGGGGCGCAACGCCAGTGCAAAGGTGGCAGGGTTGGACATGGGCGGCGATATCGACGTGAACGCAACGCTGCGCCGCGGTGACTTCAACCAGCGTCATTTCGATCTGTCCGGCACCACGGTCGAGCTGCGCAACGTGCAGGTGGCGGACACGCAGGGCTCGACGGCATGGAAAGGCCGCGTCGCCTTCAAGCGTGGCCGTATCGATGCGCAGTCTCCGTTCCAGGTGGATGCCACCACGGACCTGGATCTCAGCGATGCGCGACCGTTGCTGGCGCTGTTCGCAGAACGCACCGACTACCCGCGCTGGACCTTGTCGCTGCTGGATTCCGGACAGGTACAGGCACAGGCGACGCTGCGCTGGCGCCCTGGCCATCTGGTCATCGATGGCCTGCAGGCCGAGAACGATCGGCTGTCGGTACGCGCGCGGCTGGATCTGCTGGAACAGCGCAAACGCGGTGATCTCTATCTCCGGTGGGGGCTGCTGGGTGCGGGCATCGAGCTGGACGGCGATCAGCGCCAATGGCATCTGGCCAAGGCGCGCGAGTGGTTTGATCAACGGCCTTCCCTGCTGCCAGCAGGTCAGGGATCGTCTGCCGCCGGATCTTCAGACTGAAGGCCCGCGACCTGCATCCATTCGCGGCCTCTGCGCGTATACCGGATCATGCGCATCAGGGAGCTGTACGGTATGAAGCGGAGTTCGCAGGTTTTCGGGCTGCTGGGATGGGTGGCGATCACCTTCGTCGCGGCCGCCCTGGGCGCGTGGGCGTCGACATCCGCAGCCAGCTTCTACGCCACCCTCGATCTTCCCCCGTGGGCACCACCGGCCAGTGTCTTTGGTCCGGTGTGGACCCTGCTCTACGCCATGATGGCGATTGCCGCGTGGCTGGTGTGGCGCGAACGCGGCTGGCGCGGGGCACGACCCGCGCTGATGCTCTACCTGGTGCAGCTTGCCGTCAATGCGCTGTGGAGCTGGCTGTTCTTCGGCTGGAAGCTGGGCGCCCTGGCCTTCGTTGACATTCTTGTATTGATTGCGCTGGTTTGCGCAGCGATCGTCGCGTTTGCGCGCATCCGTCCGACTGCGGCGGCGCTGCTGCTTCCCTATCTGGCCTGGATCTCGTTCGCCTCGGCGCTCAACTTCCCGGTATGGCGAGCCAATCCCGGGCTGCTGTGATCTCCGCCGCTTACGCCTGGGCAACGGCCTGCGGGCGCCAGGTCCGCAGCAGGGCCGGCTTGAACGCCTGCTGCCCGCAGCCGGTAGGGCATCGCACCACCCGCGCCGCAGTATGGCTGACCAGGCCCTGCCCTTCTTCGGCCTTGAAGATCGTCTCGCAGGACAGGCAGCGGGCAACCAGCGAATACAGGTGCAGCAGCCGGCCACTGGCCGGGTCCTGCAGCGCGTCCACATCCAGCAGTTCAAATTGGCAGCTGTCAGCCAGCATGCGGTACGGGGACAGGGGCGCGGGCTGCAGGTTCACGGGGCGGTCGCTCAGGGAAGTGGATCCACTCTAGGCAATGATCTGTCGAGCTGATGTGCAGCGTAGATGTATTCTTCGCGAAAACCTCAAGTGCTCGACCTCGTCCCTACATGAAGAATTCAGCTTGGACAGAAGCACGCTTCATACGCATACACTGGTAGGCGAATGCACGATTTTGCTTCACCATTGATGGGTACCGGATGTACCACTGGGCCTTCCAGCCATCCACGAATGATGAGTCCCGCCCTTGATGCCTTCTGCTGAGACCGCGCACGACACTGCCTTGTCCAGTTGCGCGCGCGAACCGATCCACACCCCCGGCGCGATCCAGCCCTATGGTGTGCTTCTGGTCGTTGAACCGCAGTCCCTGCAGGTGCGCGAGCGCGCCATAAGCCCGCCCGGGCTGCTGCAGCAGTTCGGCGAACCGTTGATGCGGCACGTCAGTGAGGTGTTCGGCGGCGTGCTGGCGCCGTTCCAGGGCTTGTTCCAGCAGGCCGTGATCGGCAGCAGTGCCCATGTCGGTGCCGTGCATCTGGATGGCCACGGCCGGCATCAGCTGCTGGTGCACCGTTCCGCCACCGATCTGCTGGTCGAGCTGGAAGCACCGGTTCCGGGCCAGCCCGGCTCGCTGGAAGAGCTGTATCCGGCCATCCGCGAGCTGATGGCCGGCATCGAGTCGGCCAGCACCGTGGAAGACCTCTGCCAGCTGGCTGCCGCGCACATGCGCCGGCTCACCGGCTTCGACCGCACCCTGGTCTACCAGTTCGACGCTGGCTGGAACGGCATCGTGGTGGCCGAGGATGGCAACGGCCTGTTGCCGTCCTACCTGGACCTGCGCTTCCCCGAATCGGATATTCCAGCACAGGCGCGCGAACTCTACCGCCGCAACCGGGTACGCCTGATCGCGGACAACAGCTACACCCCGGCCCCGCTGATGCGGGCCGAGGATCAACGCGACGCGCCGCCCACCGACCTGAGCATGGCGGTGCTGCGCAGCGTCTCGCCGGTGCACCTGCACTACATGCGCAACATGGGTACCGGCGCGTCGATGTCGGTATCGCTGGTGCATGAAGGCCGCTTGTGGGGCCTGGTGTCCTGCCACACCGTGCAGCCACGCCGCCTGCCCTACCACGTGCGCACTGCCTGCGAGTTCATGGGCCAGATCCTGTCGCTGCAGATTGCGTTGAAGGAGCGTGCGCGTGCGATCGAAGAGCGCGTTGCCCGTCGTTCCATACTGGTCAAGCTACTGGGTCGCATGGCCGGCGACGAGGACTTCATGGCAGCCCTGCGCCAGGACGAGGCCAGCCTGCTGTCGCTGACCGGCGCGGCCGGCGCGGCGATCGTGCACAAGGGCGATTGCCTGCGTGTTGGCCAGTGCCCTTCCTCCAGCGACGTGCTGGCCCTGGCGAACTGGCTGGCCACGCAGCAGGCCGGCCAGGAAACCTACTGCACCGATCACCTGGCAGCCGACTGGTCGCCTGCCGCGCACCTGGCCGACGTCGCCAGCGGCCTGCTGGCGGTGTCCATTTCGCAGCTGCATGACAGTTACCTGATGTGGTTCCGCCCGGAAGTGGTGCGCACCGTGCGATGGGGTGGCGATCCCCGCAAGGAAGCAGCACCGGGCGTGGCGCTGTCCCCGCGCAACTCGTTCGAGGCCTGGAAGGAGACCGTGCAGCAGCGCAGCCTGCCGTGGAGCGACGCTGACTGCGACGCGGCACACGAGATGCGCACGGCCATCGTCGATATCGTGTTGCGCAAGGCCGAGGAAATGGCCGAACTGAACGAGCAGCTGCTCCGCAGCAACAAGGAACTGGAAGCCTTCTCCTATTCGGTCAGCCACGACCTGCGCGCTCCGTTCCGTCACATTGTCGGTTACTCCGAACTGCTGGGCAGCTCGGCGGGCGAGCGCCTGAACGATACAGAGCGCCGATTCCTGGACACGATCGTGGAATCGGCCAAGTCCGCCGGAACACTGGTGGATGACCTGCTCAGCTTCTCGCAGATGGGGCGCTCCACGCTGGGGCGTGTGCGGCTGGACATGACCGCGCTGGCCGAGGATGTGCGCCGGAGCCTGGCCCTGGACTACGCCGGCCGCGACGTGCAGTGGACGCTCGCACCGCTGCCGGAGGTCGAGGCCGATCCCACAATGCTGCGCCTGGTATGGCAGAACCTGCTGGCCAACGCGATCAAGTTCACCCGCGAGCGCGAACACGCGGTGATCGAGGTTGGTCACGAGCGAAACGACGACGAAGACCACTTCTTCGTGCGCGACAACGGCTGCGGCTTCGACATGCGCTACGTGGACAAGCTGTTCGGCGTGTTCCAGCGCCTGCACCACGTCGAAGAGTTCGAAGGCACCGGCATCGGCCTGGCCAATGTCCGCCGGATCATCGGCCGCCATGGCGGCCGTACCTGGGCCGAGGGCGAGCCCGGCAAGGGCGCCACGATCCATTTCACCCTACCCCGCTTCACAGGAGAACACCCATGAGGGACCTGCGGCCGATCCTCTTGGTAGAGGACAGCCCCAAGGATGCAGAGCTGACGATGGCCGCGCTTGCGCGCTGCCAGCTGTTGAACGATGTCATCCATGTACGCGACGGCGCCGAAGCGCTGGATTACCTGCGCTGCGAAGGCAAGTTCGCCGGCGCCATGCACGGCGGCCCGGTGGTGGTGCTGCTGGACCTGAAGCTGCCCAAGGTCAATGGCCTGGAGGTGCTGGAACAGGTGCGTGGCGACCCGCAGCTGAGCAGCACGCCGGTGGTGATGTTGACCTCCTCGCGTGAAGAACAGGATCTCGTGCGCAGTTACGAACTGGGCGTGAATGCCTTCGTGGTCAAGCCGGTCGACTTCAAGGAATTCTTCGACGCCATCCAGGGGCTGGGCATGTTCTGGGGCATCACCAACCAGCCACCACCGCATCGGCCCAATGGCTCGGGGCAGCACAACAATGCGTGATGGATCGCGCCGCAACGAGCGCCTGCGCATCCTCATGCTGGAGGACAGCGCGCTTGATGCGGAGCTGATCACCGCACAGCTGCAGCGTGCCGGCCTCGATTTCGAGGCCGAGCGCCTGTGGACCCGCAACGCGTTCATCGAGGCCATCGACAGCCGTGCGTTCGACGTGATCCTCGCCGACCATGTGCTGCCCGGATTCGATGGCGATGCGGCCCTCGCACTGGCACGCGAGCGGATTCCGCAGACCCCTTTCATCTTCGTCTCCGGCACGCTGACCGAAGAGCTGGCGGTGCAGGCGCTGACCCGTGGCGCGCGCGATTATGTAGTCAAGCAGCGGCTGCAGCGCCTGCCGGATGCGATCCGTCGCGCCCGCCAGGAAGCCCATGAGCGCAACCAGCTGCTTCATGCGCAGGCTGCGCTGAATGAGAGCCAGGCGCAGCTGCAGCAGGTGACGGATGCCGTACCCGCGCTGATCGCCCAGCTCGACAACGCGCATCGCTACCGGTTCGCCAACAAGGCGTTCCTGGACTGGCATGGATTCAGCCTGGCCGAGTTGCTGGGCCGGACAGCGCGCGAGGTCAGCGGCATTTCCGCCTTCGAACACGCCCTGCCGAGCCTGGAACGGGTGCTGCAGGGCGAACGCACCAGCTTCCAGGTCGAACTGGTGCACCGCAGCGGCCAATCACGATTCGTGCAGATGGACTGCGTGCCTGAGCATGCGGCCGACGGCAGCGTGGCCGGCTACATCTGCCTGGGTAGCGACGTCTCGCAGCTGAAACAGGCCGAGCTGGCCCTGCGCGAGGACAATCAGCTGCTCGAGCAGCAGGTGCAGGCGCGCACGGCCGAGTTGCGCGCCAGCAAACGGCGCCTGCAGGCGATCTTCGAATCCAGCTTCCAGCATCAGATGCTGCTGGATCTGTCCGGGCGCGTGGTGGATGCCAATGACGCGTCACTGGCCGCAGTGCTGGCGGAAAAGAAGGACGTGGTTGGCCAACGCTTCGGTGAATCGCTCTGGTTCGCCACAACCGATGGCATCGGCGCGCTGATCGATCGGGCCGTCGCTGCAGCCGTGCAGGGCCGGAGTTCGCTGCATTCATTGGAGCTGGAACTCCCGACCGGGCCGCGCAGCTTCGATTTTTCTTTCCGCCCGCTGCTGGATGCCGAAGGCGTGGTCACCGCCGTGGTCTCCGAGGCCGTGGAAACGACGGCGCGCCTCCAGGCCGAACATGCACTGCGCCAATCACAGAAGATCGAGGCGGTCGGCCAGCTCACCGGCGGCATCGCGCATGATTTCAACAACATCCTGACGGTCATCTCCGGCAACGTCGAGCACGCCATGCTGCTGAACGAGCGCGCGGGCGAAGCCGGCGCGATGGTCAGCCGGGCGCTGGACAACGCGCTGAAGGGTGTCGGACGTGCCGCCAGCCTGACCCAGCGCCTGCTGGCGTTTGCCCGACGCCAGCCGCTGCACAGCCAGGCCGCCAACCTCCACGAGCGCCTTCTGGACATGCACGACATGCTGCAGCGTGCACTGGGTGAGCTGGTGCAGCTGGAGATCCGCAGCGCCGAGGACATCTGGTGCGTGGAGATCGACATCAGCCAGCTGGAGGCCTCCGTACTGAACCTGGCGGTGAATGCCCGCGATGCGATGCCGCACGGCGGGCGGTTGGTGATCGAGGTCGACAACAGCCACCTCGACCACGACTACGCCGCCCTGTTCCCGGATGCAACACCAGGCCAGTACGTGATGTTGCGGGTGCGCGACAACGGCCATGGCATGGACGCGGCCACCCTGGCCCGGGTGTTCGAACCGTTCTTCACCACCAAGCAGGTCGGCCGCGGCACCGGGCTGGGACTGTCGATGGTGCATGGGTTCGTCAAGCAGTCCGGCGGCCACGTGCTGATCGATTCGGTGGAAGGCGGCGGCACGAGCATTACCATGATGTTTCCGCGCTCGCCGCTGACCCTGCCCCGCGAAACACGCACCCCGCAGACCGGCCTGGCCGGCTACTCGCCGCGCGAGGAAACCATTCTGGTGGCCGAGGACAACGACGATGTCCGCGCCTACACGGTGGATTCGCTGCGGCTGCTCGGCTACCGCGTGCTGGAAGCCCACGATGGCCCCTCCGCGCTACGGTTGCTGGAGCGCCCCGACACCAGGGTGGACCTGCTGTTCTCGGACGTGGTGATGCCCGGCATGTTGGGCTGGGAGCTGGTCCGTCAAGTCCGCGAACGCTGGCCGGAAGTCGCCGTCCTGTTCACGTCGGGCTATCCACGTGACCACGATCAGGCGGGCAGCCAGGGAGAGGGTCGGCAGGGAATCGTTACGTACAGGGCCAAAAACCACCTAAGCGATTGAAACGCAATGATAATTGCCTTGTCCCGATAGCGTATCTCCCCGTCTATGGGGCCTGTTCAAGGACTTTCGCTGTATAGCTCAGCGGCGCCACTTCCCTATCAAGGTCGAGATGGTAGTCGCCGAAGCGGTTGATGTGGCTGGTCCGAAACGGCGACAGTCCGGCCAGGATCTCGGGCGTCAGTTCAACTCCCTCCTTCCGCATCTCAGCCAAGGTCCGGCTCATGCCTTCTACGTTGTGGAGGATGATCATGTTAGCGACCAGCTGGCTGTACTTGATGATCTTGCGCTGCTCGTGTTGGACGTTCTCAGCAATGATCCCCTGGCTGCCAAAGAACACCCATTTTACGAAGCCGTTGTACTCCTCGCTCTTGTTGGTCGCAGCATGGATCGTTTTCCGAATCTCGTTGTCATCGATGTAGCGCAGCAAGAACAGCGTTCGGACGGCCTTGCCAAGTTCCCGGAAGGCGAAGTACAGCTTGTTCTTCCGGCTGTAGGTGCCCAGCCGGCGCAGGATCGAGGACGCGGTGATCTTCCCCAATCGGATCGAGATCACTACCCGCAGCATGTCGTGGAGATGGGTGGCGATCAGTTGCCAGTCGATGCTGTCTCCGAACAGTGCCTGGATGTTCTTATAGGTCCTGCCAGGTTCAGGCCGGAAGAATGTGAGATCCTTGATGTTTCGTATCCTGGGCATCAGCTGGATGCCCAGCATGTGGGCCAAACCGAAGACCGGATAGCTTTGGGCCTGCGTGTCGCCATGGACGATCTCGGGCTGGATGTCGGACGTGTTGGCCAGCAGGCCATCGAGGATGTAGATGCCCTCGTGCACGCCACAGGGAATGAAGTGGCTGAACAGCGCCACGTATTTGTCGGACACATGGTAGTAGCCGATGCCGCCGTAGCCGCCGTAGCGGATGTGGTACTCCGACAGCAGGTTGTCCTCGTACACGCTCCACTTGGTGCCATCTGCTGACGCGCTCTTGCCGCTGCCCCAATAGCCCGGCAGGTCAAATTTGTTGTAGGTATTGATGACCTCCACGATGGCCTTCTCAAGGACATCTTCGGTCACGTATTTGAGGTTGAGCCAAGCGACCTGGCGACGGCTGAAGCCCTTGATCGACCGCGCCGTCTGCGTCGGACCCAAGTTGCAGCCATAGCAAAACAGCGTGGTGATCACCCGTCGAGGGAGATCTTCAACCTGGCTCTCGGTGCCGGCGATCGGACGGAAGAATCGGTGCAGATCCAGCCATTGGCTGGCGTCGATCAGGACATCGACGATGCTGGACTCCGGGAGCCGTTCGGCGATGAGGCGGTCCACGGTGGCAATGGCGCTTGAGACCTCGGCGCGTTGCCCCTTCCGCAGTACCAGGCGTCCTTCCAGAATGTCCGCATGAACATTCTCGGGGAAACGCTCGTCAACTTCGTCGGCCAAGTCGGTCAGTTGTGCGCGCAACCCGGCCACGAAAGTCGCAGCGTCGGTGGGCAAGCCTGACACCTGGCCATAGGCTTCCAGTTCCTGGGCCAAGGTGGCTTCATCGACCAGCTGCTCGCGGTAGTCGTCAAATCGTTCGCTGCTCGGGATGAAGAGATCTCCCGACTTCAGTTCGTCCTTGACCTGCACCAGCACGGCCAGCTCGAAGTACTTACGGTGCATCCAGCCGGCGCCTGCCGCGCTGGCCCGCTTGCCAAACACGTGCTGACGCCAGAGCTTGGACATCCAATCGAAGTCCTTTTCCGGGTCCAGGCCGAGGGATGCGACCTCGATCAGCTCACGGCGTTGGTTGCGCAGCGACAGCACCGCTGCAATCAACGGCTCCATGCCGGCATCGTGGCTGGTTGCCCGCAAGTTCATCAGCTCCAGCCCATTGAACAGCAGCGGCCTGACCGCGCCGTAGGGTTGCAGCATGAAAGGCAGATAGTTCTTTCCTGCGTATGCCATATGTTCTTCGCATTCGGCCAACAAGGTCGACACTTCCGCTTCCAGACTGTTATCGATGGCATCCACGCGCTGACTATCGCTGCCGTCGAGCTGATAGGCCTGCAGGATTTCCTTGAGCTGGCCGATCAGGAAGTCGGCCCGCTTGGCATGTTCGAGCTGGTAGGCCAGCAGCTTTTGCTGGGCCGTGTTCTCCAGCCCGCGCACCTGCTTGATGAACAGCTCGGCTGCGTCATCCAGCGTCTTGGCATGCTGGGCGCGAATGAAGATGGTGGCCAACGCATAGCGCTTGTCCGGAGCCAGTTCGGCTAACTCGCTGGCGTCATAGGCGCGAGCCATTGCACGGAATTGCTTGAGCTTGGGCACCGGCACATCGATGGGAGGCAGCTGCTCGGCCAACTGCTGCAGCATGCGGATGTGCTGCAGATAGAACCGGACCTCCTTGTTGGTCGGTCGGCCAGGCTCGCGCTTGAGCGATTGCCAGCCAGTAAATCTGGAGCCTTCCGGTGCGCGCAGCAATTCGTCAATGAGCGTGCGCGTGGCAGGCGTCAGCGCGTGACTGATGCTGCGGTAGTAGCCCAGATTGACCCGCTCACGTGCGCCGATGGCGGCCAGCTCCAGGGTGCGGAAGCCTGGCAGTTCGTAGCGGTGGTGCACCAGCTCTTCGAGCAGGACGTTCACGATGTCCGGGATGGTGTGCTTGGTCTGGGCTGCTCCGGTGGCCACCGTGTCCAGCCAGGCCAAGCCTGATTTGTCCAGGGGATGTACCCCGATGAACTGCCGAAGCTGCGGCATATGGCGGCGCTGGCTACCGGAAGCGTCGTAACGTTCGAGCTGGTCGGTGTCCAATACGCGCCCGAGTCGGGCGGCCTTGGCGATGTGCTTCCGGATCCGCTCGGGCACTTCGGCTAACACCGTGAAGTAACCCAGGCGCTGGAAGAGCTTGAGATGAATCAGTACCGCCAGCTGCGGTCCCGGCTGGGTGGTCAGCTGCTTGGCGAATGCAATCTCAGCGGCGGTGGGGGTATAGATCTCCTCCAGTTCCTTGGCGGTGGGATCAGGCTTCAGTCGCGGGTAGGCGGTCTCGTGAAGGGTAGCCATTGGATCCGGAGGTTATGAGGGGATCAATCCCAGTGCCGGCCGTCGTCTGTATTGAGAGACGCTTCCAGGAAACACTGGTGCGTATCGGCCATGCGGTGCATGTCATCGAGCAACGTGGCCAGGATTTCATCCAGATCCCGGTCGGGATCGGTGGGAACAGTCAACTGGTACTCGCTGCTGGCAGTGTTCAGGCGCACAGCCTGGAACGGGGCCAAGCAGATCTCTTCGATCCGGCCTCGGGCCTTGGCCGCGCCGCGGCCCGTGCGGGCAAACGGGGTCAGCACCATGCGCAGGCGCAGCTGCAAGGCCGGTTTGCCCTCGGGCGCCGGCAGTGCCATCGCCGGTACCGGCGCGGTTGGACTGGGCAGGCTTGCTTCAATGCGGTCACGGGCAAAGGGGTCACGCCCGTCCAGATAGCGCATGGCCGACTGCACATCGCGCCAGCCCACGTACTCCATCAGCGCCTTCATGTCCCAGCCTTGGTCGTTGGCCCAGCTGGCAAAGCCGCGGCGCAACGAATGGCTGCTGTGGAGCCCCGCATCGGCAAAGCCGGCACTGGTCAGCAACTCGCGTAGCAGGCGCACCAAGCTGTTGGGATGCAGGCCCTCGGCGCTCACCTGGCCCCATTGGTTAACCGCCCGAAACACCGGCCCTTCGTGCAGGTCGGCCGCCTGCAGCCACACCTGGGTCGCCTCCACCGGGCACAACCGCGACAACGCCGGCACCTTGTAGGTGACGCCGGCGGCCTGGCGGTCGCCCTTGCTGCGCGGCAGGAAACAGGTCATCCCCTGTCCCGGCACCAGCGTGAGATGGGCCACGTCCAGACGCAGCAGTTCATCGCCACGGAAGCCCCGCCAGAATCCGAGCAGCACCAACGCTCGGTCGCGTTGATGGCGCAGCGCCGCCGCTCCGTCGCCCCGGGCATGCGCCGCCGCGATCGCGGCAGCCAACCAGTCATCGAGCTCGACCAGCCGCCGAATCTGCAGCGGCGCGGCTTGCTTGACCTGGCCCGGGTGCAGGGTCTGGATGCCTTTGAGCACCTTGCGCACCAGCGGCGACCGGGTCGGGTCGACAAAGCCGTGGTCGCGGTGCCAAGAGGCAATGGCGGCCAGCCGGTGGCGAAGCGTGCTGGCGGCTAGGGTCTGCGCATACGCGGCCAGGTACCGCGCCACGCTGTCCGGTGTCGCTGGGAGGTGGCCTTGCCATTCAACCTCGAAGTGCCGCAGCGCCGACGCATAGCTGCGCACCGTGTTCTGGCGCGTGGCTGCATCGAGGTAGCGGTCCAGTTCGGTCACTGGCGCGTGGCCTCCACAGCGACCGGCTGCCGCAGGGTCGACAGGATGGTGCATTCAGCCCGCTGCCCACCGTGGCAACTGGCAATCACCCGTTCCAACTCGGTGGCCATGCGCTCCAGGTCGGCCATGCGCGCCCGCACGTCGGTCAGATGGCTGCGTGCCAGCCGGTCCACGTCCCCGCACGAAAGCTCCTCATCGCCGGCCAGCTGCAGCAGGCTGCGGACCTCCTCCAGGCTGAAGCCTAGGTCCCGGCCGCGCGCAATGAAGCGCAGCCGCTCGATGTCGGCCGGGCCATAGACCCGGTAGCCATTGCCCGAGCGCCCCGGGCGCGGCAACAGGCCGATCCGCTCGTAATAGCGGATCGTCTCCAGGTGGCATCCACTGGCGTCGGCAGCCTCACTGATTTTCATTCGTAGTACGCTTGACTCCGTAGTAGCTACGGACTTTACCCTCACCGGCTGTGTCATGCCAGCGTCCCGCCCGGGCCCGGCTTCCTTGCGAATGGAGATGTTCCGATGAGTGATTGTGGCTGCCACCACGAGGCCAAGAATGCGCAGGAGCGGCGCGTCCTTTGGATCGCCTTAGCATTGAACGCGGCGATGGCCGTGATCGGCGGCATCGCCGGCTGGATTGCCCATTCCACTGGCCTACTGGCCGACGCTCTGGACATGCTGTCCGATGCCACCGCCTATGCCATTGGCCTGGTCGCTATCGGGCGCACGGCGCGCTTCAAGGCCAATGCCGCGTGGGTCAGCGGCAGCGTGCTGCTTGTGCTGGGTGTGGGCGTGTTGGCCGAGGTCGGCCGCCGCGTAATGTTCGGTGCCGAGCCGGTCAGCGGCTGGATGATTGGCACCGCCCTGCTGTCGCTGGTGGTCAACGTGACGGTGCTGCGCATGCTGGCGCCGCTGAAGTCCGGCGAAGTGCATCTGCGGGCGACCTGGTTGTTCACCCGCGCCGATGTGGTGGCCAATGTTGGGGTGATCCTGGCCGGCCTGTTGGTGTGGTGGTTGGCTAGCCCGTACCCGGATTTCGTGATCGGCGCCCTGATCGGTCTGTATGTGATCAAGGAAGCCTTCGAGATCCTGGGTGATGCCCGCCGGGCACGTGCCGACGCGAGCAAGACCCCTGCATGATCGCCATTGGCCGGCTGCGGACGGGCCTCCGCTGGCTGCTGCTGGCGCAGCTGGCGGTAGGTTTGCTAGTCCAGCCGGTCTTGGGTCTGGCGAGCGAACTGCACGTTCACATCCATCCGACCATTGCCGCCCATGGGCCGGCAGTGGTCGCACCAGCACCTGAGCGTGGCATCGGCGCCGCCTTGCACCGGCTTCACCAGCTGGCGCTGTGCTGCAGCCAAGCCGCACAGCCCCCTGAGATCCTGCTGTCCGTTGCGGACATCGGCCGGTATCTGCCGGTGATGCACGCCAACACGCGCCTCTATCCGCACGAGCAAGGGGCTGCGGGCGCTCGGTTACAACGTGAGGATCGGTGTTTGATCTGCGGCCGTGGGCGGCGCCCGCAAGGTCCCGATCAACCCACCGTCCCCTGCGCCGGACCGGCCCGCCCTGGCATACCGTCCTTGAAGATTTGAGTCACATCAATCGGCCAGCAGATCGCTGGATGTTGACTCTTGACTTTCGGCATTCTAGGCGCACTATCTTGCAAAGTCTTGCAAGAACTTCCTCAGGCGAGGCCGCGTGACGACGGAACTTGTGGGGGTGGTATGACAGCGCGCCAGCAGGCGATCTTCACACTCGACGAGTTGGCTGCCTACTTGAAAGTCGGCAAGCGGACGCTTTACCGGCTCGCCGCGCACGGGGAAATTCCGGCCTTCAAGGTCGGCGGGACGTGGCGGTTTCGTCAAAGTGAAATCGATCGATGGATCAATGATCAGATCCAAGCAGGCAGAAAGAAGGAGGTGATACGCACAGATGAGCAGCCAAAGTCAGCGGAACACTCCGTGTCGTCTGGGCGCGCTGTCCGTCGCCGCAGGCAAACGGAGTGAGCGAGAGTCTTCAATTTTTCTTCTTGAGGTGTGACATGGACATTGATTTAAAGAAACTGGCTCCCTGGAACTGGTTCAAGAAGGAGCAGGAAGAACAACAGAGCACTGCCTCGCTGCCGGTGCAGCGCAATGACCTGTCGGTGGCGGGTGGGCCCGTCAGTCCCATTCTGCAATTGCATCGCGAGATCGACCGCCTGTTTGACGACGCGTTTCGAGGATTCGGTTTCCCGACGCTGGCCATGCCACGCTGGCCGTCGGAGTGGCCGGGCATGCTGAAGCCGGCGCTGGACATCCAGGAAACGGACAAGCAGTACACGATCGCCCTGGAAGTACCCGGCGTCGAGGAAAAGGACATTCGAATCACGCTCGATAACGATGTGTTGCTGGTGCGCGGTGAAAAGCGTCAGGAGCAGGAAACCAAAGACGGTGGTTTCCACCGGGTGGAGCGCTCCTACGGCAGCTTTCAGCGCGCTCTGAACCTGCCGGCCGATGCCAACCAGGACACGATCAAGGCCGCTTTCAAGAACGGCGTGCTCACGATAACGATGGACAAGCGCGAGGCCAGTACGCCCACGCAGGGGCGCTCGATCCCGATCAATGGCTGACGCCCACCGGCTAGTCCTTTGCAAGAAACCAAGTGAAGGGCGAGGCGCCTTGATCTGCGGTGCCTCGCCCAGTTAACCCTCTCAGGAGCATCAGCATGGCCAGAAAACAATGCCAAGTCTGCGGCCAACCCGCCACGGTGCGGGTGGAAGCCAATCTCAATGGTCGCCACAGCACCATGCTGTTGTGTGACGATCACTATCGCCAACTGGCGCGCCAGCAAAAGCGCACCGTCTCGCCGCTGGAGGCTCTGTTTGGCTCGCGCAGCGGTTTGTTCGAAGACTTCCTCGGCAGCGACTTCTTCCGCATCGGTGACGATGCACCGTCCGTGGCGGCTGATGCCGACGAAGTGGTCGATGCGTCTTTCGGCGAATCCGCTCCCGCAACGGCGGGCACGGCGCGCCGCCGCGGCAGTGGGCTGGCCAGCCGTATCAGCGAACAGTCTGAGGCCCTGTTGCAGGAAGCCGCCAAACATGCTGCCGAGTTCGGCCGGCCCGAAGTCGATACCGAACACCTGCTGCTGGCGCTGACCGACAGCGACGTGGTCAATACCATCTTAGGGCAGTTCAAGATCAAGGTCGATGACCTCAAACGGCAGATCGAATCCGAAGCCAAGCGTGGCGACAAGCCGTTCGAAGGCGAGATCGGCGTGTCGCCACGTGTCAAGGATGCGCTCAGCCGAGCCTTCGTGGCCTCCAACGAGTTGAGTCATTCCTATGTGGGGCCAGAGCACTTTCTGATCGGCCTGGCCGAAGAAGGCGAAGGCTTGGCAGCCAACCTGCTGCGCCGCTACGGGCTCACGCCGCAGGCGCTGCGCCAGCAGGTGAGCAAGGTGGTCGGCAAGGGGGCCGAGGACGGCCGTGCCGAGACGCCGACCAATACGCCGGAACTCGACAAGTATTCGCGCGACCTCACCAAGATGGCGCGCGAGGGCAAGCTCGATCCGGTCATCGGTCGCGCGCAGGAGATCGAGACGACCATCGAAGTGCTGGCCCGGCGCAAGAAGAACAACCCGGTGCTGATCGGCGAACCCGGCGTCGGCAAGACCGCCATCGTCGAAGGGCTGGCGCAGCGCATGGTCGCAGGCGAAGTGCCCGAAACGCTGCGTGACAAGCGCCTGGTCGAACTCAACATCAATGCCATGGTGGCCGGCGCCAAGTACCGCGGCGAGTTCGAGGAGCGCGTGCAGAAGGTGCTCAAGGAAGTGACCGAGCACCAGGGGGAGCTGATTCTCTTCATCGACGAGGTGCACACCATCGTCGGTGCCGGCCAAGGTGGCGGCGAAGGCGGGCTGGACGTGGCCAACGTCTTCAAGCCGATGATGGCGCGCGGCGAGCTGAACCTGATCGGCGCCACCACGCTCAACGAGTATCAGAAGTACATCGAAAAGGATGCCGCGCTGGAGCGTCGCTTCCAGCCGGTGATGGTGCCCGAGCCGACGGTAGCGCAGACCATGATGATTTTGCGCGGCCTGCGCGACACCTTCGAGGCCCACCACAAGGTCAGCATCACCGAGGACGCGATCATTGCCGCCGCCGAGTTGTCCGATCGCTACATCACCGCGCGCTTTTTGCCCGACAAGGCCATCGACCTGCTCGACCAGGCGGCCGCACGCGTGAAGCTGTCGGCCACGGCCCGCCCGGTGGCCGTGCAAGAGCTGGAGGCCGAACTGCATCAGTTGCGGCGCGAACAGGATTACGTGGCCTCGCGCAAGCAGTACGAGAAGGCTTCCGAGCTCGGCCAGCGCATCGAGGCCAAAGAGGCCGAACTAAAGAAGCTCGTCGAGGATTGGGAGCGCGAGCGCGCCTCGGGCAGCGCCGAGGTCAAGGCAGAGCACGTGGCGCAGATCGTCTCGCGGCTGACCGGCATCCCGGTCAACGAGCTGACGGTGGAAGAACGCGAGAAGCTGCTGCATCTGGAACAGCGGCTGCATGAGCGCCTGGTGGGACAGGACGAAGCAGTACGTGCCGTGGCCGATGCCGTGCGGCTGTCGCGCGCGGGCCTGCGCGAAGGCAGCAAGCCAGTGGCCACCTTCCTGTTCCTCGGGCCGACGGGTGTGGGCAAGACCGAACTCGCCAAGGCACTGGCCGAGTCCGTCTATGGCGATGAGGGTGCGCTGCTGCGCATCGACATGTCCGAGTACGGTGAACGCCATAGCGTGGCACGCCTGGTGGGCGCGCCTCCGGGTTATGTGGGCTACGACGAGGGCGGCCAGCTCACCGAGAAGGTGCGCCGCAAGCCCTACAGCGTGCTGCTGCTCGACGAGATCGAAAAGGCGCACCCCGACGTCTACAACATCCTGCTGCAGGTGTTCGACGACGGCCGGCTCACCGACGGCAAGGGCCGGGTGGTGGATTTCACCAACACCATCATCATCGCCACCTCGAATCTGGGCTCGGACATCATCCAGCGTCGTCTCAAGGCGCGTGGTGCGGCCGGCGAGGAGTACGAAAAGACCAAGGCCGAGGTGATGGACGTGTTGCGCGGCCACTTCCGGCCCGAGTTTCTCAACCGTATCGACGAGATCATCGTCTTCCATGCGCTGGGCAAGGAGGAGATCCGCCATATCGTCGGCCTGCAGCTCGATCGCGTGGCCCGCAACGCCGCCAGCCAGGGCGTGACGCTCAGCTTCGATCAGACCTTGATCGACCACTTCGCAGAGGAAGGCTACAAACCCGAGTTCGGAGCGCGCGAGCTCAAGCGGCTGATCCGCAGCGAACTGGAGACCGCATTGGCGCGCGAGATGCTGGGTGGCGGTATCGGCAAGGGCGATCACGCCAGCGCCCGCTGGGACGACAAGGCCGAACGCGTCGTCTTCGAGCGCAAGGAGCCACCCGCGCAGCCGGCCGAGCCTGATAAGCCCGATGCCGCGAACGTGGCCGAGGCACCGCCGAACGGCGAGAGCAAGCCTAAGCGCAAGAAGAAGTCAGCGGGCGGCGAATCTTGAGCGATGGGAGGCTGTCGTGTCCGACCCCAACGGGCTGACATTGGCAGCCACCCTCGTGTCGCTGGCGGTCGCTATCCCCACAGCGGGGCACGCGATCATCTACAAGCGTGACCCGCGATCGGCCACGCTGTGGGTACTGCTGATCGCCTTGTTGCCGCTGGGCGGTTCGCTGCTGTATGGGCTGTTCGGCATCAACCGTTACCAGCGGCGGGCGCGGCGGCTTTTTCCGGGAGCAGATCATGCTGTTCGGCAAGGCCTCTCGCCCACGATGCCCGAGGCTGTTTCGGCGCCGCTTGCCGGTCTGGCGCACCTGGTGGGACGCGCCACCGGCCAGTCGCTGACCGGCGGCAACCGCACCGAGCCGCTTGTCGATGGCGAGCAGGCCTACCCGGCCATGCTCGCCGCCATCGAATCGGCGCGGTACAGCGTCGCCCTGGCCTCGTACATCTTCGACAGCCAAGGCATCGGGGCGCAGTTCGTCGATGCGCTGCGCCGGGCTCATGAGCGCGGCGTGCAAGTGCGGGTGCTGATCGACGACGTCTCTGCCCGCTGGACGCACCGCAGCGCCTACCGCGCCTTGCAACGCGCCGGCGTTCCGGCGGCGACGTTCAACCCGACGTTGATTCCCGCGCGCCTGCATGCCGCGCATCTGCGCAATCACCGCAAGCTGCTGGTGATCGATGGCGAGACAGGTTTCACCGGTGGCATGAACATCTGCAGCACGTATTGGCGGCCCGATGCGCCGGGCCAGGCCTGTCACGATTTGCACTTTCGTCTGCGCGGGCCAGTGGTTGCGCATCTGATGGGGTGCTTCACCGATGATTGGTGCGATACCACGGGCGAGCGGCTCAGCGAGGGTTTCTGGGGCGAATCGCCCGCAACGGCTGATGAACAAGGAAACTCTTGGGCGCGCGGCATCGAGGCCGGTCCCGATGACGCCCTGGACCGGATGCGCTGGACCTTCATGGGCGCTTTGAGCGCCGCGAAGCATTCGGTGCGCATCTGGACACCTTACTTCGTCCCCGATCAGCCGATGATCGCGGCGCTGAGCACGGCCGCGATGCGCGGCGTGCGTGTCGAGGTGCTGACACCCGCGAGCTGCGACCATCCTACGGTGCAGTGGGCTGCGCGCGCCCACTACTGGCAGGTGATGGAGCACGGTGTACGCATCTTCGAGCGGCAGGGCCCCTTCGATCACACCAAGCTGATGCTGGTCGATGGCCGATGGTGTTGCCTGGGTTCGGCCAACTGGGACGCGCGCAGCCTGCGCCTCAACTTCGAGTTCAATGTCGAGGTCTACGACGCCACGCTGTGCACACAGCTGGAGGCGCTCTTCGATGCCGCCCTTCATGAGTCCGACGAAGTATCAGTGGTGGCACTGCGCTCCCGCTCGCTGGCCATCCGTTTGCGTGACGGCGCGGCCCGTCTGTTCACCCCCGTTCTTTAGCGACACGACCTTCGCGGAACACGGCCCTTGGAAAAGAAAGATCAATGGAACATCGGCTACTGGATCGTCGCCGGCCTGTTGCTCTTGACGCTGCAAAACTACTTGCAGGCGGCGCAGACCGTCGAGCCCGTGCCCTACAGCGAATTCGAAAAGGCGCTGGCCGGGGGGGGGCGGCGCCGAGGTGCTGGTGTCGGACCGCACGGTGACCGGGCGTCTGAAATCGCCGGACAGTCGTGGCAAAGCCACACTCGTGGCCACGCGCGTCGAGCCCGATCTCGCCGAGCGGCTGTCGAAATACGACGTGCCCTATGCCCGCGTGGTGGAAAGCACTTGGCTGCGCGACATCCTGTCCTGGATCTTGCCGGGGGTGGCCTTCTTCGGCGTCTGGTTCTTCCTGTTCCGCCGCTTTGCCGAGAAGCAGGGCATGGGCGGGTTCCTGAGCATCGGCAAGAGCCGCGCCAAGGTGTTCATGGAGAGGAACACTGGCGTGACCTTTGCCGATGTCGCAGGCGTCGATGAGGCCAAGGCCGAGCTGGCCGAAATCGTCGACTTCCTGGAGAACCCGCAGGACTACGGTCGTCTCGGCGCGCGCATTCCCAAGGGCGTGTTGCTGGTCGGCCCACCGGGCACCGGCAAGACATTGCTGGCCAAGGCTGTTGCCGGCGAGGCGGCGGTGCCCTTCTTCTCCATCTCCGGATCAGAGTTTGTCGAGATGTTCGTCGGCGTGGGTGCGGCCCGTGTGCGCGATCTGTTCGAACAGGCGCGTGCGCAGGCACCGGCGATCATCTTCATCGATGAGCTGGATGCTTTGGGCCGCGCACGCGGTGTCGGAGGACCGATCGGTGGACACGACGCGCGTGAGCAGACGCTGAACCAGTTGCTCACCGAAATGGATGGCTTCGACAGCTCGGTCGGGCTGATCATCCTTGCAGCCACCAACCGGCCGGAGATCCTCGATCAGGCCTTGCTTCGCGCCGGTCGCTTCGACCGTCAGGTGCTGGTGGACCGTCCCGACAAGAAAGGTCGCCTGGATATCCTGAAGGTCCATGTCAAGAAGATCACCCTGGCCCACGGTGTAGATCTGGAACAGGTGGCGGCGCTGACCACGGGCTTTTCGGGTGCAGACCTCGCGAACCTGGTCAACGAGGCCGCGCTGGCCGCGACCCGGCGCAAAGCATCCGCCGTGGAGTTGCAGGATTTCACCGCCGCCATCGAGCGCATCGTGGCGGGCCTGGAGAAGAAGAACCGCGTGCTCAGTCCCAAGGAGCGGGAAACCGTGGCCTATCACGAGATGGGCCATGCGCTGGTGGCGCTGGCGCTGCCCGGCACCGACCACGTGCACAAGATCTCGATCATCCCGCGCGGCATCGGCGCGCTGGGCTACACGCTGCAACGCCCCACCGAAGACCGCTTCCTGATGACGCGCGCCGATCTGGAACACAAGATCGCCGTGCTGCTGGGCGGTCGTGCGGCTGAGAAGCTCGTGTTTGGCGAGCTGTCCACAGGGGCTTCAGACGATCTCGCACGGGCCACCGACATTGCCCGCGACATGATCACCCGCTTTGGCATGGACGAAGGACTGGGCTACATCGCCTTCGAGGCGCAGCGGCCACGCTTTCTCGATACACCGGAACTGGCCCACGGCGGCTGCCGGGTAGCCGAATCGACTCAGACACGCATCGACCACGCCATCCGTGACATCGTGATGGGTGTGTTCGAGCGCGCCTACCGAATTCTCGAAATCAACCGAGAAGTGCTGGAGCGGTGCGCGCGCGGACTGCTGGCGCGGGAAACGCTCGACGAGAACGACATCCTTCAATTGACCCAAGGACTTATTCTTAAGGAAGGTCTGAACAACTCCGACCCTGCCTCTCGACAGTAGGAGATTCGGTGGAATCAACGTTTGGCGGAAGGGGAATCAATGACTTATCAGGCGCGGAAGCAGCCAGATTCTCATCCCGCAGTTGGCTCTGCGAGTTGTTCAGACCTTCCTTAATAGAAACTAGAAACGAAAAGTAGTAGGCGCTATTCAGAGTGAACCGGCGGCTCTGTTCGGTGCGTCATCCAATTCGCCGGCATTGTTCAAGGAGAGCCGATATGTCTGCATTGACTCCGTGGGACCCCTTCCGGGAACTGGATGAATTGCAAGACCGCCTGGCGACGATGTTGGGACGGACACCCCAGCGACAGGGCGCCCGTACCAGCAACGAAGCCATGACCACGGCGGACTGGGCGCCAATGGTGGACATCAGCGAGGATGAGAACGCATTCATCCTCAAGCTGGATCTGCCGGAGGTCCCCAAGGATGCCGTGCGCGTCAGCGCGGAAAACGGTGTGCTCACCATCAGCGGCGAGCGCAAACTGGAAAAAGAGGAGCAGGGCAAGAAGTTCCACCGCATCGAACGTGCGTATGGCCGCTTTGTGCGCAGCTTTGTCTTGCCTGACAACGTTGATCCGACCAAGGTGACGGCTTCGATGAAAGACGGCGCGCTGGAAGTGCGGCTTGTCAAGGCCGAGCAAGCCAAACCGAAACAGATTGATATCTCAGTCAACTAACTTTAACTAGGAACCCAAGATCATGAATATCAAACAGCCACAATACATCTTCTCCGCACTTGCCCTGGCGGTCGTCGTCGGACTGAGCGGACCGGCTCTGGCCCAATCGGCGGCACGTTCTAGTCCAGGTGCTGCAGCACCCTCTGCCGCAACC
>NZ_JCAFVP010000020.1:0-46329 GCF_059372495.1 Stenotrophomonas sp. YJH_SMC_80
ACAGCTGACGCCCGGCTGGCTGGCCTGCTCAACCGCACCGCGCTTGAACTCGGTGCTGAACTTCCTTCGCTTCGACATGAACACTCCTCATGGCCTTGATCGGCCTTCTCGTAAGTGTCCGTGAAAACGGGGGTGAACCCCGGCTGTCTGAGCCGGTGCAGAGTCCGAAGTTCAGTGTTCCCTTGCCTAGATCGCTAAGTACACCCGGGCCGATGGAGTTATGGCTGCCATGGTGTCCTGCCTTGACGAAGTTGAAGGGCTTTGTGCTGCTGCGCCTAATGAGTTCGGCCCTGATTGCAGCAACTTCTTCCTTGATTGCTTCGCCAGGCACATCTGGGCGCTCCAACTGGGAGTCGCCCATGAACAAGAATGAATGATCGCCGTCATCGAAGGCGATGACTGAGCTCTGCATATTCACAACAGGACCGAAAAGTCCGTCGGGTTGGAGATTCTCTCTCCAAGCGTCCATCATCTTCTGGTAGAGCCATTGTGGCTTGGTGCCGTCCGCCAGGACAGCATCGGCTTCAGCCAGGAAATCACGGCCGGCGGCCTCAAGGAAATGGGCGCACGCGGCCATGCCAGCCGAGCTGGGCCCGATAACGCTCATGCCGATGTCGCTGAAAGCGGCTTCAAGTGCGTCAAGATTGTCCTCGCCGTGAAGCACGACGCGAATTCCGTCACCGCGCAGCTTCTCGATCATCCCCCGATAACGGCGCTGCAGGCTGCTGGCATCGACTAGCGCCTCCTCAAAGGTCGCGCTGTCTACATACTGACAGTACTCCTCTCGCAGGATCGCGTATACGTGTGATCCCTCTGGACTGATGTGGGAATCGGCAGGCTCTATGTCGGGCCAAGCAAGGTCCGGCGAAGTGAGTAACGCCCAATCAGCCTTGAGTGATTGCTCTACCAGCTCGGGAAGACACCCGATGTGGTCAGCGTGCGTATGCGAAACCACCAGCAAATCTAAGTGTATTTCGCCATCAGGAACCAACCCCATGATCTCTCTGATCTGGTCAGGGATCGACTTGTGCGAGATGGAGCCGCGGATGTCCGCTCGATGTCCGCCATCAATAAGAATCCATCTGTCACCGATCTCACACAGGATGCAGTCGCCATACTGCGACCTACCGACATCCAGTAGGTGGACTTGTGAGCGTGCCATTCAATTGATCTCCCTTCCTGGGCGGCGTTACGGCGATCGACCTGTACGCCGTGCGCGTGTGCGGCCAGCAACCCGAAGATCAGACAGCTGGACTGATCGGCTCACCAAATCCTGACGAAGATCATCAAAGACGCGTGCCTCGCCCTTGATATCCTCGATGGTCAGAATCGCCGCGAACTGGATGCCGTACTCTGGTGTTTCACCTGCGGCGCGTTCCAGTGATTCGATCTGCAGTCGCCACTCAGAGGATTCTCCGACGCCGGAGGGGCTATCGAATTCGTAGACCTTGACCGGCCCCCACTTCATCTGATGTCGCCGCTGGACGGACTCAAACGCCTTGCCGTTCTGGCCCCTGAGAGCGTCAGGCAGTGCGATGGTGAACTTTCCGCCTTTGGTCTTGCCGTTGAGGTCAAGCTGGTTAAGGTGGGCATCGAGCTGAGTGCGTGCAAACTCCTCTCCGTCACGGCCATCGACCGCCGGCCGGGAGACAAGCGTCAGGCGACCACGACCGCGACACTTTCCTTGTTTCACAAGCGACTTAGGCCATGCGAATTTGAATTCCATGCGCTGGCCTTTGAGGATGGATGTCTCAAAGATCAGCGTAATGCTTGAGTCCTTTCCGGTGATGGAGGGCTCAGCCGCGAGTGGAACGCCAAATCCAATGAGGTCCTTGGCCTGATCTGAGAGTGGCGACTTCGAGTACAGGTCTGGAATCTTAGAGTGATGAATTACCAGGCCAATCATCAACTCCCGAGAGATGGTGCCCTCAATCAACTGACAGTATCGCGCCATAGTCTTGGCAACCAGTGGTGCGGCAAAGCTGGTGCCGCTAACATCCTTGAGGCTACCGCCCTCTGCAACAGACTGCAGGCCGCTAGGAGACCCAGAGCATCCTCCGAAATGGGCCAAGTCAGGCTTGAGGCCGCCAAACCGGGATGGCCCACGGCGGGAGTACGATGCTAGTGCTGCCGGCACTTTGCCAAACACCCGTGGCGGATTGATGGCCGAGACGGATATGTTGGCCAAGGAATCGGCCGGAGCGCGGATCGCTTCATCAATTGTCAGGCGCTGAGCCAGAATGCTGAGCGCTCTGACACTGTCAGCGGGCCACTCAGCACGACCGCCGCCGGCAGGAAGATTGCCCGCAGAGATGATGAATACCACATCGTGCTTCCACGCAATGCGATCCAGCCATTCCGTCTCGTAGCAGTAGTCGGACTCGGTGCTTGAGGGAACAGAGAGATTCAAGCTGAAGTTGAACACGCGCGCATTGTGTGCCTTCTTCGCAGCCATGACTGCGCCTTCCACCTTTCGGAAGAAGGTTGCGCTGTTCTCGTAGTACACGCTGAACTTGCCCCCTTGTTCGCGGGGGATGAGGCCGATGTCGACGATTGAGCAGCCATCCGGCTCGGGACACACATCTGTCCCGTTGAGCTGCTGGCCCATCACCAACAGGCCTGCAATCTCAGTGCCATGTCGACGATCAATGTCGGACGGCACCAAGAAGGGATCACCTGGCTCGACCCAGCTGTTCAGGCTGGCGCAGACGCCACCGTCGATGACTCCGACTACGGGATAACTGACGCCAGGAGTGGGCGTAGGGATCGCAGTCTGGACGGGCGATGGAGGCGGCAATGGTGGGCTCCCGGCCCCGATGCTATTGGTGATGCGTGCTGGCACATGAATCGAGCGGACAATCGGGCAGTGAGATAGCAGGTTAATAACCTTAGGAAGAGCCTCGATCCAGTTTTCAACCGATACACGGCTTGACCTCTTGCCCCACTTCACAAGCAGGACATCTTGCTGGAACGGGTTGCCGCGTCGATCTGAATCGAGCTCGGTAGTGCAACCCAGGGCCTGCAGCTCGCCTTGGAGGTGCTCCAACTCTGTGTGCTGGAGATGGTCGCCCTCTCGGCCTTGGAAGCGGAACAGCCGCACGACCAAGCTCAAGGGGGTTCCGTCGCCACGGAACCAGCGAGACATTTCTTTCAGCGGGAGCGAAAGCCGTCGCTCTGAATCCCAGAGCACAACGTTCTCAACAACGCCGACATCGCAGCGTAGCTGGCTCGGGTTGGGAACTTCGATTGTGCGATTCGTCTTTCGGTCGAGTGTTTGCTTCATTGGCACAGTGTCATCAGCTTCGCCGATGCGTGATGCCAGTGAGCGCAGGGTTGTGGGTGTGACTTGAATCAGTACCTCTGCCTGTCTGGCTGTACCCATAGAGGGGAGCTGGCCAGGATCAAAAAGCTGTTTTGGCCTGTTGCTCTTGGCTAGAGCAACGGGCTTCAGTTCGACAGCAGCGACTGCAATTGAAGAACGCTCAAAGGCGCCCTTAGAGGCGGCCAAGCTTCGCACCTGGCGAACGAGGCGATCTCTGTGTTCCTGGAAGTCATCGTCCTTACCCGCAAAGATGTCCTTCTTGGACCCTCCCGCGGGCTTTCTGAATTCCTTTACATAACTACCCGCGTCCAAAACTACCTGTACTGGCGCAGCCATTTCCTTCCCCCTGTTCCGTCAGCCGTCCAACCACCTCTTCATGGTGCTTCGGGACTTGCCGAAGATCACAGAGAGGGACTGTATGTCTCCATCCGCATCAGGGGCTGCAACCAGTGCTCTGGCCGCCTGAGCGTCCGTCATGGACAAAATCCGCTTCTGTTCCATGCCGATTCGGTCATTGTGCATATCGGCAGCGATTCTGCAAAGTTCAACTAAGGTCAAATGTTCGGCAATGACAACCTTTAGTCGTTTGTACGAATCGACGAAAGACTGAATGTCTGCTCCGGACATATCGGCAGTTACCCACGCCAAAAAGCGTTCTTCTGGGGCAGGCAGATCGAAGGGGGGCAGGTAACGCTTCAGGATCGCAGTTCGACCTTCCAGAGACGGTTTAGGCATCCGGATCTGGATCTGGAACCTGCGCCATACCGCCGGATCGAGGAGTTGTTCATGGTTGGTGATGCCAATGGTCACGCCGATCTCCCGCCTCAGATCGAGCCGCTGGAGAATAGTATTGACTACGCGTTTGATTTCACCCATTTCATGTGGATCATCGCGCAGCTTGGCAACGGCATCGAACTCGTCAAGGAGAAGAACGCACTGGTAGCGTTCTGCAAAATCAAAGAGATTGCCGATGTTGCGAGAGGTAGTTCCTAGGAACGAGGAGATCATCCCATCGAGTCGGGCAAGCACGACGGGCATTCCCAGTTGCTGTGCAATCCACAGTGCCAGATGGGTCTTGCCCGTGCCGGGCTCCCCGTAAATCAGCGCACTTCGAGTCGGCGAAACACCCACCTCCAACAGGGCGTCGGACAACTGCCATTCTTTTACAAAGTTATCCGCTAGAAGCTGAAGCTCTTTGGTAAGCACCGGCCCAGAGGTGGGTAGGTCCTCTGGCCATATGATGTCTGCCAAGGGCGCGGAGGTTTCCTTGTCCAGCGGAGGTCTTACTGCCTTTCCGAGGATTTCGCCCTGGAGATTAGCGCGGGAGCGGACCAAGCGGCGCGGACTGAACGAGACGCCTTTTGCAGCATGGTCAAAGAGCTTCTGCAGATCGCCCGCCTTGTCTGTCTCGCCGGCTTGCGTGAAGAAGTCGAGGAGGCGGCGGACCTGGTGCTTCGGTATCTCTTCCCCTGTCTGGACGGCAGCTCGGCAGACATCTAGCACGTGCTCAAATTGTTCATCAAGGACGCGTTTATTGTTCTTCGCGGCCATAGTCCTTCCTCCATCAATTGGGCGATTTTGATCTATTTGTGGTTGATTTGCCACAGTTGATGATCGTAAATGATCGATCTCTGGTCGAAAGTTGGATGTTCGCGGTCGAATCTGGGTTGCCGCTATGATCGCCCGCTTCCGTTTCACTGGATGAGATCGCGCCCAGCCATCGTTCCTTTTTTCTAAAAATCCATAAAAAACAGATAGATGCGATCCTGGGGCGACTGCGATGGGGCGAGGTCCGAGGGAGAGGACGTCACGCCCAGCGTCGGTGCCGGTCCTTGGCGTCAGATGTCGTCGGCCACTTCTAATGGCCCTGGGGCGGGTGGGAGCTCGACCGTTGAGCGTTAGCCGGGCGAGTCAGCGGTCGGCACGTAAGGCGGCACACCGATATGTGGACCTTGGCGCTGGAGCGCCAGAAGCCGTCAAGCATCTCGGATGCTGGCTCTGAGGGCTTCTTGGGAGTAAGCCGGTGCGCCGCCTGTGTCTGCCTCGAGTCGCAGGTGGTCATACGACTCAAGGCGGAGACCGGACCCTGCAATACTCTCGGTCCAGTGATATGGCAGAAGAAACGTGAAGGTAACTGCGTACTTAAACGCAAGCGTATGCTCAAACGTAGCAACTCGCGCTAACCACGGAGATGAGCGTTGACAGAGACTGGCGGGCCAACTACACAGGCGGGTATTCGCTACCAAGATCGGGTCGCCGCTCTTTACTTGGGCCGGATGCTGGATCCGCGAAAGCGTCCCAGCCGGGATAGACCGGTGGAGGTGTGCGTAGAGACCACCGAGGCGGTAGATGACCTTTTCGTTCGCTTTGACGACGGCTCGCGGAACTTCTTCCAGATCAAGCTAGCCCTGCAACAACGCGGTGAGGCTTGGGAAGCGCTGTGGCGAGCGCTACATCGGCAATTGATTACGGCTCTGCTCCAGGATGACCGGCTTGCGATCGTCATAGGTGATCCTTCGGCCCTCGCATCCCAATTGAGGGAAATCGTTGCACGGACCGATGGCGCTACCCCAGAGCAATGGCTTAAGCGATTGACCGCACGACAGCGATCTATCGCGTCGTCTATAGCTCGAGTGCTTTCCTCACCTATGGCCGAGGTCTATCGACTGTTCAGTTTCCTAGACGTGTATGTGTGGCCTGCGGTGGAGCTTGAACGAGACTACGCGCCCCTATGGATGCCACCTGGGAGTGTGTCAGCTGCGCAATTGCTGGATGTGCTCGCAGGCATGGCTTGGGCTGGCGCGGAGACGCGTCATCGATTCGACGGTGCATCACTACGCGATCGGCTGCGGATTGAGTGGGGAGTTTCCATTTCGGACACGCCCACGTGGGGGCTGGCGCGATATCGCGCTGCGATGGCGGCACTGGCTGCTATCGAAGTGCCTGGAACGGACTTTCGTCAGGGTTCTATGCCGGAGTTTCTGTGGCCGCGCTGCCAAAGGTACGACCGTGATCGGCAGCCGGACTTTGATGATGATCTGCCTGGTTGGCGCGAGCTGAGTGCAAGTGAGGAATTTGACCTGAGAGACTTCCCAAGTGCGGGCTTTTCCGCTGCCGTGCTTGTGGCCGGGCCGGGCTATGGAAAGTCGACAGTGGTCAACGCGATCGCCCGCAAGTCTGCGCTGACAGGCCTAGTCCCCGCGGTGATCTCGGTGACAAAACTATCCGATGTAGACTGTTCTATTGGTGAGTTCCTTGAGCGGGTAATCAACCCTGCGTTCGATGTTCAGATCGACTGGAGAGCGGCAGCGGCCACCGGTGCGCTGGTGCTACTGGTCGATGGCTTGGACGAGATATCTAGTGACAGACGCGCCGTGGTTCTAGAGCGTTTCAAGATCTACCGTGCCGCACACCCGAGCGTGCAATGGCTTATGACTGTACGTGATGCCGGGGCGTTGGCACCACCAGAAGGTGCATTAATGCTGGAGCTTGCGCCGCTGCGTGACGTGGACGTTCAGTCTTATGTGGACTTCTACAGGCCGGGAGAGCCCGGGCTAGGCGCTGCTCTCTTGGCACGCATTGCTGCTCGACCTGATTTGGCGCAGTTGGCGAGGATTCCGATCTTCTTGTCGCTCATGCTCGTCTTGCGACTAGAAGGTGTCGACCTTCGGCGAAGTGAGTTGCTAGAGACATATATAGAGACACTATTTCGTCCCGCTGTCTTCAAGAGCGTTGAGCGAGAATCGATCGACGTCCCTACGCTTAGGCGCGTCGCGGAGATGGCCGCGTTTGAAGCTCTGGAGGGCGATGCTATCGGAGTTGCGAATTCGGTGTTCGAGCGGAGCGTGATTAGGGTCGCTCCATCTACGTCCATTGACGAGGTGCGTGAAGCACTCATTCGTCGCGGCGTACTGAGGAGGACAGGCATGGTGCGGCTGTCATTTCCGTTTCCAATCGTGCAGGAGTACCTAGCCTCGGCCGAGCTGCTCAAGCAATCTGCTAGTGGGATCGTCCAGCGATTGGTACTGATCTGCAAGCGCCCTTGGGCACAAGCTATCCAATTCGTGCTCGAGCGGCATCCGAACGCCGAACCGCTTGTCGCTCAGCTGCTAACCGCTGCCGATGATGCGTTTCACACCAGCCTACGCCTCCTCGGTCGGTGCCTGGCAAATGGCATGCGCGTTCCCCAGTTCCAACGTGAGGAGATTGGAAATCGGTTGTCAGCTATCTGGGGCACAGCGTCTTGGCGTTCCAATAGGCTGATCAACAGCATCATCATTGATGCCTTTTCCAAGCCGTTGCATGCGGCGGTCCGAGCCAGACTGGGCGAGCGCCAGTTGATCCATGACGGGGCCGGCACAATTGTTGCCTTGAATCGCGACACAGACCTGACACTGTCGGTGCTACGGGAACTGCTCGCGGGCGATCTGGACCATTTCTTCAGCACAGCCGATATGCAAGGCGAGATCGATCGTTTGGGAACTCAAGCTTTTGAGCTGTATTTAGCTCGATGCAGGAGGGACGGTCTGGGTAAGCACGACGCGGACGCGATCAGCTGCCTGATCGGACACATGAATGGCGATTGCATAGATAGCGAGGTGGCGCATACTGCGGCGAATGACGCGGAATTGCCCACTCAAGTCAGGCTTGTGGCCTGGAGCAAGTCCAAGCGAAAGCTGAGCGCAGCGATGGAGCATTTGATCATCGATGCTGCACGGGCGGACGATTATTGCCTCAATTCAGCCGCTGCTCATGCGTTGTCATCGCCGGCTGTGGCTGCTTCGGACGTTGTCCGCCTGCTCGTGCCCGGGGTCATCGGTGCATCCAAGATCGCGACAATCCTCAGTTATGTCATTGGCAATTGGCGCAAAGATCACCGTCTGGAGCGAACCCTAGAGCTCCTCGGAGAGCCCGAGTTGCGCGGTCTTCCGCGCGATGTCGCGTTGCTTTACTCAATAGAGGGGGGAGAGCCAGCTATCTTCGATGATCTCATTAGCCGGATGGGAGAGCTGAGCGCGGAACTGGTGGGGGCAGCAGTAATGCAGCTTGGCCACAGGCCAGAGAGGACGGTTGTAGAACGTGTTCTCGCTGCTATCTCGGCACGTACCTGGTCAGCGACTGAGCGCGTAGCCTTGGCCGGTGCGTTCGCGACTGGACTTAATTATCGTATGAAGATGATTGGCTTGCGCTCCGGAAGTCTAGAGCCCATTCCCTTCCATCCGGGCCGTAACGCTCCTCATAGACTGCTGAGGACATGGCTGGAGCTTAACGATTACGGCGCCGTGGATCGCCTGTGCATGATTCTTGACGGAGTGCGTCTCGGGATGACCGGCGTGCACTCTGAACTTCGTTCCGCATTGGAGGCCGCACTGGCCGTTGGTATTGGTGACAACCTCAATGGCTCGTCCATCGCAGGTCAGGCGATCAGAATCCTCCGCGCGCATGGAGATGGGTTTGGGGGCGATGAACTGGAGCAACTGGCGAAGAAGAGCGCGTACAACCTGGCAATCGCCGCTGTGGCATTGATCGCCGAGCGTGGCACCCATGAGGACGCGAATAGGCTAGCCAGGATGCACTCGGAGGTTGATGCGGACCTGCAATTGGAGATCCTAAGCCATCTAGAGCCACTGGCCAGCCGACTGGCCCTTCGTATCACGAGAAAGGGAAGCCATCTCTTGGTTGAACTAGCGTGAAGGCGGATGAAATATCGCTTCCGGTCGAAAGCGGATCTGATCCGTTGCAGCTTCGGAGTCTGTTCGCCGCGACGCATGGGGCAGTCCGACGATATGCACGCGGAGCACTTATCAACTAAGTCTGGGCAAGCCCCCTTAGCAGGAGGCCGCCCTTGACTGAACCTGTTAGGTCTGACTGCGGCGCATTTCGATATCCGCGAATAGCTGAGCGGCCTCCTCTTCGGCGCGCCTTCTGTCCTCAGCTGCAAGTGGGATCAATTCGATTCCGTTGTCGCCTCCAACAAACGCAGGCCCACCGATATCGTCGTCGTACGGTGCACCATTCTCACAGATCGCTTCATATCGATGCTGGCTTAGGTCTCGACCCAGCAGGCGCGAGAGATACATCCAGACCCAAGCACGGGACAGCGGCTCGCTGCGGTCTTCGATAAGCGTACGCATGGCAAGCATATCTCCCTCGCGCGCCAGCACCGCTAGCCATTGATTGCCCAGCTCGGATCGACCATTCGCATCGGCCAAGTTGGCCATGTGGTACGGGTCCACTTCATTCGACGGGTCAAGCTCGAGCGCCCCGGGATCTCCGTAGCGCTCGGCCGTGAGCAGCAGCGCACGTCTATCTTTGCCCCGTGCCGCCTCAAGGAGGTGGTACCGATGTTTAGCGACTACCCGAATGAAGCTATCTGCGCCCCCGGCGATCTCCGCGAAGCCCACAGGCTCGGTCGACCACTGACCACGCTGGTGTAGTTCCCGACCAAAGCGGTGGTCGTCGTCATCTGACAGGCTTGCATACGGTTCGAGCAAGTGCGCTGCCGCTAGGTGCGCGGCCGCTATGCCTCTTGCAGCCGCTGCCTCCAAGCCCTCGAGCAGCACGGGGAACCTCTCAAGCAGCGCATCAATCCCTCGCTCAGCGCTGCCGATCAGCTCAGTTGAAAGCCACCCGGCGACACTATCCGATCCTGCCTCATCAGTGTCCATCCACGGGTCTTCTTCGTCGGTCAGTGCCGCAATCAGCTCTTCAAAGCGCGCCGGCGCGTAGCCAAATGAGCTCAGGAAGGTGGCCACGCCCTGGGCCGCGCGCTCCCCTTCCGCAGGCGACATCCCAAAGCGCAGACATCGCTGGATGAGCCTGCGCTTATCCGGCTTTACGCCGGTATCGCCCCAAGCCACATCGCACCACACGGCCTGGTGAAGGAATGCGGCATGGGCGGAGAATCCGGCGGCCGCAGCCAGCAGTTCATGGACTTGGCTCCGGGTAAGTGACGCGAAGCCCTGCGTCCGAAGGTACGCATGGGCGCGAAACGCATATTGCTTGATAGTCATGACTCGTCCTCGACGGCCAAGCAGATCCGGGGTAGACGCACACGTTTAACTCCCCGGCAGCTGGCCAGAAGAAGAGTCGATCGGGGATACGACCTGTTTTTGCTCGTGTGCAAGCAAGGCGGGCGCCGCGGCTAGTGTATGCCTTCCGCTGCGAGCATTCCATGGGGCAGGGGGCGCTAGAACTGCATACGGAAGTCTCTTGAACCGTCATCTTTGCTGCGGATCGCCTAGCACGGCGTGCCAGCCAAGCCTGATTCTGAGCCAAAGAAGGGAGGGCTCCGGAATCAGCTGCACAGCTCAACCGAGTCCGTTCAGCCTTTCCACACCGGATGGGGCGTGACGCCATCGGCCACGGCGGGCACCGTAACACTTAACCCTAATCCTATGCCCATTCCCCGGGAGGTTGCCGAGTTTGTGCGCGCCGAACGAGGGCGGTGCCGTGAACCTCGAGAGGACACGCCAAGAGCAGACCGGCCGCGGCATCTACCTCGTGGTAGGCTAAATCTTCCGTCGTGGTCGCTGCGTTGGAGATACCTATGCGAGATGCCGTAGGATTGGATATATACCTGCAGCTAGCAGGTCACGAACGTGTCCCGGACCGCGATGACCAGTTGCTCGCGCGCCTAGCCCAACTAGCCCGTCAAATAGCGCCTGATGACCAAGTCGATCAGTTTGGCAGTGGTGATATCGAAAATTCCCTGCATGCAATCGTGCAATCGCCAGCTCTGTTCCCGGTCGCCATAGCGCGTTGGCTGACGAATGATGGCGATATTCCGTTGGGCAAGGCGCTCTTGCATAAGGCTAATGTCTCTCACCTCGCCCAGCGTTTCCCGCAATCTTATGACTTAGCTAGAGTGCCGGAGTCGGACGCGATCACGACGGCCCGACGCTTGTGCGCTCTGGCCGCGACCCCTGCCATCTCCCTTGGTTGGGTGTTGAGCATGGCGCGCGAATTTTCAGGCTCATATGAAGTGCGCACCCAGACATCGGAGTTGCTCGGTTACCACATCGATCAGTTGTTAGTCAGCACAGTCGAGCTTCTAGCCTCGCCGGAGTCGAGCTTCCAGGGGCTGGATGCCTCCATAGAAGCGCTTCGGCGGGCACGTGAGGCGAGACAGACGCTCGATGGCCTGCCGCAGCTCCGGGAATTGGACATGACGGCTGATATGCGCCTCCTGTACTCTTCACTGAAGCGCAGCGAGCACCGTGAGATCCACCGTCGAGCGGAAGAGGCATCCGTGTTTCATGGCCTGCTTCATCAAGTAAGGCTCAAGTACGCGATCCGCCCCGTGATCGAAGTCCGAAGTGAGGCGGGTACGCAGGAGATGGTTGTTCCGATGTCCTCGCACGAGCTCTCGGTCGAGCTGCCGCTTTCGGAGCACACCGACCCGGTACTCGGACGCATGCGCCGTAATGGTCTCTGGGGGAGCAGTCGGACGTGAGCTTACAACTCGTTCTCCAGAACTATATCGGAAGTCTAAAAGAGCGAAACGAGCTTGATGCCTTGTTGCCGGAGCTGCTAATCGCGATGGGACACTCCGTTCTCAGTCGTCCGCAGACCGGCGTTCCGCAGGCGGGCGTTGATATCCTGTCGAGCTACACCGATTCCGACGGAAATGAGCAGCTCTATCTCTTCATTATCAAGTTCGGTGATATCCGTCGAGAGGATCTCTTCACAGGGCAGCAGGCAATTCAGCCTTCCGCGCGCGAGGCGTGTACTGATTTCGCGCGTAACCGCCTGACCGAGGCGCAGCGGTCACTGCTCAAGAACGTCGTGGTGGTATCCAGTGGCGTTGTAAAACAGGAGGCAGCCACCGGTTTTGCGGGTCTGGCCGACGAGGTCAATGCGCGATCGGGATTCACGTTCGACTTTTGGGGCATCGACCAGCTCACCCCCCTGATCGAGAAACATATTTTCGACGAGACCTTGCTCTTGGGTCATGGCAAATCCGAGCTTCGCGCGGCGTTGGCTGGGCTAGGGGACTCGCAGGCGTCAGTTCGACGCTTCGAGCACTTCGTGGAGAAGGTGTTGACCATGCCTGGAAGCGAGCACGGCGATAGCCCGGCGACGAAGCGGCGCAAGTTCTTGCGTCGGTGTGCAGCGGCGGCGATGGGTCACGGGGTGCTGGTGGTCTGGGGTGGAACCGAAAACAATCTTAAGCCTGCGGTTGTGGGGGGCGAGTACTTGGCGCTTCGCATGTGGTCTGGTGCAGTCCACTTGGGACTGATAGAAGACGCTGAGTTCCAGCGACGTCTCAATGCGACGTTGATGCTTCATGTTCATACTCTAATGGACTACTTCCATAAGAGCGCCCCGGTGCTGAAAAGCCCACGGGCGCTCGTACGCCATAGGCCAAATCCGGTCTTCTATGCGGACGTGGTGTTCGAAGAACTGGGGCGACTCGCGACGCTTCTTCTTCTTCTCCAGCGGATGGAGGGAGTGGAAGAGCAACGCCGTGTGGCGCTTCAGGACATCGTTGCTATCGTCAACGCCAATTCCATCGTCGTTAGGCCGTTGCTGGACGGGCAGGGCATCGATCTGAGTCTTATATTCGTTGCGTTGCTAAGGGAAGGCGCCGAGGGCGCAGCAGGGGCAATCCTGCAAGGGGTGATCCAGCAGTTGCGCCTTGCAGTGATAAGTAATGAACGCCTTCCCGTCGACACGGACCTGCTTGAGGATGCAATCGCGGTGCATTTCACCGGCGAGGCGTCCGACCGTGATTTTTTCAAAACAACGACGCTTGTTCCGATGTTGGCGACCGTCGCTTCGGTGATTCAGAACGAAACAGGCTTGGCCGTCTTGCGCGATCTTGTCCCTCGTCTATCGGGGGTGACGCTCGAGCGCTGGTATTCCACCCAGGGCATCGAGACGTTGACCGGATCTGATCATGGGCTGGATGCGATCAGCGTCTCGCGAGTTCTAGCGGGCTTCGAAGGTAACACCGCTGCGGAGCTTGAGGCATCTCTACGCCTTCCAAACGGTGCCGCTGACCCGTCGCGACTGAGCTGGCATGCTGAGCCTTGGTCGGTCCTCGCAGCGCTGTCGGCTCGCCTGCATCGCCACCCACTACCAACGTGGTACATCGCCCATTGTCGTGAAAGCGATCATGTGGACGAAGTTGGTCGCTAGGTTTGTGGCTGCCATGTCCAGCAATCTGCCCGGGGCAGTCGGCGCGAAATTCCATTGGTTGTGGAGACGACGGATCTTCTATCGCCGCGCTGATTATCTCTTGCGCGGTGCGGGCTCGGGACTAGGGAAGGGGACTGACCGGAGAACTATCCTCGATGTCAAAGTCCGCTCTTGACTGAACTACTTAAGAACGCCTAACAATGCACTTGGACAGGGCTTAAATTGTTGGCTCAAGTCATCGCGGAACTTCATTTGGGAGGGGGTATGTCAACAACGCGCTTAGGTACCGATGGAAAGCGGATCACTATTCCAGCAGGATGGACGTCCCGTGAAGGGAGTGATGGGCACGTTGTGCCTATTCGGCCAGGCGCTACGTCACGCCAGGGCAGTGATGGAAGAGTTGTAGAAGTCCAGGCGGGCTGGACATCTCGGCAAGGGACGGATGGTAGGGTCGTTGCTATTCCTCCGGGAGCTACCAGCCGACAAGGCTCAGATGGGCGAGTGGTGGTAATCCCGCCCGGCGCGACATCCCGTCAGGGCACAGACGGCCGCGTAGTGGCGATCCCCGCTGGCTACACTTCGCGCGAGGGGGCGGATGGACGAGTCATAGCGGTTCCGCCAGGTCGCACGACGACGATGTCTTCCACCGGCAGGCTCAAGCTCGTACCAAAGCGATAGATCTAAAGACATACTCTTCGGGAAATGACCTGGCGAGATATTGGCTTGATAACGGCAATGAATTGGTCAATGTACGGAAGGGGGAGCGAATTTATTGATTCCTCTCTCTATTTGTAAGCAGATTCTACAAATTCACCAGACAAGAGGTCGACTATGGGATCGTTGTTGGACGCAATCAAAGATGCTATCGAAGTGGAAGTCCGCGCTGGGAAATGGAACGGGGTCGCGATTGAAGGTGGTGAAGGCACGCTGATCAATATTGACATCATTGAGTCTGAGTTCGACCTAGAAGACTCGGATCCAGAGAATGATCGTTATGTCGTAAAGGCGAAGGGTGATGGCACCGTTTTCAGCATCGATGGCAATAGCGGTGAGGAGGAGGAGGAGGAAATTGCGGACGTATTGGTCACCGCTACTGTCCATGTGTCTGTCGGACCGGTGAAGGGCGGCGTACGCGAGATTGAGATGACCGTTCAGTCTATAGGTGTTGCTCTCGAGGATTGACATCCGGTCATGGCGGGAGGAGGGAGGCCGTGTTGGCCTCCCTTTGTGCAGTTGGAAGATCGATTCTTAGCTCGCAATGAGTGGGGCAGGCGAGGTCGCAGTGGCGCTTCACAGGCAGGCGATCGCGATGCCGAATACCACGGCAATCTGGCCGAACAGCACGTTTGTCCCTTGCATTGTCTGCCTCCGAGTCACGTCACGGGGGAGTGCCGTAACGACGAGGTTCAAGGTGTTTGCGAGGGCTGGTTAAAAGCCGTTATGGCGGCAATATCGGTCCAAAAAAAGACTTAGTCTCTTGCTGTAGCGAGGCAAATATAAATTGCAGGTGCCGGAGTTCCATTCTCGCTCCCTTGCTTCATCAGTCCGTAGTGGTCATGTCTATGGCAGTTCAACGGTCGTCGGCGGCGCCTTGCGATGGAGCGCCCCGGCGCCCAGTGCCAGGAGTGCGCACACCACGCCAGCGGCCGCCACCCGGCGCCCGCCCCAGCGATCGGTCAAGCGGCCGATAGCGGGAGACGTCAGCATACCCACGACGCTCACCAGCTCGAATAGCCCGACGACCTCGCTGCCGTAGCCGTAGGGGGCGCGCCAGTATTAGCGCGAGCGTTCCCCACAGCAGGTTGAACGCCGCGAACAGCGGGAAGCCAAGCACGCAGGCTTCCTGCAGAGGCCGCTGCAGCAGCAGCAATTGCCCCAGCGAAGCCAGCAGTTGTGGATACGTCAGGTCGCTGCTTGGCTCGGAGTGCGGCAAGTAGTGCCAGACCAGTGTAATTAGTGCTACGTCGATCACCGCGGCCAGTTCGAACATCACGCGCCAGCCGGCGTGCGCGCCGACATAGCCGCTGATCGTGCGCGCCAGCAGTGTGCCTGCGGACAATCCGCTTATCAGCCGCCCTATCGTCTGCCGCGCCGGGCGGGTTCGGCTCGGTCCGGCAGGCCTCGCCCTTTTTGACTGTTACGCGCATCCGACTCCAATACTGCGCGCGCTCATTGAGCATGATCGATGCATAGAGACGGAGCGCGAACTTATGACACCATCAACCGCAGGAGCCATGAGAAGTACCCTTACCTTTGGCAGGATATAGAGGTGAATGCCATCATCATCGGCGGCCTCTCGGTCTAGAAAAGGGGCGTCGCCAATGTTGTTGTACTCGAAGCGAGCCGCCTGGGCTAAGGCGGTACTAGCAAGAACGTTGGGAAGTTCAAGGCTGGCATCGGTCATGACACCAGGGCTATCAGTCGCGCGGGGGGGGGGGGCGCCCGGATGTCCGGGGAAGCGCCGAACCTCCACTCCACTGATCGATGTGCACCGACCGGGAGGGGGCGCTAGGCTGATCGGTGCGCAGTTTGAAAAATCCATATCTTATTGAAATAAATGAAGTTCTTTCTTTGGGGGCAGCTGCGGTCGACCGTTTGGCGCGCCCAAAGGACCCCGGGAAGCTCACGTTTGTAGTCGCATGAAGCAACCTACATCATGGGGTCAACTCAACCGCAGGACTGCTACATGGAACCGAAAGACCCTAACGCCCACGACGTCATCTATCCCGCGGGCAACGACACCTATCATGCTGTGCGCTCCATCGATGAGTTTGGTGAACTGGCACACGCAGCTGCCTACGCCCTCCAACTGATGCGTGATGGGAAGGTCCATCATGCGGATGAAGCGCTCTCGCAGGCAACTGCAGAGCTCCGCCGCGTTCGTTTTGCCAAAGAGGGGTACAACCCTCACCTGAAGGCACGCCGTGTGCTTCAGAGCCATACTAACGCCATTGAGGTGGTCACTAAGCGTCATGAAGTCGCTATTGACGAGGAAACGTACGAGGAGACGCTGCAATGAGCGCTCGCCACAGCATCATGCCCGGCTCTGGAGTCGACCATGAATTCCGCACCAGCCTGCGGACGCACTTGACGGACATTCTGGGCACCGAACTGTCCATCCAGGAAGTGGACAAGATCATCCTCGACTCGCCCGGAGAGGCCGAAGCGCTGAACGCGGCGTTCAAGCGGATGAGCAGTAAGCGGGCTGTTGAGTCCGGGGCTTGGAAGGGGAGCAACCAGTGGAAGCGGGCAACTCAGTCCTCCCGGCCGGAAATTACTACCGCATATGACGACCACGGCTACCTGACCACCGAAGTCCAAGGAAAGTACTCGCACGGGTTCCTGTCCGAGGAAAAAACGGAACTGGGAATGCGCGCCCTTGAGGGCCGGCGTCTGCTCTGCAGTGGGCTGAGAGACAGCGTGAATGAACTGTGTTACCGGTCCCTTCTGGAATGGGTTGAACACCCGTGCGAAGCGGAGGCTGCCAAGGCTGATGATGGAACTGCGGATGGCCCGCACTTCGTTCAGGAGATGACTGGGGACTCTGTACTGGGTCAATCGATCTACAAGATTGATAAAATTTTTCAGGCTACTTACGACTCAGGCGAGAGAGCGTGGAGGAAGGCGCACAAAGTGGCGGACTTCCTGGCGACACCTCCGGAGGTTGTGCATGAGTTGGTGGCTGCTGCTGCAGAGAAGACAAAGGCCGATATCGACGAAGCCGCTCGGCAGGGAAAGGAATGCTCAGCTGGAGCCAGCCTGGCGATCCAGGTTGCTGCGGCCGTATCCGCCAATAGGGCCATGGAAGAGGTTTGGAGTTGGTGCGAGTTGGAGGTGACGGCAGAAGATGATGCGTCAACTCTTTTGGCGTTGCTGATCGACGCCAGCGTCACCAAAATTCCCGATAACTTCGGTGACCACCGTACTGCGGGATCTGTGGAATACCGGCTCGAAAAGTGGCTTTCGAAGTACATGGGGTCAGGTGGTTACCTGCCAGAAATGAACTCTGGCGTCCGCCCGATGGGGCGCACCGATATCGACGCTTGCGTAAAGCAAAGCGGCATCTTGCAGGACGGCTACATCAGGCGGCAAATTCAACGCCAAAGGGAAGCTAAGAAGGCTTTTCAACAGTATGGCGGAGAGTGTGTCCGGTTCATTTTTCTGCTCTGCCTGGCCGCGGCATACAGTACCAGTCGCAGAGTGGCCAATGAGTTTCCCGGTCGCAAGAACCCCACGTACGCCGTCTTTACGCCTCGCAATGAACTCGTAAACGGGATCCCTGATAGCCTCAGCGCACACGCTACCACCTACCTCGAAAGAATGGCCGCGCTCATTCATCGCTCCGTGGGTGATGACTGGGCATTCGATCTGGAAGCGCTGCGCAGTCAGCGGGGGGCAAAGGTATTGCGGTTCAGCCGCCAGGTCGAACTCTACCAGCACATGGTGGATGGTCGCTCCGCAGCAGAGTTGTCGGGGATCTACCAGTTCCTGACCAAGTGGAAGTCGGGGGATGATCCGCTCTAACGGATGTGCCTATGGGGTAACAGAAGCTTCCCACGGGCAGTGGCCCGTGGGCTTTCATGTAGGAGGCGTCCTAGCGATGCACTACGTCCGATGCGTTGGAATCTGTATTGGTGGTGGCCGCCCGTCGTGGCGGGAAAAAGGCGATACGCCGGCCAATCGCCTGTCGGATCAGGTGCGTGACAATGCCTATCGTTAGGCCACCTTGAAGGCAGAAGCCGCCCCTACCAGCGCCTACGACTGCGCTTCTAGATGCTTGGTTGCGGCGGTGGTTTCTTCTACGAGTGCAGCATTCTGTTGTGTGGTCTTGTCCATGCTGACAACTGCCCGATTCACCTGCTCAATCCCAGCAGCCTGCTCTGCCTTGGCCGCAGCAATCTCATTGATCAGAGTTGTTGTCCTGCCGGCAACCTCCAGCAGTTCTGCTACCGCAGCCGCAGATGCCTCACTCCGCTCTCGACCGAGCTCTACTCGCTCACCTGATGCTCTGATCAGCGCGGCAGTCTCCTTGGCAGAGAGGCGATAGGAACTGGGCTCGCCCTGAGCGGGTGGTCAATCCGGGTGGCGCCCTGACACCGGCGGCTTACCTCCAATGCTTGGCGGCCAAAGCGGCAACGATGAAATATGGGCGCTAAACAGCCCCGCTTCCGAAAGTTGGAGGGTGTCGAGCAAATGCTAGTAGGGGGCGTAGAGCATGCGCGATCAGGCAAGACAACGAGGCGCTGACAATATCAACTGCATCCAGCTAGATATGTTTGGTCCCCAGGTCAGTGGCGCGCAAGTGAGCGTCCAACCAGGGGCTCGCTTATGTCATTGAATCTTATGGGGACCTTTTAGCCCTCCTTCACGCTAGCTCAGTCGCACACCTTTGCACCATTCGCATTGACTTTGAAAATTATCAAGGATTCGGACGAAGTTGGCCAAGTGCGCATGGGTACGCCTCCGTATAGAGCCGGATCAGGCCCAGATTAGGCCCAGATTAGGGGGGGGGCGGTCCTTGGAATACTTGGGCCTCTAGGCCCAAACAGTAGGCTGGGCAATGGTCAGGGGGCGCAGCTTGGACGAAGGGACCGACGGGTGGGGAGCGTGGCAACGCCTGTGGTTGGCTACTTCAGGCCGTTGGCATGCCTGCACGTATGTGTAGCGCCATTAACTGGAGGGTAGGGCTTTTAGCTGTAATTGACAGCCCCCACCCACCAGCGCCGCCGCACTGGCACTGTGATGCGGTGCCCGAAAGGGCCGCTGCCGCCACCGTCGCGGGTCCAGTCCTTCGCCACTCACCGATGCAATCGCGGCCAGCTGCAGCGCCTCAGTCTCTTCGGTATCCGGCAACAGGCTGGGCAGGCGCGAAGCCAGCAGTGTCTTGCCGCAGCCAGGACTGCCGATCAACAACAGATGGTGCCCACCGGCGGCAGCCACTTCCAATGCGCGTCGTGCATGCGCCTGCCCGCGCACGTCGGCCAGATCGGGTAGTGGCAACGGTGTCGTGTCCACGCGTTCCACGGGCGGCAACAGGCGCGGATTGCCCAACCCGGCGCAGCACTCCAGCAGCGTACGTGCTACACGCACATCGGCATGCTCGGCCAAAGCTGCCTCTGCGGCATTCCCTGGCGGTACCACCAGGATGCGACCGGCTTCAGCGGCGGCAATCGCGGCCGGCAGTGCACCGGCCACCGGCCGCAGCTCGCCGGTCAGCCCCAGCTCGCCCAGAAACTCGTATTGAAGCAGCGACTGTGGATCGACCTGGCCGCTGGCCGCAAGAATGCCCAAGGCAATCGCCAGGTCGTAGCGCCCGCCTTCCTTTGGCAGGTCGGCGGGCGCCAGATTCAGGGTGATGCGCCGCTGTGGAAAGTCGAAGCGTGCGCAGAGCAGGGCGGCACGCACGCGCTCGCGGGATTCGCGCACGCTGGTTTCGGCCAGGCCCACGATCTGGGTGACAGGCAGGCCGCCAGAGAGATGCACTTCCACCCGCACCAGCGGGGCATCGACCCCGGCGCGGGCACGGCTGTGGACCAGCGCCAGGCTCATGTGTGGTTTCCTGCGGATGGATGTTTGATGGTGCGGCAGGCATTCGTCACGGCGCCATCGGGCATTGCGGGTGAAACGGCTAGGGGGATTCCGGTCAAGGGCGATCATTCGCCCTGAATAGTCATCGCTGCGCATCAGGAGTCGCCTCGCTGAAGCGTCAAGATCGCGCCTCGATCCCCGATGGATGCACTCAACCGGCGGTTGCATAATCAGCGTACGAGGCGGTTCTTGCTTCGGCCTGCGTCTGAGTAGAGAGGATGGAATGAAGATTGTTGCAGCACAGATGCGATCAGCCCCTGGCGACATCGATGGCAATATCGAACGGCACGTGCACTTCATTGAACGGGCCGCTTCGTGTGGCGGTGCGGCGGTCTTCTTTCCGGAGATGTCGCTGACCGGCTATGAGCCACGGTTGGCCGAACAGCTGGCAATGATCCCAAGTGACGCGCATCTGGAGGTATTCCAGTCTCTGAGCGATCGGCACCAGATTCTGGTCGCAGTCGGCGGGCCGTATCGCGGCAAGGATGGGCCGGAGATCGGCATGTTCGTCTTCCGCAGCGGTCAGGCACCGGCTGTCTACACCAAGCAGATGCTGCATGCCGACGAACTGCCTTATTTCAAGGCAGGAACCACGTCCCTGTCAGTAACCCTTGGAGAGGAAATTCTTGTCCCCGCCATCTGCTTCGAGTCGCTACAGATGGAAAGTGCATTGCGGGCCAAGGATGCGGGAGCGACGGTCTACGTTGCCAGTGTTGCAAAGAACATGATCGGTATGGAGCGGGCTCACCGCCACTACGCAACAGTCGCGCGGGAGCTTGGGATGATCGTGTTGGTATGCAACGGCGTGGGCCATGCCGATGGATTCGAGATGACGGGAGGGTCCGCCGCCTGGGACAACAGGGGGGCGCTGAAGTGCCGCGCCGGAACTGGAGACGAGGCATTGGTGGTGTATGACCTCGCAGATCAGAGCGGTAGTGCCGTGACACTCCCAGCAATGGGCACGCTCGGGAGTGCGGGCTAACGCCCGGAAGGCTTGAGATGTTCGGAGGGAGCATTCGCCTGATTCCGTCCAGGCAGGAACCCTGGCGTTCTCATGAAGAACCCAAGCGTCACGTTGCCATCAACCCAACCGCGGCCCCTGCCGGCTCTCTTCCTGCTGCTGTTCCTGCGCTTGCGCCAGCTGCTGCGACTGCTCCCGGTCCTGAGCGCCGAGGCTCCGGTTGGCCGCTGCATACTGCTGCTCCGGTGCGACCGCCAGGGCGTCCTGTGTTGGCATCTGCACCCGGTTGGCGGCGGGGTCCGATGACGCGCCCGGTCCTGAGCGCGTCACGAACAGCGTGGCGCCCGCAGCACGGGTTTCGGTGGCTTCACTCAGTGCCATGTCTACCTGGTCGCCGGGCTTGAACCCGGCTTCTGCTGCAAGCCGGTAGGCGCTGGCCAGCAGGCGGTCGCTGCTCTGGTCCCACGGCTTGTTGTTCTTCTCATCCAGCATGGCTACCGACGAGCGAAGCTGTTCCAGCAGCCCGCTGCCATCTGGGCGAAGGGCCGTGCCGTGGTGCCGGTCTACGTCAGCGTCGTGCTGCGTGGCAGGCCTGGAGGTGTGTGGCGGCGATGCACTCGGTGCGGGCTCAGGTGAAGTTGGCGCGCGCGGCAGGGCATCCGCGGGCTGCTGCTCCGCAGTCGAGCGCTGCACGTGTGCCTGGGCAATCTCCTGTGGCGTGGTGACGCAGGCGATCTGCATGCGCTCGTCATCTTTCCCGGCCAGTGTGGCCAGCGAGCCATCCTTTTGCACCTGCAGCATGAACGTACCGAAGTCGGGCACGGCGCGTGCGTGATCCTGGGCAACGGCGGCTACGGCGTCATCAATCTCTTCTGCACTGCGCACAATGCCGGCACTACGGTAGGCGTCCACCACCTGACTGCGCAGGCCGTACTCGCTTGGCGTGGGGTTGGCCCGGGCGATGTCGGCCATGGACGTCAGCTCCTGTACGCCGGCCTGCTGGCTCTGTCGCGTACGATTGAGCTCCTCGACGATGCTGCCCTCGGCCGGTTGGTGCCGTACACCCAACCCGGCGTTTGCCACTGCCCGTTGGCATCCTGCGTGTACTTCTCGCCGTTGGAAGCGCGCAGGGGCTGCGTCTGGGTCAGCGCGTTGGTGATCACCTCCGGTACCGGCTCAATGGTGGCGAACTCGTGCCAGTTGTACTGGTTGAACGCCACCTGGTAACGGGCGGCAAGCGCCTCCGGCGTGTTCAAGGCGTTCTGGGCAATGATGCGCTGCGATTCCCGTTCCAGTTGGCCCGACTTTTCCGGGCTGACAGGCACGCTGTAGTCAAAAGGGACGCGTCCATCAATCATCGCGTGGATGGAGAGGTTCCATTCGCCGTTGTGCGGATTGCGCACGTAGTGGCGGTTGGTTTCAAACGGCTCGCGCGGCGGCGTGCTCTCGCCGCCTGCATCAAGCTTGAAGGGGTTCTGCGGCTTGGGCAGGTTGGCCATGCCCAGTGAATATGAGTCGTTGGCGGCCTTGTAGTTCAGCTCATCCAGCAGCCGGCCACCGGCGACCATGGTGGTCTCGCGGTAGCTTCCGTCGGGTTGCGGCGTGCGCACGCTGCGGCTCCAGGTGGCCTTGGCATCTTCCGGATCGCGGCTCCATTCGTTGCCGCTGCGGTCCACCTGGGTGTAAACCGCTTTCTTGTCCTGGTACTGGGCCCAGTACTCACCGCCGAAGCCACCGGCCACGCCGCCCAGCAGCCCGGTAGCCAGCGCACCTGGCCCGGTCCACGATCCGGTGAACAATCCGTACCCCGCGCCCAGCAGGAAGCCGCCACCGAAGCCGCCTGCAGTGCGCCCCACGAAGTGGGTGGCCGCAGATTTTGCGCCGGCGTTGTTGCCTTCGCTGTGCAACTCGGCCACGCGGTGGCCGGTGATGGCGAAGTCCACCGCCAGTGCGGCAACACCCGCGGCCCCGAGTACGCGTGCGCCGGTAATCTGTCCGCGCGCGGTGGCAGCTTCGGCGGCACCTTCCGCAGCGCCAGCGCGCCCAGCAGAGCCGGCCAGTTCCGGAGCCGTGGTTGCCGGGCCAGGGCGCACGATGGTCAGTGGCATCTCCGGGTTGAACGCCGTACGCACGCGGGCCGCGGTGTGCTCGCTCAGCGGCAGGCGGCCGCCCTGGTTGGCCTCCTGGATTGCGGTGCCCAACGATGCGCGGCCACCCCAGCGCTCGCTCAGGGTGGAGTTGCCGGATTGGTCGATGGCATCCAGCGCCGCCGTCACGTTGGCTTCGGAGTGGATGACGCCGCGCCAGCGCAACTCGGTCGGGTTGAGGGTCTTCAGTTCCGCAATCTGCGCGGCGTGAGTGCGCTGGTAGCCGTCCAGATCGGCGAAGAAGGTGCGGATCCTGGCGTTGGCTTCGGCCGGGGTCATGTTCTCCGGCGTGTTGGTGACCAGGTCGCCGTTGAGGATGCCGGCGCGAAGCGTGAACTCCAGGTTCTGGATGCGGGCACCCATACGTTCGGCGGCGGCAGCGCGCACATCCGGCGCAGAATCCTTCGCCAACAGCGCTCGGCCATCGTAGGTTTCTGCGAGGTCGTCGAGAACGAACTTCAGTTGATCCGAGTACGCACTCAACGGGCCGCCCGAGTGCGGCGATATACCCAACCGGGTTGCCAGCGCGGGGTTCGCGGGCAGGTTGAGGATGTTGTCGGAACCGTGGAGCGTGAAATGACCACTCCTGGCAAGCGACTTCAGCAGCTGGCTTTGTTCGAACGCATTCTGTTCGATCAGATGGTGTCCCTGGAAAACCGGTGTGTCGGCCATGCGCACCACCTCATTCAAGAATCCGTTTGAAGGCGCTCGTCCTAGAGATCGGCTACATCGCGCAGCCGTACGCCGGAGAAGTTGGCGGCATTCAATGCATCAAACATCGCGCGGTCGCAGATGGGCGGTGCGCCCATGCGATCCTGGCGGAAGATATGGGCATCGCCCACAACGTCCTGTTTGAACACCAGGCTGGCGCCGCCGACGAGGCTGTAAAGCTTCTCGTCCTCGCCGGTCTGATAATTGTGGTCGAGCTTGATTCTCACGCGGGACGAGGCTTCATCCAGAGCGTCGAGCCTGCGCAGCACATTGCCCAGGTAGTACTGAGGCCCGGGGCTGCCGTCGGCAAGGCTGAAGTCGCAGGCCACAAAGGCAAACGCCTGGGGGTCCATCTGCTCAAACAGCTGCTTCAACGGCTCCGACACAATCCAGATGCCAGCGAGCTCTTCCAGATCGCGTGGCATTGCGCCCTTCTCGGGCACATGAACCAGGTGGGGGCGCTCCGGATACTGGCCTGGCGTTCCATCAGGACGCGAGATGACATTCATCCCCGGATCGATCAGCTTGTCTTCGTTGGCGATCTCTATACCGGGTACCCCGCCATTGCTCAGCAAGCCTGCGTCGATCAGGAAGAATTCGCCCTTGTGGGATGCGGCTTCGGCTGAAACTTCAGTGGCGGTCGATTCGGTCACGGGGGCTTCCATCATGGATGCAGGGGCAGAACGGGAAAAACCGTTGAGCCGATGCTAGCGGGGCTTCTGCGCAGCCACAAGTTGCGCCGAAACGATGCCGAGGGCACGTGATTCACGCGGCTCTTTTGGAATTTCGGAACAATGCCGAGGATGATGCTGCCATTCCTTCCACTGCCTGCAATGGTCTGCTGGATAGGCGGAATGACGAGGGAGATTCCAGCCGAGGGTGGCCTGGGTCCCTGAACACGCAGCGCTGGTCATCAGGCACCGACCTGTCAAGGCGCCCAAGCCGTGCCTCAACCCACGAAGGCCCCGCACTTTCCACCAGCAACCGCCCCTGGCTCTGGTGCAGATCCAGCCAACGCTCGAAGCTGGTGCGCAGACGCTCGATGTCCGGCGCCCGCCACCGTGCATCGGCAGGCATGCGGATCAGCACGCGCGAGGGCGCGTTCTCCACGTCCATCACCAGCACGCCCTTGCACCGGATCTCGAAGGACGTCGCCCCGGCATGGCGCGCGTGCAGTTCAAAGCCCTCGTGGGCCTTCGCGGTCACAAAGCCGAGCGCATCACTGTGCAGCAGGCGGTAATCGGCCGGCCGCAGCTTCTGGTAGGCCCACACCTGATCGCCCGCAGGCTCGGGCCACCCCATCCACACCGCCGCCATGATCGAGGCGCACACCGCCGCAGCGGCAAGGCCGTGGTTCTTCATTTGTCACCCCAGACACAGGCAGAAACGTACGCGCCACAAGCGCTCAGTCCTTGGGCCGTACCCGTTCGTGGATGAACGCAGTAAGCGCCAGATCGGCCATCACCAGCCCCTCCATCACCCGGTCGCCCACGTACTGCTCAGGCTCACCGTTCTGGCGCGTGCGTTCGGCCGCCAGCAGGATCTCCTGCACGATGCGCTGGCCAGTGAGTGCGCAGTCGGCGTCGGACAACGCCATCTGCCGGCTGCGCAGGTGATGCCGCTCGGGCCAGGGCTGGCCGTCGGCCGCAGCGCCCGCGCCGATGGCGTGCAGGATGGCGATGAGGCTGTTGGGATCCAGGGCCGGGGCGGCCGAGGGCGCTTCCTGGATCGGGCGCGGGGGAGGGGAGTGCGGCGTGGTCATGGCGGGCTCCGTGCAAGCAGGCAGAAGCCGCCACCGATAAAGGTGGCGGGCAGAGCGTGGCTCGAAAACCGGATGTTGGGAACCGGCGGGTACAAGACCCCCACGCCCCGCCCGCCATAGCCGGCAGACGGATTGCCAGCCGGCACCACGCGCGGTGGTGCCGGCTGGCAAGCGCAAACTACTTCCCAACAAAACGGGTTTTCGAGTCCCGACCACCGATGCACGGTGGCGCAGTAACGATTACCTGCTGTTGTTCGGAATGCCAACGGGTAGGGGTCAATGCCGCCAAAACCCGAGACGCTTTTGGCATTGTCGCATAGCGTTGGATGGGGCGAGAGCCTTGGCGTGCTTGGCGCAGCGGCACTTCTGGAACGGAGTCGTCAGAACCTTCCGTCAGAGATGTGGGGCGCGGCAAATGCGACAGCATTGGTCCGACGGTCGCTGATGGATGCCGCGTATTTCGCCTCCATTCGTGAGTGACTTTCTGCCTATTGACCCCGTGGGGCGTCACGCAGAGTCTGACTACCGCTGTAGTCACCAGGAACTGTCCTGCCCGCAGCAGGAAGGTTCTGCGGCGTTTGAACGGACTCCACCCACTGGCGCATGCCGCTACAAGGATCACTGGACGTGTTACGCCGCAATCGACTTCTTCTGTCTGCGGGTCTGCTCCCGCTTCCGTGGTTCCTGTTCTGGACCAGCGTTGCTGCCCTGTTCGCGCCGGGTTACAACCCGCTTGCCCAGCACGCCAGCGAGCTGCTGCAGGCGCCAACGCTTGCAAGCATCTGCGGCAGGATTGCGGCTATCGGCTCCGGTGTGGGCTTCGTGGCGTTTGCCATCGGGGTATGGCGGGAGTCCGGTCGGCGGATTGCCGTAGGCGCGATCTGCTGGATGGTCTTTGGCATCTCCATGCTGACCAACGGGCTCTGGCCCATGGGCGATCCGATGCACGGCTTCTACACCATCGGTATCGCCAACATCATTGCACCGGCGATGTCGCACATCGAATTGAGCGCGTGGTCGGCCAACCGAAGGGCGTACGCCGTGACCGCTGCGGTGAGCGTCGCGGGGATTGTCTATCTCTGGTTGAACGTGGTGGGAGTGGATCCGGAGGGGCTCAGGGGGCTGACCCAGCGCGTGTTCTCGTCGATCAACTCGCTCTGGCCGTTCCTGGTTGCGTTGTATCTGGTGCGCAGGGGTTCAAGCGCGCTGAAGGCGGAGCCTGCGCATTGATGGGGGCGCGCGACAGGAACATAGAGGACCGATCAAGGACTTCTCGATTCTCCGGCCCCAGCTCAAGGTGATCTTCTCGGGATTCATGCCAGGGTGTCCATTGTTCAAGCCGTGGGCGATCTTCAACTATCTGTTCCTTGATGCTGGCACCCCGGGTGGCAAGAGGGGAAAGGTCGTGCGCGCCTTCTGCTATAAGTAGGGCAACCGCACCCAGAGGGCCTTTTGGAAGATTGTGGGCTCATGGAGTTGTACTGGCGCTTGTTCACCAGTTGCACATCGCAGCAGGCGGCTCTCAAGGTCGCGGCGCGGATGTTTGAGCAAGCAGGTCTTGAAGTCAGCAATCTCCACGCCGAGCCATATCACAAGGGCGGCTTCGTGGTGAGTGCCTGCTCCCGTCATGCTGCGCAATCGTGGCCTGAGTTTGTGGTTCTTGCCCTGGCCTCGGCACAGTGCACCGGCCGCGGATGGCTCCTGAGTGTTTCAATTGCGGAAGAGCTGGATGCTTGGTCCAGTCATTCCTTGGTTTCCGGTGTTTCGCCTATCCATATCCAGACGGAAGAGCGTCGGTGACGAATCGCTGGAGTAGATGCCCGGTTCCGGCATGGAACTGCTCTAGAGACCACGGCCGCTAGCCGGTTATCATCTTGCAGTAGCGCGGCAAGAGTCGAGCTTGAGAATCTTGCATCGCCTATCCAGCCTCCCTGACGGGGCTCACACTTTCGTGTCGGTGCTCCACGATATGGAAGGCTCTTGCGATTGATGCCCGCTCTTGGCTGAATGCAAACGTGCCGGCGCCAGACAACGCGACCCGGAATGCTAGAGGCCGCTCTCGATCCGAAGCGGACGTTCGTCCCCTTCAGCCCTACGCGACACCTGCCAGTCCAGTGATTCGTCTACCTGAGGTTCTTGATTCTCAATGATCGATTTGCCTTGTCCATCGTGTGGCTTCCTGACCCTGGAAGACGTCTACGGGTCCCACGCCATATGTCCGATCTGCAACTGGGAGGATGACGGAGTGCAACTTGCCAACCCCACATCCACCGGCGGAGCCAACGGCGAGTCTCTGGCGCAAGCGCAGCAGAATGCTCTTTCCAGTTTCCCCCTTGGCGTCGAGGTCGCAAGCGGCTTTCGCCGCGGATCTGGCTGGCGCTCTTTGTCCAGCACGCAAATCGTGCACTACGAGGCTCTAAGGGGCAGAAAACACTGGCACAGCAAGGGTATCTCGCACGAAAGGGAGGCTTACTGGTCGAGCTTGAGCGCTCTCTCGGTCTGAAGCCACTTTGCGGCTCAACTCATGACGTTCACCAATGTCCACTACTGGCGGAGAGCGGACATTGGCTCGCGCAGGGCATTTCCTGTGGATCACTGACCTGCCAGCGACCCGTAGCGGACATGCCCCAGGTGTCTTGAACGTGGATGTGGCGGGGCGTTTGATCCTATGCCTGGGTCCGGCCATGCGCCGGCTAGATGGCTGAACCCAGCCGCCCTGGGATCGCGCTGTACCAGGGGAAAGCACGCCACATGGTGCTTTGTGGGCAGGTCGTATGACCGGATCCAAGGGTCCATCCATCAGGGAGTCAGGTCCCATGAGAAACATGACAGTGCTCCTACTCGTGCTTGCCAGTACAGCTGCAGTCGCTGATTTGCAAGGCTGGGCTTTTTTGGGGGCGATGCGGGGAATGAAGATATTTCGGCGGTAATTGTTCTACGTTCAAGTGCACCAGGATCACTTCATCGCTCGCTCGCTCGCTCGCTTGGTAGGTGGTGACAGAACCATTCGTCGCCAGTGCCACGCCCTTGGCAATCGCGCGGGGCCGGTCAGGGACTTCTCCACCATCCGGCCTAAGCTGAAGGAACTCTTCTCGAAACTCACGTCCGGGTTTTCACTCCTCAAGGCGTGGGCGCTCCTGCACTTCGATCCGGTCGAGCATCCGATCACGAAGGAAGAGCTCGTGGGGTTCCAGACGGTTGCCATGCGCAGTGGGGTGAGCTTCTGCTTTCTCTCCACGTTGGAGCAGCGGCATGAAGACAAGGACTTGTTGGAGATGTTCAAGTAGGGGCCGGCCAGCTCTCCGATTGAGCGCAAGCCGATTCCCGCGCTTCGGGCTATTCTGAAGCTGCTGTCGTCCGCCGGCCATAATCTGACATCAACGATGCCTGCGCACTGGAATACATTCCGAAAAGGACAACTGGATTCCAATGGCCGCGTTCGATCATTCCCTGGTAACCCTCCGATTCTTCGGAGACGACCTCCTGCCCGAAGAAGTCAGTGTCTTGCTCGGAGCGACTCCAACCGCATCGCATCACAAGGGCCAGGAACTCAGAGGCAACCAATCAGGCACTGTGCGTATCGCCAGGACTGGCAGCTGGCAACTTGATGCGGAGCGTCGTGAGCCTGAAGATCTGGACGCTCAGATCTTCGAGATCCTCGATCAACTCACCGGCGATCTCGCCGTATGGCAGGCTCTGGCACGCTTCCGGCCTGATCTGTTCTGTGGCCTTTTCATGGGCAGCAGCAATGATGGTGTCTCGCTTTCGCCTCGCGCGCTGCTCGCCTTGGGTGAGCGCGGCATTGAGCTCGGGCTGGACATCTATGAAGCCGATGAAGAAGTGCGCAACGCCCAGCGCCAGCAGGCCATCAGTTGATGATCTCCCCACTCCCCGAAGCAACGAACGCCTTCAACTGCCGAATAAACTCCGCGTCGTAGAGCTCCCACTCCGTAATCTCCCCAACCACCCGCAACGGCTGCGCACTCCGATACGACCGCGTCGGGTTCCCGGGAAACTTCTTGTTGGTCACATTCGGGTCGTCCTCGAACGGCCCGGTTGGCTCCACCACATACACGCGCGGTCGCCCTTCACCCCGGGCCATCTCCGCAGCCAACCCGGCGCCCTTGGCGATCGTGGTGAAGTAGATGTGGTTCATCACCACACTGTCGCGATAGTTGGAGCGGAAGCCCGCGCTCAGCAGCTCGCCCACCGCCAGGTCAGCGCGGGTGCCGTGATAGAACGGCCCGGCGACCTGGTCGCAGGTGTCATGCGAAACGGGCGTCCAATCGGTGTCCTGCGCCATCACTGCTGCCCCTCTCTGTGCTGCCGGATCGACAGGCCGGCGAGTCTAGGGCGCCCGCAGGGCCTTGCTGCAAGGCCCCATCCGGGAAATAATCTGTAAACGGGGAGGCGCGGTGCGCCTCCTTTTTTCATTCTGCGGCGCCGCGCCCTTCCAGCTCGCGCACGGCCGTTTCCAGCGCATCCAGCTTTTCGCGGGTCTTCAGCAGCACGGCGCGCTGCACTTCGAACTCCTCGCGGGTGACCAGGTCCAGCTTGGCCAGGCCGGCCTGCAGCGCGCTCTTGAAGGTGGCCTGCAGTTCCTCGCGCGATTCGCGCAGGCCCGGCGGCACCAGGTCGCTGAGGCGACGGGCGAGGTCATCGATTTGATTCAGGTCGATCATGGGGTGCTCCGTGGGGGTGGGCCCGTGCATCCGGCGCGGGCAGGCCATTCAGGCACAAGGATACTGCTGGCACCCACTGCCCGGACAGGCGGCAGCGGCTTCGCACGGGCCGCGTTCAGGCGCTATCCTCCACGCCGGAAGACAGGAGATAGACGATGAAGATGGTCATGGCGGTGATCAAGCCGTTCAAGCTCGACGACGTGCGCGAAGCGCTGGCCGAGCGTGGGGTTACCGGCATCACGGTGACGGAAGTTAAAGGCTTTGGTCGCCAGAAGGGCCACACCGAGCTGTACCGTGGCGCGGAGTATGTGGTCGATTTCCTGCCGAAGGTGAAGCTGGAAGTGGCGGTGACCGATGACCAGGTGGAGGCGGTGGTTGAGGCCATCGTGAAGGCCGCCGGCACCGGCAAGATTGGTGACGGCAAGGTGTTTGTGTACGACCTGGGCAGTGTGGTGCGTATTCGTACCGGTGAGTTGGACGCGGACGCGTTGTAAGGGGGGGGGGCTGGACCGCTGCGCAGTCTGAGCGACGGGATGCTTGCCCCCTCTGTTGTGGAGTCGAGCAAGCTCGACTCCACAACCGGGATCGGGCGGAGCGAACACCCGTGTTCGACGAAGTACCCTCCCAGTGTGATCAACCCGGCGGAATGAGGGAGGACGACCGCCACTCCGGCAGACCGAGCGCGCGGCGGGTGCGCGTCACGGTGGCGGCGATCTCTGCCTCGAAGCCGCCATCACGTTGCAGCAGCGGCATGAGTTCGGCACAGCGTTGCTTCAGCACATCGACCCATGGCGCTGGGTGGGTCTCCGTAGCGGCCAGTGCCAAGTGCCTGCGACCCTCGTCGTAAGCGCCCGCCAGCCCGGCAGTGATGCCCGCATGGATGTGTTCGCGGATGCCCGGTTTGGGGTGGCGGTTCATCAATGCACGCACATGCCCCGGGGTGGGGAAACGGTCACGCAGGGCCAGTACCTCGGCGGCGGCCTGCTCGGCCAGTGCCTGTGCGGCCGAGGCAAACTCGGCGGTTTCGGTGAAGCGTTCGAATCCGGCAACGCGGCCGCCCACGTCGAAGGACAGGTAGTCCTTTTCTTCCCAGAGCCAGCAGGCGCCGACATTGAGGTAGCTGCCCCTGTCCCATGCCGAAGGCTGGAACTCGACCACCCCGACCCACCAGCCCTGGTCGTCAAGCCAAGTGCGCGAACGGCCCTTTTGCACGCAGCCCAAGGGGCGCAGTATGGATCTTGCGGCTGCAGTCAGCAGGCGGGTGTGTTCAGGTGTCGGCATCCCCAGCATCCTTGCGAGTGGCGTGCCGACGAGTATCGCAGAGCACATCGGGCGTGTGGCCCGGGGCAAATGCGGGGCAAACAGCAGTCGCGCAAGCAATGCAGGGCGAACAGCGCTTACCGCCGCTTGGCCCACTTGTAGAACCGCTTCCAGCCCTGCCGCACGGCCGCGACCCAGCCCGGGTCGGCCACCAGTGCGGCCTGCGCGGCACTTGGCGCCTGGCCGGTCACGCGCTGGCGGATCTTCAGCAAGTTCTTCATGTCGCTGCGGCTCAGTTGCCGGCTCAGCGGGTTGCGGCGCAGCCAGCGTGGAGCGCGCCAGGCCGAGGTGAAGTCCAGCAGCACCGGTACGCCGCCGCTGACCACCACGTTGGTGCCATGCAGGTCGTTGTGGCTGATGCCGGCGGCGTGCAAACGGCTGAGCGCGTGCTGCAGCTGCTCGAACACCTCATTGCCCACGGCCTGTGCGGTGCTCAGGGTCTGGCCGGGGATGAACTCCATGCCCAGCGCCAGGCCACCGAGGGTGCCGAGCAGCGCGGGGGCGTGCTTCCAGCCGCCGAGGCGCTGCAGCATGCGGGCCTCGCGGCGCACCATCAGTCGCGCGATCAGCGAAACGGGCGTGCCGCGGTAGCGGGAATAGTCCTTGATGACTGCCTCGCGCCCGTCCAGGCAGGTGCGATAGACGTCGGGGGCCAGGAAGCGTTCGCCGCGCTTGAGCAGCAGCGGGGTGGCGGCCTCATCGCCGCAGGAGGAGGGGGGCAGAGCAGGAAGATACATGTCGGGGTCTCGGACGACCCGGTGGGTGGCGCAAAGCGTCAAGCGAACCGGTGTTACAGGGAGTTACTAAGTTTTCGTTAATTTTAGTACTCGCCAGTTCGCTATTCCACGATTTGTCGGAGAAATGTCAGGGGCGTGGCTGGAACAGTTCGTCGCGCTCAATCGGACAATTGTGTCTCACTTGGCCGACGGCTCTTTCCGAATCAATAGGTTGGGCGTCGCATCGGTTCGTTCATCCGCGGCCCGCTGAACGTCGCGCACGTCCGGCTTGACCCCGACGCACGGCCTGCCGACCATAAGCTGTTAATTCGCGACATCGGCGGCCGCACCCTTCGGCACGTCCCGTTCCCTGCCGCGTTCCTTACCGGTGCTGGCCGCCAGGCCGTGCACCACCCCGTTTCCCGTTCCGGCCGCGGCTGGAGGAAAGTGCTTTGATCATCAAAATCGTCATTGCAGCGCTGTTCGTGGCCTGCGTGCTGTACATCCACTTCCGTGGCAAGGTCCGTGCGCGCTGGTCGCGCCAGCTGCTGGACCACTCCAGTTTCATGGCCCCGATCAACGTGGTCATGTACATGTTCTCGAAGGTGCCGACCACGCCGTTCCTGGACCCGGCCAAGGAGTTCCCGCAGCTGGAGCCACTGCGCCAGAACTGGCAGATGATCCGCGATGAGGCGCTGGCGCTGCGCGATGCGCAGAAGATCGCCGCCTCCAGCACGTTCAATGATGCCGGTTTCAATTCGTTCTTCCGCCGTGGCTGGAAGCGCTTCTACCTGAAGTGGTACGGCCCGTCGCACCCGTCGGCGAAGGCGATGTGCCCCAAGACCACGGCGTTGCTGGAGTCCCTACCGGACGTGCGTGCGGCGATGTTCGCGCAGCTGCCGTCGGGCAGCGAGCTGCGTCCGCACCGCGACCCGTTCGCCGGTTCGCTGCGCCTGCACCTGGGCCTGGCCACGCCGAACAACGACGGCTGCTACATCGAAGTGGACGGCATCAAGAAGAGCTGGCGCGATGGCGAGTGGATGATGTTCGACGAGACCTACATCCACCACGCGCACAACGAGACGCCCGACGACCGCGTGATCCTGTTCTGCGACATCGCCCGCCCGCTGCGCTTCGGCCTGCCGGGCCTGTTCAACCGCGCGGTGGCGGCCACGCTGCTGGCCGGTGGTGCCTCGCCGAACCTGCCGGGTGACCCGACCGGTGGCGTCAACAAGGCGTTCGGCAGCGTCTACAAGGTGCGCCTGAAGGCCAAGGCACTGCGCGAGCGCAGCGTCGTGGCCTACCAGCTGATCAAGTGGGGCCTGGTGGTGGCGGTGATTGCCGGTATCTGGGCGCTCTGATCGTTACATGAGGTTGCCGGCCAGCGGCCGGCACTACCGGAACATGAAAAAACCCGCGCTGTCGCCAGCGCGGGTTTTTCTTTTGCATGGGTGGGTGCCGACCGTTGGTCGGCACGCATTACTTCAGTGCCGCCTGCACGAACGGCGGGGTCACCAGCACGCCGGTGTGCAGCGCGGCGGTGTAGTACAGGGTGTTGAAGGTCTTGGCAGCCGAGTCGGCCTGGCGGAAGTCGAAGCTGCTGTCGCCCTTGCGCGCCATGGTCACGCTCCACCAGCCGGTGGGGTAGCACGGCTGCGGGAACGGCAGGGTCTTGAACGAGCCGAAGCCGGCCTTGCCCATCTCGGTGCGCATTTCGTTGATCAGCTCCAGCTGCATCAGCGGCGACTCGGACTGCTGCACCAGGATGCCGTCGTCCTTCAGGGCCTTGAAGCAGCTCTCGTAGAAGGCTTTGTTGAACAGGCCTTCACCGGGGCCGACCGGGTCGGTCGAATCCACGATCACCACGTCCACGCTGCCCGCCGGGCAGTTGGCCATGTAGGCCACGCCGTCGTCGAACAGCAGCTCGGCGCGGGCGTCGTCGTTGGAGTCGCACAGTTCCGGGAAGTGCTTGCGCGCCATCACCGTGACCTGCTCGTCGATATCGCACTGGGTCACGCTCTCCACGCCGGTGTGCTTGAGCACTTCGCGCAGGGTGCCGCAGTCGCCGCCGCCGATGATCACCACGCGCTTGGGCGCGGCGTGGGTGAACAGCACTGGGTGGCTGATCATCTCGTGGTAGAAGAAGTTGTCCTTGCTGGTCAGCATGATGGCCCCGTCGATGGTCATCAGGTTGCCCCAGTCGGTGGTCTGGAAGATCTCGATCTTCTGGAACGGCGACTGCACCTCGTCGAGCTTGCCGGTGATGCGGTAGCCGATGGCCGAGCCGGTGCGCTCGAAGTGTTCGATGTACCAGTTGTTGCTGTCAGTCATTGGAAAACAGTCCTGTTCGGAGGGGTGGAGCCGGGCTGGCGGGCGGGGCCGCGTGGCACAGATGCCACATCCGGACGGATCGGCCCGTTCAGGTTGGAACCTGTCACGGGCGCGGGCGCGCATGATAACGAACCTGTGGGCATATAGGCGTTATCATGCCCCCCCTTTTATTGCCAACAAGGCCGACTGAAATGACCGATTGGTCCCTCGACCAAGCCCGCAAGACCTACTCGATCCCGCATTGGGCGGACGGTTACTTCGACGTGGATCAGGCCGGGCACATGGTGGTGAGACCGACCGGGGCGGACGGCCCGGTGGTGTCGCTGCCCAAGGTGGTCGATGCGGCGCGCGCGGCCGGTGCCAAGCTGCCGCTGCTGGTGCGCTTCCCGGACATCCTCGGCCAGCGCCTGGGCAAGCTGCAGGCGGCCTTCGCCCAGGCCCAGCAGGACTGGGAGTACAGCGGTGGCTACACCGCCGTGTACCCGATCAAGGTCAACCAGACCCGCGGCGTGGCCGGCACCCTGGCCAGCCACCACGGCGAGGGCTTCGGCCTGGAAGCGGGCAGCAAGCCCGAGCTGATGGCCGTGCTGGCGCTGTCGCGCCCGGGTGGCCTGATCGTCTGCAACGGCTACAAGGACCGCGAGTACATCCGCCTGGCCCTGATCGGCCGCAAGCTGGGCCTGCAGACCTTCATCGTCATCGAGAAGCCGTCCGAGCTGAAGCTGGTGCTGGAAGAGTCCAAGGCGCTGGACGTGAAGCCGGGCCTGGGCGTGCGCATGCGCCTGGCCTCGCTGGGCGCCGGCAAGTGGCAGAACAGCGGTGGCGACAAGGCCAAGTTCGGCCTGTCGCCGCGCCAGCTGCTGGACCTGTGGAAGTCGCTGCGTGACACCGAGTACGCCGACTGCCTGAACCTGCTGCACTTCCACATGGGCTCGCAGATCTCCAACGTGCGCGACATCGCCAACGGCATGCGCGAAGCCACCCGCTACTTCGTGGAGCTGTCGCGCCTGGGCGCGAAGATCACCCACGTCGACGTGGGCGGTGGCCTGGGCGTGGACTATGAAGGCACCCGTTCGCGCAGCTTCTGCTCGATCAACTACGGCCTGCATTCCTACGCCAGCAACATCGTGCAGCCGCTGGCCAATGCGTGCGAAGAATTCGGCCTCACCCCGCCGCGCATCGTGACCGAGTGCGGTCGCGCGATGACGGCACACCACGCGGTGCTGATCGCCAACGTCTCGGAAGTGGAAGAGGCGCAGGAAGGCCGCGTGCCGGACCAGCACGACGACGAGCCGGCGGCGATCCGCCACCTGCGCGAGATCCACGACGAGCTGGACGTGCGCCCGGCGGTGGAGCTGTTCCAGGAAGCGCAGCATTTCCATGCCGAAGGCCTGGCCAGCTACGCGCTGGGCCAGATCGACCTGCCGCAGCGTGCGCGCATCGACGATCTGTTCTACGCCATCGCCCACGGCGTGCGTGCACGCCTGAGCTATGACGAGAAGAGCCACCGCCCGGTGCTGGACGAACTGAACGAGCGCCTGGTCGACAAGTACTTCGTCAACTTCAGCGTGTTCGAGTCGATCCCGGACGTGTGGGCGATCGACCAGGTGTTCCCGATCGTGCCGATCGAGCGCCTGGACGAAACCCCCGACCGCCGCGGCATCATCGCCGACATGACCTGCGACTCGGACGGCATGGTGGAAACCTATGTCGAGAACGAGAGCCTGGACAGCTCGCTGCCGCTGCACAAGATGAAGCCGGGCGAGAGCTACCGCATCGGCTTCTTCATGGTCGGCGCCTACCAGGAAATCCTGGGCGACATCCATAACCTGTTCGGTGATACCGACGCGGTGGAAGTGCTGGCCGATGCCGATGGCTACGCGATCACCCAGCAGCGCCGTGGTGACACCACCGACGTGATGCTGGATTACGTGGGTTACCGCCTGGACGAACTGCGTGCGACCTATGCGCAGCGCGTGGCCGAGGCCCAGTTGTCGCCGGAACGTGCGCAGGAGTTGTCGGAGGCGCTGGAAGCCGGCCTGACCGGTTACACCTACCTGTCCGACGAACCGCTGGTCTGATGGACGGCGCCGGGTTTGCCCGGCGCCGCCGTTGCCGATGAGCGCGCGCGCGATCTTCCACCTGTTCCTGCATGCCGCCGTGCCAGCCCTGCTGGCATGGCTGTTCTGGCGCAAGCGCTTTGCTTCGGCGTGGCTGCTGATGCTGCTGGGCTGGATCATCGACCTGGACCACCTGCTGGCCGACCCGATCTACGCACCGAACCGCTGCAGCATCGGTTTCCATCCCTTGCACACCGCACCGGCGATTGCCGTGTATGCGGGGCTGTGTGTGCCGAAGAAAACGCGGTTATTCGGCATCGGTTTGATCATCCACATCGTGCTGGACGCGATTGATTGCTGGTGGATGCATCACCGTTGATGTTTGATGTGTGTCGACCAAGGTCGACACCTACCGGGTGCACGGCGACCGGTAGGATTGGTGCTTGGTAGAGCCGGCCGCTGGCCGGCTTCCGCAGGGCGTTTCCGGTGACCACGTGGTTGCCGGCCAGCGGCCGGCACTACCCACCGTTAGGTTGGCCGCTTCACGCCACCGGCAACCACAACGTTGCGCGCAGGCCGGGCTGCGCATTTTCCAGCGCCAGGCGCCCGCCATAACTGGCGGCGATATCGCTCACAATCGCCAACCCCAATCCACTGCTGCCCTCGCGCTCATCCAGGCGTACACCACGCTGTGTGACCTGGGACAGCGCATCCGCCGTCAGGCCAGGGCCGTCATCACGCACTTCGATGCGTAACTGCCCGTTGTGGGCTTCCGCTTCGACAGTGACCTGCTGTCGCGCCCACCGCCCGGCGTTGTCCAACAGATTACCCAGCATCTCTTCCAGATCCGCATTGGCACCGGCGAACTGCAACGCCGGATCAATGCCTACCGCTGTGAACGCAATGCCGCGTTCGCCATGCACGCGTGCCATCAGCCGGCACAGCGCCTGCGCGACAGTCGCCACGTCGGTGCGTTGGCGATGGTCGGCGGCCAACCCAGCGGCCAGGTAGCGGTCGACACTGGCCTGCATGCGGGCGCTCTGCTCGCGCACGGTGGCCCGCCAGTCCCTGCCGTCGCCGTCGGCTTCGGTGGCCAGCACGCTCAGCGGGGTTTTCAGCGCATGCGCCAGATCCTGTGCGCTGGTACGCGCGCGCGCGACCATGCGTTGCTGGTGCTCCAGCAGCGCGTTGAGTTCTTCGCCCAGTGGCGCGACTTCCGCCCCAAGTCCCTGCGTCTCGATGCGCTGCGCGTCGCCGCGCCGAACCCGTTCCAGCTGTGCGCCGAGGCGGTGCAGCGGACGCAATCCGAAGTGCACCTGGCTGGCCAGCACCGCCAGCCAGGCCGCGACCAGCACGCCCAGCGCGATGGCGGTGCGCTTGCGGAACGCGGCCACATCCGCATCCAACGCGCTGCGGTCGGTGGCAACCACGGCGACGAACGGTGCGCTGGCGCGCGGCAGGCGCACCTGCTGCACGCGTGCACGCAGGGATTGCTGGAGTGGCCCAGCCAGATTGCGCGTGGCCGCACCTGTGGCCATGGCCGGCAGGGTTTCATCCCACAGCGAGCGCGACTGCAGCAGCACGCGGCCATCGGCACCGGCAATCTGCCAATAGGCACCGGAGAACACGCGCTGGAAGCGCGCGTCATTCGGTTCCTGGCGCAGGCGCAGCTGTCCTTCGGGGTCCACTTCGGCCTGCGCCAGCAGGGTCAGCATGTCCTGCTGCAGTTCGTGGTCGAGGCGGTCACGCGCGCTGCGCTTGAACAGTTCGCCCAGCAGCGCGCTGGCCAGCAGCGAAACCAGCAGCAGGCCGGCGCCGCCAGCCAGCAGCAGGCGCCGTCGCAGGGAGGGTTGCCGGCTCACGGCGCGGCCAGCCGCCAGCCCTGGCCGCGCACGGTCTGGATCAGGTCGATGCCGAGCTTGCGGCGCACGCGTCCGAGCAGCACGTCCAGCGCATTGGAGTCCGGGTCGTGGCCACCGTCGAACACCTGTTCGCCCAGGCGGTCGCGGCCGATCACCTGGCCGCTGTGGTGGATGAAGTAACTGAGCAGGCGGAACTCCTGCGGGCTGAGCGACAGCGGTTGGCTGTCCAGCTCGAAACGGCCAGCGTTGACGTCCAGCTGCAGTGGTCCGCAGTGCAGGCGCGGGCTGGCGTGGCCATGGCTGCGGCGGATCAGGGCGCGCAGGCGCAGCACCAGTTCGTCGGCCTGGAACGGTTTGGTGAGGTAATCGTCGGCGCCGGCGTCGAAGCCGGCCAGCTTGTCGTGCCAGCGCCCGCGTGCGGTCAGCACCAGCACCGGGAAGCTGCGGCCGTTGCCGCGCCAGCGCTCGATCACGCTCAATCCGTCCAGCCCGGGCAGGCCCAGGTCGACGATGGCCGCCTGCAGGTCTCCGATCTGGCCGATCTCCTCGGCCTGGCGGCCGTCGGCGACCACGTGCACCACGTAGCCGGCCTGTTCAAGCAGGGGCACCAGGCGCTGTGCCAGTGCGGCATCGTCTTCGGCCAACAGGATGCGCATCAGTCGTCCAGCTCCGTCTTCAGCAGCTTTCCGCTGCGCGCATCATAGTCCAGCTCCACCACCACGCCGTCGCTGCGCAGGATCTCCACTTCGTAGACGCCGTCGTCCAGCTCCACTTCCAGCAGTTGGCCCGGAAAGCGCTTGAGCGCATCGCGCACCACGCTTTCCAATGGCACGTAGCGGCCCTGCTGCACGGCGCGGCGCGCGACCTGCTGCGCCGGGTCCTGTGCGGGCGCGGCGGCGGTCGGGGCGCTGGCCAGGACCAGCAGCAGGGGCAGGGTGGAGAGCATCGGGGCGCGGGGAGGACTGTAGGACCAGGCGTGAGTGTGGCGGAGGTGACTAACAGCTGGCTAACAGTGCCGGCTAAGGCGCTGTTAACCACGGGGTGCATTGTGGCGTTGCCGGGATGGTCCGGCCACGAACACGAACAGGAGAACCCCCATGTTGAAGTCACTCACCCTCGCCACTGTTGCCCTGCTGGCCGTCGCGCCGGCCGTACAGGCTGCGCCGCTGGGCATGGCCCAGGTTGAACAGACCCTGCGCAAGGCCGGCTACACCCAGATCCACGAGATCGAACGCGATGATGGCCTGTGGGAGGCTGACGTGAGCCGCGCCGATGGCCGCTTCAGCGAGGTCTACGTGGACCCGAAGACCGGCGAGATCTTCGATGAGCACAGCAGCCGCGCGCTGTTGACCACCGAGCAGGTGCTGGCACGGGCACAGGCGCATGGCCTGCGCGAGATCCATTCGCTGGAACGCGATGGTGCGACCTGGTCGCTGGAAGCCCGCAATGCCCGCAACCAGAAGGTGGAGGTGCGCCTGAGCGGTTATGACGGCCGCATCCTGCACAGCGAGCGCGATGGCTGGCTGGATTGATTCGCGTGCGGGTAGGTGCCGGCCGCTGGCCGGCACGGAATGCAGAGCGTGTCGACCAAGGTCGACACCCACCGGCACATGCAAGGTCGACACCTACCAGGCGTACGCAGCGGTAGTGGCCGACCTTGGTCGGCCCAGGCCCGACGCGGGGCTTACCAGCCAAACGGCGGCGGGTAATCCCAATAGCCCGGGCCGCGGCCGTAGTAGCCGCCGTACGGGCCGAAGAAGCCCGGGCCCTTGCCTTCGCTCACGTGGATGTTGACGTTGACCCCGTGGGTCTTGCCCTCATCGGTGGTGTAGTTCTTGCTCAGGTTCAGCGTGGCGGCGTTGTAGTGGCTGTTGCCACCGTTCTTGGAATAGCCGATACCGGTGGTGAAGCTGCCGGATACCTTGACCTTGTCATCGGTGACGTCGGCGATCTTCGCGTCGTCGTGTACGCGCGGGCCGCTCTTGTCACCGTAGTACGTGCCCGGCGGGTCCTGCTGCAGGGCCGGGTCGTTGAGGTAGCGCATCGGCGCCTGCGGCAGCCTCAGGTCCAGGCCGGCAGCCTGCGGCGCGGTGGCGCCGGCGGCGGACTGGGCCAGCACGGTTCCCGGCAGGGCCAGGCACAGCAGGGTCAGGGGGCGGATCATGACGGCGCTCCAGCGGACAGGTGGCCACGCAACACGCGGCGGTACAGGCCGACGCTAGCAGGGGCTGCTTGAATGATGCCTGTCGGCGCCCGCTCGCGGTAGAGCCAGGCCGTGCCTGGCTGCAGGCTACAACCGCCCGAACCCGAACAGCCCCGCCAGCGGATGCGCCCGCCGCTCGATCCCGGCCCGCAGCAGCTGCGCGCCGATCATCGAATAGGTGATGCCGTTGCCGCCGTAGGCCATGGCGAAGTGCACCCGCGGCCCCCACTGATCGTGCGGGCCGAAGAACGGCAGGCCGTCCGCCGTTTCGGCGAAGGTGCCGGCCCAGGAAAACGCCGGCACCGGGTCCAGCCGGGGGAACCAATGCAGCAGCTGCTTCATCAGCTTGTCGGCCTTGCTCTCAACGCGCCGGTCGCGGCGGGCGGGGATGTCGATGGCGTCGTCCAGCCCGCCCACCAGCAGGCGACGGTCGCCGGTGGCGCGCAGGTACAGGTAGGGGCGGGCGCTCTCCCACACCATGGTGGTGCGCAGCCGGCCGAGCACGTCCGCATCGACGGGATCGGTGATGAAGGCGTAGCTGCTGCGGTTGCGTGCAACCCGTTGCTTGAGCCAGCGCTGGTTGGCATAGCCCATGGCCAGCACCACGTGGCGTGCGCGGATGGTGGCACCGTCTTCGGTACGGGCGGTCACCCCGCGCGCAGTGGCGTCGAGGCTGTGCAGCACCGTGCGGTCATGCACGTAGCCGCCGCGCCGACGCAGGCGCTGCAGCAGTGCATAGGTCAGCCGATACGGATCGACCCGCGCCGCCTGGCGCGTGAGCAGGGCACCACCGGCGTCCACGTCGAAGCGTTCCTGCAGTGCCTCCGGGCCCAGCCAACGGGCATCCAGGCCGATGCTTCGCCGCGCCTCACCTTCGGCCATCAGGCGCGGAACGTCGCGATGGCGGCTGGCCAGGTACAGGCTGTCCATGCGCTGGAAATCCACGTCCTTCAACCCGCGTGCCACGTCGCCCAGCGCTGGGATTGCTTCCGCACACGCCCGATAGGCAAGCGCCGCGGCGTCCTGGCCATAGCGCTGGGCCAGTTCCAGCAAGTGGGTGTCGATCTCGTACTGCAGCAGCGCGGTGCTGGCAGCGGTGCTGCCCCAGCCGATGTCACGCTGCTCGATCACCGCCACGTCGTGGCCATGCCCGGACAGCTCGTTGGCAATCAGCGCACCGGTGATGCCGCCGCCGACCACCAGCACGTCGCAGCGCAGATCCCGCTCCAGCGGTGGGAAGGCGTGGATCAGGCCGTTGCGCACCGCCCACCACGGGTAGCCACTCTTCAGGTCCATGAGTGGGCGGCTCAGGCTGTGGGGCGACCGGTGTGCGGGGTGTGGATCAGTTCGGACAGATCGAAGCCCTGCAGGCGGGCGGTGGCCAGATAATGGTCCTGCACGGTGGCGTCCAGCTGCGGTTCGCGGGCCAGCAGCCACAGGTACTTGCGGTCCGGGCTGCCGACCAGCGCCACGCTGTAGTCCGGAGCGACCTGGATCACCCAGTAGTCGCCCTTGGCGAACGGCAACCAGCGCAGACCCTTGGGCAGGAAGCTCACCTCCAGGCGCGCGCTGTCGTTGTCGACGGCACAGGCCTCGCCGGTGGCTTCCTCGACGTCGCCGTCCATGCGGCAGCGGTTGGTGACGCCGACGTTGCCGTTGTCGAGCAGGGTGTAGTGCGCCGACACATCGGTGCAGCCTTCCGGCTCGTGGCGCATCGGCAGGCGTGCGATTTCATACCAGGTGCCCAGGTAGCGGGGCAGCTTGAGGTCGGCGACGGTCTTCAGCGGCGGGTGGTCGGTCATCGGCGGTCGTGGCAGGGGTGGGCCTCCACGATGCCGATGGCCTTGCCATGGGCGGGTGAAGCCGGGGCGATGGCCGTGTCCAGAACGTTCCGTCGCCGCTGCGGCGTGCCCGTTGTCACCGGCGTGGCGGTATGCTGCCCCCAGCGCCGTGTTTTCCTGATCCAACCGAGGTGGAGGTGCCGATGTACCAGGTGATCCTGTTGAAGAGTGAATCCGCGTTCGCACGCGAGCAGTGGCCGCAGGTTGATGACCTGGTCGACTACGAGGGCGTCAGCTACAGCCTGCGTGCCGGCCCGCGCCAGCCGCTGCCCACCGACCACGACTGGCACCCGGTGGCGGTGTACGCGCCCGATGAGATCACCGAGGAAGAGTTCCAGGACTGGTACGCGCTGCAGCAGCCGGCCGTCGAAGAGCTGCGCCTGAAGTACTGACTTCGTCGGCGTGGCGCGCGTGCGCGCGGAAACGTGGGCGGGGTGAACCGACGGGGTAGAGTCGACTGTTAGTCGACTGCTCTTCGCTGGACGCTGTGCCAAAGCCCGCGCTGCGCGCGATAGTCGACTAACAGTCGACTCTACCCCGTCGTTTCGCCCGGCCACGATCACCCCGCCGCAATCGCCAAGCCGTTATCGCCCCGTCGTGACCACCCCGCGCCTTCACCCCTTCGAAGCTCCCATCGCGGTGGGTGTGGTCCTCTGAGCCACCATCCAGCCTTTACCGCCTGTGCCGTATAGTCGCGCGCAGGCGCGGTGGTCCGCGCGAAACGGTGTGGCTGGCGTGTCTTCTTTCCTGCGATCGATCCGTGCACGGGGGCCTTGGCTGGCCCTGCTGCTGTGCACTGCCTTCCTGCTGTCCGCACCGGTGCTGGCCCAGGATGAGGACCCCACGCCGAAGCAGCAACTGGCGGACATCGATTCCAGGCTGAAGGAGGTCGAGCGCAAGCGAGGCGATGCAGAGGCCATCGAGACACTGGCGATGCTGTCCGAGAATGCCTCGCAGGCCCGGCGCGATGCCGAAGCGCTGGAGAAGGCGTTGCAGCCGCAGCTGGATCGGATCAGCGAACAGCTGGCGCAGCTGGGCACGCCTGCGGAAGGCACTACCGAACCGCCGGAACTGGCCGCGCAACGACGCACCATCACCAAACAGCGCGACGGCCTGGCCGCGTCGGTAGCGCAGGCCAAGGCCAGTGCCGTGCGTGCCCAGCAGCTGGCAGCCGACATCGACCAGCAGCGCACTGCGCAACGCGCCGAAGACATGGGGAAGAAGGTCGCCTCGCCGTTGTCTCCGGCGCTGTGGAGCAAGGTGGCCGAGCGCTTGCCGATCGATATCGCACGCGTCGCGCCGTTGGCCGAGCAGGGGCGCGATACGTTTGTTGCTGGTGTCCGGGCCAATGGCTGGGGCACGCCGTTGCTGGGCCTGCTGGCCTCTCTTGTGATGATGTTCCCGCTGCGGCTGTGGCTGCGCAGGCTGGGGCGGCGCTTTGCGGCGTCCGAGCGTGCGCCGGATGGTCGCCTGCGCCGCTCCGGCCTGGCCATGTGGTTGTTGCTGGTCGGTACGCTGCTGCCCGGCTATGCCGTGGTGGTGCTGATGGCAGCGCTCGATGCGATCGATGCGATCGCGCCGCGCCTGCAGGTGGTGGCCGACGGCCTGGAGACGGCCACCTTCCGCGCCGCCTTCATCGCGGCGCTCAGCGCGTGCATGCTGGTACCCAAGCGTCCGTCGTGGCGTTTGCTGAATCTGGATGACACCGCCGCACTCAAGCTGCGCAAGTACGCGTGGGGCGCGGCGGCGCTGGCCTGGCTGAGCACGGTGCTGGTCGCCCTCGATCAGGCCACGCGTACCAGCGACGTCACCACGGTGGCGCTGGACGGCCTGATTGCGCTGACCTACCTCGGCCTGATCATGGCCATGCTGGTGACCCTGGCACGCCTGCATCGCCGGCAGACCGCCGAGGCCGAGGCCAAGCTGGAGGCACAGGCCGATGGCGTGGGCGCGGCCACGCCGGTGCGTCGCAGCAGCTGGCTGGTACTGGCCCGGGTAGCGGGCAACATCGCGGTGGTGGCGGCCATCATCGCCACATTGCTGGGCTACCTGAACTTCGCCAAGTTCGTGAACCAGCAGCTGATCGGCGGCAGCATCGTGGTGCTGGCCGCGACCCTGCTGTTCAAGTTCGTCGATGACCTGAGCACCTGGATGCTCAACGCCGACAGCAAGGTTGGCCAGACCATCCTGCTCAGCACCGGCCTGAGCGTATCGCGGCTGGAGCAGGCCGGCGTGCTGCTGTCGGCGGCGTTGCGTACCATCGTCGTACTGATCGCGCTGCTGGCCCTGGTGGCGCCGTTCGGCAACATCGGCGCGGTGGTGGAGCGATTCACTTCACTGTTCACGACCGGATTCGATATCGGTGGCACCAAGCTGGCACCGGCGGGGATCGTGTTGGCGGTACTGGCGCTGCTGGCCGGCCTGGCGATCACCCAGCTGGTGCAGCGCTGGCTGACCGACACCTACCTGCCCAAGACCGAACTGGACCTGGGCGCACGCAACTCGGTCAGTACCGTTGCCCGTTACGTGGGCATCATCATCGCGGTGATCTGGGCGCTGAGCGCGATGGGCCTGCAGCTGAGCAAGCTGGCGTTGCTGGTCAGTGCGCTGTCAGTGGGTATCGGTTTTGGCCTGCAGGTGATCACCCAGAACTTCGTCTCCGGCCTGATCCTGCTGGCCGAGCGCCCGGTGAAGATCGGCGACTGGGTGAAGCTGGGCGACCAGGAGGGCGACATCCGCCGCATCAGCCTGCGTTCGACCGAGATCCAGGTGGGCGACAAGTCGACGCTGATCGTGCCCAACTCCGAGCTGGTCACCAAGACCGTGCGCAACATGACGATGGGCAACAACCAGGGCCGCATCCAGATCCAGTTCGCGGTGCCGCCCAGCACCGATGTCGGCAACCTGCGGCAGGCGTTGCTGGATGCGTACACCGCGCATACCAACGTGCTGAAGCAGCCGGCGCCGACGGTCTACATCGACAGCATTGCCGGTGGCCAGATCACCATCAACAGCTTCGCGTACGTGGCCAGCCCGCGGCAGGTCTACGCCACCCGCAGCGATCTGTACTTCAGCCTGCTGCAGATACTGGCGGAGCGGAACATTCCGCTGTCGACCCCGACCGATATCCACATCACCCGCGATCCGCAGGAGTAGGGGGTTTTTGCAGGGCTGCGCCCTGCACCCGTGGTAGTGCCGGCCGCTGGCCGGCAACCTCAGAAGCAACCGCAACCGCAGGCATTCCGTGGTTTGGCGGGGCGGTGTCGGAGTGCGGGGACGCCGTGAATCCGTCCATGGAGGCTTGGCAGCCGCATCCATGCGGCTGACACCCCGCACTCCGACACCGCCCCACCTCTGACAGATTCCTGCGGCTGTCGGTAGGTGTCGACCTTGGTCGACATTTCTGTCAGATATCGAAATCAATCTGGGATCAGATCCGTTTTCCTCCGGAAAACGGATCTGATCCCATCGGCATGTCCAATAGACCGCAGCAAACTGTCAAAGGCGGTGTGGGTCCGGTTGCGGGGGCGTGAGCCGCGTGGATGCGGCGACCGAGCTTACATGGGTGAGGGCGCTTTGCTTGCGAAGCACTGCTTCGCAAGCGCCCGAACGCACAGCCGCCAGCGGCTGGGCCGGGCCCCGGAAGGGGGACTTGCAGCGTCCCCCGCAACCGGACCCAC
>NZ_JCAFVP010000021.1:0-45499 GCF_059372495.1 Stenotrophomonas sp. YJH_SMC_80
CAACGCTCGATGCCGCGAGGGCGGATGTGTTCGAATACATCGAGCGGTTCCACAACCCGAGGATGCGACGAAGGGTCGCCAGGCAAGACCAGAAGTTCTCAGCCCTTTTACAACCGTCCGTGATTTCGGGGTAGAACCCCCGCCATCACCCCAGTGCAAAGTTCCTGGACGCCCTTACTGATCACTCTCAGGACGTGGTCCTAGGTCGCACGGACACTAATGGCCGAGTTTCGTTCTTCTTCGACGCGGGCGACACCGATGTCAGAGTGGAACGGGGCGAACTGAACGACCGCTCGTCGCCAGAGGCACAAGCCGCTGGATCCTCTGCGCCCGCTATCAACCCCGCTTCCTCATCTTTGCCTACTTCTCCGATGCCCCCGCCACAATCGGCCCCCACCCCAGCCATCGTTCCGGCGCCCTGGACCACGGGCGCGCCTGGCCCGGTTGAGATCCGGATACCTTACAACCCTGCTGCCGGTCTGAACATCTCGATCCAAATCAAGATTGAGCCGTCCCCCCCTGCACTGCAGGTCGATGGCTCGACGGTCCCGTTTCAGCTCGCCGGGGGCAGAACGCTGCCCTCGCTCCTTTTTCTGACGCACTCTGCAGCGCTCAGCCGTAATGTTGGCAAGTCATGTGTTGACCAAGTCCTCGCAGATATAGCCCGCAGAGGACATACGGTTCTGGACGTCAGCGGATCCTCTCTGTCGAACCCGGATGCCGCCGCAGCCCGGGCCAGAGAAGCCTTTAACGCCGACCCAGAGCTACAAGGAGTGGTGATCCTGGGCGGCTATGATGTCATTCCCGCGATACCAGTCGATGTTTACCCTACAGGTTATCCGGAAGAAGAGAAGCGCAAAGACCCCGATCACTTCATTGTCTGGACCGACAATTTCTATGGTGACGTTGATGATGATGGTATCCCGGAAAAGCCAGTAAGTCGTATCCCTGACGGGAGGTCGGCCTCGCTACTCATGGCTGCCCTGGCTGCATCCCCTGCGTCTAGGTCCGATCGGGGCCGGCGGCATGGCGTCTACAACCTCAAGCGCCCTTTCGCCAAGGAGGTCTTCAAACTGATCCCGGGCCAGGGGGCCTCTCATGCCTCCTCTCCATACTCAGTTGCAGATCGCTCCCCCTCCACGGGTGACTACCTGTACTTCATGCTCCACGGCCATCACGACGACGCCAGCCGGTTCTGGGGAGAGACCCACCACAGTAGGCCAATCGAGGCCCTTCAGATCAGTGACCTCCAGCTGAACCCTGGGGCGGTGGTCTTCACAGGGTGTTGCTGGGGGGCCTTACCGGTCCAAGAGACCGCAAGAGGCTATTTGGGGGGCCAAATCACCCCTAGAACGGCTAATGATTCCATTGCCCTGGCCTGCCTGAACCAGGGGGCACTTGCGTACGTTGGCTGTACAGGTGTTCACTATTCACCCACACTACCGCCCTATGATGTAGGCGGCGGCACAATTCACAGAAATTTCTGGGACAGTGTCAGCGACGGCTCGCCGCCCTCCAGAGCGCTCTTTGAAGCAAAAAAGGCAATGACCACTCAGATGCTGACTCACGCAGGTGAGATGCGGCTGCAAATCCTGGACATGAAGCACTTCCACCAATTTTGCTTGCTCGGCCTAGGATGGTAGGAGGAACCATGAGCGATATCGATCCCGTTGTGCAAGACATCATTAGAAGCAAGATCCCAAATGCACACATCGTTGATCCCGATGTCATTTCGAGTTCCCAGTCTGCCGGGGCTCGGAAGGCTGCTAAAGCCGAAGCCATGATTGCGAAGTGGAGCTCGCGTCAGTTCATCCAACAGGCCTTCGCTGAACCTGATGGCCTTTCGCAGAGTACGTCGGGTCATGTCATAGACTTTGCGGTGATTGAGGTAGAGGACGACTTTGATGCCGGCTCCAAGCGCCGCCAGACAGTAATCGTCGACAAGACTGCTGGCGAAATCATTGCTGTATCGGGCTGAGGCGCCCTGTCCAATTCGGTAATCAAGAACGGGCCCGATGGGCCCGTTCTTGCATCATAGGGTGTGTAAGTACATCCCCACCGCTCCCGCAGCGACTGCTTCCTTTGACGCAGCCCGGGCCTGTGATCTTTCCCCGCAACTCAAGCCACTGGCTCGGAGGCTATGAATAGCGCGTCCAAAGACGGGAGGCGCCCGCGTGCGGTCGATCGCTCCCTCTGAGCATCCTCGTCTCTTCTGACACCCTTGTCCTGGGCCAACGCCTAATTGGACATGCCGAATACACCATCAATCCAGTTGACCTCGGCTGCGCCTATACGCTAACGCTCGCAATTGCAGCCGCTGAACCGCTGCAGTTGGCAGAACGAATTGTATGCCCGTCCCATGATCTACGTCCTCTCCATCCCATATCTCGATGAACGCGTCCATGGCCATGTCGTGGATATTTCTCTCATCCATATGGTCACGAAGGACTCGACGAACGTGCCCGGCCAGGACGTCAGCGATCATCAATCCGGGCGATTCACAGGACCGCGCAAACGATAAATCTGCCCTCTCAGCAAATGAGTAATCCGCCCCCAAGCGGATGTACTCGCTAGGATCCTTGATGGTCTCAATGGCCGCCTTAGCTAATCGCAGGACCTCGTCATACTGCGCCTGATCGTCATGAACCAAAGTGACGCCGCTTAGCCGGCCACGAAGATTCCGATTGATGCGAGCGTAAAGACTTGTCAGCGATGAGTAGTTTGGCAGGACCCAGTACAAGGAACTACGCTTATCTGCGTCTGGAAGAGGAAGGAACTGCCGGTGACCAGCAGGGCTTCTGGTCATGGCCATTTCAAGGTCATTGATCGTTTCGCTCACACTTCTTGCAATTAGATCGAGCGTCCGACACTCATTACTGTCGCCTCGTGGCTCCTGAGCCCAGCAAAGCAAGGCCTCCAAGGAGACGCGCACTGCCTCAGAAGTGTCCCTCTTACAGGCGTCGATGAACGCGCCCAGTACCGAATCAGGCATGGCCTGGTAGAGGTAGTCCGCAAGGTGATTCCTCAGAAATCGATCTGTCTCGTCCAATCGAGTCTTCGCCGTCACCGGCAAGATGTGGTAGTTGATGATTGAGATGATGAGGTAGTACACCTTGTCCACCGCCTCGACAAAGACGGGGATTCCTCTCTCACGCAGCGCCATCGCGAGATCCCTGGCGACACCCGGCCTCTTACCCAGCGCATCCGATTTGATCTCCGATTGCTGGTGAAGGCGATGCTTCCGCACCACGTCGCCTAACAGTTCCTCGGCCAACTCCGGCAAAATGGGCCCAACTGCTGCGAGGGTGAAATGCGGCTGGCCGTTGAAATTGAACTCCTTGTTAGAGGTGATCAGATCTCCGGTATGACCGCTTTCGTCGATATAGATGAAACGCCCTCTCAGCAGTGCAGCCATCGTCAATCACCACTCTCGTATTTCGATGTGGACATCGCCTTCTTCGCAGACCGGCTAACCGAATACCCCTGCCCCGCCGATACGGGCGCCACTACTGAGCCTTAAGCCTTCAACTCTCGTGAGGCAGCTTGAGGAGGGCGATCCAAACGAATCAAGCCAGACGAGTCCATCGTGTAGACAGGCATGTCTCCAAAAGCATCGAATACATCGCTCAGAGTAACGCTCACTTCACCTATTGCTTGAACGCGAGGTGCGCCGGCCACCCCCGCGATATCGGTCATCTTCTTAACCCAGATATCGCGGATGTCATGTACAAAGATCCCCACGACCTCCGCGCCCCTAACGCGCCATTCGTTGTAGGCACCCACGACGCAGAAAGAACGTTCCAAGGCCTCTTTACTTAGGCGCCAGCCGCTAGACCTATCGCTACCATCCCCTCCTGAAGAGGAGCCGGCATCATCGTCATAGACCGATAGGACAGATTCGACAGTTGGCTTGAATATTACGCCCACGCTTCCACAGAGCTGCATAGCGTGCCCCGGCCACAGGGCTGAGCATGAAAGGCTCCACGCGTCCTTATTCTTGATCGCCTCCTGCAGATCGCTGGGAAAAACGACGTTCCGACCCATGTTTGCGATGTGAGAAAAATGAACTACGACAGCCCCACGTTGCCGAAGTGCTGAATTGAGACACTCGTCAGTCATCTCGGATTCTTGTAACAATTTCTGACTCCTTTCATTGCGATGCCTGCAAGCCCAGGTCATCTCACCCTCAAGAAAACAGCACTGAAGATCAAAGAGGCCTAGGACGCTCCTTAGCGTGCTCCTGCCACCTAAGGATTCCAGCTCTCGGATACCACCGTTCTGCCATCCGCGTCCCTCTGCACAACCGTATTGGTCTTCTGGAAACCCCTTACCGCGATGTGCTCGCGAAGCTCCACGGTCCCGACCACCTTGCCATCGGCGTCCAGGATCTCATAGTCAGTTACGTCGGTTTCGCCCATAAAGCCGATCTCCCGAGAACTCACCAGCCTCACGGTCTGTCCCTGTTCAAGCTTCAACCTATCAAGCATCGCCTCTCCATTGAAGTGAATCGAATTGAACTGTTTGATCAACTCCATCAGCCATTGATCTATGTGCCACTTGTCCCTTGCCGTCCAACACCTGCATCGCCAAACCGCAAGAACAGCGGAATTTTCGAACGATGCCCGCGTCAGCAGCATAGCGCTTATGCCACCTAATCAAAGTGCCTATCGGCAGACCCGGCCATAACTTTAGCGAGGATCTCGCAACTGAGTAGCCCAACCCAGTCGATCGCGCGCGGAGGTTCACACCATAGACTTCGCGCCCTCCAACTCGCCCCATTGCGAAGAACTAGATGTCCACGGCAGAAATCCGATCCAAGCGATTCGCTCGCGCTCTCGTCACGCTACAAATTGGATCCCAGATCCTGAGCGCTGTCCGACGATCAACGAGCTGCATGAAGATTGCTTATAGCTGGCTCTTCCGACAAGCACGGAGAATTGAAGGCCTGCTCAAGTTCAATCCAGTCACTGTGCTACTCCTGTTCCCGTTGGTAGCGACACCGGCACGCTTCGCAAAGTCCCAGCGCAAGGGCTTAGTAGCATCCTTGGTGGCTACCGGCGTACTGCTATGGACAGCGGCAGGCTTCTGGACCTCTGCACTGCAGGAACTTACCGCGAAGTCTCTGCGGATGATGGAGAAAATTCAGCCATCTCAAATGAATGAGATTTCCAAGCAACAGTTCGAACTTATGCTTAGCACGATCATGGGCAAACCCATGGGCTTGGTGATAGCTACGCTAGTTTTCTTGATGGCATGCTGTCGCGCAGCTTGGTACAAGGGCTTCATCGGCCTGTATTACCGGTCTCGACGTCATCGTCCTATCGTCGGACTCCACTACTTCCTCGTCCAATCCGCCTCCAATGCGCTCTACCTAGGGGTACTGGTGTATGCCGCATGCTTCGCTATCAACAACTGGGCATGGCTAGAGGAACCAGTCTATCGAATGGTACGTTCGGGCTATTTTCTGATACCGGTGCTTATCCTTGGGCTCATCCAGAACCGCTATTTTCGCCATAAGGCCAAGGTAGACAAACAACTCTACGGCTCTTGGCTGGCAGAGCTGATATCGACACTTGCTGCCCTGGTCGCACTGGTGCTGGGTGGTTGCGGCCTGATCTGGTTGTTGGGCCTAGGAATGAGGTACTTCGGCACAGCCAGTACAGGATAAGCCTGATCGAGAATGCCGAGAGACAGAATGTCAGGCTGGCAATAGCATTGGCGGTCCGCATCACCTCAGCTTTTCAAGCAGCCCATTCAGCCACCGCATCTTCCCGCTACCGACGTGGGAAGATGCTCAGGCAGCTAAGGCGTTGTAGCAATCAGCTTGAACTGAAAGCAACAAGATCACTGCTTCAGTTCAGCCGCGCCTTGATCAACGGTCGCAGCAGGTAGTTCAGGACGCTGCGTTTGCCGGTCAGGATGTCCACGTCCGCCACCATGCCGGGAATGATCGGTAGGGCCTCCCCGTGCCGCCGCAGCTGGCTACCATCGGTACGGATCAGCACCTGGTAGAACGATTCCTTGCCCCGCGGCGTATCCTCCTCGATGGTATCGGCGCTGATCTGCTCGACAGTGCCGCTGAGTTCGCCGTAGATGGTGTAGTCATAGGCGGTGATCTTGACCTTGGCCGGCATGCCCGGCACCAGGAACGCGACGTCGCGCGGCTTGACGCGGGCTTCCACCAGCAGCCGTTCCTCCACCGGAATCACCTCCATGATCGGCTCGCCGGGAGGAATCACGCCACCGCGGGTATTGATCAGCACCGTGTTGACCCGCCCACGCACGGGCGACAGGATTTCGGTGCGCCGCAGCTGGTCCTGCCGCTGGTGCACGATCGGCTCCAGTGCGGACAGCTCCGCCTTCAGCTTGGAGCGTTCGGTATAGGCTTCCTGGAAATAGGTGTTGCGCAGCTCGCTGAGCTTGCCGGTCAACGTGGCGATTTCCTGGGTCAGCTTCAACTCTTCCATCTGGCTGACGGCGTTGCGCGCGACCAGCGGCCGCACGATGCGCAGCTGGTCGCGTGCGATCGACAGCTGCTGGCCGATGGCTGCCGAACTCTGCTGCAATGTCGCACGGCGCGACTGGTACAGCTCCCGCTCCGAACGTGCCAGCGCGCTCCCGGCCGGAATGTCGTCCGGGAACTCGATGGCACCTTTGCCCAGCACCTCGGCATCCAGCCGCGCGATTGCGGCCCGCAGCACCTGCGACTGGTTGGCCGATTCTTCGTAGTTGGTACGGAAGTGGGTTTCCTCCAGCCGCACCAGCGGCTGGCCCACTTCGACCAGATCCCCCTCCTTCACCAGCAGGCGATCGAGGATGCCGCCTTCCAGGCTCTGGATCTTCTGCATGCGGCTGTACGGCACCACCCTGCCCTCGCCACGGGTCACCTGGTCCAGCTGCGCAAGCGCGGCCCAGCCCACGGCGATGGCCACCGTTGCCAGCAACACCCACAACAGCGGCCGGTACACGGGATGGGTGGACGCCAGCAGTGGATCCGCAAGCTCACGCCGCAGGCGCTGCGAACGCTTCTGTCGCTCAACCATGATGCCCACCTGCGACCGCGGCGATCGGCTGCACCTGGTTGCCCTGCACCTGGTTGCCCTGCACCACCTGCTCCAATGGACCGTCCATGATGATCCTGCCGTTGCGCATCACCACGGCACGCTCGACGAGGGCCAGCATGCTGCGCTTGTGGGTGGTCAGTACCAGCGTGCGCTGGCCGAGCCAACGCTGCAGGAACTGGATGACATGGGTCTCGCTCTGCTGGTCGAAGGCGGCGGTGGGCTCATCCAGCAGCACGACAGGCGGATCCTGCAGGATCTCCCGGGCTAGGCCGATGGCCTGGCGCTGGCCACCGGACAGGCTGCCATTGCCCATGCGTGCAGTACCCCGCGCGGTTCCAACTGGTGGCCGCGATGAATCCCTGCCCGTGCGGCTGGGCCGGTGACCGCAGCAACCGCTGCCTGTGCAGCGACGAGCGGATCAATCGCTACCGCGCGCGGGTGTCTGGCCCGTTGCTGGACCGCATCGATCTGCATATCGGCGTGACGCGGATGGACGCGGTGGAGCTGCGGGAGAGCACGCCGCTGGGTGAGCCCAGTGCTGCGGTACGCGCACGGGTGGAAGCCGCCCACGCCCGGCAGCAGGCGCGTGGCGCGCTCAATGCGCATCTGCCGCCAGCGGCGTTGCGGGCGTGCACGAAGCTGAGCGAGGCCGATCAGGATCTGTTGGAGCAGGCCATCGAGCGTCTGCAGCTTTCGGCACGTGCGATGCACCGGATTCTGCGGGTGGCGCGCACGATTGCTGATCTGGCGGGTTGCGAAGTGATCCAGACAGCGCATCTGGCTGAGGCGATCGGGTATCGGCAGCTGGATCGGGGAAAGCCCTAGAAACACCGTTCCGAGTGGTCGTTGGTAGAGTCGACTGTTAGTCGACTCGCGCGCGAAGCGCGGTCTCCTGGTGGGCCGACGCGAAGAGCAGTCGACTAGCAGTCGACTCTACCAGGAGCGGGTCATGGCGACGGATGGTGCGATGATGCCGGAGCGGGTCATGGCAGCTCGGCACGCCGGGGCCGCCCCCGCGCATCACGCCGCGGAATCCACCCGCCCACGCTTCGCCAGCAACGCCACCCGACGGCTGACCAGCGCGTGCAGCTCCGCCAGCTCCGACGCCCGGTCAGCCGTCATGTTCCCGCCAAACAGCACCCGCGACAACGCCGCCTCGTCGCTGTCCTCCGGGTGCTGCCACCGGTCCCGGTACACCTTCTGGCACACCAGCCAGGCCAGCCGCAGCCCCCCACCGGGCAACGGACGGACCACGCGCTCGTAGACGTGCCAGAACTGGTACTCGGCCTGCAGGTCGATCACAGGCGCCACGGACAGCGCCTTCCGGGGCCGTCCTGGGCCCCGGATGCCGAACAACGGGGTTCGCGGGTTGTACTGAGCCATGCCAACAGGATGACCCAGCAACATTGTGGGAACCTTGCGTCGCTGCCGGAAAATCCCTGTTGATTGCGCAAGGCGGGCTTCCGGGCGGGTTTTGGGGTCAGAGCCCTTTGCCGTGCAAAGGGATCTGACCCCGGCCTTCGTTGCCTCAGAACGCCATCGAGGTACTGAGCATCAGCTGCCGTGGCGCGCTGCGCTGCAGGGTCTGGTAATCCCCCGAGAACGACGAGCCGGCGATGGTGGCGGTGCCGATGTTGTGGCGGTTGAACAGGTTGCTCACGTCCAGCCGCAGCTCCAGGCCGGGCACGGCGCTGTCCGCACCGAAGCGGTAGGCGGCATAGGTATTGACCTGCCAGAACGTCGGCACGCGGATGTCGTTCTCGTAGGTGAAGGGCTGGCGCAGGTACGAGGTGCTGGTGGCACCGAAACGCCAATCGCCGAAATGCGCCGACAGGTCGCTGACCAGCGAGATCTGCGGGTAACCCGGCTGGGCGTTGCCCTTGATCGGGTACACCGTGTCACCCACCACGAAATCACTGTCGTAGTACGAACGGGCCACGGCCACGCCCTGGTAGAACTGCAGGTGGTCGCTCAGATCGGCGGTGATGCCGAGGTCGGCACCGATCACGTGCATCTTCGGCATCAGCCGCACGGTATTGATCTGTGCGAACTGGGTGCCGATGGCCGCCGACAGCAGGCGGTTGCGGATGTCGTTGTAGAACACGTCGCCGGTGATCGTCAGCCGGTCGAAACGATGCGAAGCGCCTACGGTGAGGTTCCAGTTCTTCTCCGGGCGCAGCGTGCCGGCCACGCGGTCGAACTCTTCCTGGTCGGTGATGGTCCATGCCGAGGCGGTGTAGCCGATGTTGCCGCGCTGGGCCACGCGGTAGCCGTTCATGGTGTTGGCCAGGTCGATGAAGGCATCGGTGGATTCGGTCGGGCTCCAGAACAGCGAGACATGCGGCAGGAAGTTGCTTTTCGCGCGCAGCGTGCCGTTCACCGGCCGGTCCTTGGCATCACCGAGGCCGCCACCACTGGTGCGGAAATCCACGGCCTTGAAGCCGACACCCAGCTTCAGCGTGTCGTTCAACACGATGTCGTCCTGCAGGTAGAACTGACGCGAGCGGGTCACCCAACTCGATGCGTTGTCGGTCTTGAACGCGGGGCCGTACACATCAAACGGACCGGTGGCCTTCAGCGGCGGGCCCTCGCCCAGCAGCGGCTGCTGGTACCACTCGGTCTTGGCGGCGGCCTTGCTCTTCTCCTGCCAGAAACCGGCGGTGAAGGTGTGCGCGCCCGCCTCGAACTGCAGGTTGAGCATGCCGCCCAGCCGGTTGAGGCGCGGTGTCTGCACCTGTTCGGAGAATGGCGCGCCGTTGGGCGACGGTACGGTCGGGTCGGTCAGCGTGGCCTGGGTGTGGCTGTTGGCGTTGTACAACTGCACGTTGCCGCTCAGCGCCGGACTGATCTGGAAACGATGGTTGATCGAGGACACGCGGTCGCGGGTGGTCTGGCCGGTGTCGTACGGAATCAGTTCGGACAGCTCACCACAGGTATAGGCGCCGCAGGATTTGTCTGCGTTCTCTGGCGAGGCCACGTAGTACGCCCAAGCGTAGTCAGGGTAGAAGATGTCGGCCTTCCAGCCCAGCTTGCGGATCATGTCGAAGGAGATGTTGTTGTAGCCCCAGACCTTGGCCTTGCTGTCAGAGAGAAACACAGTGAAATCGCCCCAGGCCACATCCTGCTGCAACTTCAGATCGCCGCGCAGAAAGTGTTGGGTGCCGCCACCCTGGTACTTGTCGGCGGACACGCGCTGCAGGTCGACCAGCACTTTCGGGCCATGCTCGCCGAGCTGGCCGCTCTGCCCGGATACAGTGGTGACCAGCGTGTTGTTGCTGCCCACGCCCTGCTTCACGCGCAGGCTGGGCGTGTCCTGCAGCTCGCGCAGGCGGTATTCCAGGCTGCCACCGTTGACGCTGCTGGAGAACACGCTGACCGGTGCGCCACCGGGGCTGACCGTGATCGCGCCGATGCCATCGGGCACGCCCACGTTCACCACGCTGGTGCCGGTCAGCGAGAGGAAGCCGTTGTCGTTCAGCGGCACGCCTTCGAAGGTGATGCCCATTTCGTTCATGCGGAAGCCGCGCACGAACAGGCTGGTGGCCGAGATATCCAGGCCCAGCCCGTCGGTGGCGGTATAGCTCGCGCCCGGCACCTGCTTCAGCATGGCCAGGCCGTTGTTGCCGGTGACCATCGCGTCGAGGTCTTCGGCCTTGATGATGTAGCGGTTGGGGCCGACCACCTGGGTCGGTGCCACGGCCGCACCGCGCGGCGTGGCGATCACCTGCAGGGCGTTGAGCGTGGTGGGCGAGTCGTGCGCGGCATCGTGCGTTTCTGCGGCGTACGCAGGTGCGGCGATGGCAGCAATGATGGCCAGGGCGAGGCGCGTCGTGGGTGGGGTGTTCATGGCAGTAGATCCAGGGTGCAGGGAGAGAGCGGCGCAGGCGCACGCCCAGCGCGTTGCAGCACCGGTGTCGGCGCCCTGGCTGGCGGTGCGATCGCGTTGAGGGAGTGACGGCGTAGTGCGCGCCGGTCAGCAGACGAAGACGATCATCTGCCGTGGGATTCGGTGGGGTGATTTCGACGTGCGGAATTCTTGCATCGCACTGCCGCATCCGCCATTGCACCGTGGTACAGCGCGGCTATACGCAGGTATCGTCCTGTCCGGTATCTTCAGATACCCGATTCCAGATTGGCAGGAGCCTTGATGACCCGCTGGACCACCTGGAAAGCAATAGCCAGCGTTGGCATGATGTTGCTTTCGTGCATGGAAACTGCGCTATCGCACGACAGAGTTGAAGTGCGTTCCCCACAGCGTCTGGATGCCCTGATCGACGCGCTCGTCACCACGCCGTCGCCGATCAGCCCGGCCCAGTTGCATGAGCTGGGCATCATCGCGCCGTTTTCATTTGAGAAGGATGCAGGACCGCGCATCTACCGGTCACAGCCGATGCTGACCGCCGATGGCTTTGCCATCGATAACGTGGAGTATCGCGTTATACGCGGCGAGGACGATGAAATCCGCCTTCTGTTCGTCACGTTCGTGGATACGCCATGCTTCCCACTGGAGCGGTTGGCTAAGCGTTACACCCTGCAGCCATTCATCTATCCACCCAGCCATGGTGCGCCATTGATCGCGCGGAACCACGAGCAGCACCATTCGCTCACCGTAGGAGCGCAGGAGATCATCGTCCGCAGCCAGCGCGATGCTCCGCACTGCGTGCTGGGCCTGAGGCGCTGAGCGCCGCTTGGCGCCTCAACGCAATACGTAGGCCTCAATGGCGTGCGCCACGCCGTCATCAGCATTGCTGCTGGTCTCAAACCGCGCCACCGCCTTCACCGCATCAATGGCATTGCCCATCGCCACGCTGGTACCGGCGTACTGCAGCATGGTCAGATCGTTTTCCTGGTCGCCGATGGCCATCACGTTGGCGCGGTCGATGCCCAGATGCTCGGCCAGCTTCTGCAGGCTCGGGCCCTTGCCTGCGCGGTGGTCGAACACTTCCAGGAAGTACGGCGCGCTCTTCAATACCGCGAAGCGCTCGGTCAGTTTGCTGGGCAGGCGCGCGATGGCGGCATCCAGTACCTCGGGCTCGTCGATCATCATCAGCTTGATGAAGGACATCGACGGGTCCATGTCCTCCACGCGGCGATACGACAGCGGCATCCGCGAGAGATGCGAGTCGGCCACGGTGTAGTAGCTGATGTCCTGGTTGGGCGTGTACATGCGCTGGCTGTCCAGCGCCTGGAAGTGCACGCCCAGGTCGCGGGCGACCTGCTCGCAGAACAGGAAATCGTCGAAGCTGAGCGGATACTCGACCACGGTTTTGCGGGTGCCGATGCGCTGCACCAGGCCGCCATTGCAGGCGATGCAGTAGTCGTCGTTGCCGTTGATGCCGAGCTCGTGCAGGTACGGCGCCAGGCCGGGGACCGGGCGGCCGCTGGTCAGCACGATGTGCACGCCCAGTGCGCGCGCCTGCGCGATGGCCTTCCTGGCGCGGGCGGTGAGCTGGTGCGACGGGTCCAGCAGGGTGCCATCCATGTCGATGGCGACCAGTTCGATGGTCGATTGCCTGCGGCCCATGTCCATTGCGTTCAACTCGTGCGGGGCACGCCAGTTTACCCCCTCATGCCCGGTTCACCTCTTTGCCCACATTGGCCGGGATACTTCAGGAGCCTGTGCGTCCCCCACCGCAGGACGGCCCGTTGACCGCCCTTCCCTGGAGAACCTTGCGACGCATGACCTATCATGCCCCCGAAACCGACGACAGCGCGCCCCTGGCCCAGCAGATCGAGCAGATGATCGACGAGCTGCCCGGCGACCAGGTGCGTGTCGGCACCCTGCTCAGTGCGCTGGGCGATGAAGGCCTGTTGCTGATCGTGATCCTGCTCTCGGCCATCTTCATCATCCCGGTGTCGATTCCGGGGCTGAGTACCGTGTTTGGCGCCTCGATCCTGCTGATCGGCCTGAGCCGGGTGCGCAACCGCCCGCTGTGGGTACCGCAGAAACTGGCGCGCCGCGAGATCGCCACCGACAAGCTGAAGGCCAACCTCGGCCGTGCGCTGAAGTGGGTGCACCGCATGGAGCGGTTGTCGCGGCCGATGCGGCTGGCGGTGATGGTGCGCTCGAAGAAGATGATGCGCCTGAACAACCTGATGCTGGTGTTCGCGACCCTGCTGCTGATGGCCCCGGCTGGGCCGATTCCCTTCAGCAATACGCTGCCGGCGTTGGCACTGATGTCGTTTGCGATTGGCTTCATCCAGCGCGATGGTGCGGCGGTGGCCGCCGGTTATGGTTTCGTGGTGGCCACGGTGGTGTATTTCGGCGTGCTGCTGGGTGGCGTGGGGTTTGCTGCCGAGTCGGTGTTCAGCGGGTTCCGGGCACGCTGAACCCGGTGGCAGAACCGGCAGGGCGGAGTCGACAGGGTAGTGTCGACTGCCCTTCGCTGCTTACCGGGGAAGCACGCGCTGCGCGCTCGAGTCGACTGACAGTCGACTCTACCGGATGTTCTTCGGCCATGGCTCGACGCTACACAGCTACTTGGCCGACACCCGCCACACCACGTCGCCCACGTCGTCGGCCACCAGCAGCGCGCCTTCGGCGTCCATCGCCATGCCCACCGGCGCACCCATCAGCTTCTTCTCGTCCTTCGAGGCGAAGCCGCTGACCACGGTCTGCGGCCGCCCGGTCGGCTTGCCGTCCTTGAACGGTACGTAGACCACTTCGTAGCCGCTCAGTGGCGAGCGGTCCCAGCTGCCGTGCTCGCCGATGAAGGCGCCGCCGTGGTACTGCGCCGGCAATGCCTGGCCGGTGTAGAACAACAGGCCCAGCGGTGCCACGTGCGAGCCGATGGCGTAGTCCGGTGTGATCGCCTTGGCCACCAGGTCCGGCCGCTGCGGCTGCACGCGCTCGTCCACGTGCTGGCCGTAGTAGCTGTAGGGCCAGCCGTAGAAGCCATCCTCCTTCACCGAAGTGAGGTAGTCCGGCACCAGGTCGGCACCGATCTCGTCGCGTTCGTTCGCCACCGCCCACAACGTGCCAGTGCTCGGCTCCCAGTCCAGGCCGGTCGGGTTGCGGATGCCCGACGCAAAGATACGGCTGCCACGGGTGGCTACGTCCACTTCCAGCACCACTGCGCGGCGGTACTCGACGGCCAGACCATTTTCGGTGATGTTGCTGTTGGAGCCCACGCCAACGTACAGCTTGCGGCCATCGCGGCTGGCCAGCAGTTCCTTGGTCCAGTGGTGGTTGATGGTGCTGGGCAGGTCGGTGAACTCGCGGCCCTTGTCGGACATGCGGGTTTCGCCGGGCACGTAGTGGTACTGCATGATGTTGCCGGTGTTGGCCACGTACAGCGTGTCGCCGATCAGCTGGATGCCGAACGGCGAATGCAGGCCTTCGATGTAGACATGCTGGACCCAGGTGTTCGTCCCCGGCGTGCGGCGCAGCAGGGTGACCCGGTTGCCGCCCTTGCCGGCCTTGCCCGAGCGCGCCTTCACCTTGCCGGCGATCCACTGCTTGGGCGTGGTGACCGGTTCTTCGCCGGGGCCGTTGCCTTCCACCACCAGTACATCGCCGTTGGGCAGGGTCAGCAGCCGCCGCGGATGCTGCAGGTTGGCGGCGATGCGCTCGATCTTCAGGCCCTCGGCCACCGTGGGGGTCTGTCCATCAGCCCAGCCAACGCCCTTGGGCACCTGCATCGGCGGCATCAGGAAGTTGGCCGGCTTGGGCAGCGGCGGCTGCGGGCCCGACTGGTCGGCCGGATGGTACTCGGCCTTGCCGGCGCAGGCCGACAGGGCGGCGGCCAATGCCAAGGCGGCGACGGTGGGCAGGATGTGCTTAGCCATGACGACCTCCCTGCAGCACCGGCGGCTGCAGTGACAGCAGGATCAGGCCCAAGGCGATCAGGGCCACGGTCAGCGCCGACAGGATCGTGCCCGGCACTGCAACGGCATACGCATCGCGGCTGTGCACGAAGGCGTTCCAGATGGCCAGCACCACCGCGACCAGGTTGAGGAAGAAGTCGATGCGGTCGATACGGGTGGCCGTGCCGTTGCGGCGCCAGACCGCGAACAGGTTGATCAGGCGCGGAAGGATGGCGATCAGCAGGCCGAAGGTGATCAGCCAGGCGGCGGCCTTTCCCCACATCACCTCGGCGCTGCTGAGGTAGATCGCGTCGAAGATCAGTGCACCGACGAAGAAGCCGAAGGGTATCGGGTTCAACAGGCTGAACAGCGTGGTGCCGAAGCCGCGATGGGCCTGGGCCAGAGGGTTGACCATCATCGTGCTCCGATGCGGAAGGGTGCACGGGCTGTAGTAACACAGCGCGATGTGAGGGCGCGCGATGATACCCGGCGGGGCTGCCACACCCACCGCGCAGGCACCCCGCTACGCGGATTCGTCCTCGCGCACCTCGTGGAAGGGCAGCATCGTCTCGAAGCCGAATTCGTGTTCCATGCTGGTGCGGACCAGGCCGCCGATGGCGTAGCGGCTGGTGTTGGCATGCACGTCTATGCCACCGAGCCGCCACTCGGTGCGCAGATGCAGCGTCTCTGCGCGGCGCATGACGATCCGTTCCTCCTGCAGCAGCGCGCGTCGGTGCCTCTTCATCAACAGCCGCAGCGGTTTCACCGTGGTGATGCCGAATGCGGCCAGCTCGGGCAGCAACTCGACGATATCGGCATCGTCGCCATAGTCGTGGCTGCGCGTATGCACGGACAGCACCACCTTGCGGATGGCGGCAACCGAGAGCGGGGTCTGGTCTGCGCGCGCACGTGCACGCTGGCGTCCATTCTTCATGCGTGTCTTCATCTGCATGTGATTACCACGTTTCCGGCCCTCGAAGCAGACGCGCGAAGATGGCGTGAAGGCATTCGAATGCCCTGTCATAACCTGACGTACTAAGCGTTTGTGACGCAATTGGCACATTCGCAGATTGTTTGTGTGAAGAGGTAGGGGGTTGTTCGTTGTGTCGCGTTTGGCTCGTTGCGATGGGGCAGTTCCGCCCCGCCGTCCTGCCATGCCGATTCACAACAGAAGGATTCGTGTATGAAGCGACACACGCAACGCTCCGCGCCACCGCGCTCTGCGCGCCTGGCCCTCGCCACTGCCCTGGTGCTGGGCAGCCTGGCCGCCACCGCCCAGGCCCAACAGGCTGATCCGCTGGCGGGTATCCAGTGGCACCTGCTCAACACCGGTCAGACGGTCCCGGCCGACACACTGCCGGTGGCCGGCAACGATCTGAACGTGGATGGCCTGTTCCGCAATGGCATCCGTGGCCAGGGCGTCACCATCGCCATCGTCGACGATGGCCTGCAGATCGCGCATCCGGACCTGGCGGCCAACGTGGCCGCGGTGGCCGGCAAGAACTTCACCAATGGCTCGAACAACCCCACCCCGACCAACCCGGATGTCGACAACCACGGCACCATGGTCGGTGGCATCGCCGGTGCGGTGGGCGCCAACAACCTGGGCGTGCGCGGTGTGGCCCCGGCGGCGACGCTGAAAGGCTTCAACCCGATTTCGCGCTCAGCCCTGGGCAACCAGCAGAGCAACATCGAGTACGCCTGGTGGGACGGCGCGGAGTCTGCCGACGTGCAGGTGTTCAACAACAGCTGGGGCGCCGGCCCGGGCAATCCGAACCTGCCGTTGGCGTACAGCGAGAACACGATTCGTTCGTACGAGCAGGCGCTGTCGGGGACGCGCGGTGGCCGCGGCGGCATCTACGTGAAGTCGGCCGGCAACAACTTCAACAATGCCTCGATCAGCCAGACCCAGGATGTCTGCACCACCGACACCAAGAACCGCAACACCGGCTGCGTGCCGGCTGGCCGCGACCCGCGCAACAACCTGTTCAACGTCATCACCGTAGGCGCGGTGCGCGCCGATGGCGTGCGCTCGTCGTATTCCTCCACCGGCTCGGCGCTGTGGGTGTCGGCCTTTGGCGGCGAGTACGGCCTGCAGGCGCAGTACGCCCCGGGCCTGGTGGCACGCGCCTACGACCCGGCCATCGTCACCACCGACGTGACCGGGTGCGCGCAGGGCAGCAACAAGAACACCAACCGCCAGAACACGCTGGACAGCAACCTGTCGGCCATCGACAGCACCTGCAACTACACCGCCAAGATGAACGGCACGTCCGCGTCGGCACCGATGGTGTCGGGCGTGGCCGCACTGGTGCTGGAAGCCAATCCGAACCTGTCCTATCGCGATGTGAAGTACATCCTGGCCACCACCGCCACCCGCAACCACCCGAACCAGCCGGCGGTGACACTGGCCGACGGGCGCACGCTGGTGCCGGGCTGGACGGTGAATGCTGCCGGCCGTGCCTACAGCAACTGGTATGGCTTCGGCGTAGTCAACGCTGCACGTGCAGTGCAGGTCGCCGAGAACTTCCAGTCGCTCGGTGCGCTGGTCGACAGCGGCTGGCGCAACACCACGCGTACCGTGGCCATCGGCAACACCTCGGCTGCCGCCGCACGCCTGACCTTCCAGTTGGCCAACGGCGCGCGCAACATCGAAAGCGTGCAGCTGGGCTTCCGGGTCAACCACCGCAACACGCGCCAGCTGCAGTTCGTGCTGGTGTCGCCCAGCGGCACCCGCAGCGTGGTGCAACCGGCGTTCACCGCGATCGGTTCGGGCACGGGTGGCGCGCAGAGCAACTTCACCAGCTGGGACCTGCTGTCCAGCAATGCCTTCCTGGATGAAAATGCCAGCGGCACCTGGACGCTGGAAGTGACCGACATGGGGCAGGCCGCGACCGCAGCTTCGCGCGGCAACCTCGAATTCTTCAAGATCCGCGTTCTGGGGCACTGATGATGAAGACCACCATTCTGTTGAGCACGCTCGCCTTCGCGGCGATGACCTCCCCTGCCTGGGCACAGAGCTCGGGGCAGACCCCTCCAGCCAGGACCCTGTCGACCGTGGATGCGCAGGAACTGAAGGCGTCCGCTACCGGCCGCTCGTTCGATGTGGGCGGCACGCGCTTCCAGCTGTCTCCCTCGACCACCGTGAAGCAGGCCAGCGGCGGCCAGTTCACGATCACCCCGCAGGCGGCGGCGACCACCAGCGCGCGTACTAAGCGTTCGCTGGATGGCGCAGCGGCCGCGCCTGCTGATGCCGGTGCCGGCAAGTTCGCGGCGGCGGTCTCCCGCGACGGAGCGCCGGTGGTGGCGACCTCGCGGGTCAAGGTGTTCTTCACCGATGCGGCATCGGCCCAGCGCGCGGCTACGGCCACCGGCGGCACCGTGGTGAAGGTGTCGAAAGCTTCGGGCCAGGCCATCGTGGAGTATCCGTCGGTGAACGCGGCACTGGATGCGACCACCAGGCTGCTGTCCACCGCCGGTATCCGCGCCACCGAGCCGGACGTGGTGCAGTGGGAAGAGACCAAGTAAGGCGTTGAGTGGTGCCCCCGGCCGGTTGGCTCTCCTGGCCGGCCGGGGGATTGGTGTGGGGGGGGGCGTGCCGACCAACGGTCGGCACCCACCGCGGTAGAGGTGGCGTCAGCGGGCGGCGAGTGTGTCGCTGTGCTTGCGGCTGCAGCTGGCCAGTGCGTCGTTGCCGGCGGCGGGATGAGCGGGCTCCAGCAGCAGGCGCTGCACGTCGGAAAACAGCTTGTCCACCGGCATGCCATAGGGCGCGAACAGGCGCAGTCGACCCTGGCGGTCGAACACGTAGCCACCGGCAATGTGGCTCATCGTGTAGGTATCCGGTACCTGGCCGGGTTCCTTTTCGTAGAACGCCTTGAAGTCGCTGGCCATCGCCGCCAGCTGCGCTTCGTTGCCGACCAGTGCGATTGCCTTGGGGTCGAACGCTTCCACGTAGGTCCGCGCAACCTCCGGGGTGTCGCGGGCCGGGTCAACGCTGACGAACACCACCTGCAGCTGGTCGGCATCCTTGCCCATCAGGTGCTTGACCTGGCTCAGCTCGACCATGGTGGTCGGGCACACGTCCGGGCAACTGGTGAAACCGAAGAACAGATAGGTCACCTGCCCCTGCAGGTCCTTCGGGCCGCGCACGGTGCCGTGGCTGTCGGGCATCGACCACTGCTGGCCGAGCTCTTCGCAGGCGATGTCCTTGGAGTAGAAGTCCATGCGCGACTGCGCACTGCAGCCGGCCAGCAGGCCGAGCAGCAGGCCTGCGGCCAGCCGCAGGCCACGTTGGGGGAACGCAATGCCTTTCACGGTTCGCAGGCTCAGTTGATCATCATGTGGTAGTGCATGCTCCAGATGATCCAGACCGACAACGCGACGATGATGAACAGGATCACCAGGGTGAACACGAAGCTGGCCAGGTTCCAGCCACCTTCGGACTTGCGGTCCATGTGCAGGAAATAGACCAGCTGCACCAGGATCTGCGCCACCGCGAAGCCAACCAGCAGGAACAGCGTGAGCGGCCGCGACAGCACGGGGTTCATCACCAGTGCGAACGGCACCACGGTCAGCAGCGCGCACAGCACGAAGCCGATCAGGTAGGACTTGGTGGAGCCGTGCGCATTGCCGGCGCGCGAAGTTTCGACGTGGGCCATGTCAGAAGGCTCCAATCAGATAGACGAAGGTGAAGACGCAGATCCACACCAGGTCCAGGAAGTGCCAGAACAGGCTCAGGCACGACACACGGGTGATGTTGGTCGGGGTCAGGCCACGGCGGTAGACCTGGTGCATGACCACCGCCATCCAGATCAGGCCGCTGGCCACGTGCAGGCCGTGGGTGGCGACCAGCGCGAAGAACGCCGACAGGTAGGCACTGGTGCTGGGGCCTGCGCCTTCGTGGATCAGGTGCGAGAACTCGTAGATCTCCATGCCGATGAACGAGGCACCGAGCACGAAGGTCACGCCCAGCCAGCGCAGCACCGCCGAGGTGTCGTGGCGATGCATCGCCAGTACGGCCTGGCCGTAGGTGATGCTGGAGACCAGCAGCAGGAAGGTCTCGGCCATCACGAACGGCAGCGAGAACAGCTCCTTGCCGGTGGGGCCGCCGGCGTAGGCGGTGCTGAGCACCGCGTACGAGGCGAACAGCGAACCGAACAGCACCAGGTCGGACATGAGGTAGACCCACATGCCGAACACCTTCATGCCGCCCTGTTCGTGGCCGTGGTCGTGCTCGTGGTGGTCCTCGCGCGCCTGCGTGTCGCTGGCCAGTTCGGGGCGGGTCAACAGGTTCATGCGCGTACCTCCTTCAGCTTGGCAAGGTTGGCCGCTTCGGTGCGCGCCACCTCTTCGGAACTGACGTAGTAGTCCACGTCCTCGTCGTAGGACCGGACGATCAGGGTGACGATCATCGCGATGAAGCTGGCCGCGGCCATCCACCAGATGTGCCAGACCAGGGCGAAGCACAGCACCAGGATCCAGATGTTGAGGATCAGCGGCACGCCGGTGTTCTTCGGCATGTGGATCGGTGCGTACTTCTTCGGCGGCGGCGGCAGGCCGCGCTTCTTCGCTTCGTGGAAAGCGTCCAGCTCATCGGCCTTGGGCACCACGGCGAAGTTGTAGAACGGCGGCGGCGACGGCGTAGCCCATTCCAGCGTGCGTGCGTTCCACGGGTCGCCGGTCAGGTCCAGGTTGCGCTTGCGATCGCGCACGCTCACGTAGATCTGCACCAGCATCAGGATGATGCCCGCGAACACGAACAGCGCGCCGATGAAGGCGGCGATCAGGTACGGCATCCACGCCGGGTTGTCGTACTGGTTCATGCGGCGGGTCATGCCCATGAAACCCAGCATGTACAGCGGCATGAAGGCCAGGTAGAAGCCGATCACCCAGCAGGCGAACGACCACTTGCCCAGGCGCTCGTTGAGGGTGAAGCCGAACACCTTCGGGAACCAGTAGGCGAAGCCGGCCAGGTAGCCGAACAGCGCGCCGCCGATGATGGTGTTGTGGAAGTGCGCGACCAGGAACAGGCTGTTGTGCAGCAGGAAGTCCGCGCCCGGAATGGCCAGCAGCACGCCGGTCATGCCACCGATGGTGAAGGTGACCAGGAAGGCGATGGTCCACAGCATCGGCACGCTGAACTCGACGCGGCCGCCGTACATGGTGAACAGCCAGGTGAAGATCTTCACGCCGGTGGGGATGGCGATGATCATCGTCATGATGCCGAAGAAGGCATTGACGCTGGCACCGGAGCCCATGGTGAAGAAGTGGTGCAGCCAGACGATGAACGACAGGATGCCGATCGCCAGCGTGGCACCGACCATCGACTTGTAGCCGAACAGCTTCTTGCGCGCGAACGTGGCGGTCACTTCGGAGAAGATGCCGAACGCCGGCAGCACCAGGATGTACACCTCCGGATGGCCCCAGGCCCACACCAGGTTCACGTACATCATCGGGTTGCCACCCAATGTGTTGGTGTAGAAGTTGAAGTCCAGGTAGCGGTCCAGGGTGAGCGCACCCAGCGCCACGGTCAGGATCGGGAAGGCGGCGATGATGATCACGCTGGTGACCAGCACGGTCCAGGTGAACACCGGCATCTTCATCAGGGTCATGCCCGGCGCACGCATGCGCAGGATGGTGATGAACAGGTTGACGCCGGTCAGCAATGTGCCGATGCCCGAAGCCTGCAACGCCCAGATGTAGTAGTCGACACCGACCCCTGGACTGAACTCGATGCCCGACAGCGGCGGATAGGCGACCCAACCGGTCATGGCGAATTCGCCAACGCCCAGCGAGATCATCATCAGAGCAGCGCCGACCACGAAGATCCAGAAGCTGAAGGCGTTGAGGAACGGGAACGCCATGTCGCGCGCACCGATCTGCAGCGGCACGATGATGTTCATCAGGCCGACCACGAACGGGGTGGCCACGAAGAAGATCATGATCACGCCGTGCGCGGTGAAGATCTGGTCGTAGTGCTCCGGTGGCAGGAAGCCGTCACTGCCCGGCCCGGCCGCCGCCAGCTGCGCGCGCATCATCAGCGCATCGGCAAAGCCACGCACCAGCATGACCAGCGCCACCACCACGTACATGATGCCGATCTTCTTGTGGTCCACGGTGGTGAACCAGTCACGCCAGAGCGGACCCCACAGCTTGAAGTACGTCACCGCGCCGAGCAGCGCGAGGCCGCCCAGCACCATGGCCGCCAATGTGACCACGACGATCGGCTCGTGCAGTGGCACGGCCTCCCACGTCAATCTACCCAACATGTTCGTTACTCCTGGGAAACCTGGGCACCGCCGGCAGCGCCCGCCGGGGTAGCAGCAGCGGTGTTCTCACCGACGCCGATGAACTGGTCGATGACCTTCTTGAACAGCAGCGGTTCAACACTGGAGAAGTGCTGCACCGGTGCGTTCTTCGACGGCGCGGCCAGCGCCTTGAACTGCGTGAAGCTGAGCGCGTCGGGCGCGCTGCGCACCTCGGCCACCCAGCGCTCGAAGTCTTCGTTGCTGCTGGCAGTGGCGATGAACTTCATGTTCGAGAAGCCATGCCCGCTGTAGTTGCCGGACATGCCACGGAACTGGCCGGGCTCGTTGGCGATCAGGTGCAGCTGCGTGCGCATGCCGGCCATCGCGTAGATCTGCCCACCCAGCTGCGGGATGAAGAAGGTATTCATCGTCGAGTTGGAGGTGATGTTGAACGCCAGCGGGCGGTTGGCCGGGAAGTTGAGCTGGTTGACCGTGGCGATGCCCAGGTCCGGGTACACGAACACCCACTTCCAGTCGGTGGCGATCACGTCCACGTGCAGCGGCTCACCGGCCACGTCCAGCGGCTTGTACGGGTCCAGCTCGTGGGTCGACTTCCACACGATCACCGCCAGCACCGCGATGATGATCAGCGGCACGCCCCAGACCACGATCTCCACCTTGGTGGAGTGCGACCAGTCCGGCGTGTATTTCGCTTTGGTGTTACCAGCGCGGTAGCGCCAGGCGAATACGAAGGTCAGCACGATGGCCGGTATCACCACGATCAGCATCAGGCCGATGCAGATCAGGATCAGGTCGCGCTGGGCGAGCCCGACCATGCCCTTCGAATCCAGCAGCACCCAGTCACAGCCCGACAGGCCGACGCAGGCCAGGGCGACCAGCGCCAGGCGGATGCGGTTCCAGCAGATATTCATTGGAGGTCAACCCTGTTGAAGAAGCGCGCTTGACCGGCTCGCCTGCGCGCAGCGCCCGGGCGTGGAGCGGCTACACTGTGGGTACGAGGTCGCCTACAAGCAGGCGAACCACTCCAATCAAGCCCATACAAGATACATCATTGTATGGACTTGTGCATCTGCACGTATGGAAAAAACTGACCGATGACGCCACCTGCCGCCGGCCGCCGCCTGAAACACCCCAATCGCACCTGGGTTCGCCCCTTCCGCGAGGGCGCCGGCCCGCTGTACCTGCAGATTGCCCAGCAGGTACGCGAGGCGGTGGATGACGGCGTGCTGCGCCCGGGCGACCGGCTGCCGCCGCAGCGCGACCTGGCCCAGCAGGTGGGCGTGGACCTGACCACCGTCACCCGTGCCTTCGCTGAGCTGCGCCAGGCCGGCCTGCTCGATGCGCAGGGCGCCGGTGGCACTTTCATCGCGCTGTCGGCCGGCAACCGCAGCACCTCGGTGGACCTGAGCATGAACATCCCGCCGCTGCTGGGCAGCGCGCCGTTCGCACAGGGCATGGAGGCCGGTTTCCAGCACGTGGGCCAGCAGCTGGGCCAGGGCGAGCTGATGAGCTATCACGTCGGCGCCGGCACCCGCGAGGACCGCGCCGCCGCCGTGCAGTGGCTGGCGCCGATGCTGGGCACGGTGGGTGCCGACCAGGTGGTGATCTGTCCCGGCGCGCAGACCGCGCTGTGTGCGCTGATCCTGGCCCGCACCCAGCCGGGCGAGCTGATCGCCGCCGAGCAGCTGACCTACCCGGGCCTGCTGGCCGCCGCGCGCGTGCTGCAGCGGGGCGTGGTGCCGGTGGCGATGGACGCCGAGGGCATGCTGCCGGACGCGCTGGAGGAGGCCTGCCAGCTACGCCGCCCGCGCCTGCTGTACCTGGTGCCGACCATCCAGAACCCGACCACGGCAACGATGTCGGCACAGCGCCGGCAGGCCCTGCTGGCGGTGGCCAAGCGCCACGATCTGACCGTGATCGAAGACGATCCCTACTGGTTGCTGGCCGGTGACGCCGCGCCACCGCTGGCCGCCCACCGCGACGCCGGCTGCCCGGTGTATTACATCTCCACCCTGTCCAAGTGCCTGGCGCCAGGCCTGCGCACCGCCTATCTGTTGGTGCCGGCCGGCGAGCCGATGGAACCGGTGCTGGACGCCCTGCGTGCGATCGCACTGATGCCGACTCAGTCGATGGTGGCGGTGGCGTCGCAGTGGATCCGCAGCGGCCAGGCCCAGGACATGGTGCAGCGCTTCCAGCAGGAACTGCGCGAGCGCCAGGCGATTGCCGCGCAGTACCTGCCGTCCCGTGCCCAGGCGCATCCGGCCGGCCTGCATGTGTGGCTGCCGCTGCCGCCACGGCTGGACCAGTACCGGTTGATCCAGGCCGCACAGGAACAGGGCCTGGGCATCGCCAGCTCGGATGCCTTCAGCGTGGAAGAGCCGCCGCCGGGCAACGCGATCCGCCTGTCGCTGGGCGGCGCGGTCGACCAGGGCGCGCTGGCCGGGGCGCTGGCCAAGCTGAACGAGATTCTGTCCGAAGCCCCCGAGGCCCGGCACAACGCCATCGTCTGAACCGGGTGCATGGCACTTTATCCATACAAGATGATATTTTGTATGCAATGTATGGATGAAGGGACGTGCATCGATGCGCGCCGAGAAACTGAAGTTCCACCTGGTGATGGCCGGCTGCGGTGGCTTTGTGGTGTTGATGCTGGCCGCGCTGGCCTGGGTCTGCCTGCAGCCGCAGACCGTGGACGTGCAGGCCGCCGAACGCCACGCCATCGAGCAGTGCGTGCAGCGCAGCGAGGATCCGTCGCGTAGCGAGATCCAGCGCCGCGCGCAGGCCGATTCCTGCCGCGAGATGCGCAAGCAGTACGTGCACAAGTTCGGCCGGGAAGATTCCTGATGGGCGCAGCCGCGCCGCGTCGCCGCTGGCTGCTGCCGACGATGATCGCCCTCGCCTGCCTGTTCATGGCCGGCGTCGCCGCTGCGCTGTGGCAGTACTTCGGCTACAGCGCGCAGTCCACATTCACCGAACAGGCCATCGTCTTCGACGACTCGCAACTGCGCTTGCCGGCCAATCTGGCCGGTGATACCGGCCGCATCCGCGTGGTGCATTTCTGGGACCCGGCCTGCGGCGTGTGCAACCGCGAGACCGGTGCGCACCTGAGCTACCTGATCAGCATGTACCGCCGCGCCGGCATCGACTTCTATGCGATCCGCCGCCCGGGTACGCAGGGCGAGCTGCCCGAGCCGCTGCGCAACAAGGTGATCAACCTGCCGACCATTGATGGCATCGAACACATCCCGGCCAGCCCCGCCGTAGCCATCTGGGATCGCCAGGGCCACCTCGCCTATGCGGGGCCGTACAGCATCGGCATGGTCTGCAACTCGGCCAACAGCTTTGTCGAACCGCTGCTGGACAGACTGGTGCGCGGCGAAACCGTGCGCCCGAAAGGACTGCTTGCCGTGGGCTGCTACTGCCCCTGGCAGGCCAAGCGCTGAGGACGCGCAATGACATCACTGACGCTGGCCGGTGCGGCCGCCGCAAACAACAACGGCGGTCACCTGTCCGAACCGACCGATGGTTATGGACAGGCTCCCGCCGTTGGAAGCAACGATACGCCCCGACATGCTCCGTACATGCCGCGACCGGATGTCGCAGCGCGCGAATGGGTGCAGGACGTGCTCGCGCACAACGGGCCGATCTACCTGCGCATCGTCAATTCGCTGGAACGCACGGTGCGTCGTGGCGGCCTCGCACCCGGACAGCGCCTGCCCTCGCAGCGCGCGTTGGCGCAGCAGCTCGGCATCGACCTGACCACGGTCACCCGCGCCTTCGATGAAGCACGCAAGCGCGGCCTGATCGAGGCGCGCGGGCCACAAGGCAGTTTCATCGCACCGCCCAAGGCCGGCTTCGACCAGGTCGTGGACCTGAGCATGAACGTGCCGCCGGTGCCCGACGCCGATGCGCTGGCTGAGACGCTGCGCCGTGGCGCCGCCGCCGTGCTTGCACGCAGCAACGCGCCCAACCTGATGACCTATCACCTGGGCGGTGGCAACCCGACCGACCGCCACGCAGCGGCGCGCTGGCTGCAACCGATGCTGGGAAAGGTGGACGACGCCTGCCTTTTGCTGACCGAAGGCGCCCAGGTGGCGCTGGCCGCGATCCTGGTCAGCCAGGGCCGCGACGATGATGCGATCCTCTGCGATGCGCTGGTCTATCCGGGCCTGCTGCAGGCCGCCGCCGCACTGGGCCGGCGGCTACTGCCGGTGGACAGCGACGAACACGGCATGTGCCCCGATGCGCTGGCCCGGCTGGCACGCGAAAGCGGCGCGCGGTTGGTCTATCTCAATCCGACCTGCCAGAACCCGACCGCGCTGACCCTGCCGCTGCAGCGGCGCGAAGCGCTGGCACGCGTGCTGGAGCGCGAAGGCCTGCTGGCGATCGAAGACGATCCTTACTGGCACCTCGCCGAGGATGCACCTACACCACTGGCGGCACTGGCACCGCGTCATGTGTTCTACGTGGCGACGCTGTCGAAGGTGATCAGCCCCGGCCTGCGCACTGCGTTCGTGCAGTGCCCAAGCGCTGCGCACGCCGAGGCGATGACGGCTGCATTGCGGGCGACGCGGCTGATGGGTCATCCGCTGGTCTCGGCGTTGGCCAGCCAGCTGCTGCTGGATGGTTCGGCGCAGTCACTGCTGGCCCAGGTGCGCACCGAGGCACGCGAGCGCATGCGCATGGCGCGCTACCTGCTGGCACCGTCGCTGCTGCAGCGCGCGGAAGGCCTGCACGCCTGGTGCCGGGTGCCGGCGCCGTGGACCGACGCCACGCTGGTGCGTACCGCACAGCTGCAGGGGCTGGCGATTGCGCCATCTTCGGCGTTCTGTCCGCCAGGGGTTTCGCACCAGAGCGGCGTGCGTTTGTCGCTGGGGCTGGCGGCGGACCGCCGACAGCTGGAGAGTGCGCTGCGACGGATTGATCGGTTGTTGTTGTCGGACGCGTTGCCGGCGATCGAGCGGTAGGTGTGGAATGGGATGTGCCGACCAACGGTCGGCACCCACCCGATCGGTAGTGCCGGCCGCTGGCCGGCGGAAGATTCCCCGGCACGGTTGGAATGTGCCAACCAAGGTTGGCACCCACTCGATCGGTAGCGCCGGCCGCTGGCCGGCGGAAGATTCCCCGGCACGGTCGGAATGTGCCAACCAAGGTTGGCACCTACCAAAGCAGGGTCAGGCCAAGGCGGAGAGGGCCTTCACCAGCGCATCCACCTGCTCCGGCCGGGTGAACACCGACGGCGTCACCCGCACGCAGGCGCCGGAGTCCAATCCGTCGCGATGCGTGGTGAACACGCGATGCTCGTCCAGCAGGCGCTTCTGCAGCGCAATGTTGTCAGCCACGCTGGTGCGCCCGCGCAGGCGGAAGCTGGCCAGCGCACTGGCCAGCGCCGGGTCCGGCGAGGACAGCACTTCGATGTGCGCCATCTGCCGTGCCGGCAGCGTCCAGCGCTCACGCAGGTAGCGCAGGCGCGCCTGCTTGTTGGCGGCACCTATGCGCTGGTGCAGGGCGATTGCTTCCGGCAGCGCCAGGTAGGCGGCAAAGTTGACCGTGCCGGTGTGCACGCGGCTGCCCACGCGGCCGTCGTCGGTCTCGCCCATGTACGGGTCGAGGTCGGCCACACGGCCCTTGCGCACGTACATCGCGCCGACGCCGACCGGCGCGCCGATCCATTTGTGCAGATTGATGCCCACGAAGTCAGCCTCCAGGTCCGGCACGGCATAGGCGATCTGACCGAAACCATGGGCAGCATCAACGATCACATCGATACCGCGTGCGCGCGCACGCTCGGCGATCTCCGCCACCGGCAGCACCAGCCCGTGGCGATGGCTGACCTGGGTCAGCAGCACCAGCTTCAGGCGCGGCAACCGCGCGAATGCGTCCTCATACGCCTGCAGGATCTGCGCGTGGTCCGGCACCGCCGGCAGCGCGATACGCTCGACCTGCACGCCGCGACGCTGCTGCAGCCAGCGCATCGCGCCAATCATGCTGTCGTAGTCGATGTCGGCATACAGCACCTGGTCGCCAGGCTGCAGGCGGTTGTAGCCGCCGATCAGCGCCAGCATCGCCTCGGTGGCGCCCCGCGTCAGTGCGATCTCGTCGGCGCCCACGCCCAGCAGTTCGGCCACCTGCCGCTGCACCGCCATGTACTGCGCCGGGAATTCACGGCGACCGTACCAGGCGTTGCCACGGTTCACCTCGGCCGTTTGGCGCTGGTAGCTGGCCAGCGTCTCGCGGCCCATCGCACCCCAATAGCCGTTTTCCAGGTGGTTCACTTCATCGGTGATGTCGAAGTGGCTGGCCACGGCGGCCCAGTAGCCTTCATCGCGGGCCAGCACGTCCGGCGCCACGGTCGTTGCGGGTATCTGCATGGGCGCAGCGTAACGCGCGGCGGCCATGGCAGGCAGTGAAGATAGCGCAGCTGCGGCCGGCAGCAGGGTGCCGGCGCGCAGCAGGTTACGGCGGCGGCTGTCCATCAGAAGGCCAGCCGGTACTGCGCGTACAGGTTGGCACCGTCGGTGTCGTACGGCGCGTTGCGCGAGTAGACCAGGCCACGGCTGGCCTGGAACGTGGCCTCATCCGGGTAGCGATCGAACACATTGTCGGCGCCCACGCGCAGGCTGTGGTGCTCGTTGATGCGATAGCCCACGGCCAGGTCGAGGAAGCTCATCGCACCGAAGCGCTGGTAGATGTCGCCCACCGCGTTGCCGCTGGAATCGGTCCAGGCGCCGTAGTAGCGCATGCGCGCCATCAGCGACCAGGCACCGATGTCCCAGCTGCCGGTCAGACTGCCCTTGTGCTCGGGCAGCCGGTCTTCGAACAGCACGCGCTGGGTTTCGTTGGTGGCCACCGAGGTGCTGCCGTTGTCCACGCGGGTGCGGTTGTAGTTGTAGGCCAGGGTCAACGTCATGCGGCCGGCGCCGAGATCACGCAGGTAGTTGCCGACCACGTCCACGCCGGTGGTGGTGGTATCGAAGTCGTTGGTGAAGTAGTTCACCGAGGTGTAGCCCAGTGGATTGGGCGTACCGGCCGGAATGGCGAAGCTGGCCGACTGGCTGAAGCGGTCGGTGAGCTTGATCTGGTAGACATCCACCGAGCCGGACAGGCCCAGGTCGGTGCGCCAGGTCAGGCCCAGCGAGGCGGTGCGCGATTCTTCCGGCTTCAACGGCTTGGCTCCAAGCAGCTGCGCCAGCGGATCGTTCGGCGACAGGCGGCCACTGGTGAAGATCTGCAGCGTGCGCGTGTCCAGGCCCTGGGTGGTGCTGGTGGTGTTGAGCTGCGCCGGCGTCGGTGCGCGGAAGCCGCTGGACACGGTGCCGCGCAGGGCCACGTCCGGGGTGATCGCAAAGCGCGCCGACAGCTTGCCATCCAGTGTGCTGCCGAAGCTGGAGAAGTCCTCGTAACGGCTGGCCGCACCGATGCTCCAGCGCTCACCCAGCGGCACCTCCATGTCCACGTAGGCGGCCTTGCTGCGCTGGCTCCACTGCCCGGCCTGGCTGGCCGAGAAGCCCGGTGCACCGTTGGAGTTGGCTTCCAGCCCAGCGGCAGCGCCCGGGCCCACGGCGTACGAAGCCGGATCACCGGCACGCACCTGGTAGGTCTCCTGGCGGAACTCGCCACCAAAGGCAACGTTGATCGGCTTGGACAGCGCGGCGACGTCCCATTCGTAGTTGAAGTCGGCGTTGGCGTTCTTCTCGGTCTGGGTCAGGCGGCCGAGATCGAACGCGGTCGGGCTGGCGGGACCCAGCGAGGCGTTGATCGAATTCTTTAGGCTGTAGTCGATGGCATTGCGGCCATACGAGGCGCTTACATCCCAGCGCAGCTTCGGTGTGATCTCACCGCGCAGGCCACCGACCAGCTGCAGGTCGTTCTGGACGTTGCCGTACTGCGGGCTGAAGCCCACCGGGTACAACGAACGCAGGTTCCAGCCCGGGAAGATGGCGGTGGTGCGATACGCGCCGGTGGTGGTGTCCGGGTTGCGCCAGTTGAAATCGCTGACACCGTCGCTGTGGCTGTACAGACCGAACGCATACAGTTCCAGTGTCTCGCTGGCGTTGGCCTTCACGTTGAAGCCGACGCGGCGGCTTTCCAGCTCCGGCTGGCCCCAGCGCTGCACCGGGTTGGGAACCTCCAGCGCGGGATGCGCGGCCTGGAAGGCGATGGCATCGGGGCGCTGGCGGGTGCGCGAGGTGGCATCGGAATTGGAGGATTCAGCGAACAGCACCAGGCTGCCATAGTCGCCCAGCGACCAGCCGGTGCGCGCACTGAAATCGCGGGAGGCACCGTCGCCCTGCGCGTACTGCGAATAGCCGGCGGTGATCTCGGTGCCCGGACCATCCTCGAGGATGATGTTGATGACACCGGCGATGGCGTCCGAGCCGTACTGCGCCGATGCGCCGTCGCGCAGCACTTCGATGCGCTTGATCGCGCTGGTCGGAATCTGTGCAAGGTCGGCCGCCTGTGCACCACGGTTGCCGAGCAGCGCGCTGCGGTGGAAGCGGCGGCCGTTGACCAGCACCAGGGTCTGGTCCGGCGACAGGCCACGCAGGGTGGCCGGGCGCACGAACACCTGGCCGTCGGCCATCGGCAGGCGCTGCACCACGAACGACGGCACCAGCTGGGCCAGCACGTCCTTCAGGTCGGTGGATTCGACGGACGTGATGTCTTCCTTGGTGAACACGTCCACCGGCGCCAGTGTTTCGAACTGGGTGCGGTTGGACGCGCGGGTACCGGTGACCAGCATCGCGTCGAGCTGGGTGGGTGCGGCGCGGTTGCCGCCTGCGGCATCGACCGCATCGGCCTCCGCTGCGATCGCGCCTCCTGCGCTGGCCATGGAAAGGGCAAGGAGGATGGAACGCGAAAGCTTCGAACGATACACGGCAGGGCTCCGGGAGGACGCGACAGGGCCAGCACCTGTTCGGAAACAACAGGGCTGGACAAGGCGCGCAGTCTCGGCGCGATGTGTGAAGGGGGCATGACGTCAGTACGACAGCTTGATGCGCCAACCAAGATTGGCCCCTGCCAGGGCTCATCCGTAGATCCACGCCATGCATGGATGGGCAATGCAGACCCACGCCCCATCCCCGCACACAGCGGCTAGCCGTTGCCGTCGTCGCCAAAGCCGAAACGGGCCGGCCGTGCCGTTCGCAGCGGAACGAACATCATGGCGGCGAACACCACCAAGGCGGGGGTGGACATGATCCAGATGCCCCTGTTGCGAATCCCGATCCCCATGAAGTCGACCTGCAGATCGCCGATCCATTGCAGCTGCGTCAGTATCATCACCAGCCCGCCGATAGTCGCGCACGGCAACCCACCGTGACCGGCCCCCAACAACGTCGGTGTCAGAAACCCGCCCAGCAACGCGAAGCCGACACGGTACACCCAGGGATTGCCGCGCCACCGTGGCGCGCCGAACAACATCAGCAGCATCAGCGCCAGGGTCAACAGACTGGGAAGTACCCAGAGGGCAAGCAGCATTTCGATCATCTCGATCATCGGCCGGGCTCCGCTGGCCTGGCATCCCACGTCGTCGATCGCATTTTCCTGCCCCATAACGTCCATGAAGCGCGCATTGTTGCCGGTACGCAGGCAGAGGCAAAGCCCCGGCAGCGCAAGAACTGCTAAACGCCGCGCCTGCCGATCCGCTACTGTGCCGGCATCGGATCCGGGGAACGGCAGGATGAGCGCGGCAGGCAAGGCGTTGTGGTACATCGAAACCCATGCGGACCAGCCCTTGGCGCTGGCCGATATCGCCGCTGCAGCGGGGCTGTCGCCGTTCCATCTGTCACGCCTGTTCCAGGCCCGCACTGGCACCTCGGTGGTGCGCTACCTGCGGGGACGGCGCCTGACCGCTGCGGCGCAGCGGTTGGCCGACGGGGCGGGGGATATCCTGCAGGTCGCGCTGGGAGCCGGCTATACCACCCATGCCGCGTTCACCCGCGCCTTCAACGAACAGTTCGGGCAGACGCCGGAACGGGTACGCGAACAGGGCACCGATGGCCTGGCGCTGGTACAGGCGATCCGCGTGGACGATGCGCCGGCGCCCTGCGGTGAGGCGCCGCGACTGCTCGACACGCCCGCTTTCCAGGTGGCGGGCATCGGCATGCGGCATACCCGCGACAGTGGCGGTGCAATTCCCGGCCAATGGGCGCAGCTCAACCGCGAATGGCCGACGCCCGCTCCGATCAGCTTCGGTGTGTGCTGCAACAGCGACGACGATGGCGGCTTCGATTACATTGCCGCACTGCCCGCCAGCGCGCTGCCGACCGTGCCGGCGCACTGGCAACGGGTGGACGTGCCGGCGCGCCGCTATCTTGTGGCCTGGCACGGCGGGCACATCTCGGCCATCCGCTCGACCTGGTTCTGGCTGCTGGATCATTACCTGCCCGGCTCTGGCCTCAGCCTGGCCAATGCACCCGATCTGGAGCGCTACGACACCCGCTTCGACGAGCACACCGGCAACGGCGGCGTGGAGATCTGGTTGCCAGTCGACGAACGTCCCAACTGACAAGGAACTGAAGATGCGCATGATGGCCGCTGTGCTGGGAATGATGCTGATGGTCTCCACTGCCATTGCCGAGGGCAGCGAGACGCAGGCGGCCGGCGAGCGCCACGGCGCCACCACGGTGGCCAGCGCGGCTGTACGCGATGCGCAGCACCACGACGCGCTGCGCTACACGGTCTGGTACCCCGCACAGGCCGGCAGCCGGGAAACCGCGCTGACCCTCGGACCACCCGATGCGCCGCTGTTCGACGTCGGGCGTGCCGCAATGGATGCGCCGGTGGTGGGTGATCGCCTGCCGACGCTGCTGCTGTCGCACGGTAACGGCGGCAGCGCACGCATGATGGGCTGGTTGGGCACGGCGCTGGCGCGGGACGGTTATCTGGTGATCGCGGTCGATCATCCCGGCAACAACGGTGCCGACGAGATGACGCTGGCCGGCAGCATGCTGAGCTGGCTGCGCGCGGATGATCTGCGCGCTGCGTTGGCCGCCGTGCAGGCCGATCCGATCCTGGGCCCGCATGTCGATCCAGAGCGGCTGGGCGTGGTCGGCTTCTCGGCCGGTGGCTACACCGCGCTGCTGGCAGCCGGTGCACGGCCCAGCCTGCAGCGACTGCTGGCCTTCTGCACCGCGCACCCGGATGACGGCGTCTGCCAACCGCAACAGGAGGCGGCCACGCACACGATGCAGGCGCGCCGGGCCGCTGCGGCTTCGCCCGCGCTTGCCCCCTGGATCGCCGAGGCTGACGCACAGCGCGCGATTCCCGGCGTGCGTGCCGTGTTCCTGCTGGCACCCGCCATCGTGCAGGCGTTCGCGCCCGCGCAGCTGTCCGCGTTGCGGCAGCCGGTATCGATCATGTTGGGGGCCGCAGACACCGTCGCGCCACCGGAGACCAATGGTGAGGCCGCACAGGCGCAGATTCCGCGCGCAACGCTGCAACGCCTGCCGGACGTGGGTCACTACGACTTCCTGGCGGCCTGTACCGCTGTCGGCGGGCAGAGGCTGCCCGGGCTGTGCAACACGTCGGTTCCGAGGGCGAAAACCCACCGGCAGGCGGTGGATGCAGCCACGCGATTCTTCGCCGACGCACTGCGCTAGTGGCCGCCGGGTGCGGCCCGGCGCTACAGTGGTCGCGTCCACGGAGGAACGATCATGCGTCTGCTGCACCTCACCCTGCCGGTCTCCGATGTCGGTGCCGTGGCCAGCTACTTCCACGATGTGCTGCAGCAGCGCGTGGTCGGCCCCCATGTGCACATCGGCTGGAGCACGATCGAACTGCAGCCCGCTGAAGGACGTGCGCTCGGAGGCGTGCACCTGGCCTTCAACGTACCGGACAACCGCTTCGGCGAGGCAATGACCTGGCTGCGCGAACGCACGCCACTGCAGCGCAATCCAGCAGGGCTGGATTACTTCGCGCTGGAAAGCAGCTGGCAATCGCAGTCGGTGTACTTCACTGGCCCCGATGGCTTGATCCTGGAACTGATCGGCCGCCGCCGCTTGCCCGACAGTACGCATCAGGGCGCCTTCCACGGCAGCGAACTGACCTGCCTGAGCGAGGTCGGCCTGCCCAGCCACGATGTCGATGCCGTGCGCGAACAGTCCAGCATGCGATTCGGCCTGCAACCGATCAGTCCGCCTTCGGCGCAGTTCGCGCCGATGGGCGACGACGAAGGCCTGCTGATCGTGGTTGCTGCGGACCGGCGCTGGTTCCCCGAGCAGAAGGACCTGCCCAATGCGCAGGGGCTGTTGCTGCAGGTCGGCGACGTGGCCGGCCCGGGCGTTGTGGAGGACGCTGCACTCGGCTGGCGTGTGCAGGCGACCTGATCTACCAGCTGCCCGACGCGCCGCCTCCGCCGCTGCGGCCGCCGCCTCCGGACCAACTGCTGGAGCTGCTCGACGACGAACTGCTGGATGACGAACTGGACGCGCTGCGGTGGCCGCCGGATGATCTGCGGCTGCCGCGTGCCTTCTCACCTGGCAGCATGGTGAAGATCCAGGTGAAGTACAGCACGAGCGTGCCGGCACTCCACCCGATCGTCGTGGCGAGGCGCGCAACCGGGCCGGCGCGATCGATGGCCAGCAGTGCGAAGAGCACGTAGCCCGCAGTCAGCAGCAACAGCACTGCGCACCTCACCCCGAAGCTGCTGCGGTCCTTGTGCCAGCGCGCGCGGCACGCCTGTACGAAGAAGAACACCAGCATGGCCACGATGCCTACCGCCAGGTCCAGCAACGTGTGCAGGGCCAGACTGGGTGGCAACTGGCCACGCACCACCATCACCACGAAGAACCCCGAACTGACCCCGAGCATGCCGAGCAGCACCACGCGCACACCGCGACTGCGGTGCCAGCACCAGCCAAGCAGGCTCGCCACCGGTACGCACAACGCCAACACGATGCAGAGCGCTGCCAGTGCCTGGCGTGGCGCCCACATGGCCGCCGCCAGCAGGCCCGCGGCCACCACGGCCGTCACCAGCAGCGGGCGGGCCCAGGCCGGCAATCGCTCCGGGTGCGCCTGCGCCGAGGGCGGCGAGCGCCACAGACCCGCAAGGAAGCCGGCCAGCAGCGTCAGTGCAACCACCGAGTCTGCGCTGCGCCAATCGGCCGGCAGCACGTTGCGCATCGATGGTTCTTCCCATGCCGGTAGGTCCTCGCCATCGATCAGCGCCACTATGATCTTCGTTCCGTCCAGCACTCCCTGGTCAAGGTCGCCATCGCGGAAGCGCGGCACGATCGCCTTGTCGATGATGCGGGCGGCATAGGCATCGGGTATCGCGCCCTCCACGCCGTAACCGGTCTGGATGCGTACACGGCGGTCCTGCACGGCCACAAGCAGCAGCACGCCATCGTCAACGCCTTCGCGGCCCAGCTGCCACTGGTCGAACACCCGCTGTGCGTAAGCTTCGATGCCCTCGTCGCCAACATGGTTGACTACCAGCACCTGCAGCTGCGCGCCGGTGCGCGCCTGCAACTGGGATGCCTGCGTGCGCAGTTTTTCGCGGGTATCCGCCGAAAGTGCGTTGGCGGCGTCCACCACCGGATCATCCAGCGCAGGGACTGCAGCACCGGCCATCACCACCATCGGCAACAGGCACAACAGCATCAACAGCCATTTCGTGGCCCAGGTGCACGTCATCCTGCGCAGCATCTTCACGTGCCCTGCCCCACCTCGATCTGCGCATGCAGCGCCTGCAGCTGTGCCGCCGTCTGGTTGAACACCTGGAGATCGGCGTCCACCAGGGCCGCCCAGTCAGGCGCGTGCCCCAGCAGTTGCGCCACCTGCTCGTTCGGCGCGCGATCGAAGCCCTCGCCAAGCACGGCAAGATAGCGCGCACGGAACCCCTCGGGATCGCGCTGGTCCTGCACATACAACTGCACGGCCAGCAGACCCGCATACAGGTAGTTCACCAGATAGTTCGGGTCTTCATACATCAGGCGCTTGCCGATCCAGGTGTTGCGCAGCTGCGGGTAGCGCTCCGGTTGCTGGCCGAAGCGTGCGAGCACCCGCCCGGTCAGCGCGTCCAGGTCATCGGCGGTGCCCAGCGTGCCGGCGGCAACGCCCTGGTAGATCGACTGCTCCAGCTGCGCTTCCTCGGATGAGGTGAACAGCTGCAGCACCATGTCGTCCAGCAGCGATTTCAGGTAGTAGGCCTTGGCACGCGGGTCCTGTGCCTGCTGGTACAGCTGGTCGCGGAAGCGCAGCTCGTTGTAGATCGCGAACGCCTCGGTCAGCCACTGGCTGCCATTGCGCTGCAGCGGCGACGCATGACCCCGCTGCATCCACTCGCCGTGCAGGGCATGGCCAGCTTCATGGGCGATCTCGACATCGCTTTCCAGGTCCCCGCTGCGGACACCAACGAACAGCATTGCCGGCACACCGGGAGCGCTCACGGAGAACGCGTCCTGGCTGCGGTCACCGCGTTCGGTGGCCAGATCCATGCGGTGGCTGGCCGGATCGAGCAGCGCGCGCAGTTCAGCGACGTACGCCGGGCCCAGGTGCTTCATGGCATCGGCGGCGTTGTCGCGCAGCTGCGCCAGCGTCAGCACCGGTGGCGTGTAGCCGGCATCGGGCACCGTGGTATCCCAGATCTGCGGCGCGTCGATGCCCGATCGCGCAGCGTGGTGCAGCAGCATCTCCTGGTAGGCGCGGCGGTCTCCCGCATGCTGTTCGATCGCCACCAGCGTTGCATCCACTGCGGCAGTATCCAGGCCCATGCGCTGATAGCCATGTGCCGGCGCCGAGCCGTCACCCTGCAGGCGTGCCGCGGCGTCATTCACCTGCACCAGCCCCAGCAGCACCGACGCCATCGGCTCACGGCGCGATTGCAGGCCTCGCCAGTAGCCCTTCCAGCCCGCCTCGCGCAGGGCGCGGTCGGGCTGCCGGGCCAGTGCCTGCCTGTCGCGCCCCGTGTCCCAGTGCCGGCCGCCGTGCTCGATCTGCGGGTACTCGGCGCTGCGCAGGATCTGCCCACGCAGGCGCGCGAAGCTGTCCAGCGCCGGATCGGCCAGTGCCTCCACGGCCTCATCCAGCGCGGCGTTGGCCGGGGCGGCGGCCTCCTTCAACGCGCGTGCGCGCAGGAAGCCATAGGGTGCTGCCCATGGCGCATCCGCGGGCGCCTCGCGCAGAGCGGCGCGGCCGCTGCGGGCAATGCGGCTGCACAGCCCCATCACCTGGTCCAGCGCCTGGGCCGGACGCTGATCACGCGCATTGCGGGCGGCCTGCAGGTGCAGGTAGCTGTGATGGCGCAGGCACTGCGCCTCCAGTACCTCGGCCTGCCGGAAGTGTTCCGCGGGTGCAACGGTGGACGCCTGCTGCAGAGCCTCGACGCGCTTGCCCAGTGCGTCACGCGCGGCCTGTTCGGCGGTGGCATTGGCGAAGTAGGCGCGGTCATCGGCATGCACCGACTGTGCCTGGGCGCCGCTGAGGGAGGCTATCGCCAGCACAGCTGCGATGGCGGTGGTGGTGGCGTGCTTCCTGAAAGCCTGCATCGGCGTCTCCCTGCCTGGACCAGGGATCGAGCCTAGCAGTCACTGGCCCGCCGCGCCTGTGCCGGATCAGGTTTCAGATCGACTCGTCCTCACGCTTGACCAGTGTCCAACACGGCGTCTGCGCAAAGGTGTAGGTCTGCTGGTCGCTGCTGTCCGGCATACGGATCTGCACCTGCCGCTGCCCGTCGGCCAGGAGGCTGACCTGCATTTCGCGGCCCTGCCCGGCCAACGCGGCAGGATCGGGCATCACCGGCCACTCCACATCGGCCAGCGCCAACCGGCTTTCCACCTTGCGCGGTTCCGGCTCGGCCTCTGCATCGATGTAACTGTCCAGCAGCGGATCGGCAGTAGCCTTTTCCTGCAGCGCGATCTCATTGCCGAAATGCTTCAGGAATGTATCGAATTCCGGGTGGGGGCATTCACTGCGTGCAGCCACAGGTGTGGGCTCGGCGGCAGTGATCGCCGGCGCCGCTGCGGCAGGCCCGGCTTCGCCCGCTGTCTGCAGCGGCTGCGGCGCTGGCGCGCAGGCAATCAGCACCACGCCACAGGCGAGCATCAGCAGTGCGGCAGAACGGTATCGACACATGGGCTCATCCTGAATCCGGTCCGGTCGCTCCATGCTACCGCGCGCCCTACAATTCCGGCATTCCGCCTGTCCGAGAGTCCTCATGCATCGCCTCCTGCTCCTGATCGGCCTGCTGCTGCCCGCCCTGTGGCCAGCGGTGGCGATGGCCGTCGATGTCCACGAAGGCGATCTGCTGTTTGTCACCGCCGGCCGCAGCGGCCTCAGTGCCGCCATCGACGATGCCACCGGCAAGCAGGGCGCGCCCAGCTTCGATCACGTCGCCCTGGTCGCTTCCACGCCGAAGGGCTGGGAGGTATTGCATGCGGACGAGAAAGGATCGCGCCGGCAATCGCTGGTCGAGTTCCGCCAGGAGGCGCGCGCCAAGCAGCGGCAGATCGTGGTCTATCGCCTGCATGCGCCGCAGCAGGCGGCCATCAAGGATGCGGTCGCCACCGCGCGCACGATGCTGGGCAAGCCGTACAACACGTCGTATGTGTTGAACGAGGACAGCTACTACTGCTCGGACTTCATCGAACGCGCCTTCCGTGCGCACCACGTGTTCGCATTGCAGCCGATGAACTTCCGCAACCCGCAGACCGGGGAGATCGCCCAGCACTGGGTGGATCTGTACCGCGGCATGGGCATGGACGTGCCGCAGGATCAGCCCGGCACCAATCCGAACGACATGTCGGCAGCGCCGGTGCTGCAGCGTGTCGGCGTGCTGGAATAAGCAAAGCCCCGCACGGGGCGGGGCTTCGCATCACCGGAGCTGGTGGCGAGGTCACTCTTCCTCGTCCTGCCCACCCTGCTGCTGGTTGCGCTGGTTGCGCTGCTGCTGTTCCTGCTGCTGTTGCTGCTGCTGGTCGCGGCCACGACCCTGCTGCTGATCCTGCTGGTTCTGCTGGCCCTGCTGCTTCTGGTTCGGGTTCTGGTTCTGCTGTGCCATGTCCGATCTCCAAAGCCACTCGCGGAATGCGGTGGACGTGGCCATCGTCTGCAGCGAATGGTTAATCACGCGTGGGTGCGCGGCTACATCTGCGTGTACGCCTGTGAATGAACGCGCAGAAGCCCTTGTGGCACAAGCGGCTGAAGAATTCATGCGGGTTCGGCATGTGCTCATGCAGTGGTCAGCATGGCGCGCATTCATGGCGTTCTCAGCCGGAAACACGCGCGGAAGGAGGCTGGCTTCCCAACTCACGCAGGCAAGCAAGCCCAGCATTCAGGGCATCACCGGCGGCACATACGCCAGGGTCATCCCCAGCAGCCACAGCAGGCCCAGCACCAGCGGGATGTGCACCAGCAGCTGGATGAAGGTGAAGCCCACGATGTCGCGTGCCTTCAGGCCCAGTACGCCCAGCAGCGGCAGCATCCAGAACGGATTGATCAGGTTCGGCAGCGCTTCGGCCGCGTTGTAGACCTGCACCGCCCAGCCCAGGTGTGCCTTCAGTTCGTTGGCGGCCTGCATCACGTACGGCGCCTCGATGATCCACTTGCCACCACCGGAGGGCACGAAGAAGCCGAGCACCGCCGAGTAAACGCCCATCACCAGCGCGAAGGTATCGGTGCTGGCCACGTGCACGAACAGGCTCGACAGCCGGTGCGCCAGTGTCTGCCCGTCGCCACCGGCAGCGTGGGTGAGGATCATCGCGATGCCACCGTACAGCGGGAACTGGATCAGCACGCCGGTGGTGCTGGGCACCGCCTTGGCCACCGCGTTGAGGAAGCTGCGCGGCCGCCAGTGCAGCAGCAGGCCCAGCGAAATGAACAGGAAGTTGTAGGTGTTGAGGTTGGCGATGGCGGTGACCACCGGCTTGTTGGCGAACTCGTTGAACAGCCAGCCGAACGCCAGCAGCGAGAGCAGCACGGTCAGCAGCGGGCTGTACTCCAGCCATTCGCCCGGGCGCGTGCGGCGCTGCAACGGCTCCGGCTCGGCCTGCGCGGCGCCGGGGAAGTCTTCAGCGGTGCGGGCACTGCCGGCGGCCGGTGCGGTCAACCAGGCGATCAGCAGCGAGACCAGGATCAGCACCGCGGTCAGTGCGATCGACTGCCACAGGAAGATGGTTTCGGTGAACGGCAGGACGCCGGTGATCTCGACCAGGCCCGGCGGCATGCTGGCCGGGTTGGCCTGCAGCTGTGCGGCCGACGAGCTCAATCCCATGGCCCACACCGCACCCAGGCCGAGGTACGCCGAAGCACCCGCGGCGCGGTAGTCCATGCGCAGTTCGGTACGACGGGCCAGCGCACGCACCAGCAGGCCACCGAACACCAGCGAGAAGCCCCAGCTGAGCAGCGAAGCGAGCATGCTGACCAGGCCCACGTACACCACCGCACCGCGGCCGGTACGCGGCACCCGGGCGAGGAAATCGATGAAGCGTGCGACCACCGGCGCGGTGGCCACGGCGTAGCCACCGATGACCACGAAGGCCATCTGCATGGTGAAGGGGATCAGGCTCCAGAAACCGTCACCGAAGGCGCTGGCGGTGGCCTGCGGGGTCGAGCCGAAGCCCATCGCGGCCAGCGCGACGATGACCACGCCCAGCACCGCGAACACGTACGCATCGGGGAACCACTTTTCCGCCCAGGCGGCCGAGCGCAGCGCTGCGCGCGCCATCCAGCCGTCCTGTACTGCTGCCGTCGAGGCCATCGCCTACCCTCCCAGGTTCGATGGATCGATTCTGGGCGGTGGGGTGCGGCCTGTCAGCCACCTATTGGTCGTAGGTCGCGGAGGAGGGTAGTGCCGGCCGCTGGCCGGCAACCTCGGGATCGTGCACGGGTGCAGCCGGCCAGCGGCCGGCTCTACCAGACCTGGGGACGGTCGCAGGTAGTGGGTGGCGGTAGTGCCGGCCGCTGGCCGGCAACCTCGAGATCGCACACGGGTGCAGCCGGCCAGCGGCCGGCTCTACCAGATCCAAGCATCATCGCAGGTGGTGGAAGGCGGTAACGCCGGCCGCTGGCCGGCAATTTCCCAATTGGGATGGTCGTGCAGCCGGCCAGCGGCCGGCTCTACCTCACCTTGGGCTCAACGCAGTGCCAGATCCACGGCGATGCCGGCAAACAGCGCGGCACCCACCCAGTTGTTGTGCAGGAACGCCTTGAAGCAGGGGCCGCGCTCGCGGTTGCGGCAGATCCAGAATTCGTACACCACCAGCGCGGTGGCCACGGCCACGCCGGCCAGGTAGTACCCACCCAGCACGCCACGCACGCCGACCAGCGCCATGGTGGCCAGGAACAGCGCGTACAGCACGCCCTGGATGACCAGGTCGAGGTCGCCGAACAGGATCGCGGTGGAGTGCGAGCCCATCTTCAGGTCGTCCTCGCGGTCGACCATGGCGTACCAGGTGTCGTAGGCGGTGGACCACAGGATGTTGCCGGCGTACAGCAGCCAACCCAGCATCGGCACCTCGCCCTGCACGGCGGCGAAGGCCATCGGGATGCCCCAGCCGAACGACATGCCCAAGTAGACCTGCGGCAGGTGGGTGTAGCGCTTCAGGTACGGATAGCTGGCGGCCAGGAACACGCCGATGAAGCTCAAGCCGATGGTCAGGCCGTTCAGGGTCAGCACCAGGCCGAAGGCCACCAGCATCAGCACGGCGAACAACGCCAGCGCGGCGCGGCCGCTGATCGCGCCGGTGGCCAGCGGACGCGCCTTGGTCCGCTCCACGTGCGGGTCGAGCCAGCGGTCGGCGTAGTCGTTGATGACGCAACCGGCCGAGCGGGTCAACCACACGCCGGCGGTGAACACGAACAGCGTCCACAGCGGCGGCAGGCCGCCGGCAGCCAGCCACAACGCCCACCAGGTGGGCCACAGCAGCAGCAACGTGCCGATCGGGCGATCAGCGCGCATCAGACTCCAGTAATGCCGCCAACGCGGCGTCGCCGGCGACTGCGGCGAAGTGAGGGGGGTATCAGCCATGGCGATAGGATACTCCTGCCCCTCCGGCAGGGCTTTGCCGGTGGGGGGAGATTTGTTCGACGAAACTGGATAGAATGCCGGTCCCGCACCGCTTCATGGCGCTGCGATGCCCGCCCCGGCACTGGCCGACGGCGCGGCGGTTCTACAACGCGCCCGTAGCTCAGCCGGATAGAGTAGTGGCTTCCGAAGCCATTGGTCGGGGGTTCGAATCCCTCCGGGCGCGCCATTTTTCCTTCATTGCCTGTACGCAGCGTCCCAACCGGGCGATGCTGCGAAGTCGCAAGGAATCCGGCTCGCCGCCAGGAATGTCAGGGAATGAACGTTGCCGAGCGATGTTCGCAACCGGCAGCGTCCTGTACCACGATGGAGTAATTCGCGCCCGCGCTGGATGCGCCGGGCAGGAACAGGCCATCACCATCGAACAGAACGCTCTGCTGTTCATCCTGCCCGACCGACAGCCCGATCGCTCCCGGTGTGATTTCCTCAAGGATCACGTTGTAAGGCCGCCAGGCATCTTCGCCTGTGCGCCTCATCTCTGCGCGAGCGGTCCTTGAGTTCAACCTGCGTCTCTCATCCACCCACAGCTGAAGCGGCTGACCAGCGTTGTGGCTGACCTGGAAGCGCCCATAGGTCAGCCCGTCGATGCTCTCGGTGCCGATGTAAGTGAATTGGGCCGGCTGACACTTCGTCGTGCGGTTCGGATGCGCCGCACAGGATGTCAGTGCGGCCGCGAGGCAAAAGGCAGTCAGGCGCTTCATGGGTTCGAGGCCTGATGTGGGTGGTTGTCGCGGCGGAATGCGGCGGTGAGGGCAACCAGCACCACGCCCCAGAGCGGCGTGAGCAGCACGACGCTGATCACCGTCAGCGAAACCGGTACCTGCCAGAGCAGCGATGGCCTGAATCCGCTGAATCTGTAGGCTTCCAGTACAAGTACCACGACCTGGGCCAGAAGGCCCGCGAGCAGCCCCAAGCCAGCCCCCTTGGCAAGCCGCCTGAACGTCAGGCGGCCAGCGGCGGGAACCCGTGCGCCCATTCCCAGCAACAGAAGGCTGACGGCATACAGCCAGAAGAAAACCTGATGTGAGTCGAAGGCGTAAAGCGCCCTGCCCACAAAGTGCAGGAACAGCCAGAGTGCTCCACACGACACCGCGTAGGCCAGCCCGTACCGAAGAATCTGCCTCGCTTCATCTTGTACCTCTCCGAGGCGTGCAGGCCGATCGCGTTCTGTTGTGGAGGAGCGCGGGAGCTCATGCACCTTGCCTCCTGCTTGGCGGCCTACTCACGCAGCCCATCGCGCAGCGCTCGAGAGTACCTGCCTGCCCGAGTCACTGCCGACACCGAACCGGGAACGCAGTTCGCTGAGTACAGGATCCATGATGTTCATCGAGCTGCACGCACGGTAGAGCCCATTGCGTTGGCCCGATGGTGATCCGTCCTGTAATCCATCCCTGCGTCAGCTCCCTGCCGGCCTACATGCCCCGCAACCTGCCCCAGCTCAAGCCAAGCGGTGCGTGCGCCGTGGGGTGATGCCCTCAATCGATCAATGCGCCACAACGGCCAATCGCTCCGCACCCACCATGGATTCGCATGAAAAAGAACAGCCCGTCCCCATCTGGCCTAGCGGTCTACTGTTACGCCTGTGATCGATAGCTCGATCGTCCCGGGAAGCTCTGCTCAAGAATCATGATTTGACAGGAATCAACCGGCCTTCCCAAGCGCCCTCTACTAGAAGTGCAATCTTCTGCGCCGACAGAGGCCTCAATGAAGACCACGGTGTCGCCAAGCCGCTCAACAGCTGCAATCTATGCCCCCGCCCGCAAACACACCAACAGAGCGCTCGCAAATGAAATTCCCACTTCCCTATTCCCACCTCAGACCCACACACATAAGAATCTTCAAAGCGCTCCTGAACACCCTCCGAAGACCTTGGCAGGCCTCTTACTCAGGCTCACAGCAACCACTCGATGCACTTGCTCCCCACAACTTCCCATTACCCCGTACAAGATGAGAATTCCATTGTCATTTATGTAGCCGACAAAACTCCCGCCTCCTGCACCCGAGGCCGCTCTGACGAGATAAACAGTCTCCCCCTCTGCCGGCACTAACCCATTCAACTGTAGTGGCGCGAATTTCTCAGCAGCATCCGATGCTTGGATGATGCTCAAGTTCTGATCGAGCATCCACTGAGCAATCGATTTTTCGCTCTGCGGATTCAAGGTGGCCAAGCGGTCACTTCGAAGTGTCGTCGAGTTCCCAGGAATGATCTCATCCGATGAAAAGTCCACCCAATCTGAGTTCCATTCAATGTGTTTGATCTGGCTAGTGCCACAGCCTCCGAGCAATGGAAGAAGGAGCGCAGCCACGCGTAGACTCACCATCATTTGCACCCCAACCGCTTCTTGATAGCGTCCCGAACCCTATCGTCTGGAACGCCAAGATGCTCTGCCATGATGTTTCCCTCCCACCCCGGAACGGGCTTGGTAGAACGAGATGGCGCCTGCGACACCACATCGTACATATCAAAACGACCATCGTACTTGAATTTCATCAAATGCCCTGCTTCGTGCGCAGCCGTCCACTCAGTGTTTCCTGCATACCATTTACCGACACTGCCTCCAGTTACGGTCGCCCCCCCTCCCCAGCGGAACCTCAACACGGTTTAACCGACCTTTCTCCGGCTGGCTAACAGTCACTGTAAATCCGGGCGCAGACCAGGTCGATTCAATTGCATTTATCATTTTACTCAAAGTCTCAGGAGTAGCTCCCTCAGCACTGAAGCGAATAGGGATGTCGATATGAACTCCACCATCCACGCAAATGCAATTGGCCAGCAGTCCGAGCGGATCAACCGCCTGCACTGGATCAGCTGATACATAGGAGAAGGTAGATACCCCCCGTCGAATCCCATCGGATCACTCTGCGAATAGCGCCCCGCTGCCGGGTCATACTCCCGCTGGTAGTTGTAGAACAACCCACTCGCATCCGTGGCCTGCTGGCCCGGGAATCGTAGCGCCAGCTCGAACGCCCCACCATCCCCATCCGGATCAGCGTTCGGAATCTGGTTGCCGAACACCTCGCTCTTGTTGTTCCACTCCCAGATCGCCGCATCGCGCATCGGATCGATCACCACGCGCGGCGTACTCAGATGATCCGGCTGCACGTAGGCCAGCTGCGGAACACCGGTACTCGGCACATTGATCAGCGCCACCGGATAGTTGTCCAACCAGATGGCCTGCAACTGCGCCTGGCCCGTGGCCGAGTAGTTGCCCAGCCACTGCCCGGCCTCATCGTACAGCGTGATCTGAGCTGCGCCACCGGCTGGAGTACGCAGCACGCGCTCGCCGCGATGGTTGTAACCGTAGCTTTCCAGCACGGCATCGCCCTGCTTC
>NZ_JCAFVP010000022.1:0-44642 GCF_059372495.1 Stenotrophomonas sp. YJH_SMC_80
GCTGGCCACCACCATCCAGCGCCTGTCCTCCGGTTCGCGCATCAACAGCGCCAAGGACGACGCCGCCGGTCTGGCGATCTCCGAGCGCTTCGGCACGCAGATCCGCGGTACCGACGTCGCCATCCGCAATGCCAACGACGGTATCTCGCTGGCCCAGGTCGCCGAAGGTTCGCTGACCGAAATCGGCAACAACCTGCAGCGCGTCCGCGAGCTGTCGGTGCAGGCCTCCAACGCCACCAACTCCGCCAGCGACCGCAAGGCCCTGCAGGCCGAAGTGACCCAGCTGGTCAGCGAAATCGACCGCGTCGCCAAGCAGTCGGACTTCAACGGCACCAAGCTGCTGGACGGCTCGTTCTCCAGCCAGCTGTTCCAGGTCGGCGCCAATGCGGGCCAGGCCATTGCCATCGACAAGACCATCGATGCCAAGGCCAATGCCTTGGGCGGTGCGATGTTCGATTCGGTCAGCTTCACCATCGCCGCTCCGGCAGACGGCGCAACCGGCGTGAAGGTCAGCGGCATGACCATCACCAACGGCGCAGGTTCGGCAATCAGCATCGCCGACATCGACGTGGCCGCCCAGGGCGGTGCCGATGGCACCAAGACCCAGGACGCCGCCACCAAGGCCATGGTCGCTGCGATCAATGCCAAGATCGGTGAGACCGGCGTCCTGGCCGAGGTCGACGCTGCCGGTGGTGGCAAGATCAACCTGAGCTCGGTCAAGGACAGCGTCGACAAGAATGGCGCCTTCCTCGGTATCGCCGTGGAAACCGGCACCTGGACCGGCATCGCCACCGGCCCGGGCGACATCACCGCCAGCACCACCGCAGTGGCCAAGAGCTTCGCCGACAAGATCGACGTGTCCACCGTGAAGGGTGCACAGCAGGCGATGGAAGTGGTCGACAAGGCCCTGGGTGCGATCAACAGCACCCGCGCTGACCTCGGTGCGATCCAGAACCGCTTCACCTCGGTGGTGGCCAACCTGCAGACCTCGTCGGAAAACCTGTCGGCTTCGCGCAGCCGCATCAAGGACACCGACTTCGCCAAGGAAACCGCAGAGCTGACCCGCACCCAGATCCTGCAGCAGGCCGGTACGGCCATGCTGGCCCAGGCCAACCAGGTGCCGCAGGGCGTGCTCAGCCTGCTGCGCTGATCCACGGCAAGAGGGCGCCGCTACCGTCGGGTCGAACCGACGGTAGCGGCAACCGGGAAGCCACGATGCACGAAGGCGCGGGCCATGCCCGGCCCGGGATCACTCCCGAACCGGCTTGGCATCGCCCGCTCCTGCGGACCTCTCTTTCAGCGCTGTACCTTTGACTGTACGTACCGGGCGGCTTCGTCTCCCCCCGATTGTCAGTAGCCTGATCCCTCCCCTGCATTGGGGGAGGGCTTTTTGCAGACTCCCGGCAGCCCGCGGTGAACCTACCCGCACCCTGCCCCAGCCTTCCTGCAACCCGCGTGCCAGAACCTGCGCCAGACCATTGGCACGGCACGTGCATCAACGAAGTCCTCAAGACCCAGCGGCGCAGGCCGCTATTTTCGTTGACGACGGGCCACCGCACGACGGCCAGGCCCGGATACCAGGAGAATCACATGGCAAGCTTTGGATACGGTGGCATTGGCTCGGGGCTCAACATCTCGGACATCGTCAACCAGCTGGTCGCAGCCGACCGCAAGCCCGCCGACAACGCGCTGAACCTGCAGCAGTCCAAGGCCAAGATGCAGCTGTCGTCGATCGGCACTGTCACTTCGGCCTTCGACAAGCTGAAGACCGCACTGACCGCACTGAAGGCCACCACCGCCTTCGATACCCGCACCGTGACCGCCACCGGCAAGGCGCAACCCGCCAACACCGACGACGTGCTGACGGCCTCGGTGGCACTGTACGACCTTGGCACGACCAAGGCAGCGGCCTCCAATGGCACCCACCAGGTGGAGGTGAAATCCCTTGCCACCGCACACAAGCTGATTGCCAATACCTCGGTAGGAAAGACCGACACCTTCGGCGCCGGAACCTTGACGCTGACCGTTGGCGTCGGCGACAAGGCAAAGACGATGAAGGTCGAGGTGGAAGCCGGCGATACGCTGACCACCGTGCGCAACAAGATCGACGCCGCAGGCCGCAAGGAAGGCGTGCAGGCGACCCTGATCGCCTCGGGCGACAACCAGTACCTGTCGATTGCCCAGGAAAAGACCGGCGCCGCCAATGCCATCAAGCTCGAATACGGCGGCAGCGACCCGAAACTGACCGCACTGGTGGGCAGCCTCCAGGAAAACACCGCGGCAGCCGATGCCGAGCTGACCATCGATGGCGTCACGGTGGTCAGCGCCAGCAACACCGTGGCCGACGCCGTGCCGGGGTTGACCCTGAACCTCAAGGTCAAGGGCAAGAGCACCGTCGTGATCAGCACCGATACCACTGCAGCCACCAAGGTGATGCAGGAGTTCGTGACCGCCTACAACGCAGCAATCGCGGCGATCAACACCGAGACCAAGTACGACGCCAAGACCAAGGAAGCCGCCACGCTGACCGGCGACGCGCAGATGCGTGGTGCCTCCAGCCAGTTGCGCTCGGTGATGTCGGGCGTGCTGAAGGAACTGTCCGCCGATGGCCTGGACCCGAAAACGCTGGGACTGCAGACGCGTGGCTACCCCAACGCCGACGGCAGCCTGGTGCTGGACGCCACCAAGTTTGCCGCCGCGCTGGCCAGTCAGCCCGAGAAGATCCGCTCGGCAATCACCGGTGACACCGGCGGTGCCGGCACGCTCTACACCATGGTCGACGGCTACGTCAGCACCACGGTCGGCAAGGAAGGCGCCTTCGTCGCCCGCACCAAGGGCCTCAACACCACGCTGGACAACATCGACAAGCGCCGCAAGGACCTCGACACGCGCATGAAGAACGTGGAAGAGCGCTACAAGAAGCAGTTCATCGCGTTGGACAGCCTGATGGGCAAGTTGCAGCAGAGCAATACGTCGCTGCAGCAGCAGCTGGCACAGCTGAACCGCTAAAGGACTGCGTGCAACGCTCAAGTTTGGCGTGTAACGCACCGATAACGGACGCAACAGCAATCAACGCCGCACCGCCGGCAACGGTCCCCACGACCCGCCGGCGGCACCCCGCGCAAGGAGAATCACGAATGTACGGTTCCAGCCGTCAATATGCCGAGCAGTACCGCCAGGTGGGAGTGACCAGTGCGGTCGCCGATGCCGATCCGCACAAGCTGGTGGCGATGCTGCTGGCCGGCGCGCTGGAGCGCGTGCGGCGCGCCCTGGCCAGCCTCGAGCGCGGCGACCAGGCCGGCAAGGGCAAGGCGATCGGCGAGGTCTGCGCGATCGTCGGCCACCTCAATGGCTCGCTGGATCATGAGGCTGGCGGTGAAATCGCCGGGAACCTGTCGGCACTCTACGACTACGTGCTGCAGCGCCTGACCGAGGCCAACCTGCACAACGACCGTGCCGCCCTCGATGAATCCCTGCAGTTGCTGGGCGAGATCGACAGCGCCTGGAATGCAATCCCGCAGGAACAGCGCCGCCCGGCCGCGGTGGCGCCATGAGCCTGCACGAACTGCACGCCCAGCTGGACGCCTTCGAAAAGGCCCTGGGCGAAGACGCCCTCGACCAGGCCGACAGCCTGCTCGACGGTCACGACAGCACGCTGCATGCCCTGCTCAGCCAGCCGCTGACCTCGGACGACCACGCACCGCTCAGTGCGCTGTTCGAGCGCCAGCAGAACCTGCTGGGCCTGCTGCGCCAGCGTCGCGATGCGGTGGCAGCACTGATGAATGACGGCCAGCGCTCTCTTCGCGCGGCCCATGCCTACCTGCAGGCAGAATCGCTGGCATGACCCAACTGCCGACAACGTCGCTGCACCATCCCGCCGAAAGCGAGCTGTTCGACGAAACGCTCAGCTGCGAGCTGGCACTGCCCGCCGAATTCCAGGCAGGCAGTGGCACCGGCCGTACCGGCAGTGCCGAGGGCCTGCTGCGCAGCCTGGCGCTGGTTGAAGACAGTCGCGTTGACGAGCATGACGACCGCAATGAAGCCAGCCTGCAATTGCAGCGGCTGGAGGCGAAGCTGGATCTGGCGATGGTGCTGCTTGGCCGCCTGGTCCGCCAGCAGGGCCAGGAACTGACCCTGCGCCCGGTGCGCTGGTCGCGCCGTGGCATCCGCCTGCAACTGGGCCCGCGCAGTGGCGCCAGCCCCGGCCAGGCGGGCCTGGTCCGTCTGCAGCCCAGTGATTGGCTGCCCGACCATATCGACCTGCCGGTGGAAGTGATTGCCGAAGCGGCCGATGGCGGCGGCGGCCACTATCTGTGGCTGCGCTTCCAGCGCCTTGGCGATGGCCTGGAAATGGCCATGGAGCGCCACCTGTTCCGCCTGCACCGGCGTCAGGTGGCCGAGGCACGCCGGGCGCGCTGAAACCTGCCACCATCGCGCTTGGCGGGCAAGCCTTGGCGCGCCCGTTCAGCTAAGTTAAGGTGGACTCCCCTACACGGACCTGCTGCGTGCCTGTGCGAGTTCTCATCGTCGACGATCACACCCTGGTCCGCGCCGGCCTGGCGCGGCTGCTGCAGGGGTTTGCCGACGTGCAGCTGGTTGCAGAGGCCAGCAACGCCGAACAGGCGCTGCAGCTGGCCCTGCAGCACGCCCCGGACGTGGTCCTGATGGACCTGTCATTGCCTGGCCGTACGGGTCTGGAAGCGCTCAGCGATATCCGGCTGCGCGCGCCCGGTACCCGGGTTGTGATGATGACCATGCACGACGACGCCGCGCACGTGCGCGATGCCCTCGACCGCGGCGCGGTCGGGTTCGTGGTCAAGGATGCGGCGCCGCAGGAACTGGAGCTGGCGCTTCGCGCGGCGCATGCCGGCCAGGTGTTCCTGAGCCCGCAGATCTCCGCCAAGATGCTGGCACCGATGCTCGGCCGCGAGAAGCCCACCGGCATCGCCGCGCTGTCGCCGCGCCAGCGCGAGATCCTGCGCCGCATCGGCAAGGGTGAGAGCAACAAGGAAATCGCCGCCGACCTCGGCATCAGCGTCAAGACAGTGGAAACCCACCGCGCACGCATGATGGAGTCACTGGGCTGCCGTCGCGCCAACGATCTGCTGCTGCTGGCCGCGCGCCATCAGCACGAGCTGGAGTAAGCGCCAGCCTCGGCGTGAAGAAGCGATGGCTGGGTAGAGTGGGCTGTTGGTAGAGTCGACTGTCAGTCGACTTGCGCGCGGAGCGCGGGACTTTTCCTTGGTCTGATCGGAGAGCAGTCGACTGACAGTCGACTCTACCGGTGATCGCCTCTATCGACAGCCGACGCAGCCAACCCGCACCCAGCGTCGAATTCCCGTCATCCCGACACTCCCCGACAGGAATCCGTACACGGCGCAGCCCGATCAATCCGGGCCTTGCACCGGAAATCAGCAACTTAGCAGCGATCATCGTCAACATTCCGCGCCACTGTAGGGAATACCCCTACACGCCGTCAGGAAATTCACGAAGCTCCTCAGGAACCCCCCGATTCCGCCACCGCCGGATCAAAAGCAAGATGCGTTCCACAAGGCGCCGGGGAGCGGCGCCGGGGAACCACGATGAAGGCTGCACTCTCGACCCAGCTGGGCCAACAACTTCACCTCACCCCGCAGCTGCTGCAGTCGATCCGGCTGCTGCAGCTTGATGGCCTGCACCTGGAACAGGAAATCCAGCGCCTGCTGGACTCCAATCCCCTGCTGGAAATCGAAGAGCCCGAAGCACCGGCCGCCGACGCCACCGACGTTGCCACCGCGACGCTGGAAACCGCCGCGTTCGACGAGCTGCCGGAGTCGTCGATGTGGGACGTGGCCGGCGCCAGCTGGCAGGACGGCGACGACGACCGCATGGCGCGCATCGCCGCCGGCGAATCCACCGACCCGCAGCTGCGCGTGCTGCAGCGCCTGTCGCTGGACATGGATGATCGCCAGCTGGCAGTGGCCGCATTCTGGCTGGACCACTGCGACGAGGCTGGCTACCTGCAGGCGCCACTGGGCCAGCTGCAGCTGCTGGCCAGCGCCCAGTTCGACATCGACGCCGACGGCGTCGAAGCCATCCGCCAGCAGCTGCTGCACGGTGACCCGGCCGGCATGGCCGCCCAGGACCTGCGCGAGGGCCTGCAGGCGCAGCTGCGCAGCCTGCACGGCGCGGTGCCTGCCCGCCACCTGGCCACGCGCATCCTAGACGGCGCGCTCGATGCGCTGGCCGCACATGATTACCCCGCCCTCGCCCGCCAGCACCACGCCGAGATCGACGATGTGCGCGAAGCGGTACGCCTGATCCTGTCGCTGCAGCCACGCCCAGGCGACAGCCTGCTGCCGGAACGCAGTGCCGTTGTGGTTCCGGATGTGGTCGCCTGGCACGCCGATGGCCAGTGGAAAGTGGCATTGAACCCGGCCACCAGTCGCCGCGTCTCCATCAACAGCCAGTACGAACAGGCGCTGGCAGAGACCAGTGAGGCCGCCCCGGCACTGCGCGAGATGCTGCAGGAAGCGCGCTGGTTCAGCCGCGGCCTGTCGATGCGCTACGACACCCTGCTGCGCACCGCGCGGGTGATCGTCGAGCGCCAGGCCGCGTTCCTGGTGCGTGGCGAGGAAGCCATGGCACCGCTGACCCTGAAGGAAGTGGCCGAGGAAATCGGCATGCACGAGTCCACCGTCTCGCGCATCACCACCGGCAAGTTCCTGCAGACCCCGCGCGGCACCTTCGAACTGAAGCACTTCTTCGCCGTCCGACTGGAAGGCGCCAGCGTCTCCGGGCAGGCGGTCAAGGCCATGGTCCGCCGCCTGATCGACGCCGAACCGGCCGGTCGGCCACTGGCCGATGAGGCGATCGCCGGCCTGTTGTCACGCCAGGGGGTGAACATTGCCCGCCGAACCGTCGCAAAATACCGGGAACAACTGGACATCGCCCCGGCCCGTGAACGGCGCCGGCTCGGCGCCAGGCAACCACAGCTGGCCCGGGTGGGCTGAAAAGGATGTTGCACATGAACAAGCTTACTGTCCTGCTGGTCGATGACCACGAGGGCTTCATCAACGCGGCAATGCGCCACTTCCGCAAGATCGACTGGCTGCAGATCGTCGGCAGCGCCGGCAACGGCCTGGAAGCGATCGAGCGTTCGGAAACGTTGCGCCCGCAGGTCGTATTGATGGATCTGGCAATGCCTGAGATGGGCGGCCTGCAGGCCACCCGCCTGATCAAGTCGCAGGACGACGCACCGTACATCGTGATCGCCAGCCACTTCGACGACGCCGAGCACCGCGAGCACGCGCTGCGTGCCGGTGCCGACAATTTCGTCAGCAAGCTGTCCTACATCCAGGAAGTCATGCCGATCCTGGAAGGCCTCAGGGAGGAACAGTCGTGAGCGAATCGCGCATCCTTGTGCTGGACAACGACGCCGTGCGTGCAGAGCGCACCGTTGCCCTGCTGGAGTTCATGGACTTCAACCCGCGCTGGGTCTCCGACGCAGCCGACTTCGATCTGGGCCGGCAGCGCCAGAACGATTGGATGGCAGTGATCGTCGGCAGCCTGGACGACAACGCCGCCAGCACCGCACTCTACAACTGGCTGGGCGGCAGCAGCCTGCCACCGCCGGTACTGCTGGCCGACGGTGATGCCGCAGCCTTCGCGCAGCAGCACGGGCTGCACGAAGCCAACATCTGGCCACTGGAGACGCCGCTGCGCCACGCGCAGATGGAAGCGCTGCTGCGCCGCGCCAGCCTCAAGCGCCTGGATGCCGAGCACCAGGCAGGTGCCGCGCAGGAGCAGGGGCCGACCGGCAACGGCCCGGCGGTCACTGCGTTGCGCACCATGATCGAACAGGTGGCCGCGTTCGACACCACCGTGCTGGTGCTGGGCGAATCCGGCACCGGCAAGGAAGTGGTGTCGCGCGCCATCCACCAGCGCTCGCCGCGCCGTGATGGCCCGTTCGTGGCGATCAACTGCGGCGCCATTCCGGCCGACCTGCTGGAAAGCGAACTGTTCGGTCACGAAAAGGGTGCCTTCACCGGCGCATTGACCGCGCGCAAGGGTCGTTTCGAGATGGCCGAGGGCGGCACCCTGCTGCTGGACGAAATTGGCGACATGAGTCTGCCGATGCAGGTGAAGCTGCTGCGCGTGCTGCAGGAACGCAGCTTCGAGCGCGTCGGTGGCAACCAGACCATCCGCTGCAACGTGCGTGTCGTGGCCGCGACCCACCGTGATCTGGAAACGCGGATCGCCGAAGGCAAGTTCCGTGAGGATCTGTTCTACCGCCTCAACGTGTTCCCCATTGAAGTACCCGCGCTGCGCGAGCGTCGCGAGGACCTGCCGGCACTGGTGGAAACCATCGCCGCACAGCTGGCGCGCACCGGCCGTGGCGAAGTGCGCTTCACCCCGGAAGCCCTGCAGGCACTGGCGGGCTACGAATGGCCGGGCAACGTGCGCGAGCTGACCAACCTGGTCGAGCGCCTGGCCGTGCTGCATCCGGGTGGATCGGTGCGCGTACAGGACCTGCCGGCCCGCTACCGTGGCGATGCCGCGCTGGCCGCCGTCGCTACGCCGGCGCCGGCACAGCCCGCCACCAGCGAAGAACGACTGGACCTGCGCAGCTTCTCGTTCCACACGCCCGGCAGCGGCAACCAGCCGGCGCTGGAGCACGGCATTGCCGTCAATCGACCGGCGGCACCGGCCGCCCTGCCCGACGAAGGCATGGACCTGCGCAACCACATGGCCAACATCGAACTGGGCCTGATCAACGAAGCACTGGAACGTACCCAGGGCGTGGTCGCCCACGCCGCCCAGCTGCTCGGCCTGCGCCGCACCACCCTGGTGGAAAAGCTGCGCAAGTACGGCATCGAGCGCGAGCAGGCCGAACTGGCCGGCTGACGCGTGCTGTCAGCATGAAGGGGGCACGAACGCCTGGGCTTGCCCGGGCGTTCGTGTTTGTGGGATTTGCAACTATTCCCAATGCGCTTCGCTCCGGGACGCAATAGCCTCAAGGGTTGCGATTGCGACCGAGGAATGTCATGAGCGAGACCTTTGAAGGCTCCATGCAGGAAATACTGGAATCCATGCTCGGCGTTTGTCTGGAGTACGGAGAGAATCGCGTGGATGGTGTGTACCTGTACGGCGCAGCGGAAGCTGGTACTTCCTCTGCAGACGTCTTCTATGAAATAGGTAGTGGCATCTACAGGATTCACGAGTTGAACGACACTCCCGCCGCCCGGAATGGACAGCAGTTTGATGTATCAGATGACCGCGGGTTCGCCTTGCTGAACCTTCTTCTGGACGACTTTGACCGCTTGATTGAGCTTCATGAAGGTCACAATCGGGAGCCTCCTACCCAGCTAAAGGCGCACTTCGACGCCGTTGCTGGAAAGCTAAGCCTCAAGTTCAGCTATGACCTTCATTTCACCAATACCGAGGATCTCCTACCCAGTGACTTTTTCGAAGCGTGGCTCCAGGAAGTGAAGCAGCGCACCTCAAACGCCAGTGTTGGCGGTTAGCCGGGAGCGCAATTCCGGAACGAAGATGAGGCCACCGTGGTCAGCTGCCCCCGTTTCATTTGCACGTTTTCCTAGAGACAACGCGGCCGCAGTGCGGAGCATGGCAGGGACACCCCGAGGAGGTCCCACCATGCATCACCTGATCCTGCTCGCCGCCCTGCTCTGCCCGGCCCTGACCACCGCGGCTAACTGCACCCTGCCCGCCACGCTCGACCAGCGCCAGTTCACCAACCTCAGCGACCCGTTGTACGCGCCGGACAACCCCAACGCCGGGCGCATGGTGCAGGTCAGCTTTGACAACAACCAGTACGTGTTGGACATCCTCGGCACCGACCTCCGCATCGGCGGTAGCTACCGCTATCAACGCCTGGCCCCGCATATCGCGGAAATCCAGATGACCGAGGCCTACCCGGCCGGTCCCGCCCACTACACCCTGCTGCTGACCTGCCAGAGCGACCACCAGGGCCGCTTCATCTACACCCAGCACGACGGACCCATTGCCCCGCTCCAGCGCCAGAATTCCGGCCGCTGGACCCTGCAGCCGTAGGCCAGAAAACCGACGCCGGTTAAATGGCGCCACGACCGGAGCCAGAGCCCGTTGCGTTGCAACGGGATCCGACCCCGTGCCGACCAACGGTCGGCACCCACCATCATCAGAAGCACCATCAGAAGCACCATCAGCAGCAGGTTCCAATAGATCGCGGCCAACTGTCGAAGGCGGGGGGGTCCGGTTGCGGGGGCGTGAGCGCCATGGATGGCGCGACCGAGCCTCCATGGACGGATTTACGGCGTCCCCCGTAACCGGCCCCACCCCGCCACCCCACGGATAGCCCGATTTTGACGTTGATGTTGACGTGGCCTCTGCGGGTGCAGGGCGCAGCCCTGCCACCAAACACCCCCACCCTCACTTCACTGAATCGAAAACCGGTTTCGGCACGGCACTTGCACTGGCTACAGCAGACAACCCCATCCCTGTTTCTGGAACCGTTGCAGATGTCCCACTCCGTCACTTCGATCCTTTCGCAGATCCGCTCCTATCAGACCCAGATGGGACAGCCGGCGCTCAACCCGCTGGGCGAAACGCCTCGCAGCAACGCCCTGCCGGGCACGGTGCTGGATGCACCGCAGGCCCAGCCGGCCAGCTTCACCGAAACCCTGCGTGGTGCGATTGCCGGCGTCAACGATGCGCAACAGAAATCCGGCGCCCTCGCCAAGGCCTTCGAAATGGGCGACCCCAGCGCCGACCTCGCCAAGGTGATGGTCGCCTCGCAGCAGTCCCAGATCGCCTTCCGCGCCACCGTGGAAGTCCGCAACCGTCTCGTCCAGGCTTACCAGGACGTGATGAACATGCCGCTGTAAGGAATAGAGACGCATGGCACTGACGCTCTCCAAGGACAGCCTGAACGCCGAAAAGGCCGGGCAATGGTTCGACCGCCTGCAGAGCCTGCAGATCACCCGTCGGCTGGGCCTGATGGCGATGATCGCGGTGGCGGTGGCGGCAGGCCTGTCCGTGTTCTTCTGGTCGCAGAAGCCGGGCATGGTCCCGCTGTACACCGGCCTGGACCAGAAGGCCACCGCTGAAGCGACCGACCTGCTGCGCGCCGCGCAGATTCCGTTCGCGCTCGACCCGGCCACCGGTGGCATCACCGTGCCGGAAAAGAACCTGCACGACGCCCGCCTGAAGCTGGCCGGTTCCGGCCTGACCGACAGTGGCAAGCTCGGCTTCGAGCTGATGGAACGCGACCCGGGCTTCGGTGTGAGCCAGTTCGTCGAAAGCGCGCGCTACCAGCACGCGCTGGAAACCGAACTGTCGCGCACCATCAACACGCTGCGCCCGGTGCGCGATTCGCGCGTGCACCTGGCCATTCCCAAGCCCAGCGCCTTCACCCGCCAGCGCGACGTAGCCAGTGCCTCGGTCACCCTGGAACTGCGTGGTGGCCAGCAGCTGGAACGCAGCCAGGTGGATGCCATCGTGCACATGGTTGCGGCCAGCATCCCGGATCTCGCGCCGGAGCGGGTGACCGTGGTCGACCAGAGTGGGCGCATGCTCAGCATCACCGACCCGAACAGCGAAGCGGCGGTCAACGCTGCCCAGTTCGAGCAGGTGCGCCGCCAGGAAACCTCGTTCAACCAGCGCATCCGCGAGCTGCTGGAACCGATGACCGGCCCTGGCCGCGTCAACCCGGAAGTGAGCGTGGACATGGATTTCTCGGTGACCGAGGAGGCCCGCGAGCTTTACAACGGTGAGCCGCAGAAGCTGCGCAGCGAGCAGATGAGCGAGAACACCACCAGCACCCCTGGCCCGCAGGGTGTGCCGGGTGCGACCAGCAACAGCCCGCCGGGCCAGCAGGCTGCACCGGCCACCGCGCAGACCCCGACCGAAAGCAGCAAGAACGCCACCCGCAACTACGAGCTGGACCGCACCCTGCAGCACACCCGCCAGCCGGCAGGCCGCATCAAGCGCGTATCGGTGGCGGTGCTGGTGGACAACGTGCCGCGCGCCGGCGCCAACGGCAAGATGAGCCCACAGCCGCTGTCGGCCGCCGAACTGACCCGCGTCGAAGCGCTGGTCAAGCAGGCCGTCGGCTTCAACGCCGAGCGTGGCGATACCGTGTCGGTGATGAATGCCCCGTTCGTGCGGGATACCACGCCGGTCGAAGGCCCGGCCTGGTGGGAGCTGCCGTGGGTGCACGATGCCGGCCGCATGCTGCTCGGTGCGGTGGTGGTGCTGGCGCTGCTGTTCGGTGTGCTGCGCCCGGCACTGCGTGCGATCACCGGCCAGAACAAGAAGAACGACGAACCGGCACTGGAACCGCACACCGCGGATGTGCAGCTGGTCGATGACGATGGCATGCCGCTGCCGGCGCTGGGCGCCGACCGGACCAGCCTGGCCGGACCAGACGCACTGGCCCTGCCGGTGGATTCTTATGAGGAACGACTGCGGATGGCGCGTGAAGCCGTGAAGACCGACTCCAAGCGCGTGGCCCAGGTGGTCAAGGGCTGGGTGGCCAATGACTGAGGCACAACTGACCGGCGTACAGCGCGCGGCCGTGCTGCTGCTGTCCCTGGGTGAGCTGGATGCGGCCGAAGTGCTGCGCCACATGGAACCCAAGGAAGTGCAGAAGATCGGCATCGCCATGGCCACCATGACCGACATCACCCGCGAGCAGGTGGAACGGGTGATGGACCAGTTCGGCCAGGAGCTGGGCTCGAAGACCTCGCTGGGCGTGGGCTCGGACGACTACATCCGCAACATGCTGGTGCAGGCGCTGGGCAGCGAGAAGGCCGGCAACCTGATCGACCGCATCCTGCTCGGCCGCAACACCACCGGCCTGGACGCGCTGAAGTGGATGGACCCGCGTGCGGTGGCCGACCTGGTGCGCAACGAGCACCCGCAGATCATCGCCATCGTGATGGCGCACCTGGAAACCGACCAGGCCGCCGACGCGCTGAAACTGCTGCCGGACCGTACCCGCGTGGACGTGCTGCTGCGCATCGCCACCCTCGACGGCATTCCGCCGAACGCACTCAATGAACTCAACGAGATCATGGAGCGCCAGTTCGCCGGCAACCAGAACCTGAAATCGTCCAACATCGGCGGCGTGCAGTGCGCGGCCAACATCCTGAACTTCATGGACAGCGGCCAGGACCAGGCGATCCTGGGCGAAATCGCTCGCATCGATGCGCCGTTGAGCAACCGCATCCAGGACCTGATGTTCGTGTTCGACGATCTGGTCGACCTGGATGACCGCGAAATGCAGCTGGTGCTGCGCGAAGTGAGCGGCGAGCGCCTGGGCCTGGCCCTGCGCGGTGCCGACATCAAGGTGCGCGACAAGATCACCCGCAACATGTCGCAGCGCGCGGCCGAAATCCTGCTGGAAGACATGGAAGCTCGTGGCCCGGTGCGCCTGTCCGACGTGGAAGGCGCACAGCGCGAGATCCTGGCCATCGTCAAGCGCATGGCCGATGAGGGCACCGTCACCATCGGTGGCAGCGCGGAGGCCATGCTGTGAGCAACGTCGTGCGCTGGCTTGCCCCGGACCTGCTGGCCCAGCCCGAACCGGTGCTGGAGCAGGAGGATGCGTTCGAACTCACCGAGCCGGACCCGGAACACGAGCCGGAGCCGCCGCTGCAGCTGCCGACCCTGGAGGAAATCCAGGCCATCCAGGACAGCGCCGAGAAGGATGGCTTCCAGCACGGCCATGCTGAAGGTTACGGCCAAGGCCAGGCCGAAGTGCGTCGCCTCGCCGCGCAGATCGAAGGCATCCTCGACAACTTCAGCCGCCCCCTGGTGCGGCTGGAGAACGAAGTGGTCGGCGCACTGGGCGAACTGGCGGTACGCATCGCCGGTGCGCTGGTCGGCCGCGCCTACGAAGCTGACCCGGCACTGCTGGCACAGCTGGTCGGTGAGGCCATCGACGCGGTGGGTGGCAGCACCCGCGAGGTCGAAGTGCGACTGCATCCGGATGACATCGCCGCCCTCGCCCCGCTGTTGAGCCTGCCGCCACAACAGCGCCTGGTGCCAGACACCAGCCTCAGCCGCGGCGATCTTCGCGTGCACGCCGAAGCCGTGCGCATCGACGGCACCCTGGAAGCCCGCCTGCGCGGCGCGCTGGACGCGGTGATCCGCCAGACCGGAGCCAATGCATGACCCCCGATCCGCAGCCGACGCCGCCACCGGCCGACTGGGCCATGGCCCGCAACCTGCGCCTGGCCCGTCGCCTCGATGGACTGCGCGTGGATACCGCCCATGGCCGTGGCCTGATCCGCGAAGGCGTGCTGCGCCGCGCGGTCGGACTGACCCTGGAAGCCGTCGGCTGCGAGGCGCCGCTGGGGGCCAGCTGCAAGGTGGAAGTGGTCGACGGCGGCTGGGTCGATGCCGAAGTGGTCGGCTTCGCCGGCGAGCGCACTTACCTGATGCCCAGTGCCGAGCTGCACGGCCTGTTGCCCAATGCGCGGGTGGTGCCATCGGCGCGCCGCGGTGGCGTGGAAGTGGGCGAAGGCCTGCTTGGCCGCGTCATCGACAGCGATGGCGTGCCGCTGGACGGCAAGGGCCCGATCCGCGCCGAAGGCCATGTCGGCATGGCCGGCGTGTCGATCAATCCACTGGCGCGTGAACCGATCACCCAGCCGCTGGACGTGGGCGTGCGCGCGATCAACGCGCTGCTGCCGATCGGCCGCGGCCAGCGTGTCGGCCTGTTCGCCGGCTCCGGCGTCGGCAAGTCGACGCTGCTGGGCATGATGACCCGCTACACCGCCGCCGACGTGATCGTGGTCGGCCTGATCGGTGAACGTGGCCGCGAAGTGCGCGATTTCGTCGAGACCACGCTGGGCGAGGAAGGCCTGCGCCGCGCCGTGGTAGTGGCCAGTCCCGCCGACCGGCCGCCGCTGGCGCGCCTGCACGGTGCCTACCGCGCTACCGCCATCGCCGAATGGTTCCGCGACCAGGGACTGAACGTGCTGCTGCTGATGGACTCGCTGACCCGCTTCGCCCAAGCACAGCGCGAGATCGGCCTGTCGGTGGGCGAGCCGCCGACCACCCGCGGCTACCCGCCGTCGGTGTTCGCCAAGCTGCCGGCACTGGTCGAACGCGCCGGCAATGGCGCCAAGGGCCGTGGCTCGATCACTGCGTTCTACACGGTGCTGACCGAGGGCGATGATCCGCAGGACCCGATCGCCGATGCGGCGCGCGCGATCCTCGACGGCCACATCCTGCTCTCGCGGCGCGTGGCCGACAGCGGCCTGTACCCGGCCATCGACGTCGAATCGTCGGTCAGCCGCGTGGTCACGGAAATCGCCGACGAGCCGTGGCGCCTGCGCATCCGCAAATTGAAGCGACTGGTCTCGGCCTACTCGGCCAACCGTGACCTGATCGCCATCGGTGCCTACCAGCGCGGCAACGACGCGGCCACCGACGAAGCCCTGGAACGCTGGCCGGAAATCATGGAGTTCCTCGGCCAGGACGTTGCCAAGGCCGCAGATCTCCCGCACAGCCAGGCGGCGCTGCAGCGCCTGGTGGAACAAGAGAGTTAAGCCATGAACCAGTCCAAGCGCATTGATCCCCTGCTCAAGCGGGCCCAGGAACACGAGGACGCGGTTGCCCGCGACCTTGCCGAACGCCAGCGCGTGCTCGATACCCATCTATCGCGACTGGACGAACTGCGCCGCTACGCCGAGGAGTACGCCAACGCTCAGATGGCCGCCACCAGCCCGGCGCAGCTGCTGAACCGACGCGCTTTCCTCGACCGGTTGGACAGTGCCGTCGAACAGCAGCAGGCCACGGTCAATGGCAACCGCGAAAAGGTGGAAGCCGAGCGCGCCCGGCTGATCCTGGCCAGCCGTGACAAGGCCGTGCTGGAACAGCTGGCCGCGAGCTACCGCGCGCAGGAAAAAGTGGTGACCGACCGCCGCGACCAGCGCGAGATGGACGATATCGGCGCGCGCCGCGCGCGCCTTGTCCAGGCCGAAGACCAGGACGGCACCGAGCAGGGAGGTCGCTCGTGATGCCCTCCCCACTCGCCGGCAGTGCCAACCCTGCCACGCCGGCCACCAGCAACAGTGCGGCGCGCGCCCCGCGCAGCGAAGGCGGAAAGGACTTCAGCCAGCTGCTGCAGGACGGCGCGCCCTCTGCACCCGGCCCTGCCGGCAGCGCCACCACGCCGTCGCCATCCACGACGAGCCAGCCGTCGACCACTGACAGCAGTGGCCAGGCACCAGGCGAACGCAGCGACGCCGAAGCGGTAACCGCTGAAGCGCCGCCGCCAGCGCCCGTTGCCGTGACCCCGGCTGCACCCGCTACCGACAAGGACAAATCCGCCGCGACCGAAGACGCCCCTTGGCCGCCGCTCGGTCTGGCCGGCCTGGTGCTGGCGATGCCGACGCCCGTGGATGCGGCCGCTGCCCTGCCGACCACCGCTGCACCGTCGCAGGCCAGCGACGGCAGCGCACTGCCCGTTGCCCCTGCCGCGAATCCGGCACTGCCTGCAACTGCCCCAGCAACGGCCGCCGCAGCGACGGCCGACGGCAAACCGGCGGCGACCAGCGCGGACGATGCCAGCGCGCTGCCACTGCCGGAGATGATCCTGCCCGGCAAGCGCAGCGAGCGCGGCGAAGGCAGTGACGTGGCCGCCGTTGGCGACCGCGCCAGTGCACCACTGCTGCATGCACCGGCGGGGGCCGCCGTACAGGACCTGAAGGCGGCGCTCGCCACCGGCAACGCGATCTTCAATGGCGAACCCACGCCCAAGCCCGTGCTGGGTGACGACGGCTTCGACCAGGCCATTGGCGCACGCCTGGGCTGGCTGGCCGACCAGAAAATCGGCCACGCCCATATCCGCCTGAGCCCGGACGATATGGGCCCGGTCGACGTGCGCCTGCAGTTGAACGGCGACAAGGTGCATGCCAGCTTCAGCAGCCCGCACGTGGACGTGCGGCAGGCACTGGAAAGCAGCCTGCCGCGCCTGCGCGAGCTGCTGGGCGAACAGGGCTTCCAGCTGGCACACGCTGATGTTGGCCACCAGGCCCCGGGGGGTGACGGCAATGCGTCGGGAGCATCTGGCAACGGTGGGACCGCCGGTGACGGAGAACCGTCGCCGGGCGACACCAACGTGTCGTCCGCACAGCTGATCCGCCAGCGCGGGTTGCTGGACGCATACGCCTGACAGGCGTGCCAACCAAGGTTGGCACCCACCAGGGCCGGGCGGTCGGCAGCCACCAGGGCACCCGGGCAATAGAGCCGCACCTGCCAGTATCGCGTTGGTGGGTGCGGAGCTTGCTCCGCACGGCCCCACCGCTCCCCCCGACGGAATTCCGTCGCACCCCTCTGCCCCGCCTTCGGCACACCCCTTGCATATCCCGGTGAAGCAACCCTCAGGAGCTTCACCCCGTGGCCGCAGCCGCTGACAAAACCAAGAAGACCGCCGAGAAGGACAAGGCCGCCAAGCCGCGTAGTCCGATTCTGATCACCGCGCTGGTGGCCGTACTGGCCGCCGCTGCCGCCGGTGGCGGCGTCTGGTTCTTCACCCAGTCCAAGCACGAAGAGAAGACCGCGCAGGCGCCGAAGAAGGCCAGCACTCCGGCACCGGCACAGTACTTCGCGCTGGACCCCGCATTCGTGGTCAACCTCAACGGCCCGGTCGACGGTCCGCGCTACCTGCAGCTGGAAGTGCAGCTGATGACCCGTGACCCGGCTGCGCTGGAAGCGATCAAGACCCATGCACCCGCCATCCGCGCACGCCTGCTGATGCTGTTCTCGCAGGTCAGCCCGGACCAGATCGCCGATGTCGCCGGCAAGCAGAAGCTGCAGGCTGCGTCGCTGGCCGAAGTGCAGAAAGTGCTCAAGGCCGAGACCGGCAGCAATGGTGCCGACGACCTGCTGTTCACCAGCTTCGTGACCCAGTAAGGGCCCACCGATGAATGATCTGTTGTCCCAGGACGAGATCGATGCCCTGCTCCACGGCGTGGACAGTGGCGCGGTCGAAACCGATCCGGAACCGCCGTCAGGCGAAGCGCGCTCGTACGACTTCGCCAGCCAGGACCGCATCATCCGCGGTCGCATGCCAACCCTGGAAATGGTCCACGAGCGTTTCGCGCGCCTGTGGCGGATCGGCCTGTTCAACCTGATCCGCCGCTCGGCCGAGCTGTCGGTGCGCGGCATCGAGCTGATCAAGTTCAACGACTACATGCACTCGCTGTATGTGCCGACCAACCTGAACCTGATCCGCTTCAAGCCGCTGCGCGGTACCGGCCTGATCGTGTTCGAGCCGACCCTGGTGTTCGCCATCGTCGACAACTTCTTCGGTGGCGACGGGCGCTACCCCACCCGCATCGAAGGCCGCGAGTTCACCGCCACCGAAATGCGGGTGATCCACCTGCTGCTGAAGCAGACCTTCGCCGACCTGCGCGAGGCCTGGGCACCGGTGATGGACGTCGACTTCGAGTACATCAACTCGGAGATCAACCCGCACTTCGCCAACATCGTGACGCCGCGCGAATACGTCGTGGTGTGCCGCCTGCACGTCGAACTCGATGGCGGCGGTGGCGACATCCACGTCACCCTGCCGTATTCGATGCTGGAGCCGATCCGCGAGCTGCTCGACGCCGGCATCCAGAGCGACCGCAACGACCGCGACGAGAGCTGGGGCAAGACCCTGCGTGAACAGCTCAACATCGCCGAAGTCACCCTGTCCAGCGTACTGGCCAGCAAGCGCATGACCCTGCGTGACCTGACCCAGCTGAAGGTCGGCGACATCCTGCCGATCGAGCTGAGTCCGCAGGTGCCGGTGTGCGTGGAGAACATCCCGGTGTTCACCGGCGAGTTCGGCATCGCCAACGGCATGAACGCAGTGAAGATCACCGCTACCCATCCGCCGGGCACCCGCCCGCGCGTACCCGTCATCCAGGAAGACCCGCAATGAACGATATCGACGCCCTCGAACCCACTCCGGCCCAGTTCAGCAGCCTGCAGGCCGATGAGGCGAACGGCCCGGACCTGAACTTGGACGTGATCCTCGACGTACCGGTGACGCTGTCGCTGGAAGTCGGTCGCGCGCGCCTGCCGATCCGCAACCTGCTGCAGCTCAACCAGGGTTCGGTGGTGGAACTGGAACGTGGTGCCGGCGAGTCGCTGGATGTGTTCGTCAACGGCACCCTGATCGCCCATGGCGAAGTGGTGGTGATCAATGACCGCTTCGGCGTGCGCCTGACCGATGTGGTCAGCCCGAGCGAGCGGATCCGGAGACTGCGTTGAGCCTGCTGGCCTCCACCCTGCTGGCGGTCGGCAAGACCGCCGCTCCGGCCGGCCCGCAGATCGGCCAGCACGCAGCCGCCGCACCGAGCCTGTTCGGCGCGGTGCTGGCGCTGCTGGCAGTGCTGGCGCTGGTCATCGGCCTCGGCTGGCTGCTCAAGCGCCTGCCCGGCAGTGGTTTCCGCCCGGCCGAAGGCATGAAGGTGGTGGCCAGCCTGAGTGTCGGTGCCAAGGAGCGCGTGGTGGTGGTCGAGGTCAACGGCCAGCAGCTGCTGCTGGGCGTCACCGCCGGCGGCATCAACACCCTGCACACCCTGCCCGAACCGCTGCCGCCGCCCGCGCCCGTGCGCGTGCCGGACTTCAAGAATCTTCCGAATTTCGCCCAGCTGCTGCAGCAGCGGCTGCGCAAGGATGCCTGACATGCGTGTCACCCGTACCCGTCTTGCCACCCTGATGCCGTGGCTGCTGATGCTCGCCCTGTGCCTGTTGCCGGCACTGGCCTTCGCTGCACCCGGCGCACCGACCACGCCACTGCCGGACATCAACGTCGGCAAGATCGGTGGTGCGCCGGTCAGCCTGCCGCTGCAGACCCTGCTGCTGATGACGGCGATCACCCTGATCCCGTCGATGTTGCTGGTGCTGACCTCGTTCACCCGCATCATCATCGTGCTGGGCCTGCTGCGCCAGGCGCTGGGTACCGGGCAGACGCCGTCCAACCAGGTGCTGCTGGGCCTGGCCCTGTTCCTCACCGCGATGGTGATGATGCCGACCTGGGACAAGGCCTGGAGCACCGGCATGGCGCCGTACCTCAATGGCGAGATCGACTTCCAGACCGCCTGGACGCTGACCACCACGCCGTTGCGCGGCTTCATGCTGGCGCAGATCCGGGAGACCGACCTGATGACCTTCGCCGGCATCGCCGGGCACGGCACCTACGCCAGCCCCGACGCGATCCCGTTCCCGGTACTGGTCGCATCGTTCGTCACCAGCGAACTGAAGACCGCCTTCGAAATCGGCTTCCTGATCTTCATCCCGTTCGTGATCATCGACCTGGTCGTGGCCAGCGTGCTGATGTCGATGGGCATGATGATGCTGTCGCCGATGCTGGTGTCGGCACCGTTCAAGATCCTGCTGTTCGTGCTGGTGGATGGCTGGGTGCTGACCGTGGGTACGTTGGCGGCGAGCTTCAATCCGGCGTGATTGAGAGGTAGTCGGGCATGGCTCGGCTCTACAGAAGCACAGTCGAGCGCGGCTCGACTCCACACAAGCAGATGGACCCCGAATGTCTCCCGAACTTGCCTTGACCGAACTGCGTGGCGGCCTGATCACCGTGTTGTGGGTGGCCGGCCCGCTGCTGCTCACCGTGCTGGTGGTGGGCGTGGTGGTGGGCGTGGTGCAGGCCGCGACCCAGCTCAACGAACCGACCATCGCCTTCGTTGCCAAGGCGGCGGCACTGACCGCGGTGCTGTTCGCGCTCGGCAGCCTGCTGATCGGCCACCTGGTTGAATTCACCACGCTGCTGTTCCAGCGCATTCCACACCTGATCGGCTAGGACACGCGCCTCGATGGACGCCGCCACCCAGATGGCTGCCGACGGCCTGCAGGCCTTTGGCATGATCGGCACCGTGCTGTGGACCATGCTGCGCATCGGCGCGGTGGCCATGGCCATGCCCATGGTCGGCACCCGTGCGGTGCCGGCACGGATCCGCGTGATCCTGGCCGGTACCCTTGCCATCGCGTTGGCACCGCTGCTGCCGCCGGTTCCGGACTGGACCGGCTTCGATGCTGCCACCGTACTGACCATCGCCCGCGAGCTGGCCATCGGCGTGTCCATCGGCTTCCTGCTGCGGCTGGTGTTCGAGGCCGGCGCGATGGCCGGCGAACTGATCGCCCAGGGCACCGGCCTGGCCTTCGCGCAGATGAGCGACCCGCTTCGTGGTGGCACCTCCGGCGTGATCGGGCAGTGGTTCTACCTGCTGTTCGGCCTGCTGTTCTTCACCGCCAACGGCCATCTGGCGCTGATCTCGCTGGTGGTGGACAGCTACCGGGCGCTGCCGATCGGCGCCCCGCTGCCGGACCCGCACGCCTTCTTCAGCATCGCTCCGACCTTCCTGCTGACGGTGCTGCGCGGCGCATTGACCCTGGCCATTCCACTGACCGTGGCGATGCTGGCGGTGAACCTCGCCTTCGGCGTGCTGGCGCGTGCTGCCCCGGCACTGAATCCGATCCAGCTCGGCCTGCCGGTCTCACTGCTGCTGGGCCTGTTCCTGCTGGCCCTGCTGGCCGGGGAAATGGGCCCGCCGGTACAGCGCCTGTTCGATGCCGCCTTCCAGGCTGCGGACGCGGTCACACACTGACCCGATCATCACGTTTTACCGCTTGCCCTTCCCCCGGGTCTGCGCGCTAGAGTGAATGCGCGGCAACCGGGGGGATGCCGCACGTGGCCGCCGCCCTGCGTCGGCCTGCCTCATGCATGCCCCACCGTGGTTTCCGTCGACAGGCAGGTCCGGGAGACTGACGAATGCTGGTAGGCACGTACAACCCGTGGCTGGTGGCGATCTCGTTGCTGGTTGCCGTGATGGCTTCATACACCGCGCTGGCGATGGCCGGGCGCACGGTCACCGCACCCGGCAAGGGCGCGGCCTGGTGGTGGCGCCTCGGTGGTGGCTTCGCCATGGGCCTGGGCATCTGGTCGATGCACTTCATCGGCATGCTCGCCTTCGACCTGCCCATTCCGCTCGGTTACGACCTGCCGATCACCCTGCTCTCCCTGGCCCTGGCCATCGCCTCATCGGTGTTCGCGCTATGGCTGGTTTCACTGCGTACCCTGCCGCACCCTCGGCTGGCCGGTGGCGCGCTGCTGATGGGCACCGGCATTGCCGGCATGCATTACGTTGGCATGGCGGCGATGCGCATGCAGCCTGGCATCGACTACGACCCGGGCTGGCTGCTGTTCTCGCTGATGGTAGCGGTCGCCGCCTCATGGACTGCGTTGTATGTGGCATTCCGCCTGCGCGCGCAGCGCACCCGCATCGGTGATCGCCTGGCAGCCGCTGGCCTGCTCGGGCTGGCCATCGTTGGCATGCACTACACCGGCATGGCCGCCGCACGCTTTCCGGAAGGCAGCATCTGCGGCGCGGCGGTCGGCGATGGCCTGCAGAACGAGTGGCTGGCGATGCTGGTAGTGGTGCTGACGGTCGCGATCCTCGCGGTGGTGCTGGTGGTGTCCTGGCTGGACCAGCGGGTGGAGGCGCAGCTGCTGCGGCTGCGCAATTCCATGCTGAGTACCTCGCTGACCGACGCGCAGCAGGAACTGACCCAGGCCGCACTGCATGATCCGCTCACCCGCCTGCCCAACCGCCTGCTGTTGCAGCGCCGCATCGTGCAGGCACTGGCCGAGGCCGAACAGGGCGGCAGCCGCTTCGCGGTGATGTTCATGGACCTGGACGGCTTCAAGCAGGTCAACGACGCCTATGGCCACCAGGCGGGTGACGCACTGCTGGTGGCGGTGGCCGAGCGCACCCGCCAGCTGCTCCGCCCGCATGACATGCTGGCGCGCCTGGGCGGCGATGAGTTCGTGCTGGTGGTGCGCATCGAGCACGATGAGGATCTGCCAACCCTCGCCCGGCGCATCCTGCAGGCGGTCGGCAGTGGACCGCTGCTGCCGGACAACGAACTGCAGGTAACCGCCAGCATCGGCGTGGCGATCTGCCCGGATCACGCCGCCAGCGAGCGGCAGCTGATGGCCTTTGCCGACGCGGCGATGTACCAGGCCAAGGAATCCGGGCGCAACGCCTTCGTGCTGTTCGCCGACTGGATGAATGACAGCGCCGAACAACAGTTCCGGCTGCTGGCCGACCTGCGCCGGGCCATCGGCAGCGAGCAGTTGTTCCTGCACTACCAGCCCAAGATCCGCGTGGCCACGCAGAAGGTGGCCGGTGCCGAAGCGTTGATCCGCTGGCACCATCCGGAGCATGGCCTGATTCCGCCCGATCGGTTCATCCGCCTGGCCGAGCGCAGCGGCGCGATCAACGAGATCGGGCGCTGGGCGCTGGACCAGGCCTGCCTGCAGCTGCGGCGCTGGCACGATGCCGGTCACGAAGGCTGGTCGATGTCGGTGAACCTGTCGCCGGTGCAGTTCAGTTCGCCGCACCTGCTGCAGGATGTGCGCGCGGTGATCGAACGCCACAACATCGCCCCGCGCCACCTGGTGCTGGAAATCACCGAAAGCACGGTGATGCGCGATACCGACACCAGCCTGCGCCTGCTGCAGGCGCTGTCGGCGCTGGGCGTAGGCATCTCCATCGATGACTTCGGCACCGGCTATTCCAGCCTGCTGTACCTGAAGCGGCTGCCAGCCACCGAGATCAAGATCGACCATGCGTTCGTGCGCGACCTGGAACACAGTGCAGAGGACGTGGTGATCGTCTCGGCGATCGTGGCGCTGGGCCATGCGCTGGACATGGACATCGTCGCCGAGGGCGTGGAGACCGCCGCCCAGCGCGCCTACCTGGAGCGCCTGGGCTGCGACTACCTGCAGGGCTACCTGCTGGGACGGCCGGTCGATGCGGCGCGCTTCATGCAGCTGCACGACCTGCCCCGGCCGCGGGTGGAACTGGCGCAGAGCCCACCGCCCAGCGACGACGCGCCCCGGTAGCGCCGAGCCTGCGCTCGGCTCCCGCCGGGCACGGCCCGGCGCTACCATTGGTTGGCCTTCGGTAGATCCACGCCACGCGTGGATGCGCCGTTCCACCGTCATCCAAGGAAGCGCCCGTGGCCCTACGCACCCCCCTTGCTGGCCTGTTGCTGGCCCTTGCTGTTGGCCACGCCAACGCCGCTGATCTGCCGTGGTCATTGCCAGCCGATGCTTCCCCGGCCCAGGTCGACGCTGCCCTGCAGGCCCTTGGCAAGGGCGTGCTGAAGTCGCCCAGCCTGACCGATGTACAGCGCGGCCACGCGTTGGTGGCGGCGGGCCAGACGGCCGAAGCGCGGCGATCGATCCAGCAGGCACGCGCATCGCTTGCAGGCGAAGGTGATACCGCAGCAGTGCAACGCTGGGTACCGATGCTGCTGCTCGTCACCGCCGGCGAGCAGGACGCAGCGGAGTATGCGCGCGCCTTCCACGCCACCTTCGCCGCCCTCGACGACGTTGCCGCGGTGCAGGCCGGTGCCGCACTCTCGGTTGAGCCAGCCCCGGTGCGCGCCCAGCTGGAGCAGGCCGTCGCGGCACAGGCGGGGGCGACGACCATTGCCGAGGCTGTCGCCCTGGAACTGCTGCGCCTGCGGGCGGTACTGCGTGCGCAGACCCTGGCCGCTGCCCTGGCCCCTCCGCTGGTCGCGGCGGAAGAGCAGCGCCGCTTCGCCATCGACGACGCATTGCGCATCCCCGTTGGCGATGGCGTCGTGCTGTCGGCGCAGCTGGCCCGCCCTCGCGCCGCATCGGTGCCCCTGCCTGCGGCCATGCTGTTCACCATCTACACCGATCCACCCAAGAATCGGCAGAAGATGCTGCTGGCCGCCGCGCATGGCTACGCCGGCATCGTGGTCGATGCGCGCGGCAAGGGCCAGGGCACGGGCACCATCGCTCCCTACGAACATGACGGCGAGGACGCCAATGCGGCCATCGACTGGATCAGCCACCAGCCATGGAACGATGGCCGGGTCGCCATGTATGGCGGCAGCTACGAGGGCTTTACCGCCTGGGCAGCAGCGCGCCATCACCATCCCGCACTGAAGACCATCGTGCCCTACGTTGCCGCCATCCCCGGCCAGGGCCTGCCGATGGAGAACAACGTGTTCCTGAGTGCCAACTACGGTTGGGCGTTCTATGTGGCCAATGGCCCGATGCTGGACAACGATACCTACGATCAGAACGAGCGCTGGTCGCAGCTGCCGCGCCGCTGGTATGCCTCCGGCCGCCCTTACCGGCAGATCGACCAGATCGACGGCACGCCCAACCCCTGGCTGCAGCGCTGGCTCGATCACCCGACGTACGACGCCTACTGGCAGTCGATGGTTCCCTATGGCGACCAGTTCGACGACATCCGCATCCCGGTGCTGACCGTCACCGGGTACTACGACGACGGCCAGATCTCGGCACTGCAGTACTTCAAGGACCACCTGCGGCACCGCCCCGATGCCGACCATGCCCTGCTGATCGGCCCCTATGACCATCGCGGTGCGCAGTCGGCGCTCAAGCCGATGCAGCTGCGTGGATACGACCTGGACGCCGTCGCGCAGTTCGACACGCCCGCACTGACCTTCCAGTGGCTGGACCATGTGCTGCGCGGCGCGCCGCGCCCTGCGCTGGTGCCTGACCGCGTGAACTACCAGCTGATGGGCGCCAATCGCTGGGGGCATGCGGCAACACTGGACGCCGCCGCGGGCGCTCACCACCGCTACCACCTGTCGGCCGCACCCGCTTCCGCCGATGGCTACCACCGCCTGCAGGAACAGCCGCCAGCGCCGGGCCAGCTGGGGCAGACCGTGGACCTGGGCGACCGCAACGAAATGCGGCATGGCTACTACCCGTTCCCGATCATCGCGGCGCAGGACGAAAGGGATACCGCGCTGTCCTTTGCCACCGATCCCTTTGCCGGTCCGATGGATCTGGTGGGCAGCTTCTCCGGCGACCTGAAGGTACGGATCAACAAGCAGGATTTCGATTTCACCGTCACCCTGTACGAGTTGCTCGCCGATGGACGTCGGATGCAGCTGTCCTACTACATGGGCCGGGCCAGCCATGTACGCGACCCGACAACGCGCCTGCTGCTGCAACCCGGGCAATGGATCCGCCTGCCCTTCGACCGCACGCGCATGGTGGCGCGCCGACTGGCCGCCGGCAGCCGCCTGCTGGTGAAGGTGGATGTACTGAAGGACGCCATGCACCAGGTCAACCACGGCACCGGGCGCGATGTCAGCGACGAGAGCGTGGCCGATGCGGGTGAGCCGCTGCGGGTAGACTGGCACAGCGACAGCATGGTGTCGATTCCGCTGCAGCCGGTGACGCCGGACGGATGATTGCGCCGGGCACGGCCCGGCGCTACCCGTGCCGCCGCCCGCCATCACGGAACGGTTCCTGCCGCACCCTCCTGTAGATCCACGCCATGCGTGGATGCGCCACCCGCCATGCGTGGAACGGTTCTTGCACGCACCCCGGCATCCCCTGCCGCAGTGCCCGTGATGTCCGAGAACGAATCCGCCGGCGAAAAGACCGAACAACCCACCGAAAAACGCCTGCGCGACGCCCGTGAACAGGGCAACCTGCCGCGCTCGCGCGAACTCGGCACGGCCGCCGTATTCGGCGCCGGCGTGCTGGCGGTGATGGCCATGAGCGGTTCGATCGGCCGCGGCGCCAGCGCCTGGATGAAGCACGCGCTCAGCCCCGAACAGAGCCTGCGGCAGAACCCGAAGGAACTGTTCGGCCACTTCGGCGACCTGCTGCTGCAGTTCATGCTGGTGATCGCACCGCTGGTGCTGGTCTGCCTGCTGGCCAGCTTCGTCGCCCCGTTGGTGATGGGCGGCCTGCGCTGGTCGCAGAAGGCGTTGCTGCCCGACATCAACCGCATGAACCCGATGAGCGGGCTCAAGCGCCTCTATGGCCCCGAGGCCATTGCCGAATTCACCAAATCGCTGCTGCGCGTGGCCTTCGTCGGCGTCGCCGCAGGGCTGGTGGTCTGGACCGGCTTCGACACCCTGCGCGGGCTGATCCACCACCCGCTGGAAACCGCCATCACCGATGGCCTGGGCTTCACCCTGCGCCTGCTGCTGGCCACCGCCGGCGCGATGCTGGTGCTGGCCGCCATCGATGCGCCCTACCAGCGCTGGAACTGGATGCGCAAACTGAAGATGACCCGTGAAGAGCTGCGCCGGGAAATGAAGGAAAGCGAGGGCAGCCCCGAGGTGAAGGGCCGCATCCGCCAGCTGCAGCAGCAGATGGCCAACCGCCGGATGATGGAGGCGGTACCCACCGCCGACGTGGTGGTGGTCAACCCGACGCACTACGCGGTGGCCCTGAAGTACGAGGGTGGGACCATGAATGCTCCCACCGTGGTCGCCCTGGGCGTGGACGAAACCGCCCTGCGCATCCGTGAGGTGGCCGACGGCAACAAGGTCGCGATCGTCTCCGCCCCGCCTTTGGCACGCGCCTTGTATCGGGAAGGCCAACTCGGAAAGGAAATCCCCGTGAGACTGTATTCGGCCGTCGCCCAGGTCCTGTCCTACGTCTACCAGCTGCGCGCCTGGCGCACTGGCCCGATGCCGGACGCCCCGCACATCCAGGTGGATGAATTCGGCAAGGGGGGCCGCCCGTGAGCGCCCAGCCCTCCACCGGCTTCAACACCCGCCGCGCCCTGGAAATGATCCGCCAGGGCCTTGGCGCACCGCTGATCGTGCTGGCCCTGCTGGCCATGGTCGTGGTCCCGCTGGCCGCGCCGGTGCTCGATGCGCTGTTCACCTTCAACATCGCCATCTCGCTGATGGTGCTGCTGGCGGTGGTCTACGTGAAGCGCCCGCTGGACTTCACCATCTTCCCGATCGTGCTGCTGATCACCACCATGCTGCGGCTGGCGCTGAACGTGGCCTCCACCCGCGTGATCCTGCTCAACGGCCAGAACGGCCACGACGCCGCCGGCAAGGTCATCGCCGCCTTCGGCGAATTCGTGATCGGCGGCAACTATGCGGTAGGCATCGTGGTGTTCGCGATCCTGACCATCATCAACTTCGTGGTCATCACCAAGGGCGCCGGCCGCGTTTCGGAAGTGACCGCGCGCTTCATCCTCGACGCGATGCCCGGCAAGCAGATGGCGATCGACGCCGACCTCAACGCCGGTTTGCTGACGCGTGAAGAAGCCAAGCTGCGCCGCGAGGAAGTCCGCGAGGAAGCCGACTTCTACGGCGCGATGGACGGTGCCAGCAAGTTCATCCGCGGTGACGCCATCGCCGGCATCCTGATCCTGTTCATCAACATGCTCGGCGGCCTGGCCGTGGGCGTGCTGCAGCATGGCATGCCGTTCGGCGAAGCCGCTGCCACCTACACCCTGCTGTCCATCGGTGACGGCCTGGTGGCGCAGCTGCCGGCCCTGCTGGTCTCCAGCGCGGTGGCGATGCTGGTGACCCGCGCCTCGCGCTCGCAGGACATGGCCCAGGCGATGACCGGCCAGGTGTTCGGCCAGTACCGCGCGCTGGCGATCACCGCCGGCATCATCGGCGTGGTCGGCCTGGTGCCGGGCATGCCCAACGTCGCTTTCCTGACGCTGGCCGCGATCCTTGGCTTCATCGCCTGGAAGGTCTACCGCAAGGGCAAGGCCGCAGCCACCGACCCGGCAGCCGCCGGCAATGACGCGGCCGCACTCAACGCACTCGGCCGCCCGGCGGCAGCTGCGCCGACCGCCGAACTGAGCTGGGACGAACTGCGCCCGGTCGACCCGCTGGGCCTGGAGGTCGGCTACCGGCTGATCCCGCTGGTGGACAGCAACCAGGGCGGCGAACTGATGGCGCGCATCAAGGGCGTGCGCCGCAAGCTGACCCAGGACGTCGGCTTCCTGATCCCGTCGGTGCATATCCGCGACAACCTGGAACTGCCCGCCAACGGCTACCGCGTGCTGGTGCACGGCGTGCCGGTGGCCACCGCCGAGATCCACCCCGACCGCGAACTGGCGCTGGACCCGGGCAGCGCGCTGGGCACCCTGGAGGGCATTGCCGGCAAGGATCCCGCGTTCGGCCTGGATGCCACCTGGATCCAGCCGCACCAGCGTGCCCAGGCTGAAACGCTGGGCTACACCGTGGTCGACCCGGCCACCGTGGTGGCCACCCACCTCTCGCACCTGATCCGCGAACATGCGCCGGAACTGCTCGGCCACGAGGAAGTGCAGCACCTGCTGGCCAACCTGGCCAAGAGCGCGCCCAAGCTCGTCGAAGATCTGACGCCGAAGGCGCTGCCGCTGTCGGCAGTGGTGCGCGTGCTGCAGAACCTGCTGGTCGAGCGCATCCCGATCCGACAGCTGCGCAAGATCGCCGAAGCGCTGGTCGAACACGCGCCCAGCAGCCAGGACCCGGCGGTGCTGACCGCTGCCGTGCGCACCGCGCTGGGCCGCTTCATCGTGCAGGAGATCGCCGGAATGTCGGCGGAGCTGCCGGTGTTCACCCTCAACCCGCAATTGGAACGTGTCTTGCAGGAGTCCACGCAGGGCAACGGCGCCGCGCTGGAACCCGGACTCGCAGAGCGACTGCACCAGAGCCTGGCCGAATGTGTCAGCAAGCAGGAAGCGCGAAACGAGCCGGCGGTCGTGCTGGTACCGGGCCCGGTGCGCGCCGCGCTGGCGCGCCTGGTCCGCCACAGCGTTCCGTCGCTGTCGGTCCTGGCCTACAGCGAGGTGCCGGAGGACAAGCGCCTGAAGCTGGTCGGAACGATCAGCTGACGCCGCCCACCGATGCGCCAGAAAACAGACACCACCTTCGAACCAACGCAACAGACAGATACCAAGGGGAACCCGCACCGTGCAGACCACCGACCACCCGAGTTCTCCGACCGCCACCCCGCCGTCTTCGTCCCGTGACCACAGCATGAAAATCAAACGATTCGTCGCCGCCGACATGCGCTCGGCCATGAACCTGGTGCGCAAGGAACATGGTCCTGACGCCGTGATCCTGTCCAACCGCCGGATCGAGGAAGGCGTCGAGATCGTCGCCGCGGCCAACTACGACGAGAGCGCCGTGCAGCGTGCACTGGAAGCCTCGCGCCGTGATGTCGCACCGCCGCCGGCACCCAAGCCGCGCACCGCTGCTGACGCGGTGATCGCCGCGGTCACCCGCCGCCGCAGCGCTGCCCCGGCGCCGGAGCCGGTGGCCGCCACCACCTCGGCCGTGGCCGCCCTCGCCCGTGCGGCCGTGGGTGCCACCGGCCGCACCTTGGACAGCGCCGACGAGATCGTGCCGACCCGCGGCAGCACCGGCTTCGCAGCCACCCTGGCGCGCGCCACCGTCAACGAACCGGCGCTGCCCGAACAGATCTTCGCCCCGTTCGCCGAGGCCATCGTCGCACCGGGCCCGGCCGTCACCGCGCCGGCCAACCGCGCCCGCTTCCAGATCGACCCGCCGCACGACACGCATCACGAAAGCGTGCCCCCCGCCGTGCAGCCGCCGCCGCTGCCGGGCGCTGCCATGGCCGATGTCCAGCCTGACATCGCCGCCAGCGAAACGGCAGCGCTCGAAGCCGTCGCCGAAGCCAGTCCGGCCCCCGTGCTGGCCCCGGCACCGACGCTGACCGTCGTCGCCCAGGACGACGCCGAGATCCGCCAGCTGCGCCAGGAAGTGGCCGGCATGCGCCAGGTGATCGAGCGCGAGATGAACCGCTTCACCGACGAGCGCCTGCGCGGCTGCCCGGTACGCGCCACCGCGCTGGACCTGATGGACGAGTACGGCTTTGATGCCGGCCTGGCCCGCGACGTGGCCATGCAGATTCCGCTGGAGACCGAAGCCCACCGTGGTCGCGGCCTGATGCTGGGGCTGATCTCGCGCAAGCTGCCGATCGCCCCGGTCGACCCGCTGGAAGAAGGCGGCGTGATCGCCCTGGTCGGCCCGACTGGCGCCGGCAAGACCACCACCATCGCCAAGCTGGCCTCGCGCTTCGCCGAGAAACACGCGCCGCGTGACGTCGCCCTGGTGACCACCGACACCACCCGCATCGGCGCCCGCGAGCAGCTGTACGGCTACGGCCGCCAGCTCGGCATCGCGGTGCACGAAGCCAACAGCGGCACCGACCTGGACCAGCTGCTGGAACGCCTGAAGGACTACAAGCTGGTGCTGATCGACACCGCCGGGCTGGGCCCGCGCGACCGCGCGCTGGCCGCGCAGCTGCAGTGGCTGCGCGCCGCCCGCCAGGTACGCACCCTGCTGGTGCTACCGGCCAACACCAGCTTCGGCGACATGGACGAGGTGGTCCGCCGCTTCGGCGCCGCCAACCTGCAGGGCCTGGTGTTGAGCAAGCTGGACGAGACCGGCCGCTTCGGCAACGCCCTGTCAGTGGCCGTGGACCACGCCCTGCCGATCACCTGGGTGACCGATGGCCAGGACGTTCCGGAGGACCTGCACCGGGCCAGTGCGGCCAATCTCGTACTTCGCCTTGAAGATTTGCGCCGCGCGGCCGATATGCCCTGCAACCCGGAGTTGAACCATGCCGTCGCGTGAGTACGCCAAGCTGACCAAGACCTTCCCGCTGTCGGCCACCCGCAGCGAGCCGCTCGGCCCTGTGCGCACCATTGCCGTCACTGGCGGCAAGGGCGGCGTGGGCAAGACGAATGTGTCCGCCAACCTGGCGGTGGCACTGGCCGGCATGGGCAAGCGCACGCTGCTGCTGGACGCCGACCTGGGCCTGGCCAACATCGACGTGATCCTGGGGCTGAACCCGACCTTCACGCTGGCCGACCTGGTCGCCGGCCGCTGCTCGCTGGACGACGTCATCGTCGAAGGCCCGAACGGCGTGCTGGTGGTGCCGGCCGCGTCCGGCCGCCGGCACATGGCCGAGCTGGCCCCGGCCGAGCACGTCGGCCTGGTCAACGTGTTCTCCGAGCTGGAACGCGAACTGGACATCATGGTGGTGGACACCGCCGCCGGCATCACCGACGGCGTGCTGACCTTCTGCCAGGCCGCGCAGGACACCGTGGTGGTGGTCTGTGACGAGCCGGCCTCGATCACCGACGCCTACGCGCTGATCAAGGTGCTGTCGCGCGAACGCGGCGTGGACCGCATCCAGGTAGTGGCCAACATGGTGCGCGACCCCAACGAGGGCCGCGTGCTGTACGAAAAGCTGACCCGCGTCTGCGAGAAGTTCCTCGCCGATGTCTCGCTGAACTACCTGGGCTGCGTGCCGCAGGACGACTGGCTGCGCCTGTCGGTGCAGCGCCAGCAGCCGGTGGTGAAGGCCTACCCGTCCAGCCCGGCCGCGCTGGCGATCACCGAGATCGCGCGTCGCACCGCACGCTGGCAGGCGCCGACCGAACCGCGTGGCGGCGTCGAGTTCTTCCTCGAGCGCATCCTCAAGCAGCGCGGGGTGGCCGCATGAAAGGCGCAGCCCAGTACAGGGAAGTCCAGCGCTCGGCGGCCAACGAGGTCATCGCCCAGCATTCGGACCTGGTGCGGCGCATCGCCCACCACCTGGCCGCGCGGTTGCCGGCCAGCGTTGAAGTGGACGACCTGATCCAGGCCGGCATGATGGGCCTGATCGAAGCGTCGCGCAGCTACGACGCCGACCAGGGCGCCTCGTTCGAGACCTATGCCTCGATCCGCATCCGCGGTTCGATGATCGACGAGATCCGCCGTGGCGACTGGGTGCCGCGCTCGGTGCACCGCCGTGCCCGCGATGCCGCCGCCACCATCCGCCGCCTGGAACAGAGCAGCGGCCGCGCCGCCAGCGCCACCGAGGTGGCCGCCGCGATGGAGATGCCGCTGCCCGAATACCTGCGGTTGATGGAGGACGCCGCACGTGGCCAGGTGCTGAGCCTGGAGTCGCGCATCGAGGACCAGGGCGAGCTGGACACCGTCGCCCAGGGCGGCCCGACCCCGCAGCAGGTGCTGGAGCGTGGTGAATTCGGCCGTGAGCTGGGCAAGGCCATCGGCCACCTGCCCGAGCGCGAACAGCTGGTGCTCTCGCTCTACTACGAGCAGGAACTGAACCTGAAGGAGATCGGCGCGGTGCTCGGCGTGAGCGAGTCGCGGGTCTGCCAGATCCACGGCCAGGCGGTGCTGCGCCTGCGTGGCCGGCTCAAGATTTTCGAGGCGGCGGACGCCGGCCTGGAAGAATGAACATGCCCGAGGCGGCTGCCCCCGGCCGCCCGGAATGAACAACAAAGGAACTCTGCTTTGAACAAGAACATGCGCATCCTGATCGTCGATGACTTCTCGACCATGCGTCGGATCGTCAAGAACCTGCTGGGCGATCTGGGCTTCACCAATACCGCCGAAGCCGAGGACGGGCATGCCGCGCTGTCGCTGCTGCAGAGCCAGCCGTTCGATTTCGTGGTCACCGACTGGAACATGCCGGTGATGACCGGCATCGAGCTGCTGAAGGCGATCCGTGCCGATGCCAAGCTGAAGACACTGCCAGTGCTGATGGTCACCGCCGAAGCCAAGCGCGAACAGATCATCGAAGCCGCCCAGAACGGCGTGAACGGCTACATCATCAAGCCGTTCACTGCGCAGACGCTGGAAGAGAAGCTCGGCAAGATCTTCGAACGCCTGGCGGCCAGCGCCTGATGGATACCACGGTCGACAAGAGCGCCCTCGCCCTGCGCCTGCAGGAAGCCCTGGACGCACTCGAGTCCGGTGACGAGGCCGCCTGGCGGCAGCGCATCGACGGACTGGTCGCGCTGCGTACGCAGCCGATGATGAGCGGCCTCTCGCGGCTGGCCCGCGAGCTGGGGCAGGCACTGGGTGAGCTGCCGACCGTGCCCAGCGAGGCCGGTGAGCTGGACGACGCCTGCGCACGCCTGGACCACGTGGTGGCCATGACCGAACAGGCCACGCACCGCACCCTGGACCTGGCCGAGGAATGCCGCAGCCTGACCGAACAGCTGCGTGCTGAAGGCCTGCAGCCGGGCCAGGACGCGCAGCTCGAGCGCATCCGCCACAACCTGACCGAGATCGCCCTGACCCAGAGCTACCAGGACCTGACCGGGCAGATCATCCGTCGCGTGGTCGGCATCGTCCGCCGCGTGCACGAGGGCTTCGGCGCACTCGGCCTGCCGCCGGAACAGCATCGCACCGACCCGGAACTGGCCGGGCCGGCACTGAAGGGACTGGACCGCCACGCGGTCTCGCAGAACGACGCCGACGACCTGTTGTCGGATTTGGGGCTGTAAGCATGAGCGCGGTATCCGACGACATCACTGCCGATTTCATCATCGAGGCACAGGAAATCCTGGATCGCCTGGGCGAACAGCTGGTGTCGCTGGAGCAGGCACCGCAGGACACCGAGCAGCTCAACGCGGTGTTCCGTGGATACCACACGCTCAAGGGCGGTGCCGGCTTCCTTGGCGTCACCGCGATGGTCGAACTGTGCCACGCCGCTGAAGAGGCCCTGGGCATCGCGCGTGCCGGGCAGGCGGTGCTGCAGGCCCACCACTTCGACGCCGCCCAGCAATCGCTGGACTACCTGCAGTCGATGCTGGACGCCGTGTCCTCCGGCACCGAGCCAGGCTATGCGCCGCCGGACCTGATCGCGCAGTTCGACATGAACGGTGGCACTGCCGCGCCGGTCGCTGCGGCCGCGCCTGCGGCAGCCGGCAGCGACCTGATCACCGACGACGAATTCGAGGCCCTGCTCGACCAGCTGCATGGCGGCAACGCACCGACCGCGGTCGCGCCGCCCAGGAAGGCCGACGACGGCCTGATCAGCGAAGACGAGTTCGAAGCGCTGCTGGACCAGCTGCACGGCGGCGCTGCGCCAGGCGCGAAGCCTGCTGCCACCGTCGCGGCGGCACCTGCCGCTGCACCGCGCCCGGCGCCCGTACCGGCGCCCGCCGCCAAGCCGGCGGCCAAGCCGATGGCCGAGGCCGAGCACACCGTGCGCGTGGACACCAAGCGCCTGGATGCGATCGTCAACCTGATCGGCGAACTGGTGCTTTCCCGCAACCGCCTGAAGACCCTGCGTGCACGCCTGCGCGACGAGGAGCTGGACCGCGCCGTATCGACGCTGGACATCGCCACTGCCCGCCTGCAGTCGGCGGTGATGCGTACCCGCATGCAGCCGGTGGGCAAGGTGTTCTCGCGCTTCCCCAAGGTCGCCCGCGACGTCGCCCGCTCGCTGAAGAAGGAAGTGGACCTGGAGCTGGTCGGCGCCGAAACCGAACTCGACCGCAACCTGGTCGAAGCACTGGCCGATCCGCTGGTGCACCTGGTCCGCAACGCCATCGACCATGGCGTGGAAATGCCCGACCTGCGCGAAGCACAAGGCAAGCCGCGGATGGGCCATGTACGCCTGTCGGCGCAGCAGGAAGGCGACTACGTCAGCATCGAGGTGCAGGACGATGGCGCCGGCATCGACCCGGAGAAGCTGCGCGCGAAGGCGCGTGAGAAAGGCCTGATCGATCCGGAAGCCGCCGCCCGCCTGAGCAGCGAGGAATGCCTGCACCTGGTGTTCCTGCCCGGCTTCTCGACCAAGCAGCAGGTCACCGACATCTCCGGCCGTGGCGTCGGCATGGACGTGGTGCAGTCGCGCATCCGCGAACTGAGCGGCCAGATCCAGATCCAGTCGGAACTGGGTCGTGGCAGCCGCTTCCTGATCCGCGTGCCGCTCACCCTCGCGATCCTGCCGACCCTGCTGGTGCAGGCCGGCGAGGACGTCTACGCGCTACCGCTGGCACGCGTGATGGAAGTGCTGCACGCGCCGCGCACCTCGCTGGGCTGGTTCGATGGCCGCGCCGTGCTTGATCGCCGCTCGCACACCCTGCCGCTGGTCGACCTGCGCCAGTGGCTGGATGTGACGCCGGCCGCGTCAACCCTGCTGACCATCGTGGTGCTGCAGGCCGGCGAAGCGCGCTTCGGCCTGGTCGTGGACCAGGTGCGCGGGCGCGAGGAAGTGGTCATCAAGCCACTGCCAAAAGCCCTGCGCGGCCTGCGCGGTTATGCCGGTGCAACGTTGATCGGCGATGGTCGCATGGCACTGATCCTGGACGTGGACGGCATACGCTGAACGCCGCCGGGCAAGGCCCGGCGACCCGAAAACTGTGACTACCGTCTGTACGCATTCTCCCGGTGTCTCAAGTCCCATTCATACAAGCCGATACCGGAACCATGGATAGACTCAGCCTCATTGGACTCTTTCTCGCCCTGGCCTCGCTGGTCGGTGGCAGCATCCTCAAGGGCGCCGGCCTGGCGTCGCTGTGGTCGCCTGCGGCGTTCGTGATCGTCATCGTCGGTACCGTTGCCGCGATCCTGCTTCACACCTCACCGGCGGTGTTCAAGCATGCGTTCAAGATCGTGCGCTGGGTCGTGCGCCCGCCGCACAGCGATCGCCGCGAACTGATCCAGCAGATCGTCGAGTGGAGCAACATCGCCCGCCGCCAGGGCCTGCTGGGCCTGGAATCGCAGGTGGAAGCGCAGCAGGACCCGTTCCTGCGCAAGGGCCTGCAGCTGCTGGTGGACGGCGTTGAACCCGAATCGATGCGTCACATGCTGGAGATCGAACTGGGCAGCCAGGAGCACCAGGACCAGGCCGGCGCCAAGGTCTTCGAAGCGATGGGCATCTACGCGCCCACGCTCGGCATCATCGGTGCCGTTCTCGGCCTGATCGCGGTGATGAAGAACCTGGCCGACCCGAGCAAACTCGGCCACGGCATCGCCGCCGCGTTCACCGCCACCATCTACGGCATCGCCTCGGCCAATCTGCTGTTCCTGCCGATCGCCGCCAAGCTCAAGAGCGTGATCTCGCACAACACCCGCGACCGCGAAATGGTCATTGAAGGCCTGATTTCGATCGCCCAGGGCGAGAACCCACGCAACATCGAAACCAACCTCTCCGGCTTCCTGCACTGACATGGCCCGCCGCAAGCACCACGAAGAGCACGCCAACCATGAAGCATGGGCGATCCCCTATGCCGACCTGATGACGTTGCTGCTCGCCTTCTTCGTGGTCATGTACGCGATCTCCTCGGTCAACGAGGGCAAGTACCGGATCATGGCCGACGCGCTCACCGATGCCTTCGGCGGCGCACCGCGCACCATCAACCCGGTGCAGGTGGGTAACAAGCAGGTGCAGGGTGGCGGCTGGGACAGCCCCTCGGTGATCAAGTCCGGCACCAAGATCGGCCCCTCCGCGCCCGCGCCGTCGCACGACCCGACCCTGCTGCCGTCGATGGCCTCGCAGATGCGCATGCCGGTCTCCGTGCACAACCAGGAACAGATCGCCCGTGCCGAGCGCCAGCTCAACAGCATCGCCGACCGCCTCACCGCCGCACTGGCGCCGCTGATCGACCGCGGCATGATCAGCGTGCGCCGCACCGAGTTGTGGATCGAAGTGGAGATCAACAGCGACATCCTGTTCCCCACCGGCTCGGCCGCGCTGGACGTGCATGCACGGCAGACGCTGGCCAGCCTGGCCGAGGTGCTGCGTGACGTGCCCAACAGCGTGCGCGTGGAAGGCCATACCGACAACGTGCCGATCGCCACCGCCACCTTCCCTTCGAACTGGGAACTGTCGGCCGGACGCGCCGCCAGCGTGGTGCACCTGTTCGCCGACCAGGGCGTGCAGCCATCACGGCTGGCGATGGTTGGCTATGGCCAGTTCCGTCCGCGCGAAGAGAACGACAGCGCGCAGGGGCGCAACCGCAACCGCCGGGTGATGGTCATCATCCTGGCCGACACCTCGCATTCGGTGGATCCGCTTGGCCAGCGCCTCAATGCGGCCACCGGCGCCGTCGACGACAGCACCACCGAACAGGCCGCCGCAACTCCGGCCACCGCCCCCACCTCCCCCATCGCACCGGTGAAGTTGCCGCCGGTGCCGGCTGGCAGCCGCGTCGGCGCCGCCGTTCCCCCGGCAATGAAGGAGTAAACCGATGCGCATCTGGGCAGTCGCCAACCAGAAGGGCGGAGTCGGCAAGACCACCACCACCCTCGCCCTCGGCCGCGGCCTGGCCGCGCTTGGCCATCGCGTGCTGCTGATCGACCTCGATCCGCATGCCTCGCTCAGCCGCGCCTTCGGCGTGCCGGTGGATCCGCCGCCGGCGGGCGTGCTGGAACTGTTCGGCGCCCCGCCGGCCGATCTTTCCAGCCTGTGCCATGCCAGCAGCATCCACGGCCTGGACTACGTCTGCGCGCAGTCGGCGCTGGCCACGCTGGAGCGCCGCAGCGCCAACCAGCCCGGCCTCGGCCTGGCCCTGCAGAACGCACTGGCGCGTCACCAGGGCCAGCACGACTACATCCTGCTGGACTGTGCCCCCACCCTTGGCCTGTTGATGATCAACGCACTGGCCGCTGCCGACCGCCTGATCATTCCCACCCAGGCCGAGCCGCTGGCCCTGCATGGCCTGGACGGCATGGTCCGCACCGGCGAGATGGTCGAGCGCTCGCGCCGCCGCCCGCTGCCGATCTCGATCCTGCCGACCCTGTTCGACCGCCGCACCCGCGCCGGCAACGAGTCGCTGCGCACGATGCAGGATCGCCACGGCACCCGCGTCTGGGAAGACGCCATTCCGATCGACACCCGCATCAGCAATGCCGCAGGCCTGACCCTGCCCAGCGTTGGTGAGGACTACCCGGGCCGCGGCCTGGCCGCCTATCGCCGCGCACTGAACTGGATCCTCGTTGAGGATGCCCGTGCCCTGGAGCAGGCCGCATGAACAGCACCGGCGTACTGGACGACTACCTGGACGAACTGCTGGGCGAAGCGATCGCCCCGGCGGCCGTCGTGCTGCCAACGCCGGACAGCGCCGCCCCGGCTCCGGACAGCACATCGGAACCGGAACGCGAGCCGACCTGGGATGACCTGCCGGCCGAGGTGATCTACGAAACCGACACCGTCGCCGCGGTGCCTGCCGTGGACAACGCCGGGCTCGAAGCCGCCTTCGAGGCGGCCACAACGGCCGAGCGCGAGCCCACCTGGGACGATCTGCCCGCTGAAGTGATCTATGAGACGGACGCTGTTGCTGTTGCCGTTGCCCCGGCACAGGACGAGGCAGCACTGGAAGCCGCCTTCGAGGCCGCCGCAATGCCGGTCGCCGCTCCCGAGCGCGAACCGACCTGGGATGACCTGCCTGACGAGGTGATCCACGAGACGACCCCGGCCCAGGCCGGCCCGGAGCCCACCTGGGACGACCTGCCCGACGAAGTGATCTACGAGACCGACGCGGCCGACAGCCATCAGCTCGCCCACACTGACAGCCCCGGTCTGCAGGCTGCGTTCGAAGCCGCTGCGGGTGGCGAGGATGTCCCCACGCCGCCACCGGCCGTGGTTGCGCCCCCGGCACCGCGCCCTGCACCCGCGCCCGCCCCGGCCGCGCGTGCTGCCGCCGCGCCGCCGCCCCGCGTCGCCCTGGATGCCCCGGCCACCAACCGTCCCGGTACCTGGCAGGAGCTGCAGGCGCAGGCGCACCAGCCCGCCAGCAGTCCGCACCCGCAGAACCGCCGCGCCGGCGAGCGCACCTCGCGCTGGCTGCGCCTGCGCTGCGGGACTCAGGCCTATGCGCTGGAACTGCTGAAAGTGCAGGAAGTGGTGTTGCCGGTGCCACTGCTGCCGTTGCGTGGCACGGCACCGGCGATGCTCGGGATCATGAACCTGCGTGGCCAGGTGGTGCCGGTGATGGACCTCGGCCTGCACCTCGGCGCCGCAGCGGCAGAAGACGATGCCCTGACCCGCATCGTGGTGCTGGAAGAGGACGGCGAGACCATCGGCCTGCGCGTGTCGGCAGTGGAAGATGTCGCCAACCTCACCGATTCACAGATCGAACCCCCGGATACCGCCCGCATCTGCCAGATCTCCAATGATCTGTTCCGCGGCGTCGCCCGGGTCAGCCAGCGCCCGATGATCCTGCTGGACGCCACACGGCTGTTGAGTTGATCTGGAAAAAAGGGGACGGAGGGGATTAAGTCGCAAGTGGCTCGGCGCTTTGCGCCGACGCGGTACCTGTCGGGGACGCAAGGAGTTGATCCGTTGGATCAACACCTTACGTCCCCACTGCGCGGTCGCCGTTGCCGAGGGGGCTGCAGTAGCGCCAGGTCGCTTGCGACTTGATCCTCTCCGTCCCCTTTTCAGCTGCGACCGCATCGACGCACCGCGTCGATTCCTCTAAAGAACCCCGCCGGGGTGCCGTTATGGATCACGGAACCGTTTGTCCGGAGCAACGATGAGCACTGTCGAACTGGGTGAGGATCTCGGCATCGAGAGCAGCACCGAGCTCAAGAACCGCCTCGCCCCGCTGGTGGCGCAGGCAGGCGAGCTGACCCTGGATGCAAGCCAGGTCGCCCGCATCCACACGGCCGCCGTGCAGGTGCTGTGTGCATTCGTGCAGGCCCGCCGCGAGGCAGGCCTGGGCACCGACTTCCACGGTTGCACCGCAACCTTCCGTGACGCCGCGCGCCTGCTGGGCGTCACCCAGGCCCTGGGCCTGGACGTAACCCATGACAACCTGAAATCTGTGGAGAACGCTGCATGAGCGCACGTATCTTGGTGGTGGACGATTCGGCGTCGATGCGCCAGATGGTTTCCTTCGCCCTCACCTCGGCCGGTTTTGCCGTCGAAGAAGCCGAAGACGGCGCGGTCGCGCTCGGTCGCGCCAAGGGCCAGCGCTTCAACGCGGTGGTCACCGACGTCAACATGCCGAACATGGACGGCATCGCGCTGATCCGCGAACTGCGCCAGCTGCCGGACTACAAGTTCACCCCGTTGCTGATGCTGACCACCGAATCGGCCGCCGACAAGAAGTCCGAAGGCAAGGCCGCCGGTGCCACCGGCTGGCTGGTCAAGCCGTTCAATCCGGAACAGCTGGTCGCCACCGTGCAGAAAGTGCTGGGCTGATCGCCCCGCACCGCTCCCCTTCTTCGCTTCCGGACCACCACTGCCATGAGCATGGACCTGCAACGCTTCCACGCCACCTTCTTCGAGGAGAGCCGCGAAGGCCTCGACGCGATGGAGGCTGGCCTGCTGGCCCTGGAATCGGGGCAGCAGGACGCGGAGATCATCAATTCGGTGTTCCGCGCCGCCCACTCGATCAAGGGCGGCGCCGGCACCTTCGGCTTCGATGCCATCGCCGGCCTGACCCACGTGCTGGAAACGCTGCTCGATGAGCTGCGTGCCGGCAAGCGGGCCCTGGAAGGCCATGCCGTCGATGCCATGCTGTCCTCGGTGGATGTACTGCGCGCCCTGCTGCGCGAAGCCGAACATGGCCAGGCCGCAGACCCCGCGGCGGTCGCCGCAGTGAAGGCGCGCCTCGAAGCCGTTCTCTCCGGCCAGGCCGCACCGAGCGCGCCGGCCGCTGCCGCAGCCAAGGTGGACGATACGCCGGAAGCCTGGCAGATCGGGTTCACCCCGGCACCCTCGCTGTTCATGAGCGGCAACGACCCGTTGCGCATCATCCGCGAACTGGAACACCTCGGCTCGCTGCAGGTGGCCGCGCGCATGGAACGCCTGCCGGGCTTCGCCCAGCTCGACCCGCTCGAGGCCCACCTGGCGTGGGACCTGGGCCTGGTCGGCAAGGTGCCGCGCAGCAAGATCGAAGACACCTTCGCCTGGGTGCTGGACGACTGCGAGCTGGACATCCGTCCGGCAGCGCCGCCGAGCCTGGCAACCCAGGCGCCCGTTGCTGCATCCCCTTCCACACCTGCTGCCGTCGTGCCGGCAGCGCCTGCTGCGCCTGCCGCCGGCGGTGCTGCCACCCAGGAAGCCGAAACGTCGATCCGCGTCAGCGTCGACAAGGTCGATGCGCTGATCAACCTGGTCGGCGAACTGGTCATCACCCAGGCCATGCTCAAGCAGGTCTCGCACGCGCTGGACCCGGTCCACGCCGAGAGCCTGTTCGCCGGCCTGGACCAGCTGGAACGCAACACCCGCGATCTGCAGGAAGCGGTGATCGGCGTGCGCATGCTGCCGGTCGACGCGGTGTTCCGCCGCTTCCCGCGCCTGGTCCGCGACCTGTCCAGCCGCCTCGGCAAGCAGGTGCGCCTGCGCACCGTCGGCGAGGGCACCGAGCTGGACAAGGGGCTCATCGAAAAGATCGCCGATCCACTGGTGCACCTGGTGCGCAACTCGATCGACCACGGCCTGGAAATGCCCGACGTGCGTCGCGGCGCGGGCAAGGACGAAACCGGCACGATCACCCTGGCCGCTTCGCACCAGGGCGGCCATATCGTCATTGAAGTGAGCGACGACGGCCGCGGCCTGGATCGCGCCAAGATCCTGGCCAAGGCCACCGAACGCGGCCTGGCCGTACCGGACAACCCGACCGATTCGCAGGTCTGGGACCTGATCTTCCAGCCAGGCTTCTCCACTGCCGATGCGGTCACCGACCTGTCCGGGCGTGGCGTCGGCATGGACGTGGTTCGCCGCAACATCCAGGCACTGGGCGGTGAGGTCCAGATCGAAAGCAGCCTGGGTACTGGCACCCGCACGCTGATCCGCCTGCCGCTGACCCTGGCCATCCTCGACGGCATGACCGTGGCGGTTGCCGGCGAAACCCTGATCCTGCCGCTGGCCTATGTGCTTGAGGCGTTGCAGCCGCAGGCCGAGGACATCCGCAGCATGGCCGGCGAAGGCCGCGTGCTGCGCGTACGTGGCGAGTACCTGCCGATCCTCTCGCTGAGCGAGTACTACGGCTACGGCAACCGTGCGCCGGGCAGTGAATCGCTGGTGGTCGTGGTCGAAGGCGATGGCCAGAAGATCGCACTGGAAGTGGATGAACTGGTCGGCCAGCAGCAGGTGGTGGTGAAGAACATCGAGAACAACTACCGCCGTATCGGCGGGGTGTCCGGTGCCACCATCCTTGGCGACGGCCGCGTCGCGTTGATCGTCGACATCGGCGGACTGGTGCGCTCGTTGCGGATGCCGCAGGCCGCCTGATCCACGCTGCATGCGTGTACTGGACCGCCGCCCTTCGGGGCGGCGGTTTTTGTTTGTGCGCGCTCTGCCAAGGGGGTCGGATCCCTTTCCGCAGGAAAGGGATCCGACCCCATCCCTTCTGTGAACTCCGTCGCCATGATGGTTGCGGGCGCAACTACTTCATCCAAGCGAAAGTACGCCGCTGCAACGCTTTCGCGCTGTCATCCCTACGCAACCGAATGTGATCTGCGTCCATAAAGTCCACGCGGACGGCGCCGTTATTTCGCAATGACGGTCGTCACCGAACCCCACCGGGCACCCCCGTTCGCTCTGCAACCACCCCCGAACCGGCGCACAGACGCCGGCACTCTGCCCACCTGGAGCACCCTGCATGAAGTGGTTCCAAGATCTGCCCATCGCCCGCAAGCTGGCCGTGGGGTTCACCCTCACCACCTTGATGACCCTGATCCTCGGCGCCTTCGCACTGCTGCGCCTGAGCGAAGCCAACGCGCAGTTGCGCGAGATGGCTGGCAACGACATCCCCTCGGTCCAGCACCTGGGCGAGGCGCGCTCGCAGCTGGGAGAATTCCGCACCTATGAACTTGCACAGCTGAGCATGCTCGACCAGCCGGAGAAGGTCGCCGACTACAACAAGCGCATGGACGACACCGCCAAGGCCGTGCATGACGAGCTGGCCGCTTACTCGGCGCTGCCGGCGCTGGCCAAGGAGCGTGAACTCTATCGCGCGGCCAGCGCACAGCTGGACCGCTACTTCGCCGCCAACAAGGCGATGCGCGACGCCGTGGCCGCCGGTGATGGCGCTCGGGCACAGCAGATATCCGACGAGCAGTCGCGCCCGGCGCGTCGCGACCTGTTCGCTGCGATGAAGGCCCTGGGCACCCACATCGCCGGCCAGATGGACGGCAAGATCGCCGACGCCAACGCCACCCATCGCAACAGCATGATCGCCATCATCGGCTGCATCGTCCTGCTGTCCCTTGTGGCCGCTGCGCTGGCCATCGTCATCTCACGTGCAGTGACCGGCCCCCTGGGCAAGGCCGTGAACGCCATCCAGGCCGTCGCACGCGGCGACCTCAGCGTCACCACCCAGAGCACCGGCAAGGACGAGGCTGGCCGCATGCTGGCGGCCACCGCCGACATGACCGCGATGCTGCGCCGCTTCAGCGAACAGACCCAGTTGATGGCACAGATGCATGCCGGCCCGGACATCAGCCACCGTATTCCGGAAGACTTCCCGGGCGTCTACGGCCAGCTGGCCAGCGGCATCAACACGGTGATCTTCGAACACCTCGATGCGATCGTCGATGCCATTGAAGTGCTCAACCAGTACGCCATCGGCAACCTCGCCCCGGACGCCCGCCGCCTGCCCGGCAGCCGCGCGATCCTGCACGAGTCGATGGACGCGGCCAAGGCCAGCCTACTGGCCATCAACACACAGATCCAGCAGCTGGCCTCGGCCGCCGCCGCCGGCGACTTCAGCCAGCGCGGTGATGCGCAGCGTTTCGATCACGATTTCCGCGTGATGATCGAGCAGCTCAACAGCATGATGCAGGTGGCCGACGGCAACCTCGGCCAGCTCTCGCAGCTGCTGCAGTCGATCGCCGCCGGCGACCTGACCGCACGCATGGACGGCCAGTTCAACGGCGTGTTCGCGCGCATGCGTGACGACGCCAACACCACCGTCGCACAGCTGACCCAGATCGTCGGCCAGATCCAGGCCAGTGCCTCCAGCATCACCCTCGCCGCTGGCGAGATCGCGTCCGGCAACAGCGACCTGTCGCGCCGTACCGAGCAGCAGGCCGCCAACCTGGAAGAGACCGCCGCCTCGATGGAGGAACTGACCTCC
>NZ_JCAFVP010000023.1:0-43948 GCF_059372495.1 Stenotrophomonas sp. YJH_SMC_80
CCAACGCTCGATGCCGCGAGGGCGGATGTGTTCGAATACATCGAGCGGTTCCACAACCCGAGGATGCGACGAAGGGTCGCCAGGCAAGACCAGAAGTTCTCAGCCCTTTTACAACCGTCCGTGATTTCGGGGTAGAACCCTGCTGATGGTCGACACGCCCAAGGCTGAAGCGGCACCCGGCGCTGAAATGGCCCAGCATCTGGCGCGGCACGGCGTTGAAGTTGAGATACAGGCGATCAGCTCCAGCCAAGGGGGCGTAGCTGCCACCATTCGCCAGCATGTACTTGATGCCGAAGCCGATCTGCTGGTGCTGGGGCCCTACAGTCGCAGTCGCGTGGTCGAACGCGTGCTCGGCGGGGTCACCGAGGATCTGCTCGCCGAAGTACCGGCGCCCTTGTTCGTATCGCACTGATACCGCCCTGCCCCGCCCGGCGGTAGCCGGTCAGCGATTGGCCGGTGTGCCGCCGGAAATAGCGGCACAGGTAGGACGCGTCCTCGAAACACAGGCGTTCGGCGATGCGACCGATCGGCAGTTCGCTGTAGCTCAGCAGCGCCTTGATCTCCAGCACCACCTGGCGGTCGATCAACGCCTTCGGCGTTTCGCCGAAGCATTCCCGGGTCACCTGCGAGAGATAGAACGGGGTAATGCACAGCGCCTCGGCGTAGGACTGCACGTCGCGTTGGCGCGTGCTGCGCTGGCCGACCAGTTCCCAGAAGCTCCAGGCCAGGCGCTCGCGTCGGCCGACCTGCGGCGCCGCCTCGTAGTATGCCGGGAGCAGTGTGGCGAACTTCAGGAAAAACGTCTGCAGCAGGTTGCGCAGCATCACGTGCCGATGGCGGCCACCGTTGTGCTGGGCATCCATCAACTGCTGCAGCCAACCCTGCAGCAGCGGCACCTCCAGCGGTGACGGTACACAATGAGGGTGCTCGTGCAGGAACTTGAACAGTGCATTGGGCAGCACATAGGCCACCTCCGAGGCCAGCGCTTTCGGCACCAGGCAGGCCACCGCAAGGAAGCCGCGCGAACGCTGCCGCAGCAGCGTCAGCGTATCCTCCGCCAGCACCAGTACGTCGTGCCGCTGCACCGCCACTTCGCGGAAGTTCAGTGCGAACCGCGCACGCCCGGACACGCACACCAGCACCGTCAGATAGGCGTGCCCGAACGACAGCGGAACACCCAAGCCTTCAGCCAGCGTACTGACTTCCAAGCGCATGGATTCGTCCTGTTCCAGAAGCTGGGGAATGCGATCCATGGGCCGATCCACTGGGATATCGCGGCAGAGCATATCCGCCCGAACGAAGAAGTTGTGAAAAGTACCGAAACCATCAAGGTCCCGCCCTGTGCTCCCCGCCCGTCGAAACCTAGCCTGTGCACTCTCTTTCCACCGACGGACCCGCCATGCACCTGGCCACCCAACGCTTGATCCTGCGCCCCTGGCGCGACAGTGACGCCGCCGATCTGTACGAGTACGCCCGCGACCCGCGCGTGGGGCCCATCGCCGGTTGGCCACCGCATGCCAGCGTAGAGGAGAGTGCCGACATCATCCGCACCGTGTTCAACCGACCGGAGGTCTACGCCCTGCAGAGCCGCGAGAACGGGCGTGCCATCGGTTGCGTCGGCATCCTGATCGGTGCAGACAGCAACTTCAGCTTGGGCGAGCGCGAGGGAGAGATCGCCTACTGGATCGGCGTACCGTACTGGGGGCGTGGCCTGGTACCCGAAGCCGTACGTGAGGTGATGCGGCATGCCTTCCTGGATCTGCAGCTGGATGCGTTGTGGTGCGGCTACTTCGCCGACAACCTGCAATCGATGAGCGCGCAGTCCAAATGCGGTTTCCGCCATCACCACGCCGAGGTCAACCAGTTCAACCGCTTCCTCGCCGACTACCGCACCGAACACATCAGCCGCATCACCGCCAGGGAATGGCAGGCGCAGCAGACCGTACCGCTGCCCACGTGATCACGGCTCAGCCCTCGCTGCGCTGCATGAACAACAATTCCGGCGTCGAGGCATCTTCCACCGGCTGGAAGCCGAAATCGCGGTAGAGCGCGACCGCCGCGACGTTGTCACGATAGACACGCAGGCTCAGGCGCTGCACATCCGGCGACCGCAGGGCCTCGGCATACAACAACTGCATCAGCACCCGGCCCAGGCCGCGCCCACGCGCCTGCGGCGAGACAATGATGCGGCCCAGGTGGGCAGTGCCGGGCGCGGTCAACCAGTACTGGCCGAACCCCATGCACGCACCCTCCCCGTCCAACAGCACCCAACCCGGGCGCTCGGCCAGTTCAAGAGCCTGTGCGAATGCCTCAGGCAGCAGAGGAAACGCAACGCCCGGGCCAGCCCAGCGTTGCGTCGCTGCAACCGAATCGAGCCAGCCAGCGATACGCGGATAATGCCGAGGTTGAACCGGTTGCAACTGTGCGGGCATATGGAAGCCTGTGTGGTCCCGTCAACCTGCCGCGGCCGCTGCCTGGGTTGGAGGCTGATGATCAGGCGCTTGCAGCGGACGTGCTTGCGCGAACTGGGCTGCGGTAACAGTGCGTGAGACGGATGTCCCATGCAGGAAGCCGCCGCACTCGACGGCGGCGACCTGTCGGCGCTTTACCGGCAGACGTACTCGCGTGCCGACTCGATGGTGTCCACGTCGAGCTCTTCGTATTGGATCTCGACGGTTTCCATGCTGGACGCGGTGACCACCGCGCGCGCGCCGAGATTGCAGGCGGCAGGCAGCCCGCCAGCGTACGCTTGGCCATTGATCGCATACGCCAGGCCGTAGCAGGCCGAGCCGAGCTGGAACGGATTGTGGTTGCAGGCCATGAGCTGACTGTTGGCAAGGTCACTGGAGGCCGTGTAGTTGGACGTCCAGCCACTGCCGGCATCGCTGCCGCAGCTACCCGGGTACCCCTGGATCTGCGCACCGCTGGAGTCGCAGGTGTGGTAGGCGAAACTGCCGAAGAAACTGGTCTTTACGTACGCGGTGCGGCCGCTGTCTACCCATTGTGCCGCAGCAGCGCTCTGGGCAAAGGCGGACAGGCCGAGCAGGCACACGGCGGCAGCGGTGAGAGGTTTCAATCCCTTCAACATGACTATCGTCCTCGGTATTGGCGTAGTGCACGCCTCATGCGTGCCAACCGAGTCTACCCCGCAGGTATACGGGCAAATATGACAGGCTCGACAGTCTGGGCCCTTCTGCGCACTTGACTGGCCATTGTGACCACTGCCGTGGGATAAGACGCTGGTGATCACTGCCCATCAGGGAGCCCGAGAGGCAGGACTGGCGAATGTTCACCTTTCCCAAGCACCCGTGCTACGTGATCAAAGAGCTCTTCCGCCAAAATCGGCAAAAGCTCGCGCTAGGCTCGCGAGCATAAGGTGAAACACCAGCACGTTCATGCTGCGCTTATCTTGCACGCAATCTACAACTCCAGGAAGGAACTGAAATGCGTTGAACGCTACATTCTCGTGCAATACACCTATCAAGATCACGGGTACAGATACATCCGCGGATCCGGGCGAGACGCAGCAGGCAATGTGATTCCTGACGGGCAGAAGGATATTGCGAGCCCCGATCAAGCTTCCCAAACGTACATTTATCCGACGGGCCCACTTGCGGCAGGCCCGGGTGGTGAGATGATAAGACACCTCGACAACCTGGGTGTCCGTTGGATCGGCGCAAACTCTCCACCGGTATATGTTGGTTTCCGAATCGGCTGTTCCTACACTCCCTCAGGTGCACAATGCCAAGTGAACTCCCTAACCCCATAGAACGTGGATCAGAGCGACCGATCCACGGAAACGGCATTCTTATCCGGGCATTTTTGATCCTGACGATGAGCTCTGCAGTATGGATGCTGGCCGGACTGTCGATCGGAAGGGGTGCCAAGGGCGCTCTTGTCTGGCCGTACATCATTCCATCCCTCGTCTTCATCGCGCTCATCGTTTCCTATAGAGCGAGGGTGCGGAATGCCGAATGGTTCACCAATAAGCCACGGACGCTGTTCCTGCTTACTCTGTCTTGGATTGCCTGCGCAGTGGGGCTTGTTCTTTCAGTAGCACCCTTCTGAGGACTGAGCCCTGCCGTCGTGATGGCGGTGGGGCTCACATTTCGTCATGAGGGCTGCGCCCTACAGCGCCAGTGCTCTCTCGCCTGAATCGACAGGTCACCCTCGCGGCCTCCGGCGCGGACGTGGCGGATGAGGCGCGTACGCCCCCATCCGCTCCTGTCTTCAGCTCTGGACTTTTGCCCGGAAGGCAATCTCGATCAGCTGCTCTGGGAAGGCCAGCGCCGGGACCCCAATCAGGTTACTGGCAACCTGCGGCACCGGCTGACCATACACGGCCGGCCGGACCTTGCCGCTGGCCGCGAACGCGGCCGGAACGTCGATAACGAACAACGTTTCCTCGACCACGTCAGCCAGCGACCCACCCAACTCTGCCAGCGGCACTTGCGCGTTCTCGTAGGTGCGCCTCATCTGGGCTTCCATGGTGTCGAAGCTGGCGGTCTTGCCATTGCTGGCGCTCATCGTTGCTCTCTCTGGTGAAAGGGCAAGTCTGACGGGCAAGCAACGTCGACCGCCTCCCCTGAACGGGGCATCAGATTCGATCTCGGAACAGCTGCTCTCTACCTGCCCCGACCCACGCCTTCATGGGATCTCTCGCCCTTGGCTTGGTCTCCTTCTGCGGTCGGCGTGGCTCCAGCGCTTCCTTGATTCGCGCCACCTCCACTGTCCCGGCCTCCGCCAGGCGCCAGGCCTGTTGCCGTTGCTCGCGGGTCGGCGGCAGGCTGGGCAGTGGCGGGGGCACCTGGATCGGCGTGCTGTCGGTCAGCCGGGCAACGGCCTCACGCAGAGGCAGCTCGGGATACAGTCTGGCGGCGCACCAACGCGCGGCGTAGCGCTTCGCCTGCCTGACATTGGCGGCGCGGATTTCCTTCACTTCCCAGAACTTGCAGCTCTCCAACCAGAGGCGCACCCCAAGGCCGCCATCGGGTTCGACGCCGGCCGTCCCGCGGCCGTTGTATCAGAGCGCCCAGCGCTCACCCGTCTGGACCCAGCCAAAGGGAATCGGGGCGGTGCGGAAACCTTGGTAGCGGTGCGAGGGAAGCATGGCCGGAAGCATACGGCCGGGCGTCGCAGATCCTGCGAACGCGCTGGTCGCGTGGCTGAGCAGTTCGGAAAGAGCCCAGCGCGATGACCCCTTGTGGCAGCGTAGTGAGGGTCCTGCTGGCCGCAGGCACCGCAGACACGTGCGTCGGCCGTGCGCGCCGCTACCTCCAGCCGCGAGCAATTTCGTTCAATACGACTTGACGAGCCGGAGTCAAAGTTGGACGACCGAAGTCTGCGGAATGTGCTTAGTGAGTATGAACATTAGTTTGAGGCAGGTAACAAAGAGCAACTGGGTCGATATCATCAATTTGGAGATCTCCAAAGACCAAGAACAGTATGTGGCGCTCAATTCAGAAGCACTGGCCGCTTCAAAGTTCTTTGAGCACTACGTCAATCGAGCAATCTATTTGGATGAATGCCCGGTCGGATTCCTTCAGTACTATCCGAACCATGAGAACGGCCATCCAAATGAAATTTTCATCGATCAGCTCATGATCGATATCGGGCGGCAAGGCGAAGGGATGGGCACCATAGCAATTGCCCTTGCTATCGAAGAGATTGCTGAGCTTGACGAGTACACCAGCATCTCGGTATGCCATGTCCCCGGCCATGACGTAATGCAAAGATTCTTCAAACGATTCGGGTTCGAAGTCGTCGAGCAAGATGAATTCGAAGAAGTCGTTATGCGGCTGCAGCTGACCCCTCGCTCAAGCTGAAGGCGAAGGCGAAGGCGAAGGCGAAGGCGAAGGCGAAAAGACAATTAGTAATTTCAGGAAGCAATTTTGAAGACCATAGCGCTGATCACTTTCGATAACTTCACCGATATCGACCTTTTTTTAATGTGGGACATTTTGGGCAGGAACACAGACGACTGGAATGTGCGAATCTTAGCCGCAAGCCCTAGAGTTCGGTCCTCCAATGGTCTGTTCATCACGGTTCACGGCCCCCTTTGCGAAGCAAATCGAGCGGACGTGGTATTGATTGCAAGCGGAAAGCAGGGCATTCCAGACGCCCTTAGCGACCCCAACTTCTTGCCTTCCCTTAAGCTGGATCCGTCCAAGCAGTACATCGGTTCAATCTGCGCGGGAGCTTTCGTTCTCGAGAGCCTTGGACTGCTGCCAACCCGACGTGCGACGACGCACCCAGACGCTCGCGGAAGCCTGGAAGCCCTGGGGGTCGAGCCGATTGACAGCCCCCTGGTTTGCCATGGACGGGTTGCTACGGCCGGAGGCTGCCTCGCAGCACTGTACCTGGTTGGCTGGGCAGTCGAATCCCTGTTCAACGCCGACAAGCGCCGCGCCACGCTGCAGACTGTACTTCCGACCGGTCAACAGGAGATGTTCCAAGGTCTAATCGATGCAACCGTGCAAGAAGGCATGCGAGGCAGTCTAGGCTAAAAAAAGCAGGAGCTGGCCAGCGAATCAAAGCGGCAACGGCCGACATCGCACTTACACGATTTGCATATGAAGTTGAAGCAAGAAATGGAATCTGGCGAACATACAAACGCCTTTCTTTCCAAAGGTGATATCAGAACCACTCTAGCGGGCATGCTTAGCGGCGTGACGTTCTCTGTGAAGGACAACATCGACGTAGCCGGCCTGGTTTCCTCATACGGCTCACCAGATTGGCTAAGTGAACACCCCGCTGCGTTGCACAACGCAGTCTGTGTGGACCTAGCTCTCGCCGCCGGTGCTCGATATGTGGGCAAAGTTGTCGCAGATGAGTTCACCTACAGCCTGGAGGGGCAGAACCAGTTCTTTGGAACCCCGCTAAACCCTAAAGCTCCGGACCGAATTCCGGGCGGCTCTTCAAGCGGATCAGCCGCGTCCGTTGCGACTGGCTCCTGCGATTTCTCGCTAGGCACCGATTCAGGCGGCTCGATACGGGTTCCTGCAAGCTTCTGTGGTGTATGGGGAATACGGCCATCCCTTCACCGAGTGTCCGAAGCAGGAGTTCTCCCCTTCATGCCGAGCGTCAGTACAGTCGGGGTCATCGCCAGCGGGCTTGATGTGCTGATCAAGGCAATGCAGGCGATATCCCCTGCCCACGTTGAACCCCAACAAGCAGTTCAACGACTTGTCGTGCTTGAAGACGCAATGGACATTGCTGACGAAGATGTGCGAGCTACTGGATATGCCACTCTGGAGACACTGTCTCGCGCGTCTGGCGTCAGCCTTGAGGTTCTTCGCTTCAGTGACATCACCAATGAAGACCTTCCACTCGAAGCATGCAACCTTCGCGCGCTACGTAATATCCAAACAGCCGAAGTTCAAAGCACGCTCGGCACTTGGATTGACCACCACAAGCCGCAGATGGGATACGGCTTTTCACAGGCCTATGCGAATGTAGTGAGCTTTGATCGGACGTCTCTTGCCCAAAGCTGGGAGCTCAGGGAGTTACTGCACCGCAAGATAAACACCTTCTTCAGGCCGGGTACGCTCATCTGCTTCCCGACAACACCCTTTGCCGCACCACTGAAGAACAGCCTGACAACTCTGGACTCAGTACTGGATTTTTACGATAGAACCATGGCTATTACAGCATTCTCGGGTGTCGCCAGGCTACCTGAGGTCTCAGCGCCTCTTCTGTCCGTAGATCATCTTCCGGTGGGACTCTCGTTCGCTGCAGGAAACGGACAAGACGCATTCCTACTCAGCGCGTTGAATCAGCTGACAGCCTCCTAGCAAAGGACAGCGGGCCACCGACTGCAGGCCTACCGGGTCAGCCGCGCGGTGAACACGCCGCGGAACAACGGCGACTGCTGCAGCAGGTCGCATAGGCGCGCTTCAATCGAACCCCAGCGGCATCTCGGCACGTTGCAACCGGTCAGTAGTTCTTCACATCCACGGCCATCACGATCCCGACCACGGCCTGATTTGGCGAGCCGCCTGTTCCGATCTTCGGAATGGTGATGGCGTTACCGAACAGGCCGTGTTTCCCACTGACGCCCTGCCCGTCCCCGATTCCCATCACGGTGAAACTGTTCTGGAAAGTGCTGGTGGCAGGGGCGCAGATCACCCCGGCGACCGTCTTGCCGGTGAAGTCAGGGAACCTGCCCTCTCCCATACCACCATTGGGAAAGACGCCGCCCACACCGATGATCCGCATGGGCTTTGCGCCCAGCGCATAAGTCAGACGGCCGTTCGCATCCCACAATGCCAGATACTGCGCATCCTCGTTGGCGGGGCGATCGAACACGTAGGCCCAGCCCTGCAGACGCGCGGGCGTGTTCGTCCACAGCGTCAGCCTGAACTGGTTTGCGCCGATCTCCTGAAACTGCGGGAAGAATGGGTAAAGGTCGCTGATGAATGCAACCATCGGAGCCTCGGCATTGATCACCATCTCCGCATACTTCCAGTTGCCTCCGTCATCGACCTTGGCGGCACCATTGACGCCGCGCAAGCGGCCTACCTCCTGGAAAAGCTCCATGACCACATGGAGGAGTGCACCAAGCCATGACCCAGGAACATATCAGCCACCCGGAGGGGGTTGCCGAACTGCGCCGTGCGCCTCCGCCGGCGGTGGCCACCGAGTCGAGTGCGCCTGCAGGTCGACCAGCAAGCATGCCGACCCAGACAAGCCCATCGCCGCATGGCGCCGGCTCAACCGTCCCGAGCGCAGCGCGCGCCCAGCTGCGGTCATGGCCGGAGTGCCATTGCGAAGGGTGCAGATTCTGGCCGGCCATGCCGATTACGCCACGACCGAGAAGTTCTACGCCCATCTGACGCCTGAGGGCGACGATGGCGCGGTGGCGAAGCTCAGGTACTGAGCAGGAGCGCTGGGACTACTGGGACCAAATCCTGTGGATATGCGGGAAACAGTGGGAAATGCTCACCACTGAGTCCGCCTAAGTTATTGATTGTGGTGACCCCGGCCCGATTCGAACGGGCGACCTTCCCCTTAGGAGGGGGACGCTCTATCCAGCTGAGCTACGGGGCCATGCAGCCGGGAAGTTTACAGGCAACACACCCTGCGCTCCAAGCATTCGTGCTCCACACGGCGGCGCTGGCGCGTTGCACCATGGCCGGACAGGCCGCTCTGCTACCATCGGCGATTCAGTTCATCGCGCCCCCCACCTGCCCGCGATGGCACCAAACAACGTAACGAAACACAGGAGTCTGCATGTCTTCCGAGCTGCTCAAGTCCCTTGGCCTGGACGCGATCAACGCTGGCACGTACCTGGGCAACGGGGAGTGGTCGAGCGCGACCAGCGGTGAGCTGATCACCCCGGTCAACCCGACCACCGGCGAGCCGATCGCGCAGGTCCGCGCGACCACCGAGGCCGAGTACGAGACCGTCGTCGCCCGCGCCCAGGAAGCCTTCAAGGTCTGGCGCACCACGCCGGCCCCGCGCCGCGGTGAAGCCGTGCGCCTGTGCGGTGAAGCGCTGCGCAAGCACAAGGATGCGCTTGGCTCGCTGGTCGCCTTGGAAATGGGCAAGAGCAAGCCGGAAGGCGACGGCGAAGTGCAGGAGATGATCGACATCGCCGATTTCGCCGTGGGCCAGAGCCGCATGCTGTACGGCTACACCATGCATTCCGAGCGCCCCGGCCACCGCATGTACGAGCAGTACCACCCGCTGGGCCTGGTCGGCATCATCTCCGCCTTCAACTTCCCGGTCGCGGTGTGGAGCTGGAACTCGTTCCTGGCCGCCATCTGTGGCGATGTGTGCATCTGGAAGCCGTCCAACAAGACGCCGCTGACCGCCATCGCCTCGCTGAAGATCTGCAACGACGCCCTGCGCGAAGCCGGCTTCCCGGACATCTTCTTCCTGATCAACGATGCCGGCACCGCGCTGTCGGAAAAGATGGTCGATGACCGCCGCGTGCCGCTGATCAGCTTCACCGGCTCGACCCAGGTCGGCCGCACCGTCAACGAGAAGGTCGCGCGCCGCCTCGGCCGCTGTCTGCTGGAACTGGGTGGCAACAACGCCATCATCCTGGACGAAACCGCCGACCTGAAGCTGGCCGTGCCGGGCATCGTGTTCGGCGCTGTCGGCACCGCCGGCCAGCGCTGCACCACCACCCGCCGCCTGATCGTGCACCGCTCGATCTACGCCGACGTGCTGGCCACTCTGGTCAAGGCCTACAAGCAGGTCGAAGGCAAGATCGGCGACCCGACCGATGCGGCCAACCTGATGGGCCCGCTGAACAGCGACGGCGCCGTGCAGCAGTTCCTCGATGCCATCGCCCAGGCCAAGGCTGCCGGCGGCACCATCGAAACCGGCGGCACCCGCATCGACCGCGCCGGCAACTTCGTGCTGCCGGCGATTGTCTCCGGCCTGAAGAACAGCGATGCCGTGGTCCAGCACGAGACCTTCGCGCCGATCCTGTACGTGATGCCGTACGACACCCTCGATGAAGCCATCGACATGCAGAATGGCGTGCCGCAGGGCCTGTCGTCCTCGATCTTCACCCAGAACCTGAAGACTGCCGAGAAGTTCCTGTCGGCCGCTGGCAGCGACTGCGGCATCGCCAACATCAACATCGGCACGTCCGGTGCGGAGATCGGTGGCGCCTTCGGTGGCGAAAAGGACACCGGCGGTGGCCGCGAGTCCGGTTCGGATGCGTGGAAGGTCTACATGCGCCGCCAGACCAACACCATCAACTATTCGGACTCGCTGCCGCTGGCCCAGGGCATCAAGTTCGATCTGTGATGGCAGACGTTTCTGCCATGGCTGCGGGTCAGAGCCCCTCCGGGGATCTGCCCCCTGCCCAGGGCCGGATCCCCAATGGGGCTCCGACCCTCGATTTCACCGGTCGCCGCGTGCTGATCGCTGGCGGCAGCAAGGGCATCGGTCGTGAAATGGCGCTGGCATTCGCCGGCGCCGGTGCGCAGGTCTCGGTCTGCGCCCGCGGCCAGGCCGGACTGGATGCCCTGCGCGCCGATGCGCAGGCACAGGGCACCCCGCTGCATACCGTCTCCGCCGATCTGGCCGATGCCGGCCAGATCCAGGTCTGGCTGCAGGCCGCAACCGGTGCACTCGGCGGCATCGATGTGCTGATCAACAACGCTACCGGCTACGGCATGGCCGACGACGAGGATGGCTGGGCCGCCAGCCTGCAGATCGACCTGATGGCGGCGGTACGGGCCTCGCGCCTGGCACTGCCGTGGCTGCGCGCATCCAGCGATGCCTGCATCCTCAACCTGTCCTCGATTGCCGCACAGCAGCCACGCCCCGGTGGCGCGCCCTACGCCGCCGCAAAGGCCGCGCTGTCGCACTACACCACGTCGCAGGCATTGGCGCTGGCCAAGGACCGGATCCGGGTCAACGCCATCGCCCCCGGTTCGATTGAATTCGATGACGGCCTGTGGGATCGCCGTCGCACCGAAGATCCGGCGCTGTACCACGGCACCCTGGCGAAGATCCCGTTCGGCCGCTTCGGCCATCCGCGCGAAATTGCCGACGCCGCCCTGTTCCTGTGCTCGCCGCTGGCGCGCTGGGTCACCGGCAGCGTGCTCAACGTGGATGGCGGCCAGGTGTTGATGGGCTGATACCGGCACTCCGGTAGCTGCCAACCTTGGTTGGCATGCCTTTCGTCGACCAAGGTCGACGCCTGCCCTGCTGAAATACCCTTTGTCGACCAAGGTCGGCGCCTACCAGGGCTAGCACCTCGTTCGCCCACCAGGGTCCACGCCTGCCATCGCATCCGCCGGGCATGGGATTGCTTGGGCAGAGGCACTATCATGTGCACACTGCCAAGGAGGACCCCGATGAGCGTGGCACCCCGACAGACAAGCGCCCTGGCCGTGGTCAGCCTGGTCATGGGCATCGCCAGCTGGACCGTCCTGCCCTTCGTGGCCAGCATCGTGGCCATCATCACCGGCCACATGGCCCGCGCCGAGATCCGCCGCCGCCCGCATGAACTGGAAGGCGATGGCCTGGCCGTCACCGGCCTTGTGCTGGGCTGGGTGATGGTCGGCGCCGTGCTTGCCGCCATCCTGGTCTTCATCCTGTTCTTCGGTGGCCTGGCGTGGCTGGCCGCGGTGTCGAACTGACGCCATGACCACCTCCGACAGCACTGAACGCTTCAGCAGCCGCGTCGCCGCCTACGTCCGCTACCGGCCCGATTACCCGCCCGCGCTGCTGGACTGGCTGCACGGCCCGATGGGCGTCAGCCACCAGGCGCTGGTGGCCGACATCGGCGCGGGAACCGGCATCTCCAGCCGTCAGTTTCTGGCCAGCGATCATCCACTGGTGGCGGTCGAGCCGAATGCCGCCATGCGTGCCGCCGCCGAACACTGGCTGGCACCCCAGTACCCGCGTTTCTCCGCCGTCGATGGTCGCGCCGAGGCCACCGGCCTGGACGATGCCAGCGTCGATCTGGTCAGCGTGGCGCAGGCCTTCCACTGGTTCGACACCGTGGCGGTGCGCGCCGAGTGGCAGCGCATCCTGCGTCCAGGTGGCCTGGCACTGATCTACTGGAATTCGCGTCTGCTCGATGCCAGCCCGTTCCTGATCGGCTACGAACAGCTGCTGCTGGACTACGGCACCGACTACACCGCCGTGGCCGAGCGCTACCAGGACGATGCCACCATGCAGGCCTGGTTCGGCCCCGGCCTGCGCGGCATGGTAGAGCTGCCGAACGTACAGCATCTGGACTTCGATGCCCTGCGCGGGCGCCTGCTGTCCTCCTCCTACGCACCCCAATCCGGTCATCCTCGCCACGCGCCGATGATCGACGCCTTGCAGGACCTGTTCGCCGCCCACGCGGTCGACGGCCAGGTCGCTTTTGAATATCGAACCCGAGCCTTCCTCGGCACGCTGGACTGAACCGACGCATGTATTCGCTTGCCCGCCCCTTCCTGTTCTCGCTCGACGCCGAGCGCGCCCACGGCCTCGGCCTGTCCGCACTGGACCTGGCCTATCGCACCGGCACCACGCCGCTGCTGGCCGCACGCATCGCGCCGATGCCGAGCACCGTGTTCGGGCTGACCTTCCCCAATCCGGTCGGCCTGGCCGCCGGCCTGGACAAGAATGGCGAGCACATCGATGCATTGTTCGCGCTGGGTTTCGGCTTCGTCGAAATCGGCACCATCACCCCGCGTCCGCAGGCCGGCAACCCGCAGCCGCGCCTGTTCCGGCTGCCGGCGCACAATGCGATCATCAACCGCATGGGCTTCAACAATGCGGGCGTGGACGCGCTGGTGCGCAACGTCGAACGCGCGCGCAACCGTCGCGGCCTGCTCGGCATCAACATCGGCAAAAACAAGGACACCCCCAACGAACAGGCGGTGGACGATTACATTGCCTGCCTGGACAAGGTGTATCCGCTGGCCGACTACATCACCGTCAACATCTCCTCGCCCAACACTGCCGGCCTGCGTGAACTGCAGGAGGAAACCGCGCTGCGCCAGCTGGTCAGCCAGTTGCGCGACCGCCAGGAAGCACTGGCCGCGCAGCATGGCCGCCGGGTCCCGATGCTGGTGAAGGTGGCGCCGGACCTGAGCGAGCGCGACATCGATGCCGCCGCCCGCGTATTGGGCGAACTGCAGGTGGACGGCGTGATCGCCACCAATACCACCATCGACCACAGCAAGGTGGCCGGCGATCCGCAGGCCAACGAAGCCGGCGGCCTGTCCGGCGCGCCGGTGCTGGAGCAGTCCACGCTGGTACTGCGCCGCCTGCGTTCGCGCCTGCCCGAATCGGTCCCGCTGGTCGGCGTCGGCGGCATCCTGTCCGGTGCCGACGCGGTGGCCAAGATGGCGGCCGGTGCCGCGCTGGTGCAGTGCTACAGCGGCCTGATCTTCCGTGGACCGGCGTTGGTTTCTGAATGCGTGGAAGCGATCCGTCGCCGCCGCGAAGCGCCCAGCCGCGGCGCGGTGGCCCCCCTGTGAGCGCGCCCATGGACACCATCGACGGCAACGCCCCGCTGCGCTGGACGCTCACCCGCAATGCGCCGCTGCAGGCACTGAACACCTTCCACGTGCAGGCCAGCGCCGCACAGCTGCTGGAACTGCACGATGCCGCGCTGCTGCCGGAGGTGCTGGCACTGCCCGAGGTGGCCAGCGGCCCGCTGCTGGTGCTGGGCAGCGGCAGCAACGTACTGATCGCCGAAGACCTGCCTGGCACCGTGCTGGTGTTCGGCAACCGGGACATCAGCTTCCTGGAGCACCGCGCCGACCATGCGGTGATCCGCGCCGGCGCTGGCGTGTCCTGGCATGGCCTGGTGATGTGGTCGCTGCAGGAAGGCCTGTCCGGCCTGGAGAACCTGGCGTTGATTCCCGGAACAGCCGGTGCCGCGCCGATCCAGAACATCGGTGCCTATGGCGCGCAGGTCGGCGAGTTCATCCAGGCCGTTGAAGCCTGGGACTGCCAGGAGCAGGCGTGGGTGCGGCTGGACAACGAACAGTGTGGCTTCGCCTACCGCGACAGCGTGTTCAAGCAGCAGCCCGATCGCTACCTGATCACCGCCATCGAGCTGAAGTTGCCGCTGCTGCACGACCTGCGCATGGACTATGCCGGCATCCGCGAGGAACTGCAGGCACAGGGCGTGGAGCTGCCCAGTGCCGTGGACGTGGCCAATGCGGTGATCGCGATCCGCCGCCGCAAGCTGCCCGACCCGGATGTGCTGGGCAACGCCGGCAGTTTCTTCAAGAACCCGGTGCTGCCGCTGGAACAGATCGATGTGCTGCTGCAGCACTTCCCCGACCTGCCCGTGTTCCCGGCCGAGCAGGACGACAAGCGCAAGGTCTCGGCGGCATGGATGATCGAGTCCTGCGGCTGGAAGGGCTTCCGCGAAGGCGATGCCGGCGTGGCCCCCAGCCACGCGCTGGTACTGGTCAACCATGGCAATGCCAGCGGTGCTGAACTGCTGGCGCTGGCGCGACGCATCTCCGCTTCAGTGCTGGAGAAGTTCGGCGTGCCGATCGAACCGGAGCCCCGCCTGCTCGGCGCACAGTGGTGAACACCCCCGCCCTCTCCCCCAGCGCCACCCCGATGCGGGCGGCGCTGCTGATGCTCGGCAGCACGATGGCATTCGGCCTGATGGCCGTCGCCATCCGCTACGCCACCCGGTACGTACCAACCCAGGAAGTGGCGTTCTTTCGCAATGCCTTTGGCCTGCTCGCGTTGCTGCCGATGCTGCTGCGCCCCGGCCATGCACCACTGAAAACGCAGCAGCTGCCGCGTTATTTCGTGCGCAGTGCGATTGGCCTGGGTTCGATGCTGTGCGCGTTCTGGGCACTGGGCCATCTGCCACTGGCGCAGGCGGTTTCCCTCTCGTACTCCACGCCGTTGTTCGTCACCATCGCCGCCGTGCTGTGGCTGGGCGAGACCGTGCGTATACGCCGCTGGGCCGCGGTGGTGGTTGGATTCATCGGTGTGCTGGTGATCGTGCGCCCCGGTACCGCCGGCTTCACCGCGGGCAGCCTGGTAGCGGTGGCAGCCGCCGTGCTCAGCTCATTGGTGGCGATCCAGATCAAGCAGCTGACCCGTGTCGACAGCGCTGACACCGTGGTGCTCTACACCTACGTGTTCTGGGTGCCGCTGTCGCTGGTCCCGGCACTGTTCGTCTGGGTCTGGCCCTCCGGCATGGCGTGGCTGTGGCTGCTGGCCACCGGCGTGCTGGGCACCGTCGGTCAGCTGCTGTGGACGCGGGCGTTGCGCCTCGGTGAAGTCTCGGCGCTGACCCCGATCAGCTTCCTGCAGCTGCCGCTGGTAACGCTGCTCGGCTGGCTGCTGTTCAACGAAAGCGTGGATCGCTGGACGCTCATCGGTGCCGGCATCATCCTCGCCGCCAACGCCTACATCGCCCACCGCGAAGCCGTGTTGTCGCGCCACGCCGCAAGCGCGGCGGCCTCGGCAGCAGCCAAGCCCACCGAATGAAAACCATCTGCATGGAGAAGCCATGGGGCCTGCACGGGCAAGCCACGGGTCGTGCATGGACAGGCCATGGGTCGTGCATGGACAGGCCATGGGTAGAGTCGACTGTTGGTCGACTGCTTTTCGTTCGGAGCGGGCAGAAACCGCGCTGCGCGCGATAGTCGACTCTATCTGGGGAGATCCTGGCAACGGCCTGGAACCTGATCCAGCGCGCGATATACCCGCTCCGCCGCATCGAACACATTGCCCGGTGCGAACTGCTCCCCCAGGTAGTGCAGCGACTGCCGGCGCAGCTGCGGCGATCGGTCCTCTCCGTCACTGCCCAGCAGCACCTGCTGGAACTCGATCAGGTCCTGCAGAATGCGCCAGTGCCGGTACCAGGCGATCCAGCGTGGGTCACCGCGGTCGCTGCCGTAGCCCTCCTCGAACCCCAGTGGATTCTCGCGACCCCAGCGCCCGCCAACAGCGGCACCGATGAACATCAGGTCACGCTCGCGCGGGGCCAGCGACAGACCATCCCAATCGATCAAGTGCAGGCCCCCGTCATTGCCCATCAGCAGGTTGCCAGCATGCAGATCGGTGTGGCACAGATGCAGGTCTACCGGCGCGTCCTGCAACGCCGCGAGCAGCTCCCGTGCCTGCGCATGCAGCGCCGCGATGCGCGCATGCTGCTGGTCCCATACCGAAACGAATGCGCGACCCAGCCCGTCCTTCGCGGCCGCCAGGCCCTCGCCGGCCAACCATTGCCCGACGGTCTCCAGCGCCGCGGTTTCCAGCCGTACGATCGGCAGTGCCTGCTGCAGTTCCGCTGGCAACTGCGCGCCATGCAGGCGCCGCAGCACCTCCCCCAGCCGTTTCCACTGCGTGCGGCTCAACGCCGCCTCGAACCCGGACTGACCTTCCACATACGGGAACAGGGTGAACTGCAATCCCCAGCGCTGCACAGACGCACCACCGGTCAACGCCGGCCACGGCGCGACGATCTCATCGATACCCAGCGTGCCGCGCATCCAATGCAGGCTGTCCCACACCGCTGGGGCGACCTGGTAGGTACGGCATTTCAACCACCACTGCCCGTGCCGCGCATCGACGCGATACACGCTGGCATTGGCGTCGGCGCCCACCGGGCGTGGCACCACGGCGGTGGGGGTGATGCCATAGGATTGTTGCAGGACTTCGCCGAGATGCTGCGCCGAAGCGAATGACATGGATGCAAGCGGAAAGTGTTACCTGCCAACACTATCGCAGATGCGTTCGCCGCGGCACAGACATGTCCGTCACAACATCGCTTCAGCACGACCAGGGAACTAGCCTGCGATGCGCCGCATCACCGTCTCCAGCGGGCCGCGTGCGAACTGCCACGACCATAGCCAGGCCGCGCCCGTCGCCAGCATCAGGAACAGCAGCGCCCACAGCAGCACCGATGCGAGCGACGCGCTGCCATCGAGCAGGCCCAGGCTTTCCAGCGTGCCCATGCCCAGCAGGATGTGGCCCACATACAGGGTCAGGGTCATGCGTCCGGCCGCTGTGAACGGCTCCAACCAGTCACCCGGTCGCACACGCGCCAGCCACAGGCAGGCGGCGATGACACTGCAGGCCGCACCCGCACCCGTAAGCACATAAGCCGGTCCCGGCGGCATCGGCTGCGTTCCCAGCCACACCTGCCAGGGCGTTCCCTGCGCAAGCTGCTGCACGCCATGTCCAGCCCCGATCAACAGCAGCCCCAGCACCAGCAATGCATGCTGTACCCGCGGCTGCGACAACTGAAGCCGTGCCAGCAGCATCCCCAGCAGGAAGAAGCACAGCCACGGCATCAACGGGTGGAAGCCATTGAACAGCAGGTTGCGGGCCGCGCCCGGCCATTGCCACAGGCCGGCATATTCCAGCGTCTGCCAGTTCCAGCCTTCGCTGTAGTTCCAGTGCAGCAGCGCCCAGAACGAACAGGCGGCAATGGCCACGATGCTGGCCAGCAGCACGCGCGGCGAGGCACGCAGCCAAAGCACCGCCAGCGCGAAATACACCGCGTAGTAGTGCAGGATGTCGGCCGGGAACAGGGTCAGGTTGAGCAGGCCCAGCACCATCAGGAACAGCGCGCGCCTCCAGGTCTGCACGCTGGCCGGCCACCCCCCTTGCCGCTGCGTGGCCAACACCAGGCCCAAGCCAGCCAGCGTAACGAACGTCGCCGAAGCCTTGCCTTCCAGAAAGTGGAAGAAGCCTGCCAACCATCCGGCGCCCTCTGCCGGCACGGCCATCGCCAGGCGGAAGTTGACCAGCACCATGCCGGCCAAGGCCAGGTAGCGCGCCAGATCAAGGCCGTGCAATCGCCGGTCAACGGCACTCATGCGCGCGCCCCGAGCAGCAGCGCGAGCAGGCCAAGATCCAGCGAAGCCTCATCGCCGCCACCGGCTTCGCCCAGCCCCCGACGCAGTGCATCGCTTTCAATGGCATCCAGCAGCACCTGCGCCTGCACTGCCGGGGCCAGCACGGGACGCCGGCGTTCGCGCTGTGCCACCTGCTGCAGGGCTTCGGCCAGGACCGCCTGCAACTGCCTGCGATTGGCCGCAAATGCCTCGGCTACGGCCGGATTGCGTGCGCTCTCGGCCAGCACTTCGACGGCGAGCGTCGCCCATTCCGGCTGCCGGCACAGTGCGTGGAAGTCCCGAAGGAAAGCCAGCACCTGTGCGCGCTCGCCTTCGGACGCGGCCAGTCGCTGCAGCAACGGTGCCAGCTCTTCGCTCTCAGCCACCGCCACGGCAAGGATGATCGCTTCCTTGCCCGGGAAGTGGTTGTAGAGATTGCCCAGGCTGACACCGGCCGCCTGCGCGATGTCACGCATGCTGGTCTGGTGGAATCCCTTCGCGAGGAAGCACTGCAGGGCGGCCTGCAGGATCTGCGCGATGCGTTGCTCGTTGCGGTCGGCTCGGCTCATGGCGCGAATAGTGAACGAACGTTCGTCCAATTAAAAGGCGACAACCCGACCACCATCGGGCTTCGTTCAGCCAGCCTTGACCTCAACCGCTGTTGAGGCCCGATGCTGCCCGGCCCGCCCAACGCTCAACCCGGAGTTCCTGCATGCCACGGATGATCGCCACCCTGCTCGACAGCCGCGTGCTGTGGTTCCTCGCCCGGCTGCTGCTGGCCGTGGTGTTCCTGTCCTCGGGCCTGGCCAAGCTGCTGGCGTGGGACAACAGCGTGGCCGAAATGCAGGCCGCCGGGCTGCAGCCGCCTGTGCTGTTCAACCTCGCCAGCGCGGTGGTGCTGCTGGGCGGCGCACTGTGCCTGCTGCTTGATCGCCTGCTCTGGCTGGGCAGCGGCGTGCTGGCAGTGTTCATGCTGCTGACCATCGTCGTCGTGCATACCTTCTGGACCAAGCACGGCGCGGAACAGCAGCTGGCCCTGTTCTTCGCGCTGGAGCACCTGAGCGTGGTGGGTGGCCTGATCTGCGCGGCCATCGCCAGCCACGCGCGGGCTCAGAAGAACTCGTCGAGCAGCCGGTAGAACGCGAGCCGGCGCTCGTCGGCCACCGCGCCGTAGCGCTGGAACAACGGCGCCACCCAACGCGTGTCGCCGAAGTTGTGGACCAGGCTGCGCGCGGCCAGCGCCAGGTCCTGGTAGCGGTCGGCAACACCCAGTCGCCCACAGTCGATGAAACCGCTGAAACGCCCCTCGACCACCATCAGGTTCGGCAGGCAGGCATCGCCATGGCTGACCACCAGGTCTTCATGATCGGGCCGGGTGCTGCACAGTTCAGCGAAGACCTGCTGCGGACTCTGGCCCAGGCGTTCGTCATCGAAGTCATCGGCATCCACCAACCCCGCCTCGACCCGTGCCTGCGCGGCTTGCAGTCGCAAGTGCAGTCGCTGGTCAAACGGGCAGGCTGCCAGCGGCAACGCATGCAGCCCGCGCAGCGCGTCGGCCAGCAGTTCCACCAGCTGCTGCGGCGCGAGTTCCGGCGACGAAGCCAGGTCGCGGCCGGGCAGCGCGCTCATCAGCAACCAGCGCCGGCCCGCTTCTTCGGCGGTGGCAATTACCGTTGGTGCCGGTTGTCCCTGTTCCTGCAGCCAGCGCAGGCGCGCGATCTCATCACCGAGCTCACTGAAGGCGTCGATCACTTCCGACTTCACGAAGGCATCGGCCTGCCCCGGCCGTTGCACACGGGCTACATCCGCGCGCGACACGCCGATCGACTGCCGCTCGATGCGCGCATCGGCCAACGCTTCCTGCCATGCCCACGGTAGCGGCATGCCATCAGTGAAGGGATTGGGTGCTTCCATGCCGGGGTGTTCCTGTTGCCGGTGACCCCACCGATTTTCGCTCATCCTGCACGAACCGCGGCCAACAGCAGCGCGGAAAGGTACATGCCCACGCCGAACACGCTGTGCGCCACCAGGCTGCGCAGGCGTGCCTTGCCCGGCGCCGGGGTCTTCGAAGCGGCAATGCCTGCACCCATGCCCGGCTGCAGGATGAAGAACGGCGCAGCAACGCTGAGGATGCCGAAGGCCAGCGCCGGCCACAGGGTGGGTGCCTGCACCCAATCGCTCCCTACCACGGCCAGCAACAACGCGGCGAAAACCACCCCGATCACGTAATGCGCGGTCCAGCCCAGCGCGCACTCGCCACCGACCGCAGCCGCGCGGCCGATGCCCTCGTGGCGAAAGCGCCCGCGCGGCAGGTGCCCCAGCCAACGCCCGACCATCGCAAAATCCAACGAAGGAATGCCGAACAGCCGCCGCTGCACCACCGCCCACAGGTCCATCACTGCGGTCGCTCCCACGCCGACTACCACCGCATCCATCACGAATGTCGCCTGGCCAGACATATCGCACACCTTCAATTATTTGCTTGAATGATAGATCGATGCTAGCGTGCCCCGCATGAACGCTGCAACAGAGCCACCACCCTCACCGCTTGAGGCCTTGGCCGAGATCGCCCGCACGCTCGGCCATGCCCATCGCCTGGCCCTGCTGGAGCACATCGCCCAGGGCGAGCGCGCCGTGGAACGCCTGGCCGAACTGACCGGGCTTTCGGTGGCCAATACCTCCCAGCACCTGCAGCAGCTGCGCCGTGCCGGCCTGGTACAGACCCGCCGTGACGGCAAGCGCATCCTCTACCGCAGCGGTGATGGCCCGCTGGGCAACCTGCTGGCCGCACTGCGCGACTATGCCGACCACCAGCGCAGCGAAATGCACGGCGTGATCCACGACAGCCTGCAGCGCCGCGATGCGCTGGAAGGACTGACCGTGGAGCAGCTGCTGGAACAACGCGGCAGCGTGGTGCTGCTGGATGTGCGGCCGCGCGAGGAATTCGATCTGGGCCACCTGCCCGGCGCGCTGAACATTCCCGTTACGGAACTGCGTGCACGGATGGACGAACTGCCGCGTGCCGTCCACATTGTCGCGTACTGCCGCGGCCCCTACTGCGTGCTGTCCAACGATGCGGTGGCGATGCTGCGCGAGGCCGGACTGACCGCGCAGCGGCTCGCCGCCGGTTACCCCGAATGGAAGGCCGCCGGCCTGCAGGTGGACCTGCCCCGGCACTGAGCGAGACACCGGTCATGGATGATGTGTTTGCCCCGTTGATCGATGCGACCTGGCGCGGCGTGTTCTCCGGGCAGCGCACGCTGCGGGATGATCCACAGCTGCAGTTGGCGTGCAGCGATGATTTCGATGAGGGCGAGGAAGGCATGCTGCTGCAGCCGGTCGTGGGCCCCGCTCGCGCACTGTTGCGCCCTGCCCTGGCGGCTCGCCTGCACCTGCATGCGCAACCGTACTGGACGCTGGCACAGCTGCAACAGCGCCTGCAGCAGCTCGGCCAGCGCACCCATGGTGCGGATCGTGTCTTCTACTTCCCTGCCGCAGAACTTGCGGCCCTGGCCGCGCGCCCTGCACCACCACATATCCGCCGTCTCGACCCGGCCGACGCAGCCGCGTTCGAGGTGTTCCAGGCCAACGCCAGCGAAGAGGATCTCGATGCCGCCTGGGTCGAGCTGGACCACTGGCAGGTGTTCGGCGCCTTCGATGGCGAGCGGCTGGTTGCCGCGGGAAGCATGTACCCGTGGAGCCTGGATCCAGCCCTGGCCGACATGGGCGTGCTGACCCTGCCCGAGGCCCGCGGTCGCGGGCACGCACGCCAGCTGGTACACGCCATGGCCGTGTCCGCGCAGGCTGCCGGGCTGCAGCCTCAGTACCGTTGCCAGCTCGACAACACTGCCTCGATCATTACCGCCGAGCGCAGCGGCCTGCGCGCGTTCGCCGACTGGGACACCATTCTGGCTGCCGACTGAGGCCGCCGCAGTACAACAAGGAAGCAACATGAAATTGATGGTCATCGGCGCCAGCAGGGGCCTGGGTCGGGCGTTCGTGGAAGGCCTGTGCAGTGCGGGCGACACCGTCATCGGCGTTTCGCGCAGCCGTCCGCGCGACCTTGAATGCCCCGAGGGTGTCACCCTGCAGTGGATCGAGGCCGATCTGTCCCAACCCACCCTGGCTGCCAATCACATCGCAGCGCAGGCACCGGCCGATCTGGATGTGCTGATCCACAACCTGGGCATCTGGGAAGAGACCGCCTTCAGCGACGAGTACGCCTTCCTCGACGAGAGCGATGCCGCGCTCACCCAGCTGGTCGACGTCAACATCACCGCGACCCTGGTGCTGCTGCAGCGCCTGCTGCCGCGGGTGCTGGGCGCGCCACGCCCGCAGCTGGTGCTGACCGGGTCGACCTCGGCACTGCCGCGCAGCGGCCGCCCGGAAGTGGCGTTCGGTGCATCCAAGTTCGCACTCAACGGCATCGCCGATGCACTGCGCGAGGGTTTCCGCGATCGCCGCCTGGCGGTGACCAGCCTGCAGCTGGGCTACCTCAACACCGACGATGCGCTGTCGGTGCCGGTGGCAGAGGCCGCAGCGCGCGGCGACGGCGAGCTGGTGCCGGTGCACGACGTCGTTGCGATGGTGCGCGCGCTGCTGCAGTTGTCACCGTCCGGCTTCGTGCGCGAACTGGTGCTGCCGGCCATCGCCGACCCGCGCTACTGACTGCCCCTGCTCAGGCCAGGCTCGACCTCTTCGCGCAACAGGTACCCAAGCACGATGGCGGTCAGCACGGTCGCCATCGCCAGGACAAACAGCTGGCCACGGACGGCCTCCACGTATGCCTGGGCAAGCGCCGTTCTCGAAAGGCCGGGCAATGCCTCCACCGCTCCGCCAAGGTCGCCCATGGACAGCCTGTGCACGGCGGCACGGGCCACGACGCCGGCCTCCAGCATCATGTTCCCGCCAATCCGGGCCGAGAGCATGATGCCGACAAGCGCGAGGGCAATGGAATCGCCTGCCAGTCGCATCGCATTGAAGATGCCAGCGGCCATGCCGGCCTGCTCCTTGCCGACCACGCTGACCGCCAGGCCATCCATGATCCCCCAGGGAAGGCCGATGCCGATTCCGATGACCAGCATCGGCATCCAGCGCACCGACGGGAACTGGAACACCTGCGCCAGCCATGCCAGCCCAAGCGCACCGATCAGCAGGCCCGCACAGCACAGCGTCCGCGCCGGAATCCAGCGCAGCAGGTAGCCGGCAACCAGGGGAACAACCAGCAAGGGTGCAGACAGTGCTGCCATCGCCAGTCCAGCCTCGGTGGGTCGCAGTCCTTCAACACCGATGAAGCCAGCCGGCAGCACGACCAGAAGGACGACGTAGGAGAACGCAGGGGCAGCGGCCAGAATCTGCACGCCAACAAAACGCCGGTTGCGGAACAGCCCGAGATCCAGCAGCGGTGTTCGATGGGAGCGCTCAACGGCAATGAACACGCCCAGCAGCACCACCGAGAGCGCCAGCAGTACCAGCGTCTGCGGATGCAGCAGGCCACGTTCCGGCAGCACGATCATGGCGTAGGTGAGTGAGCCCAGCGCCAGCATGAAGGTGATGGCCCCCAGCCAATCCAGGCGTGGCGAACCGGCGTTTCTCGATTCGGCGGATGACAGGGCGACCAGCGGTACGGTCAGGGCCGCCAGCAACGCAGGCAGGAAGAACACCCATTCCCAGCCCAGCGCATCGATCAACCCGCCCGCCAGCAGCGGACCGCCTGCGGCCCCTGCACCAAAAGTGGTGCCGATCAGGCTGAACACCCTTGCCCGCGCCTGGCCGTCGAACACTTGCGCCAGCGACGCCATCGCGCCGGCAAACGCTGCCGACGCCGCCATCCCCTGAAGCAGTCTCAGGACATTGATCCACGCCACATCGGGCATCAAGGGAATCAGGCCGGTGACGAGTGCAAACAACGCGCCGCCCAGAATCCAGATCCGGCGCCTGCCATGCAGATCGGCCAGTCCACCGGCCACCAGCGTGGTGCAGCCGTAGGTCAACAGATAGGCGTTGATGATCCAGGACAACGCCGCAGGGGAACCGCCCAGCGCGTCCCGGATGGCAGGAATGCCCACGGCAGGGCTGGCAATGCTCAAGGGAATGGTGAGCGCCGTCAGACAGCCTGCCAGCACCACGCCAAAGCGTGATGATCCGGCCGTCTCAGCAGAGGCAACAGACATGTCGATGAAACTCGAGCGTGGCCAAGCGCCACCGCATTGATGCTATCGACGACGCTATTGCGTAAGAATCCGTCATTCGCTCCATGCTTTAATGACACAAACGTCATCAATGGTCACGTCATGGACAGCTTTGCCGGTCTCAGCCTCTTCGTTCTGGTCGCCGAGGCACGCAGCTTCGCGGCCGCAGCACGACAGCGTGGCATCACCCCTTCGGCCGCAAGCAAGACCATCGCCCGACTGGAAGAGCGCCTGGGCGCCCGCCTGCTGAATCGCAATACCCGCAGCGTCAGCCTGACTGCCGAAGGCGAGCAGTTCCTTGAACGCTGCCGCCGCATCATGATCGAGGTCGCTGCGGCAGAACGCGAACTGACCGATGCCCAGGCCGCGCCCAGCGGTCGCCTGAAGGTCAGTCTTCCACTCGCCAGCGGTCTGATGCTGCCGGTGCTTTCGGCGTTTGCGCAGCGCTTCCCCGCCATCGAACTCGACCTGCACTTCAGCGACCGCCTGGTCGATGTCATCGAGGAGGGCTTCGATGCCGTCGTCCGCACAGGCAGCCCCGCCGACTCCCGGCTACACGGCCGCAACCTCGGCAGTACCCGCCTGCTGTGCGTGGGCGCCCCTGCGTACTTCGCCCAGCGCGGCACGCCGCAGCACCCGGACGAGCTGAGCGGCCACGCATGCCTTCTCCATCGCTTTCCCGGCACCGGCCTGATCGAACGCTGGCCACTGCCCGCACGTGAGGGAGGCGCTGAAACCCGGCTGACTGCCGCAATGACCGCCAATCATCTTGAGACGATCCTGCACATGGCCATCGATGGCCATGGCATTGCGTGCCTGCCCGACTTCGCCACGCGTGATGCGCTGGACCGCGGTTCGCTCGTCAGCGTCCTGGACCCATGGAGCACTGAGCGAAGCACCTTCTGGGCCCTCTGGCCAAGCCATCGCCATCAGCAGCCGCGTGTTCGGGTGTTTGTCGATTTCATGGCCGAACACCTCCTTCCCGGAAACGACCGCTGCAATTGAACCTGCGCGCTGCTGCGACTACGCTGCTCGTCACCGGCCGTCGGTCACAGGCGGGAACCTGCTATGGATGCGCTTTCACGGGTCTCGGCCCAGGTCCTGGACAGCGCCCTGCCCAGCCTGCCGCTGTACCTGCTGCAGGCCACGGCGGTGATCGGCATGATCGGCGTGCTGCTGATCGCCACCCGCCGCGCCGGCCACGCCATTGAAGGCCGCCGCCTGTACGTGGGCGTGGCGCTGGGCCTGATCTACCTGTTCAATTCCTGGTTCGTGGCCCGCTACAGCCAGGGCGTGGTCAAGCTCCACCTGGGTTTCGACATCCTGCTGGTCAGCGGCCTGCTCGGCGGCTGGCGCGGTGGCCTGGCCTGCCTGGGCGCCAGCCTGCTGGCCCGCTACCAGTTCGCCGGCACCCAGTATTTCCTGCCTGTCGGCCTCGAGGCCACGCTGCAGATGCTGGCCGGCGTCTGGCTGCGCAGGCGCCTGCACCCACGCATGCTCAATGAACTCTCGCTGCGCCTGATCCTGCAGGCCTGGGGCGTTCGTATCGTCGTCACTGCGTTGGGCCTGGCACTGGGGGTAGCAATCATCGGCGCCTATCAGCTGCCCGTGGAGGAGTTGGCAATCCAGCGCCTGCTGGCACTGCCACTCTCACTGCTGATGCTCGGCGCGGTGTTCGCACTGGTCTACAACGATGCTCAGATCGATGCACAACGCCAGCGCGAACAGGCCTGGCTGCGCATCGATCCGATCAGTGGCCTGCCCAACATGCGTGCGCTCGGCGAACGCCTGCAGCATTACTGGCGCGACAACGACGGCATCGGCAAGGCCTGCCTGATCGTGGCCGAGATGGGCAACCTGCGCGATCTGCGCCTGCGCTATGGTCCGCTGCAGGACAACGGTATCTGGCAGCGCGACAGCACCGAAGAAGTACATCGACTGCTGCCCTCGCTGCCGGCCACGCAACTGGAGATCTACCAGTTCGGCGATGCCGCGCTGGCGATCCTGGTGCGCGACCTGGCCTTGTCCGAACTGCGCACGCAACCGCAGATCACCGAGCTGGCCAGCAACCTGGCCGAGCAGGGCGGCCGCGATTGGCCCGGTTTCCGGCCGCTGTTCCGCTGTGCAGTAGTCGAATTGAAGCCCCCCGTAGATGCCGACGAAGGACATCTTCCGTTCCGTGCGATCACCGTTGCACTGAGTGCGATCGAATCCGGCGTCGTGTTCTTCGACGACCCGATCCAGCGCGACAGCGAGATCGACGCCCTGATCGAAGTCGCTCTCGAACGTTGGCTGCAGCAGGGCGACGCACCGCTGTGCTACCAGCCCAAGCATCGCCTGCAGGATCGTCAACTGGTCGGCGCCGAAGCACTGCTGCGCATGCGCGACGGCGAGGGCCGGCTGATCGCGCCGATGCGGGTGATCTCCCTGCTGCGCCGGCAGGGGCGATTGGCTGAACTGGAATGGGCCACGCTGCAGTCGGCCATCCACTTCCTGCAGCAGTGCCGACGCGATGGCTGGCAGCTGAAGATCGCAGTGAACGTTTCGGCCGAGTCACTGCGCCTGCCCGACTTCGGCCTGCGCCTGCAGGAACTGCTGCAGCTGCACGATGTGCCTGGCGTGATGTTGCGCCTGGAGATCGTCGAATGGACCGAGATCGTCGAGCGCGACGTGGTCGATGCCAACATCGCACAGCTGCTGGCGGCGGAGGTCACCCTGTCGCTGGATGATTTCGGCGCTGGCTATTCAACCCTGATCCTGCTCTCGCAGCTGGCCATCGCCGAGGTCAAGATCGAACAGGCGCTGATCGCCACACTGTCCGACGCCAAGTCGCAGTCGATCGTGCGCTTCATCGTCGAGGTTGCGCACCGCTGCGGCGCGATCGTGGTGGCCGAAGGTACCGAAACCCTGGCGCAGGAGCAGAAGCTGCGGGCCCTGGGCGTGGATGTCGGCCAAGGCTATCTGTACTCGGCGGCGCTGCCGGCCGACGAGTTCCGCCGCTTCGCCGCCAGCTAGACCGCGTAGAAACCCAGGAACATCGCCACCGCCGATTCGGCCACGCGTGCACGCTCCTCTGCGTTCAACGGCGCCTGCCCCATCGTCACCTGGGGCCAGAACGCAAAGCTCTTCACCAGCCCGTGCAGCTGGTGGCCGGCGAACTCCGGATCGACCTCGCGCAGCCGGCCGTCAGCGATGGCCGCGCGGATCCACGCACTCTCGCCACTTTCCTTCTCGCCCATGCGGCAGACGATGGCCTGCGCACGCTCCGGTGAGTGGATGATCTCGGCCATCGCCACCCGCGCCAGATCGATGAAGTTGGCATCACTGAGCAATTCCAGCTTCTGCCCCAGCAACTGCAGCAACTGCGCCTGCAGCGGCTGGTCGGCGCGGTACGGCAATGTGTCGCTGGCAACGCTTCGCTCCCACAGCTCCTCCAGGATCATCGAGAACAGCGCTTCCTTGCTCGGGAAGTGGTTGTAGACGGTGCGCTTGGAGACCCCGGCCGCCTCGGCAATGCGGTCCATGCTGGTCGCCTCGTAGCCCGAGGCACGGAACTCCTCCACCGCCGCGCGCACGATGGCTTCGCGTTTGCGGTCTGTCAGGCGTTGCGGGACACGGGGCATGGCGGGAACCGGATAACTGAACGGATGCCTCCATTTTACACTTGGTAGTGTACTTTTGGAAAACCCGAAACTACACTGTGCAGTGTACTCAGCGGACGTCACCCATGAAGCGCCTGCTCCTTGTCCTCCTGCTTGGAATCCTCGCCGTGACCGCCTACACCTTCTGCAAGTCCTGGTCCCTCCCCGACTTCCCCGAGTCGCCGCAGTACCGTGATGGCAAGTTCCGCAATGCCCTGCCCCGTCCAGCGATGGGCCTGCGCGACGGCCTGGAGATCTGGTGGACGTTCCTCTTCAACAAACCCAAGGGCACCGTGCCCGCGCACCCGATTCCAGTGCAGCCGCTGGACCGCGCCACACTGGACGCCGCGCCGGACCGCAGCCTGTTCCGGCTGGGGCACTCCACGATCCTGCTGAAGCTGCGCGGCCAGTACTGGCTGACCGACCCGGTGTTCTCCGAGCGCGCCTCGCCGGTGCAGTGGATGGGCCCGGCCCGCTTCCATGCGCCGCCGATCAGCATCGACGATCTGCCGCCGATCGCCGGCGTGATCCTCTCGCACAACCACTACGACCACCTCGACCATGCAGCGGTGATGCAGCTGGCCGGCAAGACCGCGCGCTTCATTGCACCGCTCGGCGTCGGCGACCAGCTGATCGCCTGGGGCGTGGACGCCAGCAAGGTCGAACAGCTGGACTGGTGGCAATCGACCGAGGCCAATGGCCTGCGCCTGACCGCCACCCCCGGCCAGCATTTCTCCGGCCGCGGACTGGGCGACAGTGATCGTAGCCTGTGGGCGTCATGGGTGATCCAGGACGGCGACTTCCGCATCTTCTTCAGCGGCGACACCGGCTACTTCGATGGCTTCAAGGCCATCGGCGAAAAATACGGTCCGTTCGACCTGACCATGATCGAGACCGGTGCCTACGATCCGCGCTGGGCGTTCGTGCACATGCAGCCGGAACAGACGCTGCAGGCGCACCTGGACCTGCACGGCAAGTGGCTGCTGCCGATCCATAACGGCACCTTCGATCTGGCCCTGCACGCATGGCAGCAGCCGTTCGAACGCATCACCGCATTGGCGGCCGCGAAGAACGTGCCGGTGGCCACGCCGATGATGGGCGAAGCGCTGGACATGCAGGCGCCGCAGGCGGGTACGCGATGGTGGGAGACGGTGGAGCTGTAACAGGGGGGCGCTTGACCTGCCGGATACTATGTAGAGCCGAGCCATGCTCGGCTGCTTCTCAAAAGTGTTCCATGGAAGTCAAACAAGCCCAGCTCTGGAGGCACCGCAAGTAGAGATACTGGCAGCATTGCTGACATCGAAGTGCACGGTTATCAACTCGGCTTCCGGGAGCGCATTTTGGACCTGCACGCATGTATCACGCGCGACATCGTTTGCGACCGTTCCCTCTCTCTGGAATCGCAACGCCAAGATACCCGGCAAACCACTACCCAGCAGCCCATCGTCACATCCCGACTCTGCGAGACATCGCTCAAATGCACTGAGATCTTCCCCGATATCGGGCACTCGGTACATCAGCGTAAAACTGAATTCCATCATCAATCCATTCCAGATTCGAGGTCGCTACCAATAGCGTATGGCCTGGTCGACGGCCGTCCAGAGCCACATCCGTCAACCCCATTGATGGTGATCGTGACTCAAACCGGCGATCGAGGCGACCGGCCATCATCCGCAACCTATTGCAGTGCGTCATGTAACCGATTACATCCCTTGCTAGCGTAGCGCTCGCCCGATTCCGGTCGATCCTGCGAGGCTGCCAGTAATGACGTTGCGCGCCGAACGTTCCAAGGTCTTCCGCTCAGCTATCCCATGGCGATCTGCCATTGCCCTGCTGTTGGCCGCCCTCGCCTCCAGCGCACAGGCACAGACCCTCCCCCCGCGCAGCCAATGGCAGGCCAGCAGTTCCTCGCAGCAGGTGCCGGCGATGGCGATCGGCCACCTGATCGACGGCGACCCGAAGACCGTGACCGGCGGCGCCTTCAGCCCCGGCCACTGGTTCCAGATCGACCTGGGCGCACCCACCCTGCTGGCCGGCGCGCGCCTCACCTGGGATGTCTCCAATCCGGAAGGCTATTCGCTGCAGACCTCACTGGATGGCACGCAGTGGCAGACCGCGTACACGATGGCCGATTCACTGGGCGATGTGGAAACGCTGTACTTCGCGCCGCGGCAGGCGCGCTATCTGCGGCTGGCCAGTCCGCAGCGCACTGCCGACTGGGGCGTGTCGATCTTCGAGATGGAGCCGCTGGACAGCACGCTCAGCGCACGCATCAGGGGTGTCGATGCAGCGCAGGCGGCGGCGCTCTGGCAAGGCGGTGGCACCGTTGCGGTTCCGGCCGGAACAAATGGATCCCATGCGTTAGAGATCACGCTGCCGCAGGCTCAATCGACGGCTGGTCTGGTGGTCGACTGGGCTGATGGAAACCGCGGCCCTGCCCGATTGCAGGTTCAGGATGCACAGGGCCGGTGGCAGGACCTCGCGCACGATGCGCAGGCGGCCAGCCACCGCCAGAGCTGGTTGGCCGCCAATGCCGCACAGGCCGTGCGTGCATTCCGCCTGAGCGTGGATGGATCTGCACCAAAGGTGGCACGCCTGCGCCTGCTCGGCCCGAAAGCCGTGATGACACCGATGAATCAGTATCAGATCGCCGCCAGCGGCGCGCAGCGCGCGTTGTTCCCGGCGTCGCTGCAGATGCAGCAGACCTATTGGACCGCCGTCGGCGTGCACGCAGGGCGGCAGAAATCGATCTTCGACGAATACGGCAATCTGGAAGCATTCAAGGGCGCGCCGCTGGTGCAGCCGATCTGGCGCAGCGCCGATGGGAGCACTGCGGGTGCGGCCGGGCAGAACGTGCAGCATGCATTGCGGGACGGCTGGAAGCCGATGCCCTCCGCTACCTGGTCACCGCAACCCGGCCTGGAGCTGCGCAGTGAAGTGTTCGCCATCGAGCGCAACGGCCAGCCGGTGACCTTCCTGCGTCATCGCGTGCACAACACCGGCGGCACCAGGATCGACGGCACGCTCAGCCTGGTCGTGCGCCCGATGCAGATGAATCCACCGTGGCAGAACGGCGGGCTGTCACCCATCCGCGATGTGGCGATCGATGGACAGGCTGTGCGCATCAATGGCCGCATGCTGCTGCAGTCGCTCACGCCGGTGACTGCGTCCGGCGCGGCGCCGTTTGGCAGGGATGGCGCAACGGAAATCACCGCGAACGTCGCTGCCGGCCATCTGCCCTCCACGCAACAGGCGCGCGACGACGAGGGTCTTGCCTCGGCTGCGTTGAACTACCGCGTGTCACTGGCACCGGGAGCCAGCGATGCCATCGTGGTCGCGTTCCCGCTGGGTACTGCCACCGCCGATAGCAAGGGCGCACTGCCCGAGGCGCCCGCGCTCGATCTGGCCACGCCGCCCCGCGATGCCAATGCGGCGTTCGATTCACTGGCCACGCAGGCGTCCGCGGACTGGCAGGCACGGCTGGGCCAGGTCGGCCTGCGCCTGCCCGATCCTTCGCTGGTGGACATGCTGCGCGCGCAGGCCGCCTACATGCTGATCAACCAGACCGGCCCGGCCATGCAGCCCGGGCCCCGCAACTACAACCGCTCCTTCATCCGCGACGGCATGGCCACCTCGGCGGTGCTGCTGCGCATGGGCGAAGCACGCGTCGCGCGCGACTACCTGGCCTGGTACAGCGAACACGGCGTGCATGCCAACGGCCTGGTCTCGCCGATCCTCAACGACGATGGCAGTGTCAACACCGGCTTTGGATCGGACATCGAGTACGACAGCCAAGGACAGTACGTCGCGTTGGTGGCCGATGTCGCGCGCTTGGATGGTGGACCGGAATCGGTGCGTGCCTACCTGCCCAAGGTGAAGGCCGCGCTGCAGTTCCTGCAGGAACTACGCGAGCGCACGCTGGTGCCCGGCTACAAGGCCGACCAGCCGGCGCCGGAGCGCTTCGCGGGCATCCTTGCGCCGTCGATCAGCCATGAGGGATATCCGTCGCCCACCCACAGCTACTGGGATGACTACTGGGGACTGAAGGGCTGGCACGACGGCGCGTGGCTGGCCGAGTCGCTGGGCGACCATGAAACCGCCCGTTGGGCGCGCGAACAGTACACGCTGCTCTACGACGCGCTGCACGCCTCTATCCGGGCGACGATGGCGTGGAAGGGCATCGACTTCATTCCCTCCTCGGCCGACCTGGGCGATGGCGATCCAACCGGCGTATCGATCGCACTGGACCCCACCGGTGCGCAGAGCGTGCTGCCCGCCGAGGCACTGCGGACCACCTTCGCGCGTTATCTGGAGGATGTGCGCAAGCGCAGCCAGCCCGATGCGCTGTACGCCTATACGCCGTATGAGATCCGCAACGTGCTGAGCTATGTGCACCTGGGCCAACCGCAGGTTGCCGATGAGCTGCTGCAGGGACTGCTGCATGATCGGCGCCCGCTTGAGTGGCAGGTACTGGCCGAGGTCGTGCACTCGCGGCTGCGTTTCCCCCGCTACCTGGGCGACATGCCGCATACCTGGATTGGTGCCGAGTACGGCCGCACGCTGTTCGGCATGCTGATGCGCGAAGACGATGATGCATTGTCATTGCTGCCGGGCACGCCGCCGTCGTGGGTGGCGGGCGATGGGTTGGCGGTGGAGCGGCTGCCGACCGCGTATGGCACGTTGCAGATGCAGGCGCGGCAGCGCGACGGCACACTGACGGTCACGCTGGGCAAGGGGTTGCGCAGCGGGACGGCAGTGAAAGTCTGGTGGCCGGCGCGCACCATGCCGAAGACGGTGCGTGTGGATGGGCATAGCGTTTCCGACTTCGATGCCGAGGGTGTGCGGCTGGCAAAGCCGTTCAGAACACTGGAGGCGCGCTGGTAGAGGCGAGCTTGCTCGACTGCATGTCGCCGATCACCATGCGCCAGTCTACAGGGGCCCGCCGGGCCACGCCCGGTGTCATTGCAGCGTCGGCAATCCCGGCGGGTTGGTCTGCGACTGCGGCACAGCTTCCTCGGCCACGTTCCATCGCTTCAGCGCCTGCGCATAGGTACCACTGGCAATCTGCGTGTTCAGCGCCTGCGTCACCGCGTCGGCCAGGCCGCTCCCCTTGCGCGTGGTCACCGAGATCGCCGCGGCGTTCGGCCAGCCGCCGGGGAACAGGCCCACGCGCCGCACCTTGCCGTCGCGTGCCGAGTACGCGCCGGTGGCATTGGGCTCGAACGAGACATCGGCCCGCCCGGTGATCACCGCCAACCGGCCGACCACCGCGTCATCGAAGTACTGGTACTCCACCGGCTTCAAGCCGGCAGCGATGTTCTGCTGGTCCCACTGCCGCAGGATCTGGTCCTGGTTGGTGCTGGCACCGACCACCACCTTCAGCCCGGCAACGTCGGCCGGCTTTTCGATCTTCTGGATCGGCCCATCAGTGCGCGTGTAGATGCCCAGCAGGTCGTAACGGTAGCTGGAGAAATCGAACTTCTTCTTTCGCTCCTCGGTGACCGTCACGTTCGACAGCACCGCATCGTACTTGCCCGATTCCAGCCCCAGCGGCCAGTCGGCCCACGCCACCGGCACGATCACCAGCTTCAGGCCCAGCGCATCGGCGATCAGGCGCGCGATGTCCGGCTCGATGCCGACCACGTCCTTGCTGTCGGCGCCGTAGTCGGCCAGCGGCAGCTGCCCCGGATGGGTCGCCACGGTGAACGCCCCCGGCGTGACGAAGCGGTAGCCAGCCGGAATCAAGGCCTGCGCCTTCGGGTCGAGCGTGCCCTTCAGGATGGCGGTGTTCGCGCCGGCCAGGCTGGTCGCGGCCACGGCGCCGGCATCCGGGGTCTGGCGCACGCGCGAGTAGACGATGCCGGCGATGCCGATGACCAGCACGCCTGCGATCAACAAGGTGCTGCGTGAGGGGCGACGGGGTGCTGCAGGGCTCATGGCATTCCTTGAGGGTTACAGTGTCTTGGCCAGGAAATCGGCGGTGCGTTGCTGGCGCGGGCGCTCGAACAGGGCCCCGGGCGTGCCCTGCTCGATCACCCGGCCCTGGTCCATCATCACCACGTGGTCGGCCACGCGGCGGGCGAAGCTCAGCTCATGGGTGACGATCACCAGCGTGGTACCCGAACGGGCCAGTTCTTCGATCACGCTCAGCACTTCAGCCACCAGCTCCGGGTCCAGCGCCGAGGTCGGTTCATCGAACAACAGCACCTTCGGCTGCAGGGCCAGCGCGCGGGCAATCGCGATGCGCTGCTGCTGGCCACCGGACAGCTGGCGCGGGAAAGCGTCGGCCTTGTCGGCCAGGCCGACCCGCTCCAGCAGCGTGCGCGCCTGCTGCTCGGCCTGCGCGCGCGGCACGCCGCGCACCGCGATTGGCGCCTCGATGATGTTCTCCAATGCGGTCAGGTGCGGGAACAGGTTGAAGCCCTGGAACACCATGCCCACTTCGGCACGACGGCGACGGATCTCGCGCTCGGGCAGTTCGTACAGGGTGTCGCCATCGCGGCGGTAGCCGATCAGCTGGCCGCCGACAGTCACGTAACCGCCGTCGGCGCGTTCCAGGTGGTTGATCAGCCGCAGCAGCGTGGACTTGCCGGCGCCGGACGGGCCGATCAGCACCGTCACGCTTCCAGCGCGCAGCTCCAGATTCACGTCTTCCAGCACCGGCAGATCGCCGAACGCCTTGCCCACGCCATGCAGCGACACGGATGCGCCCTCGCCCGCTTCAACCTGCGTGGCGATGCGCGGGCGATTGGCCACGCGCTGCGCGGCATCGCTCTGCACACGCGGAAGCGATGACACTCGCGACACCGAGCGCTCGCGCTGCAGTTGGCCGCGCGCGAAGCGCTGTTCCACGCGCCGCTGCAGCAGCGACAACACGGTCAGAATCACCAGGTACCAGACCGTGGCCACCATCAGCAGCGGCACCACTTCCAGGTTGCGCCGGTAGATCACCTGCACGGTGTAGAACAGCTCAGGCAGCGCCAGCACATAGACCACCGAGGTGCTCTTGGCCAGGCCAATCACATCGTTGAACGCGGCCGGCAGGATCGAACGCATTGCCTGCGGCAGGATGATGCGGCGCACCTGGCGACCGCGCGGCAGGCCGAGTGCGGCCGCGGCCTCGTACTGGCCGTGGTCGACCGAGAGGATGCCACCGCGGATCACCTCGGCCGAGAACGCCGCCTGGTTCAGGGTCAGGCCCAGCACCGCGGCGGTGAACACACCGATCAGCTGCGTGGTCGGGTACGAGAACAGGCTGATGCCGGTGAACGGCACGCCCAGCTCGATGGTGCTGTACAGATAGCCCAGGTTGTTCAACAGCAGCAACAGCACCAGCAGCGGGATCGAGCGGAACAACCACACATAGCCCCACGACACCGCCGACAACAGGGGTGAGCCGGACACCCGTGCCAGCGCAAGCAGGGTGCCCAGCGCGAAACCGAGGCCGGTACCGAGCGCGGTCAGCAGCAGCGTGCGGCCCAGGCCCTCGAGCACCGGGCGTGCGAAGAACCACTCAGCAAAGGTGCCCCAGCCCCAGCGCGGATTGCCCAGTACGGACTGCAGCCCGATCAGGATCAGCGCCAGTGCCAATACTGTGCCGAACACCTGCAGCGGGTGCCGGGCCGGCACGATCTTCAGCGCCGGCGCTGGCGCGGGCCGGGTTGCAATGCCATCCAACGCGGTCGAAGGCGTGCTCACGCGTGGGCTCCTTGCAGCTGGGTCTGCGCAGGTACGATGACGGGCGCCGGTGCCCGCAGGTGCTTTTCGAACGGCAGGTGCGCAATGGTTTCGGGATCCGCATCCAGATCGAACAGCGCGGTGTAACCATGGCTGAGGTACAGGCCAACCGCTTCAGGCTGGCGGAAGCCGGTGGTCAGGAACACCCGCCGGTATCCTTGCCGCGCCGCCTGGTCTTCCAGCTCCTGCAGCACGCGCCGCGCGATGCCCTGGCGACGCAGCCCGGGCAGCGTCCAGATCCGCTTGAACTCGGCGGTATCCGGATCGCGGTGCGGCATGAACGCGCCGCCGGAGATCGCCACGCCATCGCGCAGCAGCAGCACGAAGGCACCTACCGGGGCAGCAAAGGCCTGCGCCGGGTAGCGCTGCAGTTCCTCGCGGGCGCTGCCGCCGATGCGTCGGCGCACGTCGGCGTAGCGGCTGTCGTACTCCTGTTCCAGGCCATCGAACAGAGGCCGTGCCAGCGGATCATCCACCGAGGTGTAGAAGAAGCGTTCGTTGCTGCTCATGCCACGTCCTTCACCAGATAGTCTTCGGCCAGCCGTGCCCACAGGCTGGCGGCGGGTGCGATTGCGGCGTCGTTGAACACGTAGCGCGGGCTGTGCAGCGGCGCGCTGTCGCCGTTGCCGACGAACACGAAACTGCCCGGCCGCGCCTGCAGCAGGAAGGCGAAATCCTCGCTGGCGGTGCGCGGCGCGAATTCGGGAACTACGTGTTCACTGCCGAAGCCCTGCAGCGCCACCTCGCGGATGTAGGCAGTCTGCTGCGGGTGGTTGATCACGCTGGGGAAACCGCGCGGGAACTCGATCTCGGCGCGCGCACCGAACGCGGCAGCGGTCTGCTCGGCAATCCCGGTGACCCGGCGCCGCAGGGTGTCGCGTACCTCCGGCAGGTAGGCGCGCACGGTCAGTTTCAGCTCGACCACGTCCGGAATCACATTGGCGGCCTGGCCGCCGTGGATCGAGCCGACGGTGACCACGCCCATCTGCCGCGGATCGACATTGCGCGACACCACGCTCTGCAGCGCAGTGATGATGTGCGCGGCGACCAGGATCGGATCCACGCTGCCCTGCGGCTCGGCACCGTGGCCACCCTTTCCGATCACCTTCAGCCGTGCCCAGTCCACCGACGCCATCGCCGGGCCATCGACAAAGCCGAAGTGGCCCACCGGCACGCCCGGCCAGTTGTGCAGGCCATAGATCGCGTCCACCGGGAAGCGCTCGAACAGGCCGTCGGCAATCATCTTCGACGCGCCCGAACCGGTCTCCTCGGCCGGCTGGAACACCAGCTGCAGGGTGCCGTCGATATTGCCGTGATGGGCCAGGTAATGCGCCGCAGACAGCAGGATGGCGGTATGCCCATCGTGGCCGCAGGCATGCATCAACCCCTCGGTCTGGCTGGCATAGGCCAGGCCGGAGTCCTCGTGGATCGGCAATGCATCGATGTCGGCGCGCAGGCCGAGGCGACGGCCGCCCTGCCCGCGCTGCAGCGTGCCGACAACGCCTGTGCCACCGAGCCCGGTGGTGACCTCATAGCCCCACTGTTGCAGCAGCTCGGCCACACGGGCGCTGGTGCGGTGCTCCTCGAAGGCCAGCTCCGGGTGGCGGTGCAGGTCATGGCGGATCGCGATGGCCGCCTCGGCGCGTGCCGCGATTTCGGGCAGCACGCCGATGGACGTGGGGTCTCGCCGGACATGGCCGGGCGCTACCGAATTCTCTCCGCTCATCGCCCTACCCCGCCTTCCGCGCCGGTTCGGCATCGGCCGCGTACCGGCTGGCCTTGTACGGCAGCCCCAGATGCTCACGCAGGGTCTGCCCCTGCAGCTCACGCTGGTGGTAGCCGCGGGCCTGCAGGATCGGCAGCACCTGGGTCACGAAATCCTCGAGGCCTTCGCGCTGTGCGGCGAATCCAAGGATGAAGCCGTCGCTGGCACCGGCGTCGAACCAACGGATCAGCTCATCGGCCACCTGCTCCGGCGTGCCGATGAAGTTTGGTCGCGGGCTCACCGCTTCCAACGCCACCTGGCGCAGGCTCAGGCCCTTCTCGCGCGCATCCTGCTTGATGCGGTCGGTGGTGGAACGGAACGAATTGCTGCCGATGTCGCCCAGCTCCGGGAACGGTGCATCTGCGTCGTACTGGCTGAAGTCATGGTGGTCGAAGAAGCGGCCGAGATAGGCCAGCGCGTCCTCCAGCGTGGCCAGCGCGGCGATCGCCTGATACTTGGCCTCGGCCTCCTCGGCGGTGCGGCCGACGATGGGGCCGATGCCCGGGAAGATCTTCACGTCATTGCCGCTGCGGCCGTGGGCGATCGCCGAGTTCTTCACCCTCTGGGTGAACGCGCGGGTCTCCTCCAGCGATGGCGAATGGGTGAACACCGCATCGGCGTACTTGCCGGCCAGCGCAATGCCGTCATCGGACGAACCGGCCTGGAAGATCACGGGCTGGCCCTGTGGCGAGCGCTGGATGTTGAGCGGGCCTTCCACCTGGAAGAAGCGGCCTTTGTGGTCGAGCCGGCGGAACTTCTCCGGCGCAAAGAACGTGCCGCTGTCGCGCTCGCGCACAAAGGCATCGTCATCCCAGGAATCCCACAGCCCCTGCACCACGTCCAGATACTCGTCGGCGATCTGGTAGCGCAGCGCATGCTCCGGGTGCGGCCGGCCATAGTTGCGACCCGAACCTTCCAACGGTGAGGTCACCACGTTCCAGCCAGCACGACCGCCACTGAGCAGATCCAGCGAGGCGAACTGGCGGGCGACAGTGAACGGGTCGCTGTACGAGGTCGACAGCGTGCCGGCCAGGCCGATCTTCTTCGTTGCCGTGGCCAGCGCCGAGAGCAGCGAGATCGGCTCGAAGCGGTTGAGGAAGTGCGGGATGGATTTTTCGTTGATGTACAGGCCGTCGGCAACGAAGCCGAACGCGATGCCGTTGTCCTCGGCGGTGCGCGCGATGTCGATGTAGAACTGCAGGTTGACGCTGGCATCGGCCGGGTTGGACGGATGCTTCCAGGCATGCATGTGGCTGCCGGGGCCCTGCAGCATGATGCCGAACGGAATGTGGCGCGGGGTCGTGCTCATGGGAATCGCTCCTGCAGGTCAGGCCACCGCCGCGCGCGGCGCGGGCGACAGCAGTTCAAGGGATGTCAGGCGTGCGTCGAGGTCGGCCACCGGCGCATCGAGGATGAATTCACCCACGCCGAAGCGCCGGTGCAGCGCGTCCAGTTCGCCGCGCACGTGCTGCGCATCGCCGGACAACACGCTCGGACGTGTTTCCTCGATGCGGAAGTCGGCCACGCCCACCTGGCGTGCGTACTCGGCAGCCGCCTCTGGGCTGGGCAGGTTCACGGTCTGCCCGGGACCGAGGTGCAGCTTGTAGACGCGCAGCGCACCAATATGACGCGCAGCGGCTTCGGCAGTCGGCGCGGCGAAGGCCACCGTAGCCAGCAGCGGTGGCTGCGAGGAGACGCTGCGGTAGGCGTCGAACGCGGCCTCGATGTGCTTCGGGTCGCCGTCGAAGTGCGCGGCGTAGACGAAACGCCAGCCCAGCTCGGCCGCCTGCCGTGCACTCTGCGGGCTGGCACCGAGCAGGAAGCGCTCCGGCGCCTGCTGCGGAATCGGCCGCGCCAGCACATCGGCTTCGGCGCCGGACAGATAGCCCTCAAGATCGCGCAGTTGCTGGTCGAAGTCGGCAAACGCCGGCCGCCCCGCTGCCAATGCAGCGGTAGATGCCGGCAGGCCGCCGGGCGCCTTGCCCACACCCAGGTCCACGCGCCCTGGCGCCAGCGCTGCCAGCAGGTTGAAGTTCTCCGCGACCTTGTACGGCGCGTAGTGGCGCAGCATCACCCCGCCGCTACCGATGCGGATGCGCCGGGTCTGCGCCAGCACCCAGGCCGCCAGCACTTCCGGTGCGGGGCTGGCCAACGTCGGCGCGGCGTGGTGCTCGGCAAACCAGTAGCGGTGATAGCCCAGCTGTTCGGCGCGCTGCGCCAGCTGCAGGCTGTTGCGCAGCGCCTGTTCGGGCGTAGCACCTTCGGCCACCGGACTCTTGTCCAACACGCTGATCTGATAGCTCATGGTCGCGTCCTCGCTCAGGGATGGGCCACGGGGATGCCGAGCAACCCATTCAGCGCGGCCAGGATCGGCTCGGCACCGGAGATGTACTGGCGGTCCTGGTGCACGCCACTCGCGAGGTCACTGCGCACGCCCTGCGGCAGCACCAACTTCGGCAGCGACTGGTCCTGCTCGCCGATTTCGGCGATCACCTCCCGGCGCGGCCGTGCGAAACCGATGCGGCGCACGTCCAGCTGCGCGTCCAGGCCGTCGATGCTCGACAGCGCACCTTCCAGCAACAGGCTGTGCCGGCAGAAGAAGCGCTGGCCGGGAATCTGTCCGTCCTCGAACTCACGGTCGAGCAGGAACAGGATGGGCTTGTCGGTTGCGTCCAGACTCACGGGGTCGTCCTCATCGGGGGGCGGCAATGCGATGCCGCTTCGATATCGATGCTAGAGATGACGGCGGTTGGCACGGCGATGCTAGGCGACAATCGGCGGTCAGATCCGGCCATGCAGATGCGCCTTGGCCATAAGCAAAGCGCCGCCGGTTATGCCGTCAGGCGATCCTTCGCAGCGGCGCCGGTACCGCCAGCGCCTGCGAAGCCAGATGCCCTGCCGCGCGCTCGGCCGCCAGTGCGATGCGCGCCTGCAAGGCTGCACTGTTGATGTGCTCGCCATCGAAGTCGGCAGGCGTGGCATACACCCCGATCGGCAGCGTGTGCGCCTGCAGGAAACTGAACAACGGCCGCAACTGGTGGTCGATCACCAACGCATGGCGCTCGCTGCCACCGGTCGCCGCCAGCAGCACCGGCGTATCCACCAGCGCTTCCAGCCCGATTAAATCGACCAGGTGCTTGAACAGCCCGGGATAGGAACCGCGATACACCGGCGTCGCCACCACCAGCAGACCGGCCGCCTCGATTGCCTGCAGTGCCTGCTCTACGGCTGGCTCCGCTTCATCGCGCGACAGCGACTGCCCCAGCGAACGCGCGATCGGCGCCAGCTCCACCAGCTCCACGCTGGCATGCACCCGCTGCTGCAACGACGCCAACAAGTGCCGCACCAGCAGCAACGTGCGCGACGTCGCCGAGCTGGTCGGTGACCCCACCACTGCCACCACCTTCAATGCAGAAGACATGAAATGCTCCTCGATGATGCCGAACCACGTCCGGCCGCCTTTGGCGTGAACCTCAAAACCGGTAACTGACCCGCCCGTACCAGTACGCGCCGACGTTGCCCAACACGTCGCCGTTGTCCCAGGTCGTCTCGATGCTCGCCACATCGGTGGCACTGCGCGCGTACTCGGGCACCTTGCGCGTGCGCTTGTCGAACACGTTGTTGATGCCCAGCGCCGCACTCCAGCCTGCGCCCAGTTCCACGGCACCGGAGAGATTGGTCACCAGCACCGGCGGCTGCTTGTACTCCACGCCGTTGTTCAGGCGCTTGATCGGGCCGTAGTAGGTGAAATCGACATTCGAGCGCCAGCGCGCGTTCTGCCAGCCCAACCCCGCCACCTGCGTGTAGCTGGGCGTACGGAAGCGCAGCGCGTACTCGCTGCTCTTGGTCAACAGGTTGATGTTCGGCAGCCCCTGCAGCGCCGCCGGAATGTCGCTGACCTTCTGGATGGTGGTACGCCCCACGTTGGCCGCATAGCTCCAGCGCAGCTTGCCCCACGCGGTGTCCTGGTTGGCCTCCAGGGTCAGCTCGACACCACGTGTGCGGGTATTGCCCACGTTGGTGAAGTAGCTGGCATAGAACGCATCACCCGGCAGGATGCTGATGCCGGCCGAGCCCAGCAGCGCATCGATGGTGTTCTTCTGCGCCGCAGTCAGCACCGTGCCGCTGTTGTCGGTGATGCGCGCTGAATCCTGCGCGTTGTAGCCGATCTGGCTGGACTGGCCGAGCTGGCCACGGATGTCGATCTGGTAGGCATCCACGGCCAGGTGGAACGCCGGGCTCGGGTCCCAGGTCACGCCCAGGCTGTAGTTGGTGGCTTTCTCGGGCTTCAGCGGCGTAGCACCCAGCGCAACCGCTGCCGGCGAAGACACCTGCGCCACCAGCGTGGTACCGCACGGGCAGCTGCCAGTGGCCTGGTAGAACTGCGCGCCCAGGCTGGGCGCGTGGAAACCGTTGCTGACCGTGGCACGCACGCCCAGCGCATCGGTGAAGTCGAAGCGCGTGGTCAGGCGGCCGGTGGAGACACTGCCGAAGTCCGAATGGTCTTCCCAGCGCGCCGCCGCATCCAGATACCAGCGCGAGGTGATGTTGGTGGCTGCACCCACGTACACCGCCTTGCTGTTACGGGTCGCCTTCACCGCGTCCGCAGTGGAATACCCGACGAAGGCCGCAGCACCAAAGCCGGTGTACGACTCCCACTGCCCTGCCCCACGTTCGTACTGTTCGTGCTGGTACTCGGCGCCCGCGCTCACCTCCAGCGGCGACGCAAACGCCGCCACCTCGAAGCCGCGGCGCAGGTCCAGGTTGGCGATGCCCTGCTGGTAGTCCAGCTTGCCGTCATAGAAGTCAGTGGGCGAACCGGGGTACGGCAGCGAGTAGTTCACCGAGTTGCGCGTATAGGTGCGCACCGTACTGCGGTTGCCGGTCAGGCTGGCGTCGTAGTCCCAGCCTGCGATCTGGCCTTTCACGCCCGCGGTGCCGGTGTACTGCTTCTCCTTGGTTTCCAGCACTGGCAGGAAGCCATCGGGAAACACACTCAGCACGCCAGGTGCCTTGTAGGTGGTGAAGATGGTCGCCGGCAGGCGGAAGTTCTGGATCGCCTGCGCGGTGCGATCGCTGGCGGTGGCATTGGCGTAGAACTGCGCGCTCTCGCCCAGGCCATGGCCCACGTTCACCGCGAACGCCTTCAGCGCATACGACGGGGAGCTGAGGATGGTGTTGGCCTCGGCATTGCGGCTGGCTTCGGCCGGGTTCGGCGATGCGCCGGCCGGCAATCGATTATTCGGCCGCAGCGCCACCAGATTGCCGCTACCATCCACCGCCGGGTAGCTCAGATAGCCATCGATGTAGCGGCGGGTGCGGATCGCATGATGCTGGCGGGTGGTCTCGCCGGAGAGGTTGACGAAGCCATCGGCACCCCACGGCAGGCCAACGTTGGCACGCACGCTGGTTCGCGAGCCATCGCCATCAATGCTCTGCCCGCTTTCCACGGCGAACTCGCCACCGTGCGCCTGCGACTTCAGGATCACGTTGACCACACCGGTAATCGCATCGGAGCCATAGATGGCCGACGCACCATCACGCAGCACTTCCACGTGGTCGATGGCCGACACCGGAATCAACGCCAGGTCCGCCCACGCATGGCCTGGGAAGCCGCCCCCATTGGCACCGCTTACATAGGCACTGGCATTGCGGCGCTTGCCGTTCACCAGCACCAGCGTGTAGCCGGGCGACAGGTTGCGCAGCTGGTAGCCACGGATCAGGCTCTCCTGGTCGCTCTGGTAGCCACCAATCTGGCTGAGCGACGGCAGTGCGCGCTGCAGTGCTTCCAGCAGGTTGGCCTGGCCGGTGGCGGTGAGGTCTTCGGCGGAGATCACGTCGATCGGCGTGGAACTGTTCTTCACCGTACGCGTACTGGTGCGCGAGCCGGTCACCACCACCGCATCCAGCGTGGACGCGGCCACGTTGGCCGTCGCAGCGGCGGCAGCAGGATCCGCATCGGCTTCAGCCGCATGGCTGGGCGAAGCGGCGAGGATGGCTGTGATCAGAACAGCGAGAGTGCTCAGGACAGGGGTGTGGGCGGCAGGCATGGGGGCTCGTGGGGGTGGGCCGGAAACACGCTTCCATTCAAGGGCCTGTTCACCCGCGGCAACAGGCGGGATCGCGTCACCCAACCGTCATATCCGGCCAGCCACATGACTGCTGGTAATGACGTTAGGCAGGCCTGCACAGCACGCGCATGGGACGGCGATGGGCAATCGACGCTGGATGATGTGCGGCGGGTGGCAGGTGGTGGGTGATGGGTGATGGGTGGCGGGCGGCGGGCGGCGGGCGGCAACCTACGGGGTAGAGTCGACTGTC
>NZ_JCAFVP010000024.1:0-37161 GCF_059372495.1 Stenotrophomonas sp. YJH_SMC_80
CAGCCAACAATGCGCAGGCCGCACACATGTCGGCGCTGGCCTACAGCTTCCTGTGGGAGCGGTTGGGCGGTAAGTAAGCAGACAGGCAGAACGGAAAACGCCGCCCCCGGGGCGGCGTTTTTCTTTATCCGGTAGTGCCGGGCGCTGGCCGGCAACCGCATCATTCACGCATTCCCGGGTTGCCGGCCAGCGGCCGGCACTACCGTCAACGTGATCCCTGCCAACGCTGCAACCCACGCGCGATCCGTGCCACCGCCTCCTGCAACCGCGGCACTTCCTGGGTATAGGCCAGGCGCACGTGCTGGTTGGCGCGATGGAAGCCGAAATCCAGCCCGGGCGTGAATGCCACGTGCTCGGTTTCCAGGAAGTGGGCGCAGAACGCCTGTGCGTCATCGGTGAATGCGCTGACATCGGCGTACAGGTAGAACGCACCCTGCGGCTCGACTTCGATGCGGAAGCCCAGCTCGCGCAGCGCGGGCAGCAGGAAGTCGCGGCGCTGGCGGAACGCTTCGCGACGCTGTTCGAAGATCGACATCGCTTCGTCGCTGAAACACGCTAGTGCGGCATGCTGGGCGATGCTCGATGCGCTGATGTACAGGTTCTGCGCGAGTTTCTCCAGGTCCGGCACGGCTGCTGGTGGTGCCACCAGCCAGCCCAGCCGCCAACCGGTCATGCCGAAGTATTTGGAGAAGCTGTTCAGCACGAATGCGCTGTCATCCACCTGCAGCACGCTGGGTGCATCCAGGCCATAGGTGAGGCCGTGGTAGATCTCGTCCACCACCAGGTGACCACCGCGCGCGTGCAGGGCCTTCGACAGGGCGGCCAGTTCGTCGGAGGAGAGCACGGTGCCGGTCGGGTTGGCCGGCGAGGCAACCAGCGCGCCGACGCTGTCGGCATTCCAATGCTGTTCCACCAGCGACGGTGTGAGCTGGTAGGCAGTGTCCGGGCCGACCGGCACCAGCTGTGCGCCGCCTTCAACGAGGCGCAGGAAGTGGCGGTTGCACGGATAACCAGGGTCGGCCAGCAGCCAGTGGCGGCCGGGATCGACCAGCAGGCTGCTGGCCAGCAGCAGCGCACCGGAGCCGCCGGGGGTGACCAGGATGCGTTCGGGGTCGATGTCCAGCCCGTAGTGGCTGCGATAGAAGCCGCTGATCGCCTGGCGCAGGGCTGGCAGGCCACGTGCGGCGGTGTAGCGGGTATGGCCGGCGGCCAATGCGGCCTGGCCGGCACGCACGATCGGTTCGGCGGTGGTGAAGTCCGGTTCGCCGATTTCCAGGTGGATCACGTCGTGGCCGGCCTGTTCCAGCGCTTGCGCGCGGGCCAGCAGGGACATCACGTGGAACGGAGCGATTTCATGGCTGCGCCGGCTGTAGCCCGGCGTATGGGGCAGGGTACTCATGCAGCCCATGGTACGCCGCGCACCGGGGTCACGCGCTCTGGTAGTGCCGGCCGCTGGCCGGCAACCGACCCACCCGCAGGCCGTGAGGGTGCCGGCCAGCGACCGGCACTACCGGCAGGCATGGCCACCATGACGTTCCGCAGGGTTGCCCACCGTCCTTCAGCAACCCAGACTCGGGCGCAAGGACGCCATTGCATTGCCCCTCAAGGAGCCCTATCTCATGAAATCCACCCTCTGCCTGTTGCTTGCCAGCCTGATGACCACCACTGCCACCGCCGCCACTCCGCCCGTTCCGCCGGATGCCGCCAAGCATCCGCATGTGGTCAAGGCGCCGTTCGGCGCGACCCGCAACGATGACTATTACTGGCTGCGCGACGACAAGCGCGGGAACAAGGACATGCTGGCCTACCTGCAGGCCGAGAATGCCTATGCCGACCAGCTGCTGGCGCCGCTGAAGCCGCTGGAAGACACCCTTTACAAGGAGATCGTCGGCCGTATCAAGCAGGACGATTCCAGCGTGCCGGCGCGTGAGCGTGGCTACTGGTACTACAGCCGCTTCGAAACCGGCCAGGACTACCCGATCCACGCACGCCGCAAGGGCAGCATGGAGGCCGCCGAGGAAATCCTGCTGGACGTCAACGCGATGGCTGCCGGCAAGGGCTATTTCAGCGTCGGCTCGATGGAAGTCAGCCAGGACAACCAGCTGCTGGCCTGGGCCGATGATGATGTCGGCCGCCGCCAGTACACCATCCGCTTCAAGGACCTGGCCACCGGCAAGGTGCTGCCCGATGTGATCACCGGCAGCTCGGGTGACCTGGTCTGGGCCGACGACAACCGCACCGTGCTGTACGTCGAGAACGATCCGGAAACGTTGCTGACCGTGCGCGTGAAGAAGCACGTGCTGGGCACCCCGGCCAGCGCCGACACCATCGTCTACGAAGAGAAGGACGACAGCTTCTACATGGGCATCGGCCGCACCCGCGACGATCGCTTCATCACCATCGGCGTGCACAGCACCGTGTCCTCGGAAGAGCGTTACGCGCCGGCCAGCGACCCGACCCACTTCACTGTGCTGGCGCCGCGCCAGCGCGATGTCGAGTACGACGCCGACCACTACGATGGCCGCTGGGTGATCCGCACCAACGACGGTGCGAAGAACTTCAAGCTGGTCACCGCACCGACCGATGCGACCTCGCGTGCGCAGTGGAAGGACTGGATCGCGCACGACGATGCGGTGTTCATCGAAGGCTTCGAACTGTTCGATGGCTACACCGCCATCGCCGAACGCTCCGAGGGCCTGGAACGCATCCGCCTGCTGTTCAAGGATGGCCGCAGCGACTACGTGAAGGCCGACGAGCCGGCGTACTCGATGGGCCTGGGCGACAACACCGAGGCCGATACGCCCTGGTTGCGCTACGTCTACACCTCGATGACCACCCCCACCACCGTGTTCGAACTGAACACCGCCACCGGGGAGCGCCGCCAGCTGAAGGTGCAGCCGGTGATCGGCTATGACGCGTCGAAGTACGAAACCGACCGCGTCTGGATCACCGCGCGCGATGGCGTGAAGGTGCCGGTGTCGCTGGTCTACCGCAAGGGCTACCAGAAGGATGGCAAGGGCGCGTTGTTCCAGTACGCCTATGGCAGCTACGGCATGTCGATGGACCCGTATTTCAACCAGACCGCGGTGAGCCTGCTCGACCGCGGCGTGGTGTATGCCATCGCCCACATCCGCGGTGGCCAGGAAATGGGCCGCGACTGGTACGAGAACGGCAAGCTGCTGCACAAGCAGAACACCTTCAACGACTTCATCGACGTCACCCGTGGCCTGGTGGCACAGGGCTGGGCGGCGAAGGATCGCGTGGCCGCCTCTGGCGGCAGCGCCGGTGGCCTGCTGATGGGCGCGGTGGCCAACCAGGCGCCGCAGGACTACCGCGTGATGGTGGCCCAGGTGCCGTTCGTCGATGTGGTGACCACCATGCTCGACCCGACCATTCCGTTGACCACCAACGAGTACGACGAGTGGGGCAACCCGGAGCAGAAGCAGTTCTACGACTACATGCTGTCCTACTCGCCCTACGACAACGTCAGCAAGCAGGCCTATCCGGCGCTGTTCGTGGGCACCGGCCTGTGGGATTCGCAGGTGCAGTACTGGGAACCGGCCAAGTGGGTGGCCAAGCTGCGTGACGACAACGCCGGCCACTACCCCATCCTGTTCCGCACCAACATGGAAGCCGGCCACGGCGGCAAGTCGGGGCGCTTCCAGCGCTACCGCGAGCTGTCCGAGTCGTACGCATTCGTGCTGCAGCAGCTGGGCATCGCCCAGCCGTGATCGCGACAGGGTGCCGGGCACTGCCTGGCACCCTGAACCGGTATCCTTGCGGCCATGAGCGCGCCAGATCCTTCCGTCCCTCGCGATGCCACCACGCCTCCGCGCGTGGTGCGTTTCCGCTGGGCGTGGTGGCTGCTGGCCTATGTCAGCCTCGGCACCGGCATCGTCGGCATCTTCGTACCGGGCCTGCCGACCACCGTATTCATCCTGATTTCGGCCTGGGCCGCCTCGCGTGGCTCCGAGCGCCTGCACAACTGGCTGCTGCAGCATCCACGCTTCGGCCCGGCCATCGCCAACTGGCAGGCACACGGGGCGGTCAGCCGCTACGGCAAGTGGATGGCCACGATCACCATGGCGGTATGCGCCGGCATCATGCTCTGGTGCGTACCAATTGCTTGGGTGAAGTGGTTCTCGATCGGCAGCATGACCGTGGTGGCGATCTGGCTGTGGACCCGGCCGTTGCCACCGCCGGAAGGCTGAACATGGCCCGCCCCGGGGCGGCCCGTGGGGGTGGGTCAGGGGGGTAGAGTCGACTGTCAGTCGACTATCGCGCGCAGCGCGGGTTTTTCACGGCCATTGCAGGAGCAGTCGACCAACAGTCGACTCTACCAACCGCTCAGCCGCCAATGGCTATACTCGGGGCATGAAGATCCCCCATCGAAACGCCATCCTGATTCCGCTGGCAGCGGCTTCGCTGCTGTTCCTCGCCGCCTGCGGCAACAAGGGCCCGCTGGTACTGCCGCAGAAGCCGGTGCCGGTGGAAGAAACCGTCGAACCTGTTGCCGAGCCCGCTACCGAAGCGACCCCGGCGCAGACCGAAGGCAGTGGCACCCCGGCCACGACCGTGGAGCCGGCTGCACCGACCACGCAACCGGCACCTGCGCCTGCGAAGAAGGTGGGCGGCGGGAATGAGTAAGGCCGGTTCCAAGGCCCTGCGCTTCAGCAAGATGCATGGCGCGGGCAATGATTTCGTAGTGATCGACCTGCGTGACGGCACCGCGCCGCCCACGCCTGAACTGGCCGCGCAGCTGGCCGACCGCCACACCGGCGTCGGCTGCGATCAGATCCTGACGATCGAAGCGCCGCGTGCGGAAGGCTCGGTGGCGTCGTACCGCATCTGGAATGCCGACGGCTCCAATTCCGAACAGTGCGGCAATGGCGCGCGCTGCATCGCCGCCTGGCTGGTGCGCGAAGGCAGTGCGCAGGGCGACCGCTTCGTCATCGACAGCCCGCTGGCCAGCCATGAGGTGGAAGTGCTGGGCGATGGCCAGTTCGCGGTGACCATGGGCGTGCCGGCGTTCGAGCCGGCCAACGTGCCGCTGGTGGGTTTCGCCCACGCGCGCGAGGAATACCTGCTGCCGCTGCAGGGCGAAAGCGTGCGTTTTGCTGCGGTGTCGATGGGCAACCCGCATGCGGTGATCGAAGTGGGCCTGATCGATGCTGCACCGGTCGAGCGCGTCGGTGCGCTGCTGCAGCAGCATGCCTCGTTCCCGCGCTCGGTGAACGTGGGCTTCGCCCAGGTGATGGGCCCGGCGCATGCACGCCTGCGTGTGAATGAACGCGGCGTCGGCGAAACCCTGGCCTGCGGCAGTGGCGCCTGCGCCGCTGCGGTGACCCTGATGCAGCGCGGCCGCCTGCAGCGTGATGCACGCATCAGCCTGCCCGGCGGTGACCTGCGCATCCAGTGGCCGGGCGATGGCCAGCCTGTGGTGATGGCCGGCCCGACCGCATTCGTCTTCGAAGGGGAGTGGATGGCATGACCGAAACCGTCGACAAGCTCGGGGCCCACGAAGTCGCTGCCTGGTTGCGGCGACATCCCGGCTTCCTCAAGCAGTTCCCGGACCTGGCCCTGACCCTGGTGGTGCCGCGTGACGACGGCCCGACCGCGTCGCTGGCCAGCTACCAGCTGGAAGTGCTGCGCGAGAAGAACCGCGAGCTGGCACGACGGTTGGCCGACCTGGGCGCGACTGCCCAGGTCAACGAACGCCTGGCGGTGCGCACGCACCAGCTGACCCTGGCGTTGATGAAGCAGGACAACGCCGCCGACACCCTGCGTGCGATGGCGGCCTCGCTGCAGGAAGATTTCGCCGGCGACCTGGTGCGATTGGTGGTGCACACGCCGGTGGCCGGGCTGGAACAGGCCGACTGGTTGCAGGTGATCGCCGCCGATGATCCGCAGCTGGGCCCGTTCCGCGACTGCCTGAAGGACGGCGAGCCGATCTGCGGCCGCCTGCAGCCGGAAAAGAATGCCGTGCTGTATGGCGTGCGCAGCGATGAAGTGCAGACCACCGCGCTGCTGCCGTTGCCGGGCGTGGGCCTGATTGCGGTGGGCAGCCACGATCCGAACCGTTTCTATCCGGGCATGGGCACGCTGTTCCTGCGCATGATGGGCGACGCCCTGGTCGCCGGCCTGAAGCGCTTCCCGGGCTGAGCAGGACACGACGATGAGCGCGGTACAGGCCTTCCTGCAGCATCTGCAGGTGGAGCGGCGGATGTCGGCGCATACGCTCGATGCCTACCGCCGTGACCTGGACGCGCTGTCGGTCTGGGCCGAGCCGCGCGGTGTTGCGGTGGAGGCACTCGATGCCGACGCGCTGCGCCAGTTCGTCGCCGATGAGCACCGCCGTGGCCTGTCGGCCAAGAGCCTGCAGCGCCGCTTGTCCGCCTGCCGCAGCTTCTATGCCTGGCTGCTCAAGCACGGCCGCATCGAGGTCAGTCCTGCAGCAACGCTGAAGGCGCCGCGCGCGCCGCGCCGGTTGCCACAGGTCCTCGACGCCGATGAGGCCGTGCAGCTGGTCGAGCTGGAGCCGGAAGGTGAACTCGGCCGCCGTGACCGCGCGCTGCTGGAGCTTTTTTATTCTTCCGGCCTGCGCCTGAGCGAAGTCTGCGCGCTGACCTGGCGCGATCTGGATTTCGACAGCGGGCTGGTCAACGTGCTGGGCAAGGGCAATCGGCAGCGCCGCGTGCCGTTCGGCCGGCCGGCGCGCGAAGCGCTGCAGGCGTGGCGCGCCGAAAGTGGCGGTGGTCCGGCCTCACCGGTATTTCCCGGCCGCAACGGACCGATCAGCCAACGCGCGGTGCAGATCCGCATCCGCCAGCTGGCGCAGCGCCAGGGCCTGTTCAAGCACGTGCACCCGCACATGCTGCGGCACAGTTTCGCCAGCCATATCCTGGAATCATCCGGTGATCTGCGCGGCGTGCAGGAGCTGCTGGGCCATGCCGACATCGCCACCACCCAGATCTACACCCATCTGGATTTCCAGCACCTGGCCAAGGTCTACGACGCGGCGCATCCGCGCGCGAAGCGTCGAAGCAGCAGCGAGGGCAGCGGAGAAAGCTGAACGTTGCCCGTGCGGCAGCCGGTCGCGGGTGGCTTGAAGGGCGCAGGGCAGTCCCCACCTCTGGTTCTGTCACCCCGGAGGCATCATGGACCCCAGTCAGAACCCCAACGTTTTCCACGCCACCACCATTGTCTGCGTCCGTCGCGGCGAGCACGTGGCCATTGCCGGCGACGGCCAGGTCACGCTGGGCCACACCGTGATGAAGGGCAATGCGCGCAAGGTGCGCCGCCTCGGTCGTGATGGCCAGGTGCTGGCCGGCTTTGCCGGTGCCGCCGCCGATGCCTTCACCCTGTTCGAGCTGTTCGAGGCCAAGCTGGAAAAGCACGGCCAGTTGCAGCGTGCTGCGGTCGAACTGGCCAAGGATTGGCGCACCGAGCGCCGCCTCGGAAAGCTTGAAGCCCTGTTGGCCGTGGCCGACAAGGAAACCTCGCTGATCATCAGCGGCACCGGCGATGTGATCGAACCGGAGGACGGCATCATCGCCATCGGCTCGGGTGGTTCCTATGCGCTGTCGGCTGCACGCGCGTTGATGGCACACACCGAACTGGATGCGCGCACCATCGCCAGCGAAGCGATCGGCATTGCCGGCGATATCTGCATCTACACCAACCGCAACGTGGTGGTCGAGGAACTCTGAGGGTCGCGCCGGCTGCTGGCCGGCAACCTCATGATCCCCCACACGCGTGCCTGGTTGCCGGCCAGCGGCCGGCGCGACCGACAACGAATTCGTGAGCACATCCATGTCGAAGATCGAAGTTTCCTCCGCCACCATGACCCCGCGCGAGATCGTGCAGGAACTGGACCGGCATATCGTGGGCCAGCACGACGCCAAGCGCGCGGTGGCCATCGCCCTGCGCAACCGCTGGCGCCGCATGCAGCTGGTGCCTGAGCTGCGCAATGAAGTGATGCCGAAGAACATCCTGATGATCGGCCCGACCGGCGTCGGCAAGACCGAGATCGCGCGTCGCCTGGCCACGCTGGCCAACGCGCCGTTCGTGAAGGTCGAAGCCACCCGCTTCACCGAAGTCGGCTACGTCGGCAAGGACGTCGAGCAGATCATCCGCGACCTGGCCGATACCGCAGTGAAGCTGTACCGCGAACAGGCCAAGGTGCGCGTGCGTACCCAGGCCGAGGAACGCGCCGAAGACCGCATCCTCGATGCGCTGCTGCCGCGCCGCAGCGGTGGCATCGGCTTCGATCCGGAAGTCGCCCGCAACGAACCGTCGGCGCAGGACAACGAGACCCGCATCAAGTTCCGCAAGATGCTGCGCAACGGTGAGCTGGACGAGCGCGAGATCGAACTCGACCTGGCCGCCAATGTCAGCATGGACATCATGACCCCGCCGGGCATGGAGGAAATGGGCCAGCAGCTGAAGTCGATGTTCGCCAACCTTGGCGGCGGCGCGAAGGCGCACAAGCGCACGCTGACCATCAAGGCCGCGCGACCGCTGCTGATCGAGGAAGAGGCCGGCAAGCTGGTCAACGAGGACGATATCCGCACTGCGGCGATCGAGGCCTGCGAGCAGCACGGCATCGTCTTCATCGACGAGATCGACAAGGTCGCCAAGCGTGGCGATAACGTGGGCGGCGGCGATGTCTCCCGCGAAGGCGTGCAGCGCGACCTGCTGCCGCTGGTGGAAGGCTCCAACGTGTCCACCAAGTACGGCACGATCAAGACCGACCACATCCTGTTCATTGCATCCGGTGCGTTCCACCTGGCCAAGCCCAGCGATCTGATTCCGGAGCTGCAGGGTCGCTTCCCGATCCGCGTTGAACTGGGTGCGCTGAGCAAGGGTGATTTCGTGCGCATCCTGACCGAGCCGAAGGCCGCGCTGACCAAGCAGTACGAGGCGCTGCTGGCTACCGAGGGCGTCAAGGTCAGCTTCACCGCCGACGCCATCGAGCGCCTGGCCGAAATCGCCTTCCAGGTGAACGAGCGCCAGGAGAACATCGGTGCCCGTCGCCTGCATACGGTGCTGGAGCGCCTGCTGGATTCGCTCAGCTACGAGGCACCGGATCGCGATGGCGAAAGCCTGGCGATCGACAGCGCCTACGTCGACAAGCACCTGGGTGAGCTGGTGCAGGACCCGGACCTGAGCCGCTACATCCTGTAATGCCCGTTGGAGTCGGATCCCTCGCCCCAGCGAGGGCTCTGACCCCGCCCGCTGCAACAGAAAGGGCCGCCGCAGGGCGGCCATTTTCTTGTGCGGTCAGCGCGACTGCCGGGTGCGGTAGTCCCGCAGCACCTGGTCGATCACCGCACTGGTGCGGGCGGCGCTGATGCCGGTCGAGGGCGAACGGCCGTTGCCGCGCAGCTCGTCCACGAGGGAGGCGATCAATGGCTGCTGGACCGATGGCGGGTTCGGGATGTCGAATGCCTGCATGCCCGCTTCGGTCTCCAGAACCACTGGAACGTCCTCGAAGGTGGCAAAGCGCAGCTGCCCGCGGTCGCCGGTGATCTCGACCTCATCCTGGCGGCGGAACGCGCAGAAGCTCCATTGCGCGATGCCGTGCGCCCCGCTGCCGGTACGGAAGCACATCGAGACACTGTCCTCGGCGGCGTAGGCGCCGGTCAGCGAACTGGCCAGGCCACGCACGTCGCCCAGCGGCCCCAATAGATGGTCGAGCAGGTCCAGGGTATGCGAGCCCAGATCGACGAACAGCCCGCCGCCGGCGATCGCCGGGTCGGTCCGCCAGAAGTCCGGCGAGGCGGCATTCGCCGAATGCGGCCGATGCAGGGTAGCGCGCACGCTGCGCGGCGTTCCGATCGCGCCGTTGTCCAGCAGCTGCTTCACCTGTGCGAAGCGGGGCAGGGCACGGCGGTAGTAGGCCACGAACACGGGCACGCCGCTGCGGGCGCTGGCCGTGATGATGCGCTGGCACTCGTCGTGGTCCATGGCCATCGGCTTTTCGATGTAGACCGGCTTGCCCGCGGCGATCGCCTGCAGCGCGTATTGCATGTGCGTCGAGGGCGGCGTTGCGACGTAGACCGCGTTCACTTCCGGATCGGCGATGAGTGCGTCGGCGTCCGCGTACCAGCGCGGAATCGCGTGGCGCCGCGCATAATCCTCGGCCAATGCCGCATTGCGGCGCATGACCGCTGCCACCCGTGAGCCGGGTGTGCTGGCCAGGGCGGGGCCGCTCTTCTTCTCGGTGACGCTGCCACAGCCGATGAAGCCCCACATCACGTTGTCCAGGATCACGGGGCTGTCCTCAGATGGGCGCGGCGGTGGCGGCAGCAGCGCCACTCACGCTTCGGGCAGCGGCTCGGGCACAGTGCCCGGCACGAACACGCCGTCCTTCACGTAGGCGGCCAGGGTCATGTCCAGTGCGAGCATGCCGTCGCGCTTGAGGTCCATCAGGTCCGGTTCGACCATCGCGCCGTGCAGCACGCCCAGCACGGTGGCGTGCAGCATGCGTGCGGCGATCTTGGGGTCGGCACCCTCGCGCAGCTGGCCCAGGTCGCGGGCGCGGCGCAGGGCGCGCTCCATCCGGTCCAGCGCATCACGGAAGCCGGCCTGCTGCATTTCGGTCAGTACCCGGGTGTCGGCCGAGGCATCACTGCGCAGCATGATCTCCATGGTCTTGCGCAGGCGCTCGTCCTCGGACAGTTCGATGAACGAGTGGATCATCACCGCGCGCAGGTCGTGCACGGGGGTGTCGCGCTGGTCGGTCGAGGTGCGCTCCAGTTCCTGCATGAAGGGCAGGTGCACCCGTTCGACGATCGCGGCCAGCACCTCGCTCTTGTTCTTGAAGTGCCAGTAGACCGCGCCACGGGTATAGCCGGCGCGGGCGCCGATCATCTCCAGCGTGGTACGGGCCACGCCGTGTTCATGGAAGCAGGCTTCGGCGGCGTCAAGGATGCCTTCCCGGGTTGCCTGGGTGTCCTCTTTGGTCTTGCGGGCCATGGGTAGTTACGAGTGCGGGTGAAACGTGGCTGAATTGTACCGGTTTACAAACAAACAAGCATGTATGTATATTTCGCTCCCATCATTCCCGTCGTGTGCGTGGCAGGCCGGTCCGGCTCCCGCTCCACCCGGGTGGGCGCTGTTCTCACGGTCTTCACCTTTACCGGTCGAAGGGTCCGCCGTATCAGCGCCGGCTGAGATCCTTTCCTTCAAGAGCCTTTCCGTCATGTTGCTGAGCCGAATCCGACCCTTTGCACTGTCGCTGGCCATCGCCGCAGCCGTGGCTGCCTGCGGCGGCCAACCCCAGGCCCCCGAGCAGGGCCCGGGTGACGTCACCGTGGTCACGCTGAAGTCCGAGACCGTGGGCCTGACCCGCGAATTGCCGGGCCGTACCAATGCCTTCCTGGTCGCCGAAGTGCGCCCGCAGGTCAACGGCATCGTTGCCAAGCGCCTGTTCACCGAAGGCGGCATGGTCAAGGCCGGCGAGCCGCTCTACCAGATCGAGGACGCCAGCTACCGCGCCCAGGCCAACAGCGCCCGCGCCCAGCTGGCCCGCGCCGAAGCCACGGCCAACGCCGCGCGCCTGAGCGCCAAGCGCATCACCGAGCTGGCCAAGGTCGACGCGGTCAGCCAGCAGGACCTGGAAAACGCCGTGGCCGCGCAGAAGCAGGCCGAGGCCGATGTCGGTGCCGCCAGGGCCTCGCTGGACGCGGCCAACGTCACCCTCGGCTATGCCCGCATCACCGCGCCGATCAGCGGCCGCATCGGCAAGTCCAGCGTTACCCAGGGTGCGCTGGTCAGCGCCGGCCAGGCCAATGCACTGGCCACCGTGCAGCAGCTGGACCCGATCTACGTCGACCTGACCCAGTCCTCGGCCGAGCTGCTGCAGCTGCGCCGCGAACTGGCTGCCGGCCGCCTGCAGGACAACCAGACGCTGCCGGTCAGCATCCTGATGGAAGACGGCAGCACCTTCGAGCACAAGGGCACGCTGGAGTTCTCTGAAGTGAGCGTCGATCCAGCCACCGGCAGCTTCGGCCTGCGCGTGAAGGTGGACAACCCGGACGGCCTGCTGATGCCGGGCACCTACGTGCGCGCGGTGATCGGCGGCGGCGTGCGCAGCGATGCGGTGCTGGTACCGATGCAGGGCATCGCCCGCGATCCGAAGGGCGACACCACCGCGATGGTGGTCGGCAAGGACAACAAGGTCGAAGTGCGCCCGGTCAAGGTCAGCCGCACGGTTGGCGACAAGTGGCTGGTCGAGGACGGTCTGAAGGCCGGCGACAAGGTCATTGTCGAAGGCCTGCAGAAGATCGGCCCCGGCATGCCGGTCAAGGCCACCGAGAAGGGCGCTGCTCCGGCCAAGCCGGCAGCGGCCGCCCAGCCTGCCGCCCCGGCCGGCGACGCGAAGTAAGCGGAGAACCCCATGGCACGCTTTTTCATCGATCGACCCATCTTCGCGTGGGTGATCGCCATCATCATCATGCTCGCCGGCGGCCTGGCCCTGTTCAAGTTGCCGGTCTCGATGTACCCCAACGTCGCACCGCCGGCGGTGGAAATCAGCGCCACCTACCCGGGTGCATCGGCCAAGGTGGTCGAGGACTCGGTGACGCAGATCATCGAGCAGAACATGAAGGGCCTTGATGGCCTGATCTACTTCTCCTCCAACAGCTCGTCCAACGGCCAGGCCACCATCACCCTGACCTTCGAGAGCGGCACCAACCCGGACATCGCCCAGGTGCAGGTGCAGAACAAGCTGCAGCTGGCCATGCCGCTGCTGCCGCAGGAAGTTCAGCGGCAGGGCATCAACGTGGCCAAGTCCAGCTCGGGCTTCCTGAACGTCATCGCGTTCGTGTCCGAGAACGGCAGCATGGATGCCAACGACATCGCCGACTACGTCGGTTCCAATGTCGTCGATCGCCTGAGCCGCGTGCCGGGCGTGGGCAACATCCAGGTGTTCGGTGGCAAGTACGCCATGCGCATCTGGCTGGATCCGAACAAGCTGCATACCTATGGCCTGTCGGTTGCGGAAGTGACCGCAGCGATCAAGGCACAGAACGCGCAGGTGGCCATCGGCCAGCTTGGCGGTGCACCGTCGATCAAGGGCCAGCAGCTCAACGCCACCATCAACGCGCAGTCGCGCCTGCAGACCCCGGAACAGTTCCGCAACATCATCGTGCGCGGTGCGCAGGACGGTGCCGAGCTGCGCCTGGGGGATGTCGCCCGCGTCGAGCTGGGTGCCGAGTCCTACGACTTCGTCACCCGCTACAACGGCCAGCCGGCCAGCGGCCTGGCGGTGACCCTGGCCACCGGCGCCAACGCGCTGGATACCGCTGCTGGTGTGAATGCCGCGCTGGAAGACATGAAGAGCTTCTTCCCGGCCGGGCTGAAGGCCGAGGTTCCGTACGACACCACCCCGTTCGTGCGCGTGTCGATCAAGGGCGTGGTGCAGACCCTGATCGAAGCGATCGTGCTGGTGTTCGTGGTGATGTACCTGTTCCTGCAGAACTTCCGCGCCACCCTGATCCCGACCATCGCCGTGCCGGTGGTGCTGCTGGGTACCTTCGGCGTGCTGGCCATGCTCGGCTTCTCGGTGAACATGCTGACCATGTTCGCGATGGTGCTTGCGATCGGCCTGCTGGTGGACGATGCCATCGTGGTGGTGGAGAACGTCGAGCGCATCATGTCCGAGGAAGGACTGTCGCCGCTCGAGGCGACCCGCAAGTCGATGGGCCAGATCACCGGCGCGCTGGTGGGCATCGGCCTGGTGCTGTCGGCGGTGTTCGTGCCGATGGCCTTCATGAGTGGCTCCACCGGCGTGATCTACCGCCAGTTCTCGGCCACGATCGTCTCGGCGATGGCATTGTCGGTGCTGGTCGCGATCGTGCTGACCCCGGCGCTGTGCGCGACCATGCTCAAGCCGCTGAAGAAAGGTGAGCACCACGTCGCCCACCGCGGCCTGGCCGGTCGCTTCTTCAATGGCTTCAACCGTGGATTCGACCGCACCAGCGAAAGCTACCAGCGTGGCGTGCGCGGCATCATCCATCGCCCGTGGCGCTTCATGGGCATCGTGGCGGCGCTGTTCGTGCTGATGGGCGTGTTGTTCGTGCGCCTGCCCAGCTCATTCCTGCCCAACGAAGACCAGGGCGTGTTGATGGCGCTGGTGCAGGCCCCGGTGGGTGCCACCCAGGAACGTACGCTGGAATCGATCGCGGCGCTGGAAAACCACTTCCTGCAGAACGAGAAGGATGCGGTGGACTCGGTGTTCTCGGTGCAGGGCTTCAGCTTCGCCGGCATGGGCCAGAACGCCGGCATGGCATTCGTCAAGCTGAAGGACTGGAGCGAGCGTGACGCCAACAATGGTGTGATGCCGATCACCGGACGCGCGATGGCGGCCCTGGGCCAGATCAAGGATGCCTTCATCTTCGCCTTCCCGCCGCCGGCCATCCCGGAACTGGGCACTGCCTCGGGCTATACCTTCTTCCTGAAGGACAACAGCGGCCAGGGCCACGAGGCACTGGTGGCCGCGCGCAACCAGCTGCTCGGCCTCGCCGCCGGCAGCAAGAAGCTGGCCAACGTGCGCCCGAACGGCCAGGAGGACACGCCGCAGTTCCGCATCGACATCGACGCGGCCAAGGCGACCTCGCTGGGGCTGTCGATCGACCAGATCAACGGCACGCTGGCCGCCGCGTGGGGCAGCTCGTACATCGACGACTTCGTCGATCGTGGCCGCGTCAAGCGTGTGTTCGTGCAGGCCGACCAGCCGTTCCGCATGGTGCCGGAGGACTTCGATCTCTGGTCCGTGAAGAACGACAAGGGTGAAATGGTGCCGTTCAGTGCCTTCGCTACCAAGCACTGGGATTACGGTTCGCCGCGCCTGGAACGCTACAACGGTGTGTCGGCCATGGAAATCCAGGGCGAACCGGCCCCGGGTGTCGCCTCCGGCGATGCCATGGCCGAGATCGAGCAGCTGGCCAAGCAGCTGCCGGCGGGCTTCGGCATCGAATGGACGGCGATGTCGTACCAGGAGCGCCAGGCTGGCTCGCAGACGCCACTGCTGTACACGCTCTCGCTGATGATCGTATTCCTGTGCCTGGCCGCGATGTACGAAAGCTGGAGCGTGCCGACCGCAGTGCTGCTGGCGGCCCCGCTGGGCATCCTCGGCGCGGTGCTGGCCAATACCTTCAAGGGCCTGGAACGCGATATCTACTTCCAGGTGGCGATGCTGACCACGGTGGGCCTGACCAGCAAGAACGCGATCCTGATCGTGGAGTTCGCCAAGGAGAACCTGGAGAAGGGCGCAGGCCTGATCGAATCGATCATGCATGCCGTGCGCGACCGCCTGCGTCCGATCGTGATGACCTCGCTGGCCTTCGGCATGGGCGTGGTACCGCTGGCGATCTCCACCGGTGCCGGTTCCGGCGCCAAGCAGGCGATCGGCACCGGCGTGCTCGGCGGCATGATCGTCGGCACCGTGCTCGGTGTGTTCTTCGTGCCGCTGTTCTTCGTGGTGGTGCAGCGCGTGTTCAAGCGCAAATCCACGACGTGACCTGAAACGGTCATGCCGGCCTCAGGCTGGCGTTGTCGAAACGGTAGTGCCGGCCGCTGGCCGGCATGACCTCCTGCCATCCGGCAGTACCGATGGAAGTCATTCCCATGAAAAGTGCATCCCTGTTCCTTTCCATTGCCGCTGTGCTCGCGCTCGCCGGCTGCTCCACCCTGGTGCCGAAGAACACCGCTGTCGCCCCGGCGATCCCGGCGCAGTGGCCGGCCGAGGCCGCGCAGGGCGAGGTGGCCGATGTCGCCGCCGTCGGCTGGCGCGACTTCTTCACCGATCCACGCCTGCAGCAGGTGATCGAGCAGTCGCTGCAGAACAACCGCGACCTGCGCGTGGCCGTGCTCAATGTAGAGCGCGCGCGCGGCCAGTACCGTGTGCAGCGCGCTGATCGCGTGCCCGGCGTGGCCGTTACCGGCCAGATGCAGCGCCAGGGCACCGACGCCGGTGTCAACGAACAGTTCACCGCCGGTGTCGGCGTGGCCGAGTTCGAGCTGGATCTGTTCGGCCGCGTGCGCAATCTCAGTGAAGCCGCGCTGCAGCAGTACTTCGCCGTCGCCGCCAACCGCCGCAACGCGCAGTTGAGCCTGGTGGCCGAGACGGCCACCGCATGGCTGACCTACGGTGCCGATGCGCAGCGGCTGAAGTTCGCCGATGCCACGCTGAAGACCTACGAGGATTCGCTGCGCCTGGCCGAGGCCCGCCACGAACGTGGTGGCAGTTCGGCGCTGGAGCTGACCCAGACCCGTACCCTGGTCGAGACCGCGCGTACGGACGCCGCACGCCTGCGTGGCCAGCTGGCCCAGGACCGCAACGCGCTGGCGCTGCTGGCCGGTGGCCAGCTGGATCCGGCGCTGCTGCCGGACAGCATCGAGCCGCAGCTGCTTGCACTGGCACCGCCGCCGGCCGGCCTGCCCAGCGACGTGCTGCTGCAGCGCCCGGACATCATGGCCGCCGAACACCAGCTGCTGGCGGCCAACGCCAATATCGGTGCGGCACGCGCGGCGTTCTTCCCGAGCATCTCGCTGACCGGCAGCATCGGCAGTGGTTCGAGCGAACTGTCCAACCTGTTCGACAGCGGTACGCGCGTGTGGAGCTTCCTGCCGAAGATCACGCTGCCGATCTTCCAGGGCGGCAAGCTGCGCGCCAACCTGGCTATCGCCAACGCCGATCGTGATATCGCTCTGGCGCAGTACGAGAAGTCGATCCAGGTGGGTTTCCGCGAAACCGCCGATGCGCTGGCGTTGAATGTCAGCCTGGACGAGCAGGTGAGTTCACAGCAGCGCCTGGTGGAAGCGGCCGAACAGGCCAACCGCCTGTCGCAGGCGCGCTATGACGCGGGCCTGGACAGCTTCGTGACCCTGCTTGATGCGCGGCGTACGGCCTACAACGCACAGCAGACCCAGCTGCAGGCGCAGCTGGCGCAGCAGGCCAACCGCATCACCCTGTACAAGGTGATGGGCGGTGGCTGGCACGAGCGCAGCTGAAGGACAGCCGGCCAGCGGCCGGCTCTACCTTGATGATCGATGGTAGTGCCGGCCGCTGGCCGGCATTGTCATTTCAGGACCTGCTACACCGCTTCATCGTCGCGCCGCGCTGCATGGCAGGCGCGCACCCGCGCGAGCGCATCGCCGGCTTCGCGCGCCATCTGCTCGTACTCGGCGCGGATCTCTTCCAGGCGCGCTTCGTCCAGTTCTTCCAGATCCAACAGTTCGTTGTTGGCTTCGGCCGTCGCCCGGATCAGCTCGTCCAGCTTGATCTGCATCGCGGCGGTGTCCGCGTTCTGCGTGTGCTGGATCAGGAACACCATCAGGAAGGTGATGATGGTGGTGCCGGTGTTGATCACCAGCTGCCAGGTGTCGTTGAAACCGAACACCGGGCCACTGATACCCCAGATCACCACGATCGCTACTGCAGCCAGGAAGGTCCACGGCGAGCCGGTGGCGGCCGCGGCCTTCTTGGCGATCGTATTGAACAGGTTTCGTACTTTCATCGTCGTCGTCCCACTCAGGTGACGAGGATGATCGGCAGTGGCCCGTGCAGGCGCCGTGCAGCGGCGGTCAGGCGCGCATGCGCTGCAGCCGCGGTGCCTGCAGGCTGCGCACCGGACTGCTCTGGTAGACGTGCTGCCAGCAACGGTCGACGAATTCGCGGGCCTGGGCTTCACTCAGTCGCGGCATGATCTGCAGGGCGTACTGGGTCTGGAACATCTCGTCACGTTCGGCCTCGCTGGCGCGCGGCTGGGTGATCAGCGAATCGCAGGCAAACTTGATCCACGGCACGTACGAGCCGAACGAGTTGTGCGGCAGTGCGCCTTCGGCATGTTGGCGGCGCCAGTGATCCAGCTCGGCGTCAACGTTGATGACCGGAGGAATGGTGGGGACTTCAGCGTGCATGACAATCCAGTTCGGTTGAGTGGAAAGGGAGTGGGGGTTCATCGGAGTGTGGCGTATGTGGCGGTGCATGCCGCGTCAGCGCGATGTGGAGCTGGCGTTGGCATGTCCAATCAACTGCGCGTGCTCGACGGCACCGAGATCTTCGGCCAGGGTGGCCATCGCGTTGCACAGGCGCTCGTGGTCGAGCGGATGGCGACGGACCAGCTCCAGTTGCATGCGCTGGTAGGCGGTCCAGAACAACGCGCCGCGCCGGTGCAGTGCATATTGCCGCTGCAGGCGTTCGCGGATCGGGTCGAGGATCGAGTCTGGTGCAGGTCGTACGGCGTGCGCGCACATGGCTGGCTCCGCCGGGGAAAGAAGTCCCGGTAACCCCACCCTAGGCGCGGCAGCCGGGCGGGGTGTTATCGCAGCGTGTGCACGTTGCGCAGCTGACTGTGCACTGGTTCACGGCAATGGCCGCAAACGCTGCCGGCACTAGGGCGTGCCGGCACTGAAGCGTTCATTAAACGGGTTCAACAGGACACTGCGTGGTGATCATTCACCGATGTCTTCATTCCAGATCTCCGGGTGCTGCGCAATGAAGCCGCCCAGCAGGTCCACGCATTCCTGGCTGTCCAGGTCGATCACGTTGACGCCATTTTCCCGCAACCAGTCGATGCCGCCCTGGAAGGTGCGCGATTCGCCCACCACCACGGTGCCGATGTTGAACTGGCGCACCAGGCCAGAGCAGTACCAGCACGGTGCCAGGGTGGTGACCATGATCGTGTCCTGGTAACGGCGCTGGCGGCCGGCCTTGCGGAACGCATCGGTCTCGCCGTGCACCGACGGGTCGCCTTCCTGCACGCGGCGGTTGTGGCCGCAGCCAAGCAGGCGGCCGTCGTTGTGGTACAGGGCTGCGCCGATCGGCACGCCGCCCTCGGCCAGGCCCTGGCGGGCTTCGGCGATGGCGGTCTGCAGCAGGGCCTGGTAGTCGGGCGTGGTGATCATGCGGGGCTCCGGTAAGTCGTGGCCCGCCATGATACGGGCAGGGGGTGCCGCTGGCCCCCGGCGGTGCGATAATCGGGGCCATGAGCGAATCCCCCTACAAAGCCGGTACCACCCATTTCGGGTTCCGCGACGTCGCCGCCAAGGACAAGCAGAAGCTGGTCGGCCAGGTGTTCACCTCGGTCGCGCGCAACTACGACCTGATGAACGACCTGATGAGCCTGGGCGTGCACCGGGCGTGGAAGCGCTACTACGTGGCCACCGCGCAGGTGAAGCCGGGCGACCGCGTGCTCGATCTGGCGGGCGGCACCGGCGACATCGCCGCCCTGCTGAAGGAGCGCGTCGGCGCCGAGGGCTCGGTGGTGCTGGGCGACATCAACGCCGGCATGCTGTCGGTCGGCCGTGATCGCCTGACCAACCGCGGCCTGGTGCTGGGCCTGGACTACGTGCAGTGCAACGCCGAGGCCCTGCCGTTCCCGGACAACAGCTTCGACCTGGTCACCATCGCCTTCGGCCTGCGCAACGTGACCGACAAGGACGCCGGCCTGCGCGAGATGTACCGCGTGCTGAAGGTCGGGGGCCAGGCCCGCGTGCTGGAGTTCTCCGAAGTCACCGCGGACTGGTTCAAGCCGATCTACGACTTCCACTCGTTCAAGATCCTGCCGAAGCTGGGCAAGCTGTTCGCCAATGACTCGGACAGCTACCAGTACCTGGCCGAGAGCATCCGCAAGCACCCGCCGCAGGATGAACTGAAGGCGATGATGGGGCAGGCGGGGTTCGAGCGCTGCCACTACAAGAACCTGACCGGCGGCATCGTTTCGATCCACTCCGGCTACAAGCTGTAAGCCCCGCTCTGGTGGGTGCCAACCGTGGTTGGTGCTCGCCCGCTGCGGTGATCCGATCTGGTAGCTGCCGACCTTGGTCGGCACGGGCCTGCCGCATGCGTTGATGGATCCGTGCCAACCAAGGTTGGTACCTGCCTGTAGATGCCGACCTTGGTTGGCATGCGCCCGAGGCGCAGGATCGGCTTGCCTGCCATTACCCCGCAACGCGCAACGCCTGCCGGGCCGGAGGGAGGTACCATTGGGGTTTGATCCCCGTAACGGTCCCGATTCATGCGTAATCCGCTGATGCTCCTTCCGCTGGCCGTGGCCCTGGCCGCCGGCTGCTCCCAGGAGGCGGCCGCGCCCGCCGCCGCCCCGACTGCCGCAAAGGCCCCTGCCGCCCCCGTGAACGCCGAGAACCGCAGCCACGACGAAAGCTCGTACGCCGAGCCGGACAAGGTCGTCATCAAGGACATCGCGCTGGATCTGAAGCTGGACTTCGACCAGAAGCAGATCGGCGGCACCGCCACCTACACCCTGGAATGGAAGCAGAAGGACGCCAGCCAGCTGGTGCTCGACACCCGCGAGCTGACCGTGTCCAAGGTCGAGGCCGTCGCCGCCGATGGCGCGCGCAGCCCGCTGAAGTTCGAGCTGGCCGCCGCTGACAAGGTGTTCGGCAGCAAGCTGACCATCGAGGCCCCGGAACAGCCGGCCAAGGTGGAAGTGACCTACCACACCGCACCGACCGCATCGGGCCTGCAGTGGCTGGCACCGTCGATGACCGAGGGCAAGAAGCTGCCCTTCATGTTCAGCCAGTCGCAGGCCATCCACGCCCGTTCGTGGGTGCCGCTGCAGGATACCCCGAGCGTGCGTTTCACCTACAGCGCGCACGTGGTCTCGCGCCCGGACGTGATGGTGCTGATGAGCGCCGACAACGATCCGAAGGCGGCGCGTGACGGTGACTACACCTTCAAGATGCCGCAGCCGATTCCGTCCTACCTGCTGGCCATCGCCGCCGGCGACCTGGTGTTCGAGCCGATCTCCGGCCGCTCCGGCGTCTGGGCCGAGCCGACCATGGTCAACAAGGCCGCCAAGGAATTCGAAGACACCGAGAAGATGATCGGTGCCGCCGAGAAGCTGTATGGCGAATACCGCTGGGGCCGCTACGACATGCTGGTGCTGCCGCCGTCGTTCCCGTTCGGCGGCATGGAGAACCCGCGCCTGACCTTCGCCACCCCGACCGTGATCGTCGGCGACAAGTCGCTGGTCTCGCTGGTCGCCCACGAGCTGGCGCACAGCTGGTCGGGCAACCTGGTGACCAACGCCAGCTGGAAGGACATCTGGCTCAATGAAGGCTTCACCACCTACGTCCAGGGCCGCATCACCGAAGCCCTGTACGGCAAGGAGATGGCCGAGATGGAGAAGCAGATCGACCAGACCGACCTGCTGGCCGAAGTGAAGGACATGAGCCCGGCCGACCAAGCACTGGCGCTGCCGCCGCTGAACGAGCGTGATCCCGACGAAGCGCTCAGCCAGGTCGCCTACGTCAAGGGTTCGTGGTTCCTGGAGTTCCTGGAGCAGCGCTTCGGCCGCGAGACCTTCGATCCGTTCCTGCGGGGCTGGTTCGATGACCACGCCTTCCAGAGCGCGAACACCGACCAGTTCGTCGCGTACATGAAGAAGAACCTGCTGCCGAAGAATCCGTCGGCCGTGACCGAGGCCGAACTGAAGGCGTGGCTGGACGAGCCGGGCATCCCGGCGTTCGCGGCCAAGGCGCAGTCGCGCAACTTCAGCAGCGTCGATACCGCGCGCATCGCATTCGCCAGCGCCGGCACCGTGCCCAGCAGCCAGGTCATCGCCGACTGGAGCACCCAGGAATGGGTGCGCTTCATCGACGGCCTCGGTGCGACCCAGCCGCTGGACAAGCTGGCCACGCTGGACAAGGCCTTCCACTTCACCGGCACCCCCAATGGCGAGATCGCCATGCGCTGGTACCCGCTGGCGATCCGCAGCGGCTACGAGCAGGCCAATGAAGGCGCGGCGGCATTCATCGAGCGCGTCGGCCGTCGCAAGCTGATCCTGCCGATCTACGCCGAACTGGTGAAGACCCCGAAGGGTCTGGAACTGGCCAAGCAGGCCTTCGAAAAGGCCAAGCCGGGCTACCACCCGATCACCACCGCCTCGGTCCAGGACATGCTGGCCAAGGCTGAAGCCAAGTAAGCGGTAGTGCCGGCCGCTGGCTGGCAACCGGTCACTGCTTCACCACCAACGGCGGGGAAACCCGCCGTTGGTGTATCCGCTTTTCGCTGCCGATAGAATCGGGATGCACTCGCATAGGACCTCCGCCATGAAACGACTGATCCTGCTCACCGCCTGCACCCTGGCCCTGGCCGCCTGCAGCAACCCGGAAGAGGAACGCAAGGCGCAGGAAGCCGCTGCGGCCGCCGCGCAGGCGCAGAAGGAGGCCAAGGCCGAAGACGTGGCCAAGCAGTACGACATGGCCGTGGCCGCGCAGGACTGGGAACGCGCGCGCCTGCATGGTGCCTCGCTGCTGGACCAGTACAAGGACACCGCCGCCGCCGAGCGCATCGCCGCAGGCTTCGACGAGGTCAAGGCCAAGGGCGACGCCGCGCGCGACCTGCGCCGCATGCAGGGGCTATGGCAGTACAACCAGATTCCGGTGGGCAGCAAGGGCAACCAGGTCTCGGCGCAGATCTACAGCGAGGAACGGGTGGACGTGGATGGCAGCGGCGCCAAACCGGTGCAGCTGGTGTTCCGCGATCATCCGGAGTGGAAGCGGCATGCCTACCTGGTGCTGCAGGCCGGTGATTTCCGTTGCCCGCAATGCACGGTGAAAGTGACCGTGGATGACGGCAAGCCGGTACCAATGGCGGCCTGGCGCCCGAAGACCGATGAAGCCATCGCCCTGTTCATCACCGATCAGAAGGCACTGTGGAAGCTGGCGCGCAAGGGCAAGTCGATCAGCATCGAGTTTCCGGTCAAGGCCGGTGGCACGCGAACGGCCGTGTTCGAAACCGGCGGTGTCGACGCCAGCCGCATGCCGCAGTGGTGGCAGTGAAGGTTGCGACGGGCAGCGCAGTGCACGCGTTGTCCGCGATCCGGCACTGGGTGTTCGACATGGACGGCACGCTGACGGTGGCCGTGCATGATTTCGCCGCGATCCGCCGCGCGCTGGAGATCGCCGCGGAGGAAGACATCCTCGACCATATCGCGGCATTGCCCGACGCACCGGCGCAGGCCAAGCGCGCGTGGCTGCTGGATCACGAGCGCGCCCTGGCCGAGGACGCGCTGCCAGCGCCGGGGGCGGTGAAGCTGCTGCGCGCGCTGTCGGCGGCAGGTTGCCGGCTGGGCATCCTGACCCGCAACGACCATGCGCTGGCGAAGCTGACGCTGGAGGCGATCGGGGTCGGGGCGTTGTTCGACGACGCCGACATCATCGGCCGCGATGAAGCGGTGCCCAAGCCCTCGCCGGATGGCCTGCAGCAGCATCTTCGTCGCTGGGGCATCGGGGCTGCGCACGCGGTGATGGTCGGTGACCACGCCTACGACCTGGAGTGCGGGCGCGCCGCGGGCGCTCACACCGTGCTGGTCAATCTGCCGGAGAACCCATGGCCGGGCCGGGCCGACTGGCATTTCGCCGATTGCCGCGCCTTGCTGGCGGCCTGGCAGCAAAAGGGGTAGTGCCGGCCGCTGGCCGGCAGTGTCGACCAAGGTCGACACCTACCAGAACACCCGTGGCCAGGCTGGCGGCCTGGCAGCAGAAGGGGTAGTGCCGGCCGCTGGCCGGCAGTGTCGACCAAGGTCGACACCTACCAGAACACCCGTAGCCAGGTTGGCGGCCTGGCAGCAGAAGGGGTAGTGCCGGCCGCTGGCCGGCAGTGTCGACCAAGGTCGACACCTACCAACAGCATTCCCAGCAGCGCATCGGGTGGAAAGCCCCCTTGTTGTTCAAGGGGGCGCGCCGAAGGCGCGGGGACAAGGTGGGATGCGCGGGCAGTTCGTTTACGCGCCCAGCGCGTAACCGAACTGCTGCTTGAACTGCTCGTTGAACTCATCGAAGGTGAAGCGCTGGTTCTGCGTGCCCGGGTGCTCGACCTTCAGCGCGCCCATCAGGTTGCCCATGCGGCCGATGGTCAGCCAGTCGTAGCCCTTCTGGATGCCGTAGATCAGGCCGGCGCGGAAGGCGTCGCCACAGCCGGTCGGATCGACCACGCGGCGCTCGTGCGCCGGCGGGATGTCGTAGCTCTTTTCCGGGGTGTGGATGACCGCACCCTTCGGGCCACGGGTGGTGATGTAGGCCTTGACCCGGCTGACGATCTCCTTCTCGTCCCAGCCGGTGCGCTCCTGCAGCAGGTTCGACTCGTAGTCGTTGACCACCACGTAGTCGGCCTGATCGATGAAGGCGCGCAGCTCGGGGCCGTTGAACAGCGGCATGGCCTGGCCCGGGTCGAAGATGAACGGAATGCCGTCCTCGTGGAATTCCTGCGCGTTCTGGATCATGCCTTCGCGGCCGTCCGGGCCGACCAGGCCCAGGGTCACGCCCGGCACGCCGCGCACATGGTTCTCGTAGGAGCGCATCATCGCGCCCGGGTGGAAGGCGGTGATCTGGTTGTTGTCGTGGTCGGTGGTGATGAACGCCTGGGGGGTGAACAGCTCGTCGATCACGCGCACGCGCGACAGGTCGATGCCCAGGCCTTCGAAGTATTCGCGGTACGGGCCGAAGTCCGAACCCACGGTGCCCATCGGGATCGGCTGGCCGCCCAGCAGGTGCAGGTTGTAGGCGATGTTGCCGGCGCAGCCGCCGAACTCGCGGCGCATGCGCGGCACGAGGAAGGACACGTTCAGGATGTGCACCTTGTCCGGCAGGATGTGATTCTTGAACTGGTCCGGGAACACCATGATGGTGTCGAAGGCAAGAGAACCACAGATCAGAGCGGACATCGATGTAAGCCTATGCGGTGAATTTTGGGGTGGGCCGGCCCGGTTCAGCGGGCAAGCAAACGGCGCCCTTGGGCGCCCGACGGCGCAAAGGTTACCCGCTGGTGCCGCTCAGGGCCAGAACCGGGTGATGCCCGATCAGGCCGAAAGCCTGTGAAGACGCGGGTTCAGCTAGTTTTTTCCTTGCTCGGCGGCAGGCGGGTTGCTAGGCTTGTCGGCCTCGATTTCTGCCCATTTTTTCGCCATCCCGCGGCGGGCACGACACCCCTCAGGACTCCTTCCTCAGATGTTCAAGAAACTCCGTGGCATGTTCTCCAACGACCTGTCCATCGACCTGGGCACGGCCAACACCCTCATCTACGTGCGCGGGCAGGGGATCGTGCTGAACGAGCCGTCGGTCGTGGCCGTGCGCCAGGACCGTGCCATCGGTGGCACCCGCTCGGTGGCAGCCGTTGGCGCCGAGGCCAAGCAGATGCTCGGCCGTACCCCGGGCCACATCACCACCATCCGCCCGATGAAGGACGGCGTCATCGCCGACTTCACCTACACCGAGGCGATGCTCAAGCACTTCATCAAGAAGGTGCACAAGTCGCGCGTGCTGCGCCCGAGCCCGCGCGTGCTGGTCTGCGTGCCGGCCGGTTCGACCCAGGTCGAGCGCCGCGCGATCAAGGAATCGGCCGAGGAAGCCGGTGCCCGTGACGTGTACCTGATCGAAGAGCCGATGGCTGCCGCGATCGGCGCCGGCATGCCGGTCACCGAAGCCCGTGGCTCGATGGTCATCGACATCGGCGGCGGCACCACCGAAGTGGCCGTGATCTCGCTCAACGGCATCGTCTATTCGGCCTCGGTCCGCATCGGCGGCGACCGCTTCGACGAATCCATCACCAACTACGTGCGCCGCAACCACGGCATGCTGATCGGTGAAGCCACCGCCGAGCGCATCAAGGTCGAGCTGGGTTGTGCCTACCCGCAGGCCGAGGTGCAGGAGCTGGAGATCTCCGGCCGCAACCTCGCCGAGGGCGTGCCGAAGATGATCAAGATCAGCTCCAACGAGGTGCTTGAAGCCCTGCACGAACCGCTGTCGGGCATCGTCAGTGCGGTCAAGCTGGCGCTGGAGCAGACCCCGCCGGAACTGTGTGCCGACGTTGCCGAGCGCGGCATCGTGCTGACCGGCGGCGGCGCCCTGCTGCGTGACCTGGACCGCCTGATCTCCGAGGAAACCGGCCTGCACGTGCAGGTGGCCGACGATCCGCTGACCTGCGTGGCCCGCGGTGGCGGTCGTGCGCTGGAACTGGTGGATATGCACGGCAACGAGTTCTTTGCGCCGGAATAAGCCGTCCCGGCCGTTCCTGCCCGCCGCGCCCTTCCGGGGTGCGGCCCGCCGCGATGGCGGGCCGGCACCGGCGGGGCGTCCGCGTGTTTCCCTTCCGCCTTCTGCCAGTTGAATCGTTGCCGTGCCGCCCTACGCCGGTCCTCCCGTTGCCTCCCGATCCGGTGATGCCGCCAGCCCCCTGCGGTTGCTGGCCTATCTTGCATTGGCCATCACACTGATCGTCCTTGACGATCAGGCGGGCTGGCTGGCGCGCCTGCGCGAGCAGGCCAACAGCCTGGTGCAGCCTGTGTGGGCACTGGCGGGTCTGCCCGGCAAGCTCGGCAACCAGGTCAAGGATTCCGCGGCCAGCCACACCCAGCTGGTCACCGAGAACCGTGAACTGCGCAACCAGCTGCTGCTGGCCAACGCGCGCCTGACCCGACTGCAGACCGCAGCGCTGGACAACGCCCAGCTGCGCGAACTGCTGAACGTGGCCGAGCGCAGTGGCCTGGACGTGCAGCTGGCGCCGATCCTGGATATCGACCTGGACCCGGTGAAGCAGCGCCTGGTGCTCGACGCCGGCAGCCGCGAAGGCGTGCATGTCGGGCAGGCGGTGATCGATGCCGGTGGCCTGATGGGGCAGGTGATCAGCGTCACCGGCGGTACCTCCACCGTGCTGCTGCTGACCGACCCCGACCACGCGGTGCCGGTCACCGTGGCCCGCAACGGCGTACGCCTGATCGTCTACGGTCGCGGCGACACGCTGGAGCTGCGCGACATCCCGCTCAGCGCGGGTGTGGAAGTGGGCGATGAGATCGTCACCTCCGGCCTCGGTGGCCGCTTCCCGGCCGGCTTCCCGGTCGGCACCATCACCGGCCTGCGCCCGGACGACACCCATGCCTTCCTGGTCGGCGAACTGAAGCCAGCCGCCCAGCTGGATCGTGGCCGTGATGTGCTGCTGTTGCGCCCCGGTGCGGCGATCCGCATTCCGCCGGAACTGCGCCTGCAGCTGGAAGAAACCACTCCGGGTGGCCCGGCCACCGGCGCCACCGTGCCTGCGGGAGCCGCGCCAGCGACAACGACGCCAGCTCCGGTCAGCTCCCCGGTAGTGCCGGCCGCTGGCCGGCAACAGCCCTCGTCGCAAGCGAGGACTGTTGCCCCCGCATCCTCGCTTGATCCTGCTGCCCCGGTAGTGCCGGCCGCTGGCCGGCAACCGACCACGCCGGAGGCCCAGCGATGAGCCGCCTGCGCGACAACCCGTGGGTATTGCCGGCCAGCCTGGTCGTAGCCCTGCTGCTGGGCCTGCTGCCGTTGCCGGCGCTGCTGCAGCCGCTGCGCCCGTACTGGCTGGCGCTGGTGCTGGCGTACTGGGTGATCGAGACGCCCGAGCGCGTCGGCCTGGGCATTGCTTTCGCCAGCGGCGTGGTCGCCGACCTGCTGTACGGCGGCGTGCTCGGCGAACAGGCGCTGCGGCTGGTGATGCTGGCCTTCATCCTGCAGCGTTTCCGCGCCCGCATCCGCTTCTTCCCGATGTCGCAGCAGATGCTGGCCATCGGTGGCCTGTTGTTCAACGACCGCATCGTCAGCGCGCTGGTCCACATCCTGGTGGGCGAGCCGACCCTGCCGTGGTCGTACTGGTGGGCCCCGCTGTTGGGCATGGGCCTGTGGCCGCTGGTGTTCGTGCTGCTGGACGCGGTGCGCTTCGGCAAGCGCGGGCGCTGAGCCATGATCCCGCGCCGCCAGGTCAAGAACCCGCACGCCGAAGCCGAACAGTTCCGCCGCCGTGCGGCGCTGGGTTTCCTGGGCGTGCTGGTCTGCCTGCTGGGCCTGGGCGGCTGGTACTTCAAGCTGCAGGTGCTGGATCACGACGTCTACGCCACGCGCTCGGAAGCCAACCGCATCAAGCCGCGGCCGGTGGTGCCCGGGCGCGGCATGATCTACGACCGCAACGGTCGCCTGCTGGCCGAGAACGTGCCAGCGTTCCGCCTGGACGTGACCCCGGACAAGGTCAAGGACATGGACGCCACCCTGGAAGGGCTGGCGAAGATCATCAGCATCAGCCCGGAAGAGCTGGAAGCGTTCAACAAGTCGCGCAAGGCGCGCCGCAAGTTCCTGCCGGTCACGCTGAAGCTGCGCATGAGCGACGAGGAGATGGCGCGCTTCGCCGTCGACCGTTGGCGCTTCCCTGGCGTCGAGCTTGAGCCCTACCTGACCCGGCGTTATCCGTACGGTGACCTGTTTGCGCACATCATCGGCTATGTCGGCCGCGTCGACGACAAGGATCTGGAGATCCTCGGCGAAGGCAATGCCGCGCTGACCCACATCGGCAAGTCCGGCCTGGAGCGCTATTACGAGCAGCAGTTGCGCGGCAAGGTCGGCTACGAGCAGGTCGAAACCAACGTGCAGGGCCGTGCCATCCGCACCATCGGCCGGGTGGCCGCGCAGTCCGGCGCCGACCTGCGGCTGTCGATCGACGCGGACCTGCAGCGTGCCATGGTGGCCGCCTTCGGCGACCAGGAAGGCTCGGCAGTGGCGATGGACCCGCGTACCGGCGAGGTGCTGGCGATGGTCAGCCTGCCGTCCTACGACCCCAACCTGTTCGTCAACGGCATTTCCCATGCCGACTTCAAGGCGCTGAACGAGAACCCGTCGCGGCCGCAGTTCAACCGCCTAGTGCTCGGCGGCGTTGCTCCCGGTTCCACGCTGAAGCCGCTGATCGGCCTGGCCGGCCTGGACTCGGGCGTGCGCCGCCCGGAAGACAAGGTGCTGTCCACCGGCATGTTCTACCTGCCCGGCACCAGCCGTGGCTGGGGTGATGCGCATCGTGGCGGCCATGGCTGGACCGATCTGCGCAAGTCCATCGCCGAGTCGGTCAACACCTACTACTACAAGCTTGCGCTGGACCTGGGCATCGAGCGCTTCGACCATTACATGGAGTACTACGGCTTCGGCCAGCCGACCGGTATCGACCTCACCGGCGAAATCGGCGGCATCCTGCCGTCGCCGGCCTACAAGCGGAAGACCCGCAAGGAAGCCTGGTACCCCGGCGATACGGTCAACATCAGCATCGGCCAGGGCGACTGGAAGGTCACCCCGCTGCAGTTGGCGCGCGGCGTCAGCGCGCTTGCCGACGGGCAGCTGCGCACCCCGCACCTGGTGATCCAGCAGCGCGACGGCTTCGACAGCGACTGGACCGCGACGCCGCCCGGCGAGAGCAAGCCGGTCAGCCCCAACCCCAACAACGTGCAGGCGGTGCGCGAGGGCATGATGGCGACCATGCGGCCGGGCGGCAGCGGCTGGCGCGTGGCGGTCGGTGCGCCGTACGTGATGGCCGGCAAGACCGGTACCGCGCAGGTCATCAGCCGCAAGGGCACCGCAGCGGTGAACCCGAAGAGCCTGCCGATGCACCTGCGCCACCGCGCGCTGTTCGTCGGCTTCGCGCCGGTCGAAAACCCGGTGATCGCGATCGCGGTGGCGGTGGAAGGCGGTGGCTATGGTGGTTCGGCTGCTGCGCCGATCGCCCGCAAGGTGTTCGATGCCTACCTGCTGGGCAAGATGCCCGAGGGCATGCAGCCGCTGGACAGCGAGCGTGGTACCACCGCCATCGGTGCCACCGCGTTCGACAACGAAGACGCCGGCGCACGCCAGGCCGGTGATCTGGCGGCCGCGCAGCTGGGCGAACACCCGGTGCAGGTGGGTGCCCCCACCCCCGAACCGGCCCCTGCGCCGCAGCCGGGCACGCCGGCCGCTGCCGCACTGCCGGCCACGCCACGCCCGACGGTTGCGGAGCCCGCACGATGAAAGTGTTCCTGCGCTGGGCCGGCGACATGCTGCGCCGCTTCTTCAGCACGCTGGACTGGGTGTTGTGCCTGGCCCTGGGCGCGCTGATGGTGATCGGCCTGGCCACCTTGAAGAGTGCCGGTGGCGACGGCCTGGTGATGGCCCAGGGCGCGCGTTTCGCGGTGGGCATGGCTGCACTGTGGGGCATCTCGCGGGTGCCGATCCTGCGCATCCGCTCGGCCACGCCGATGATCTATGCGATCTCCATGATTCCGCTGCTGGCGGTGTTCGTGCTCGGCACCGGCAAGTACGGCCGGCAGTGGCTGGACCTGAAGTTCTTCTACCTGCAGCCGGCCGAGCTGCTGAAGGTCAGCCTGCCGATGATGGTGGCCTGGTACCTGCACAAGATGCCGCTGCCGCCGCGCTTCAACACCGTGCTGGTGGCCTTGATCATCATCGGCGTGCCGACCGGCTTGGTGATGTTGCAGCCCGACTTCGGTACCGGCGTGCTGATCGCCGCCAGTGGCGTGTTCGTACTGCTGCTGGCAGGCCTGCCGTGGTGGTGGGTCGGGCTGGGCGTGGGCGGCGTGGCTGCGGTCGCGCCGGTGGCCTGGTTCTGGCTGCTGCGGCCGTACCAGAAGGACCGCATCATGATGTTCCTGGACCCGGAGATGGATGCACTGGGGGCCGGCTGGAACATCATCCAGTCGAAGATCGCGATCGGGTCCGGTGGCTTCGATGGCAAGGGCTGGGGCGAGGGCTCGCAGTCGCACCTGAACTTCATTCCGGAACAGACCACCGACTTCGCGTTCTCGGTGCTGAGCGAGGAGTTCGGCTGGATGGGTGTGGCCCTGGTGCTGACCCTGTACCTGGTGGTGATCGGGCGTTGCCTGTGGATCGCCAGCCAGTCGCGCGATTCCTATTCGCGCCTGTTGGCCGGCGCTACCGGCCTGGCGTTCTTCGTCTATGTACTGGTGAACGGCGGGATGATTTCCGGCCTGCTGCCGGTGGTGGGCGTGCCGATGCCGCTGATCAGCTACGGCGGTACCTCGGCGGTGTCACTGCTGGCCGGCTTCGGCCTGGTGATGGCCGTACGCAGTCACAACCCGGTGCACGGCGGCTACGGCTAGCACCGGTCGCGCGCTTCGTCGCGCTTCCATCTGCTCGATTGCATCCGCTGTTCTGTAGAGTCGAGCACGGCTTGACTCTACAAGCGCACGCGCACCCTGACAGCTTCACGCAAGCACGCATTGCTACCGTGCCCGCGTGGAATGGAAACGACTGCTTGGTGGCTGCCGTGAGGTGGCGCGCACGATCGATCTGCCATTGCTGATCGCGTTGCTGATCCTGATGGGCGCGGGCCTGGCGGTGCTGCACAGCGTGTCCGGTCCGGTGGCTGGGCAGGCGGCGCGTTTTGCCGGTGGCCTGGCGTCGATGTGGCTGCTGTCGCGCGTTTCGCTGCTGCGGCTGCGCGCGTGGACGCCGGCAATCTATGCGCTGTCGATGCTGCCGTTGATGGCAGTGTATGTGATCGGTACAGGCAAGTACGGGCAGCGCTGGCTCAATCTCGGCGTGTTCTACCTGCAGCCGTCCGAACTGCTCAAGCTCAGCCTGCCGCTGATGATGGCCTGGTACCTGCATCGGCAACCGCTGCCACCGTCGCCGCGCACCGTACTGACCGCCACCGTGCTGATCGGCGTACCCGCCGTGCTGATCCTGATGCAGCCCAACCTGGGCACCGCCACGCTGGTTACCGCCAGCGGCGTGTTCGCGCTGCTGCTGGCCGGATTGCACTGGGGCTGGGTGGCCACTGGCGCGACGGGCCTTGCCGTTGCCGCGCCGCTGGCCTGGTTCGGCCTGCTGCGGCAGTACCAGAAGGATCGCGTGCTGACCTTCCTTGATCCGTCGGCGGATCCGCTTGGCACCGGTTGGAACATCCTGCAGTCGCGCATCGCGATCGGCTCCGGTGGCTGGGACGGGCGCGGCTGGGGGCAGGGCACCCAGGCCACGCTGGACTTCCTGCCTGAGTACACCACCGACTTCGCGTTCTCGGTGCTGGCCGAAGAGTTCGGCTGGATCGGCGTGGCCACCGTGTTTGCGCTGTACCTGTTCGTGGTCGGCCGCTGCCTGTGGATCGCGGTGCACGCCCGCGACACGCACGCACGGTTGCTCGCCGGCAGCCTGGGCCTGGCGTTCTTCGTGTACGTACTGGTGAACGGCGGGATGATTTCCGGCCTGCTGCCGGTGGTGGGCATTCCGATGCCGTTGATCAGTTATGGCGGTACCTCGGCGGTGTCGCTGCTGGCGGGTATCGGGCTGGTGATGGCGGTGCGCGGGCACCGGCCCGTGCACGGGGGATAGGGTTTCCAGCCAACGGCGCAGCCCCTCGTGGGTGACCGCGCAATGCAGTTCATGGGTGGGGCCGGGTAGATGGGCCGCGCAGGGGACGCTGCAAGTACATCCATGTAAGCTCGGTCGCCGCATCCATGCGGCTCACGCCCCTGCGCAGCCCATCTACCCGGCCACGGACAGGTTCCGTGCGCGTCTACCCACGGAGAAGAAAGAGAAGATCAAAAGCAAAGGCGGCCTGGCGGGTCGCTTCATTGCCTTGTGTAGAGCCGAAGGCAGCGGCAGGAGCCGCTGCCAACGTCGCCCACGGCGACGGCCCGAAGGGTGCCGGTCAGGACGACCGGCATAGCCATGCTCGGCTCACAAGCAAGCGCAGCGCCGCGACCCGCTTTTGATTTTCTCTTTCTTCTCCGTGGGTGGCAGACCGCCAAAATCTGTCAGAGGGCGGTCGGGTTGGGTACGCGGGGGTGTCAGCCGCATGGATGCGGCTGCCAAGCCTCCAGGGACGGATTCACGGCGTCCCCCGCGTACCCAACCCGACCGGCCCACCCGCGGCTTCTGCTTTCCGCGACCACCCCAGACACCACCCACGAGGGGCTGCGCCGTTGGCTGGAAACTTCCTGACTCTGCGCAACGCTCGCTGTGGAAGCGTTCTCACAACGCTGCACGACAGCACACCCGCTGACCAAAGTCCGCAAAAAACGTTAGCTGGTTCACACTTTTACGCCGCGTTGATCTTGATCAATGGACTTGTCGTAATCGGCCTGCACAATGGCGGCCCGTTCGGCACGGCGCGCCGTCAATCGTTGCAGCGCGAGGGGGCGTCGGGCGGGAGCAGTACTGATCCAACGGATACAGGGAGCGCGGGGCACTGCCACTGGGGAGCGGCAGCCGCGCAGGTATCGACCGGATCCGGTCGCCGGTTGCGTCTGCGGGGATGGGGACGCAACCGGCCACCTCTCTCTGAATGGGGAAGCACGATCACGACGCCTTCACATTTCCCGCTGAACACGGGCAAATCGTTGTGATTCATGGTGTTAGGGGTTTTAATTCATCCATGACCTGCTAACCTGCGACGATGATTCGACGCACTCTGGCCTGCATGCTCACCCTCGGCCTGGTCGCCTGCGCGACCCAGCCGAAGTCCCCACCGTCTTCACCCCAGGCCAGCAGTACGCCGCGCCAGCCCGCCACCAAGGCCCATGGGCCGGCCGAGGCTGCACCCGAAGCAACTGCGGCTACCGCGCCGCCGGTGGATCTCACCCCGGTGCCATTCGAGGTCGCGCGGGCCCGCTTCATTGCCGATACCGCCAAGCGCTATGGCCTGAAGCCGGAGCAGATCAGCAGCGTGCTCGACCAGGCGCAGGTGCGCCAGCCGATCATCGCCGCGATGTCGCGTCCGGCCGAGCGGGTCAAGCCGTGGAACGAATACCGGCCGATGTTCATCAGCAAGGCACGCATTGATGGCGGTCGCGCGTTCCTGGCCGAACACCGTGCCGAGCTGGATCGCGTGCAGCAGCGCACCGGCGTGCCGGCCGAAGTGATCGTGGCGATCATCGGCGTGGAAACCAGTTACGGAAAGAATGCCGGCAGCCATCGCGTGCTCGATGCGCTGTACACGCTGGCGTTCTACTACCCACGCAGCGGCGACCCGGCCAAGCTCGAACGCGAAGTGCGCCGCGAGCTGTTCTTCCGCGATGAGCTGGCCAAGCTGTTCGAGCTGGGCCGAGAAGAGAATCTGGACATCACCACGCTCAAGGGCAGTTATGCCGGTGCGATGGGCATGGGCCAGTTCATGCCGTCCAGTTACCTCGATTACGCGGTGGACGGCAACGGTGATGGTCGTCGCGACCTGTTCAACAGCTACGACGACGTGTTCTCCTCCATCGCCAACTACTTCGTGAAGAAGGGGGGCTGGGTGCGTGGTGGCCAGGTTGCGGTACCGGCCGCGCTGGCCCCGGGTCGCGAGGAGTTCAACCCGACCGAATGGATGCCCACCTGGTCGCTGGCCGACCTCGCACAGCGCGGCTACCAGCCGGGCACGCCGGTGCAGCCGGGCGCCACCGCCACCCCGATCACCCTGGAAGGCAGCACCGGCAAGCAGTACTGGCTGGGCTTCCAGAACTACTACGCGATCACCCGCTACAACCTCTCGAAGATGTACGCGATGGCCGTGTTCCAGCTGTCCCAGGCCATCGCCGGACAGGAGCTGCCCCCGGCATGAACATCAGATGGTTGGTCCCGAGCTTGATCGTCTTCGCGCTGGCGGCCTGCAGCAGCGCGCCGAAGAAGCCGGCCACGGCCGGCCATGGTGGCAAGTCCAGCGGCACGCTGGTGCAGGGCCGTGGTTCGCGACCGGCGCACTGCCCGGAAGGTTCGCCGTATGCAGCGGCCAAGGAAGACCTCAGCACCCGCGGCAATTACACCGCTGGTGGCCTGTACAAACCAGGCGTGCGTGACAGCACGCCCGACTACATTCCCAACGTGGCCTGCATCCCCGAGCCGGAAGTGACCGCCGAGGAACGTTCGGCCATCGGCAACAAGTCGCCGTACGTGGTGCTGGGCAAGTCGTACAAGGTGCTCGACGACACCCATGACTACGTCGAGCGCGGCACCGCGTCGTACTACGGGGCCAAGTTCCATGGCCGCCTGACCTCCAACCGCGAGGTCTACGACATGTACCAGTTCACTGCCGCGCACAAGACGCTGCCGCTGCCCAGCTTCGCCCGCGTGACCAACCTGGACAACGGCGAGTCGGTGATCGTGCGTGTCAACGATCGTGGTCCGTTCCATGACGGCCGCGTGGTCGATCTCAGCTATGCCGCCGCCGTGCGCCTGGGCATCACCCAACGCGGTACCGGCAATGTCGAGGTGCGCGCGCTGCAACCGGGCGAGAGCAACCTGATGGCGCAGAAGCCGTCGCGTCGCGAGCGTCGCGCGGCTGAAGCGGCTGCCGCCACTGCAGTGGCCAGCGCGCGCCCGGTGCCGGCGCCACGTGCTTCCACCGACAGTGATATCGATCGCCTGGTCAACCGCTTGCCGACCGATGGCGCCCCGGCGCGCGGCCAGCCGGCCACCACCCGGGGCGTGGCCAGCACCGCGCCGGACGTGGCGGTCAGCAGCCTGCCGCCAAGCGCGCCGGTGGTGCGCACCTCCGCGCCGGCTCCGGCCGTTGTCGCCAGCACGGCCCCGCGCGCGGTGGCACCGGCACCGGTGCGTGCCGCCGCGGCGGCGCCGAGCCTGTCGCAGCAGATGGTCGGCGCGGTGATGGTGCAGGTCGCCAGCTTCTCCAACCGCGACAACGCCAACCGCGCGATGGGCCAGCTCAGTGCCGCCGGCATCGTCGGCGCGACCATCAGCGACATCGCCGCCGGTGGCCGTACCCTGTTCCGCCTGCGTGTTCCGGCAAGCGACCATGCCAGTGCGGCGGAACTTGTCGGTCGCATCGCCGGTCTGGGCCTGGGTTCGCCGCAGATCGTCAAGGACTGATCCGCCCGGGCCGGTGCTGCCGGCCCATGCTCCCCCGGCCTTACAATGGCCGTTACGTTCCACCCTCCATTCCCGGCCGTCCCCTGGAGCCTGCTGTCCAATGAATTTCCGTTCCGCCGCCACCGCCCTGGCCGCCACCCTGGTGGTGGGCCTGGCTTCCGCCCAGACGCCGCTGCCGACTCCGGCCACGCCGGCGCCCGCCGCCGCCGCCGCCCCGGCCACCGTCGCCACTCCGCCGGCCCCGGCGCCAAGCGTGTCCAAGGCCTGGGTGCTGATGGATTACGCCACCGGCCAGGTGCTGGCTGGTGAAAACATCCACGAGCAGCTGGCCCCGGCCAGCATCACCAAGGTGATGACGTCCTACGTGATCGCCGCCGAGGTCAAGAACGGCAAGGTCCGTGCGGATGACCAGGTGATGATGAGCGAGCGCGCCTGGCGCGAGGGCGGCGCTGGCACCGATGGGAGCTACAGCGGCTTCCCGGTCAACCAGACCGCGCGCCTGGAAGACATGGAAAAGGGCATGGCAATCCAGTCCGGCAATGATGCCGCGATCGCCCTGGCCGAACATGTGGCTGGCAGCGAAGAGGCCTTTGCCTCGCTGATGAACAGCTACGCCGCCAAGATCGGCATGAAGGACTCGCACTTCGTCAACGCCCATGGTCTGACCGCGCAGGGCCACCACAGCACCGCCTACGACCTGGCGCTGCTGGGCCGCGCGATGGTCCGCGATTACCCGGAAACCTACGCGTACAACAAGATCAAGGAATTCCAGGTCGGCAACATCAAGCAGCCGAACCGCAACCTGCTGCTGTGGCGCGATGGCAGCGTGGACGGCATCAAGACCGGCCACACCTCCGAGGCGGGCTACTGCCTGATGAGCTCGGCCCAGCGTGGCGACCAGCGCCTGATCGCGGTGGTGCTGGGCGGTGCGTCGGAGAAGCAGCGTGCCGATGACAGCCTGGCCCTGCTGAATTGGGGCTTCCGCTTCTTCGAGACCCACCGCCTCTACGAGCCGGGCAAGGCCGTGGCCGAGCACAAGGTCTGGAAGGGCACCACCGACAAGGTGCAGCTGGGCGTGGCCCAGCCGATGCTGGTCAGCGTGCCGCGCGGCCGCTACAACGACCTGAAGCCGAGCATCGACGTGCCCAAGACCCTGGAAGCACCGTTCACCGCCGGCCAGCAGATCGGTACCGTGAAGGTCACCCTGGATGGCAAGGTCATCGCCGAGGCACCGCTGGTGGCCGTGGCCGCCGTCGAGCAGGCCGGCTTCTTCAAGCGCCTGTGGGACAGCTTCTGGATGTGGTGGGAATCGGAATGATCCACGCCCTGGCGTGGTGAAGGAAAAGGCCGGCGAATGCCGGCCTTTTCCGTTTCGGGATGCCGGCTCCGCATGATTCCCGCCGGATGTGGGTAGTGCCGGCCGCTGGCCGGCTCCCCATGAACCCATCCGGATGTGGGTAGTGCCGGCCGCTGGCCGGCTCCCCATGAACCCATCCGGATGTGGGTAGTGCCGGCCGCTGGCCGGCTCCCCATGAA
>NZ_JCAFVP010000025.1:0-31714 GCF_059372495.1 Stenotrophomonas sp. YJH_SMC_80
ACAGCTGACGCCCGGCTGGCTGGCCTGCTCAACCGCACCGCGCTTGAACTCGGTGCTGAACTTCCTTCGCTTCGACATGAACACTCCTCATGGCCTTGATCGGCCTTCTCGTAAGTGTCCGTGAAAACGGGGGTGAACCCCTGGCATCCTGATCGGCATGGTGGTGCTGCTGTGTGTGATGTGGCTGGCCACGATCGTGCCACTGATCGCCGTGACCGTGCGCCGCCTACATGACTGCAACCAGTCGGGCTGGTTGTACCTGCTGGCATTGGTGCCGGGTGGGGGCATCGTGATCCTGATCTTCGCGCTGCTGCCGGGCACGCCGCAGGAGAACATTTATGGTCCGGTTCCTACGGGGCCGTGACCTTGCATGAGTCGAGCATGGCTTGACTCGCAGCGGCAAAGAAGAGAAGCCGGCGTTTCGCCGGCTTCGTCGTTACTTCAGGCTGCAATCGCCGAAGGACAGGTAGTCAGAGCCGGAGCTGAACTGCAGCGTGCAGCTGGCGGTGAACACGGCACCTTCTTCCAGTGCGCCGAGCTTGGCGGCCTGCTGTTCGTCGTCGGTGGTCAGCCGGGCCAGGACATTGCCCTGGTCGTCACCGGCCTCGATCAGCGGCTCGCCCGCCAGGTTGCTGGAAACGCTCAGTGCCACGGCAGTGAATGTCACCGTCTGGTTGAGTTGGTCCATGCTCAACGTCGAATTGCCGGCCTCTTCAAAGGCCTGGTAGAGCGTTGGGAGATCCTGCGCGGCATGGGCGGCCAGCGGCGCGAGCAGGCCGAGGGTAAGGGCGATCAGTGCGGTGTGCTTCAAGGTGTTCTCGCAGTCACGGGATCCATTCCCGTGGGTGGTGGTCAGTAGATCCACGCCATGCGTGGATAGGTTTGGCAATAGACAGGGCGCGGCCGATGGCACGATCACCCATCCGTCCGCAGCCCTGCGAGGGTAGGGCGCTCCTGCGCCCCGCTGCCGGGCAAAATAGTGGATTCAGTGTTTCCGGCGCAACCGGGAAAATGAACGTATCGCGCGCGTGATACACAGTGTGACGTTTGATCGATGTGATAATCATTCGCGTTTAAGGTAGACTGCGGTCCCCTATGAACCGGCGGCCATTGGTCGCTCCTGCCGCCGCTGATGATGCATTTCGTCCCGCCTTCGCGCCGTGGTCCGCTGGCCCGCGGCCTGGCCGCCTTGATGATGGGTCTACTCCTGGCCACGCCGTATGCCCATGCGCAGCAGCGCAATCCGCTGCAGAAGATCGGCCATACCGTACTCGACGAGCCGGCGGCCAGCTATCGCTTCGAGCATTTCGTGGTGGACAGTCCCGACCAGCAACGCCGCTGGCGGGTGAACCTGGCGATTCCGGCCAAGGCCGGCAAGACGCCATCCCCGGTGCTCTACGCGCTGGACGGCAATGCCGTTGCCATGGTGCTGGACCAGCCGCTGCTGGCCGAACTGGCCGCGCGCAAGGCGCCGCCGGTGCTGGTGCTGATCGGCTACGACAATGACCTGCGCATCGATTCCAAGGCGCGCACCCGCGACTACACCGCGTGGATCGACCGCGCCGACGATGAGAGCGGTACGACCCAGGCGGTCGGCGGTGGTGCTGCGGCCTTCCTGGATGTGATCGAACGCCGCATCAAGCCGGAAGTCGAACGTCGCGCACGCATCGATACGCAGCAGCAAGCGCTGTGGGGCCACTCGCTGGGTGGGTTGTTCGTGCTCAATGCGCTGTACACCCGTCCCGCCGCCTTCCAGTCCTATCTGGCGGCCAGTCCCTCGCTGTGGTGGAGCCAGGGCGCGGCGCTGGGTGATCCGGAACAGCAGTTCGTGCAGAACGTGCATGGCCAGCCGGCAAAGCTGTGGCTGATGCTGGGCGGTGCCGAGCGTGTTGGCGATCGTGGCAAGCGCGACCTGAGCAACCCACGGGTGGTCGCGCACCTGCGCCGCATTGGCGGTGCCACGCCGGATGCGGCGATGCAGTTGTCCGAGCGGCTGGCCAAGGTGCCGGGCCTGAGCGTGCAGTACCGCGAGTTCCCGGGGCTGGGACACGGCCCGATGCTGCCGGCCTCGTTCCATGCCGCGCTGCATGAACTGTACGGTGTGACCGACCGCAGCGCCGGTGACGGTGCCCCCACGGGTGGTGACAACGCCGCCGAGTGAATCCCTTCGCACGCGATGCCGTGCGACCCCACTACCCAGGCGAGGCTGCCGGCGTGCAGCGGCCCAGGCAACCGATGAATCCCGCGTCACGTGGCGCGGCCTACGTGTGCAAGGAGCCTTCCATGTCGTTCCGTCCGTCTTTCCGTCTCACCTCTCTCGCCGCCGGCCTGTTGCTGGCGGTGACCGCCACCGCGCAGCCGGTGTTCGACCAGCCGGCCAACGCCACCTTCAAGGGTGAAGTCGTCTCACGCGGTGAGAACGTGGTTCCCGGCAGCACTGCCGACGTGGTCGGCCGTGGGTTCGTGCCGGGCCAGAAGGTCAGCCTGCTGCGTGGCGACAGCGTGCTCAACGCGCAGCCGCTGGTGGTCGATGCTGATGGCAACTTCAAGGCCCAGTTGAGCATTCCGGCCGACGCGGTGCCGGGCACCCATCCGGTGGTGGTGCGCGCCAGCCAACCGGCTGCGGCCACCGTGCTGAAGCTGCGCGTTTCGCCGCAGCTGCCGCTGTCCGGCCAGGCGCAGTTCGCCACCCAGTCCAACAAGCTGGTGCCGGGCCTGTACCAGTCCGCCTACAGCGCCGCCAGCAACGCAGTGTTCGTGACCTCGGCGGTGGGTCGCCCGCCGGTGACCCAGTCGCAGCTGCTGAAGCTGGACCCAAAGTCGCTGAAGGTGACCAAGGCGATCACCCCGGCGCAGGTGCCGGGCAGCACCAATGGCGCGGTGTACGCGGTCTACGGCGTGGGCGTGGATGACGCCAACGGCAATGTCTGGGTCACCAACACCCGCCAGAATTCCATCGCGGTCTATCGCCAGAAGGACCTGTCGCTGGTCCATCAGTTCCCGGTCGATGCCGTGCCGCACGCGCGCGACGTGGTGGTCGACGGCACGCGCGGCAAGGTGTTCGCTTCTGCCACCGGCGAGGATCACCTGTCGGTGTTCGATGCGAAGACCTTCAAGGAACTGCCGCAGGTGACGCTGGAATCCGGCGTGGACGACGGCAAGTTCACCCCGATGAGCCTGGTGCTGGATGAGAAGGGCGGCAAGCTGTTCACCGTCAGCATCGGCACCCCGGAGGCTGCAGTGATCGATGTGGCCAGCGGCAAGGTCGAGAAGGTCATCGATCTGGGCAATTCGATCAGCGCCTCGGGCGTGGCCTTCGACGCGGCGCGCAACCGCCTGTACGTGGCCTCGCAGGGCACCGACAACCTGCTGATCGTCGACGTGGCCGCCGGCAGGGTGCTGCACGATGTGCCGGTCGGCGCCGGCGCGCTGAACGTCGCCTTCGATGATGCCTCCGGCCTGGCCTACGTCAGCAACCGTGGCGCTGGCACGGTCACCGTGGTGAACGGTGACGGCAAGGTGGTCGCCAATCTTGATGGCGGCACGCTGCCGAACCACGTCCGCGCCGATGGCAAGGGCAACGTGTTTGCGGTGAACAAGTCGCGCGGCGCTGAAGACCCGAAGGGTGACCGCATCACCCGCATCACCCCGAAGCAGTAAGTCACACGGTGGGGCGGCGTGCGCGTCGCCCTGCCAGCAAGGAGAATGTGCATGAACATCGCGTCCCGTCTGCGCCTGTGTGCGCTTCCGTTCGCTGTTGCGCTGGCGTTGGCTGCCTGTGGCGGCTCGTCGGCTCCCTCTGATGCCGATACGCCTGCCGAGTCGCCCGCAGCAACGGCGGCCGCTGCGGAAACCGCGCTGCCGGCAGGCTGGCAGCGCGTGGCAGGAGCCGAAATGCCGGCCGTGCACGGCCAGAAGGCGGTGCTGCCGGCCAAGGTGCATTCCGATGATGGCGCCGATATCGAAGTGGCCGATACCAGCCGGATCATCGCCGGTGGCGACGACGTCATCGCGGTGATCGAAGCACTGGGGCTGGGCAAGCAGGTATTTGCCGCGCCGACCAACACCACCACCCAGGCCGGCCTGGCCGCGCCGCACCAGTTCCTGTTCAACCGAACCACTGGCGTGGAGGGCGTGCTGAGCCTGCAGGGCTCGCTGTTCCTCGGCAACAGCCTGCGCCGCCATACCGAACTGGCCAAGAAGCTGCGCGAAGTGGGCGAGCCGGCGGTAGTCATCGATGACCTGCAGCCAGCGCCGGACAAGGTGCGCAAGGTCGCTGCTGCACTAGGGCTGGCCGAGGCAGGGCAAGCACTGGCCACGCAGGTGCAGCGTCAGCTCGACGAGGCTGCAGCGATTGGCAAGGGCCTGGGCCATGCGCCACGACTGATCCACGTGTCGGCCACCGGCGCTGGCGGCTCACCGACTGTTGCCGGTGCCGACAGCGCCTCGGCGCAGCTGATCGCGCTGGCTGGCGGCGTCAACATCGGCACCGAGGCGGGGGTGAAGAACTACTCGCAGCTGAGCAATGAAGGCGTGGTCGCCGCAGCGCCTGAGGTGATCCTGGTGACCGAGCATGACCTGCAGCTGTTCGGTGGTGCCGAGGGCCTGTGGAAGGCGTACCCGACGCTGAAGCAGACCCCGGCCGGGCAGGCCAATCGGGTCTGGGTGATGCCGGACGTGCAGCTGAAGTACACCAGTGTCGGTTCCGGTGCTGGCGCGCTGGCGCTGGCCAAGGCCCTGGCGGCGTTGCCGAAGGCATGAGTCCGGCGGATCGGCGCCGCCGTCGCGGGCGGGCGATGTTGATGGTGGCGTTGCTGGCACTGCTGGGTGCGGTGCTGGCCTCGTTCGCCGTGGGCCCGCTGCGGCTGCCGCCGCTGGAGGTGATGCAGGCGTTGGCGGTGAAGCTGGGCCTGCTCGATCCACAGGCGGTCAGCAGTCGCGACCTCGCCGTGGTCTGGCAGCTGCGCATTCCGCGTGCCTTGCTGGGCGCGATGGTGGGTGCGTCGCTGGCGATGGCCGGTGCCAGCCTGCAGGGCCTGTTCGGCAATCCGCTGGCCGACCCCGGGATCGTCGGTGTCAGCCAGGGCGCTGCGCTGGGTGCGGTGGCTGCCATCGTGCTGGGGGCCGCCGGTGCGGCAGGCTGGCTGGTACCGGTGGCCGCGTTCGTTGGCGGTGCGCTGGCGATCGGCCTGACCTATGCGCTGGCGCGGCCCGGGAAAGGCAGTGGCAATGCCACGCTGCTGCTGGTCGGCATCGCGATGGCCGCGTTCTGCTCGGCGCTGATCGGTTTCCTCACCTACATCGCCAGCGAAAGCGAACTGCAGTCGCTGGTGTTCTGGCAGATGGGCTCGCTGGCGCGTGCCAACTGGGCCGATGTGGCGGCGGTGGTGCCCCTGTTTGCCATCGGCGTGTTCGCGTTGCAGCGGTTGGCCACGCCGCTGGACATGCTGGCGCTGGGCGAACGCCAGGCGCAGCATCTGGGGCTGGACGTGACCCGCACGCGGCGTCGCCTGGTGGCGTTCAGTGCGCTGCTGGTGGGCTCGGCGGTGGCCTTTGCCGGTTCGATCAGTTTCGTGGGCCTGGTGGTGCCGCACGTGGCACGCCTGCTGGTCGGCCCCGGGCATCGCTGGCTGCTGCCGTTGTCCGGCCTGCTCGGTGCGCTGCTGATCGTAGTGGCCGACACCGCGGCCCGCACGCTCGATCCGCCGGCGGAGATTCCGCTGGGCTTGTTCTCGGCGGCGCTGGGCGCGCCGTTCTTCCTCTGGCTGGTGCTGCAGCAGCGCCGCAAGGCGGCCCCATGAGCGCGTTGCTGAAGCTGCATGAGGTGGTGGTGCGCCGCCAGCAGCGCGAGATCCTGCATGGCATCTCGCTCGCGTTCGAGCCGGGTACGGTGACCGCGCTGGTTGGCCCGAACGGCGCAGGCAAGTCCACCTTGCTGGCGATAGCGGCCGGCGACCTGCGCGCCGATGCGGGCGAGGTGAGCCTGTTGGGCAAACCGCTGGCCAGCTACAAGGCCGGGCCGCTGGCGCGCGAGCGCGCGGTAATGCCGCAGGAGCACGGTGTTCGTTTCGCCTTCAGCGTAGAGGAGGTGGTGGCGATGGGCCGGTTGCCACACCCTCCGGACCCGGTCACGGACGATGCCCGGGTGGAAGCGGCCATCGATGCCGCCGAACTGCAGGCGCTGCGCCTGCGCGAGGTGCAGCAGCTGTCCGGTGGCGAGTCCGCCCGCACCACGTTCGCGCGCGTGCTGGCGCAGGACACGCCGCTGCTGCTGCTCGATGAGCCGACCGCCGCGCTGGACCTGCGCCACCAAGAGCGCACATTGCGTAGCGTGCGTGCCAGCGCCGAAGCTGGTGCGTGCGTGATCGTGGTGCTGCACGATCTGAACCTGGCGGCTGGCTACGCCGATCGCATCGTGCTGCTGGAACAGGGCAGGGTGGCGGCCGATGGTACGCCGCTGCAGGTGCTGACCGAAGACAACCTGCAGCGCGTCTACCAGCAGGACGTGGTGGTGCTGGAGCACCCAAGGCGCGGGGTGCCGCTGGTGGTGGTGACCTGAGCGAGGGCCCGCCAGGTTGCTCCGGGTATCATGATTGCTTCGTTTTCTTCAATGGACTGATGCCATGTTCCGCACCGTTACCTGCAGCGTGCTGCTCGCCGCAATGATTGCTTCCGCTTGCGCTGCCAATGCGGCTTCGACCGCTCAGGTTTCGCTGACCGACGCGGCCGAGAACGCCTCGCTGATCGAGACCCGACATTCCAGTAGCGACGGTGCCGCTGTGACGTCGATGAAGACGCAGTACTTCGCCAACGAGGAAATGTCGGTGAGCTGGGACGACCAGCAGGTGCTGGTGCTGTGCAGGGAGGCGGCGTACCTGAAGATTCCTGCGACCAAGCTCAAGGCCGGAGCGTTGACCTCCGAGCAGCGGCAGATGATCGTCTATCAGGCGCTGATGTCAGGCCTGGGGGCTGTCGCGGGCGTCATCGGGCCGGCAGGCGAGGTGTTGACCGTGGCCGATGACGGCAGCGAGACCCGCAGCGTTGGCGAAAGCAGCTGGGCCTATGGTGTTGAGCGATACGAGGTGATCACCCAGCGGCTGCCGGACGGTGCACTTCGGGTCCGGACCCGCAAGACGGAAACCGTGAACACCACGCCTCCGGCGGGCCCGGACGACATGTTCAGTACCGAGGACGATCAGGCGGCACGCCTGTCGGAACTGGCGCCGGTGGGCAGCTGGACCGAAGTGGTGGTCCACGGTGGCGCACGGCTGCCACACATGGACCCGGCGACGTCGCTGAAGGGGTGGATCTCGATGGGGGATGACCAGGCGGCGATCGTGGGTGAGGCGCGCAAGCTGCACCACTGCAAGTAGGGCATGGCAGGGGTCAGAGCCCTTTGCTTTGGGCAAAGGGATCTGACCCCGATGTCGGTCGGCCCCATCGTTCTATTAATGTGTGCAATATTCACTTGCGCGCCAGATTGGCAGGTCTAGAATGCGCCCCATGAACCGGATGCCGCTCCTGAAGTTTTTCACCCTGACCCGCGCAAGCGCGGAACGGGCGTGTCTGCCTGGAGCCCCACGAGGCCGTTGAAGCGGCCATCGCTGGACCTTCAACAGAGCGCCCTCCGGGGCGCTCTTTTCGTTTTTGTTTTTTGTGAGTCGACTAACAGTCGACTCTACCCAGTCGACTCTACCAAGTACTGCGAAGGAGAACGTGCCATGCACCAGATCGCCGAGACCGAACGCTAGCCGCGCACCCTGTCGCCAACCGGGGTGTGCGGCCCCTGAAGTTGGCTTTGCAGGAACCTCTTTATGAACACCCACGTCCTTTCCCGTCGTCGCAACCTTGGCATCATTGCCCACATCGACGCCGGCAAAACCACGCTGACCGAACGCCTGCTGTGGAAAAGCGGCGAGATCCACCGCGTCGGCGAAGTGCACGACGGCAATGCAACCACCGATTTCTCGGCGATCGAGCGCGAACGCGGCATCACCATCGGCGCTGCCGCCGTGCAGGCGCAGTGGGCGCCACGTGACCTGCCGCCGCATCGGCTGACCCTGATCGACACCCCCGGCCATATCGACTTCGCCATCGAAGTCGAACGTTCGCTGCGCGTGCTCGACGGTGCCGTGGCCGTGTTCTCGGCGGTGGACGGCGTGCAGCCGCAGTCCGAGACGGTATGGCGCCAGGCGCGTCGCCATCGCGTGCCGCTGATCGCCTTCGTCAACAAGATGGACCGCGTCGGCGCTTCGTTCGAGCGCGTGCTGGAGCAGCTGCAGGACAAACTGCAGGCGCGGCCGTGGGCATTGGGCGTGCCGCAGGGCAGCGAAAGCGGCTTCAACGGCTGGGTCGACCTGGTCGATGAGCGCGTACTGCACTGGCAGGACGGTGCGGCGACGATCATCACCCCGTGGGACGATGCGGCACGGGCGCAGTGGCAGGCTCAGCGCGATGCGCTGGTCGAAGCCGTGGCCGATCACGATGAACAACTGGCCGATGCCTGGCTGGAAGGTCGCGTGATCGATGCCGAACAGCTGCGCGCGGCGATCCGCCGGGCGACGCTGGCGGGTGCGGGCGTGCCCGTGCTGGCCGGTGCTGCGTTCAAGGACAAGGGTATCGAGACGCTGCTCGATGCCGTGGTCGATTACCTGCCGTCGCCGCTGGATCGCCCTGCCGTGACCGCCGAAAGCGAGAGCGGCGAGGTGGTGCTGCCGCCGGATCCGGACGGTCCGCTGGCGGGCCTGCTGTTCAAGATCACCCACCAACAGCACGGCGCGCTGAGCTTCGTGCGGCTGTACTCGGGGACCTTGAAGGTGGGCGACGCGGTGGCCAGCTCGCAGCACCCACAGGGACGGCGTGTCAGCCGGCTGGTGCGGGTGCAGGCCGACCAGACCCACGACATCGAGCAGGCCGTGGCCGGTGACATTGTCGCGGTGCTGGGCTGGAAGGATGCGGTCAGTGGCGAAACGCTGAGCGGCCGTTCGCAGCCGCTGCGCCTGGAGAACATCCAGGCCCAGGCGCCGGTGCTGGCGTGGCGCCTGGAGCCGGCGCGTGCGGCCGACCTGATCCGGATGGCGCAGGGCCTGGCCAGCCTGGCCCAGGAAGACCCGTCGTTCCGCGTCGAAACCGATCGCGACACGGCGGAAACCCTGGTCTGGGGCATGGGCGAGCTGCACCTGGAGGTGATGGTCGAGCGCCTGCGCAGCGAATGGAAGGTCGACGTGGGCGTAGGTGCGCCGCGCGTGGCCTACCAGGAGACGCCGCTGCGCGCGATGACGGGTGTCGTCGGGCGGCTGGTCAAGCAGACCGGTGGCCAGGGCCAGTTCGCGCACGTGGTGCTGGATGTGTCGCCGCGTGAGGACGACCAAGTGGTGTTCAACGACCGCATCGTCGGTGGCGTGGTGCCGCGCAGCTTCATCGCTGCGGTGGAGAAGGGTGTACGTGCCGCGCTGTCGGAAGGGCCGCAGGGTCATCCGGTGGTCGGTATCGAGGTCAGTCTTGTCGATGGCCAGACCCATGCCAAGGACTCTTCGGAGATGGCGTTCCATCGCGCGGGTGCCGAGGCGATCAAGGCCGCGCTGGCCGGAGGTGGCACGCAGCTGCTGGAACCGGTGATGGCGGTGACGGTGCATTCGCCGTCGGCGTCGGTGGGCGATGTGGTCGGCGACCTCAACCGGCGCCACGGTCGCATCGCCCGCATCGAGGACCAGGACGGTCGCGCTGAGGTCAGTGGTTTTGCGCCATTGGCGCAGCTGGTGGGTTACACCACGTCGTTGCGTTCGCTCAGCCAGGGGCGGGCGAGTAGCGAGGCGCACCTGCACGGCTACGAGCCGGTACGCGCTGCATGAGGAAAGGTGGGGAGCCCGTTCGCGGGCTCCCCTTTTTTGTGTTCGGGGCGCGCACCCACGCATGGCGTGGATCTACCGCGCGATCGGGTCGCGAGCTCTGCAGTAGATCCACGCCATGCGGGGATGGGGCCCTCGGGATGCGATTTTTTGCATTGCATCGCAACAAAACTGCAGAAAAGGCTGGATTAAAGTGATGCCTCACGATAAATTGCGCACCCCCCGTTGCTCGCCGCCGCCCGCACCCTTCTCATGCGTGATGACAAAGACCCCGGAACCCTGGAGCTGACCCTGCCGCGAAAGCGCGGCCGTCCGCCCAAGTTCGGGTACGCCATGAGTGACGCGCAACGGGCCGCGCGCTACCGCGCGCGCCGGGCAGGGCAGGCCAACCACGCGGATGTGCGCACCTGTTCGGACATGGTGCTGCTGGACAAGATCCGCGCAGCGGTCAGCGCGCGTGACACCGAACTGGCCGGTTTCCTGGTCCATGTGCTCTGGCAGCGGTACCCACTGCAGCTGAAATAGGCCGACGATGGGGTGGCCGTTGTCATCGAGCTTGTTGATAATGCGGGATTCAGGTTGTTCCCGCTGGCGCGCCCGGGATGGCAGGCGCGCATGATCGAACGGTTCCCAAGATGACCACCACCAGCGACACCACCACCGAAGCGGCGCCGAGCAACGCCCCCCTGTTCTACACCCGTCCGGTGCCGCTGCAGGCCGATGTGCACGCCGACCTGCGCATCCTGCCGGGCAGGCTCGAGTTTGCCGCGGGCAACAACGCCATTCCGCTGGTGCTCGGCGAGTTCTCGCTGGCGCTGCACCACTTCCCGATCCTCTTCGCTGGCCCGACCGCAGTGCCGATGGCTGCCGTTGGCGTATCCGACCAGAACCTGTTCATCAAGGATGGCCTGTGGGAAGACGAGGCCTATATCCCGGCCTACCTGCGTCGCCACCCCTTCATCTTCATCGACACCGGCTCGGACAATGATTTCCTGCTGGGCATCGACGAAGAGAGCTCGCGCGTGGTCAAGGGCGGTGACGAAGGCCAGCCGCTGTTCGTCGATGGCAAGGCCACCGACATGGTGCAGCAGGCGCTGGAGTTCTGTGGCCAGTTCACCCGTGAGCACGAACAGACCCAGGCCTTCTCCAAGGCCCTGATCGACAACGGCCTGCTGGTCGAGCGCAACGCCACCGTGCGTACCCCGGATGGCCGTGAGTTCAATCTCAATGGTTTCCAGGTCGTCGACGTCGAGAAGTTCGTCGCGCTGCCGGAAGCCACTGTGATCGAGTGGCATCGCAGTGGTTGGCTGGCGCTGATCCACCAGCATCTGATGTCGCTGGGTCGCTTCAACGATCTGACCCGTCGCCAGGTCGAGCGTCTGGCGGCCTGATCAGGCCCCGGGCATGGCTTCCGCAGCGCGGGAGCCATGCCATTGCTGAAGGACGCGCAACAGGCGTCGCGCATCGGCCCAGTCGGGTGTGGCGTCGCGACCCAGCTCCCACAGGTCGCCCGCCGTGTCCGCCTCTGCGGCCGCCCCGTATATCTGCAGGGCCCCCTGAAGCCGATGCGCGTGATGGCATAGGTCAGTGGCACTGGCGTCATCGATGGCCTGTTCGATCCGCAGCAGCTCGTGGCCGATGTCCGTGATGTAGGCGGGGTCACCTGCGGCTGTGCCCGTTGCGATGGCCTTTCCGGTCGCCGGCAGCTCCAGCGCCCGCAGCAGTGACTCAAGCTGGAGTGGCTTGGTCAGGGTGGCGTCGAACCCTGCTTTCCGGCAGCGCGCCACATGCCGACGATCACGGCGTGCCGACAGCGCGATCAGTCGCAACGGGGCACGCGCCTGCCTGCGCAACTGCATGGCCAGCGCATAGCCATCCATGTCCCCGAGCCCGATGTCGAGCAGGATCACGCTGCGCGGTCTCACGGCCTGCTCGGCAAGCGCGCTGGCGGCGTCGCTAGACGCGTGTACATCGGCACCCAGGCGGCGCAGCTGCTCGCTGATGACCCGGCGATTGAGGGCGTGGTCCTCCACCAGCAGCAGCTCAACCCCGCCCAGCGGCGTTCCCGCGCCGGCGCTGGCGGCTGACGTGATCTTGGCCTTGGCGGGGCGTACCGGCAGGCGCAGGGTGAAGCGACTGCCGCGCCCGGGGACGCTGTGTACTGACAGGTTGCCGCCCATTGCGCGGGCAAGCGCATGCGCGATCATCAGTCCCAATCCGCTGCCTCCGCGCTCCTTGCCGTCTTCGCCCTGCTGGAATGGCTGGAACAACACGGAGAGTTGCTCTGCAGTGATGCCGATACCGCTGTCGATCACATCCAGCATGAGCTCACGAGGGTGGTTGCCTGGCGTCAGTTGAAGGCGCAGCTCGATGCCGCCGACGTCGGTAAACTTGAATGCGTTTCCCAGCAGATTGTCGATGATCTGGCGCAGTCCTTCCGGATCGATGGCGACAATGGGGCAGGGCTCGGGGAGGCAGTCGAAGCGAAGCGCCAGCCCGCGCTGGCGAGCCTGGGGACGAATTCCATCCAGCGATTGGCCGCAGAGTCGTGCAATGTCGCAAGGTTCTACGTGCGGCTTGAAGGTGCCGCTGGCCAGGCGTGAGAACTCCAGCGAGCGGTTGAGCAGGTTGCGCAGCGAGGAGCCCGCGGCATGTGCAGCCGCCAGCGCTTCTCGCTGCCCCATGGGCGCCGACGGCTGGCTGAGCAGGTCGATCGAGGCAAGGACTGCTTGGGCCGAATTGCGCACCTCGTGGCTCAACATGCCAATCGCGCGGGCGCGGGCACGGCCTTCAGCACGCAGGCGCGTGTGCCAGGCATGCCACAGGAACGGGGCGACTGCCAATGCGGCAGCCAGGGCCGGCAGCCACTGCGGGGGCAGCTGACGCATCCAGTCCAGGACGTGCTCCAGCGAGGCGGGGGCCGCCTGTTGGGCCCATAGCTGCAACAGGCCGGCATGTTCCTCCAGCGTAATGTCGTGCAATGCCCGCTCGATGCGCTCCAGCAGCTGGCGATCTTCGTGGCGCGCAAGCAGGTGCAGGGCGGTGGAGAAATCGCTGTCGAAAGGCTGCAGGTGCAGGTGCCCGGCGAAATGCCGACGGATCAGGGGCCGCAGGGTCGTTTCCAGGCCGATTGCCAGATCGGCGGTGCCGTTTTCAACAGCTGCCAGCGTGGCGTGCCGATCGGCCAGGTGCAGCAGGCGGACGTGCGGATGGCGCGCGGCCAGCCATTCTGCATACGGCCCCCCTTCGAGCACGGCCAGGACCTGGTGGTCCAGCTCCGTGATATCGCGTGGCAGGCGTTCGCCGCTGCGGCCCGCGAGCATCGTCTTGCCACCGCGGAACGTGCTGGATGCCACCAGGCCGGGGCAGGGTGGCTGCAGGTGGTTGCCAATCACCAGTACCAGATCCGCTTCGCGTCTGCAGACGGCAGCCACCGATGCGCCGGTGCTGGGATGCTGGTGCTCCTGGAACTGCAGCTGCGAACGCCGTGCAACCAGATTGGCGTAGCCATGGGCCAGGCTTGGCAACGTCGTGCCGCCAGCGAGTGCAGCGGGTACCGGGTGCAGCGACGGCGTGGTCGCCACCCGGACTTCGCGCCCTGGCCCCCATTCAAGTGATGAGGCATCCTCGGCCGACGCGGCGGGAAGCAGGATGAGCGCCAACAGCAGGAGGGCGGATGTACGCATTCGATCGCGCATCTTCACGGTGATTCCAGCTGCTGCCGCATGGCGTAGATCTCGGCATCGTTGCGCAGCCTGAGCTTGCGCAGGGCCGCAACCTTCTGTGTGCTGACGGTCTTGATGCTGCGATGGCGGCGGAGCGCGATTTCCGAAACGGTCAGGCCCGCCAGCAGGAGCTCCAGTACTTCGCGCTCGTTGCGGCTGAGCACTTCGCAGTCTCCCGGCAGCGTGCAGTCGGGTGGCAGTCGCGGAAGGCCCTGCGATACCCGCACGATCGCGTCCGCGAGCATCGGCAGTGGTTCGGCCTTGCTGACCACGCCGCTGACACCCGTGGCGATGAGCTGGTTGATGTGGATCGAGGGTGAAAGGGTCGCAAAAGCGAGCAGGGTGACGCGAGGAAAGTGCTCGCGCAGCAGCGGGGTCAGCTCGGACGCGCTGCGATCGTCGCGGGCCAGGGTCAGATCGATGATCGCGACATCCACCCGCATCTGCTGGAGGCTGTCGATGAGTTCGTCGCTGCGGGCGTGGCTGGCGACGATACGGAAGCGGGCGTCGCGGGAGAGGTGCAGGGCAGTGCCGCGACGGACGACTTCGTGGTCGTCCAGTAGTGCCAGTCGCAGCGGGCGCGGGGCAGGAAGTCCATTCATGCGCAGGGAGGTGATCGGCGCCCATGGGGCGTGATGACCATTCTGGCGCTGCTGTCGCGGCGAACATCGAAATTGCTTGATTTTTGCGAATATTCCTAAGAAGTGATTCGCTGCATCCATCGATTCGGAGCTGTCAATTGATGGGATCGAATGCTACCGGACGGATTGCGGCACACGCCGCAGTCGGCGGATGTCGTAGCCCATCTCGGCGATGCGCTGCACGGCCTTCTGGTAGTCGCCGTCGGACACCTGCGGCGTACGCGCCATGTACCAGACATAGTCGCGCTTGCTGCGCGCCACGATGGTCTGGCGGTAGTCGTCATCCCGCCAGGCGATCACGTACTCGGCCTGGATCGGCCAGATGAACTGCATGCCCCAGATCGCGCCATTGCCTTCCTTCTCGACACGGCCAATGGGGTGCATCGACTTCTGCGGCGCATCGAAGCTGCCCTTGCGATAGGTGAAGGTGGTCTGGATGCGCCCGTCGGGCTTCAAGGCATAACTTTCCACCGCATCGTAGGCATCGCGTTCGGGCCAGGACGGAATATGGGCGATCACGTACCAGTCGCCCATGAAGCGTGGCACATCCACCGACGGCGCACGCGGAAACGGCCGGGTGTCGCTGGAGGAGCAGCCTGAGCCGAACAGGCCGACTGCGATCAGCGGAAGCAGCGAGAACATGCGCATGGGGCACCTCAGCGGGGTCGGAACAGATAGTGGGCGACCAGCCACTGCTGGCCGTCGTCGTAGCCGAACAGTTCGGCACATGCCATCCAGAACATCCGCCAGCGCTGCCACCAGACCTTCGCTGCAGCCTGGCCGTAGGTGGCGATCAGCACCGGCATCACCTGCTCGCGGGCGGCATCCTGGTTGGCCAGCCAGTGGTCGGCCGTGCGCTGGTAGTGGGTGCCGTCCAGCAACCAGCGTTGATCCAGGCGCAGGTCGCGCTGGAAATGCAGCAGCGTGTCGGCGGCCGGCATCAGGCCGCCGGTGAAGAAGTGGCGGCCCATCCAGTTGTCGCCGCCGTCCGTCTCGAACGGGTACATCAGTGTGCGATGGGCGAAGATGTGCACGAACAACGCGCCATCCGGTTTCAGCCACCGTGCGATGCCTGCCAGCAGGCGCTCGTAGTTGCGTACGTGCTCGAACATCTCCACCGAGACACAGCGGTCGAACCGGGCTGTCGGCAGATCAAGTTGGTTGACGTCACAGGTCAGCACCTCGACGTTGTCCAGGCCGCGCGCCTGGCACTGCGCCATGATGTGCTGGCGTTGGCTGTGCGAGTTGGAGACGGCAGTGATATGCGCCTGCGGGTAGCGTTCGGCCATCCACAGGGTCAATGAGCCCCAGCCGCAGCCCAGCTCAAGAATCTGCTGGCCATCGGCCAGTCCGGCGCGCTGGCCGTACAGTTCCAGCATGGCGTCCTCCGCCTGGTCCAGCGTTTCGCGCCCGGTGGGGTAGTAGCAGCTGCTGTACTTCAGTCGCTTGCCCAGGCAGGCCTGGAAGAAGGCTGCCGGCACTTCATAGTGTTGGCGGTTGGCTGTGTCGGTATGCAACGCGAGCGGGCTGTCGGCCAGCTCGGCGATGCGCCGGCTGAAGCGTGCCGATTGGCCCTCGATGCCACCCTCGCTTTCCTCATGCAGGCGCTGCGCGCACAAGCGGCGGATGCCCGCACGCAGCGCCGCATCGGGGACCAGCCCGCGTTCGGCCCAGGCGATCATCCCGGTTTCCGCATCTTCGGCTGGGTTCAGTGACGGGATCGCGCTCATGCGGAATGCTCCTTGGAAGAACGGGGAAACCAGGGAAAGAACATCGGTGTACTGCGCTGGTAGGCGCGATAGTCGTCGCCGCGGCTGCGCAGCGCCTGTTTCTCGGTGAATGGAATGCCGCTCAGATAGCGCAGGAACACGTACATCAGCAGCGGGCCGGCCCAGGCCAGCCACCACAGTGGCGAGCCGACCGCGAGCAGGACATAGGTGAACCAGTGCAGCCACTCGAAGAAGTAGTTGGGGTGGCGGGAATAGCGCCAGAGTCCGACGCGGCAGGTGCGGCCCCTGTTCGCCGGGTCGGCGCGGAAACGCGCCAGCTGGCGGTCGGCCAGGCTTTCGCCGCCGACGCTCAGCAGCCAGACCAGCGCTGCGGCCACCACCCACAGGGTCAGGTCGGCCCGAGGATTGGCAGCCACCGCCACGAAGGGCAGGGCGAACAGGACGATCAGCAACGCCTGCGCCATGAAGAAGCCGAAGATCTTGCCCTGGTGGCCGTGCCAGTATTGGCGCAGGTAGCGGTAGCGTCCGTCCTCTTCTTCGTGACGGACCCGGTGCCACAGATGCAGGGCGAGTCGACTGCCCCACAGGCCGCCGAGCACGCCCAGCGCGATCCGCGGCATCACCGCACCGTCGCCCAGCAGCGCCAGCAACAGCGCGGAGGCGCCCACGCCCTTTGCCCAGAGCACATCAACCACGCCGATGTTGTGGTGGCGGCGCTGCCAGGCCCAGCCCCAGCTCATCACCAGTACGGCGTACAGCAGGACCCACATTTGATTGATCATGACGACGCTCCTGCGAAGGGCGGCTGCGGGATGTGCATGCCGCGACGGGCGGTCCGGCACAGCAGGGAAAGCGCAATGCTCCAGCCCGCGCCCAGTACCAGCAGTCCTGGCCATACGGGATCTGCGAACCGCACTGCGTCGAAACCGCGTGCGGCAGACAGATAGGCCAGCGGTGCCAGCAGCAGGCCGAACAGGGCCGGCAGGGCCGGGTGGTGCTGCAGGAAGCGCATCGACGTGGTCAGCGTCATCGCGAACGCCGCCCACAACGCCATGATCCACGGCGGTGGCGCCCAACCCAGTGGGGCCGCCGCGTAGCGCACCGTGCCGCTGGCGGCGGCACTGGCGTCGACCAGCCATGCGCAGGCCAGTGCCAACATCAACAGCCGCAGATCCAGCCGGGGGCGCGGTGAGGTCAACAGCTGGCTGCCGATGTAGAGCGACGCGGCCAGTAGCGCGGGCGACTGCCAGCCGCGGCCCGCGCCGGCCACGGCACACAGCCAGACCAGCTGGTTGCCGAGCAGATTGGCCCAGAAGCGATGCATGTCAGTGGCTGTCGGTCGCAGCGAAAATGGGCCGATGGTCCGGACGGGCCAGCAGCAGATGCGAGACGCCGATCGAACGTTCCAGGAAGCCACCCTCGCAATAGGCCAAGTAGAATTCCCACAGCCGGCAGAAGCGCGCGTCAAAGCCCTGCGCCTGCACTGCCGGCAGCTGGGCCAGGAAGCGTTGGCGCCAGGCGCGAAGGGTCAATGCGTAGGAGTGGCCGAAATCCTGCTGGGCGATCAGCTGCAGGTCGCTGGATCGGCTCTTGGCGGCCATGATCGCGTTGATCGATGGGATGAAGCTGCCCGGGAACACATAGCGCTTGATGTAATCGACGCTGCGCCGGGCCTGCTCGTAGCGGTGGTCCTCGATGGTGATGGCCTGCAGCAGGGCAACGCCATCAGGCTTGAGCAGGCGCTGCAGCGTGGCCATGTAGGTGTCCAGGTATTCGGCGCCGATTGCTTCGATCATCTCGATCGACACCAGCTTGTCGAACTGGCCCTGCAGGTCGCGGTAGTCCTGCATCAGCAGCGTGACCTGGTCCTGCAGGCCCGCCTCCCGTACGCGGCGGGCGGCCAGCGCATGCTGTTCTGCAGAGATGGTGGTGGTCGTGACATGGCAGCCGTAGTGCTGGGCGGCATGGACCGCGAAACCACCCCAGCCGGTGCCGATTTCCACCACGCGGTCGCCGGGTTTGAGCTGCAGCTGCTGGCAGATGCGGTCCAGCTTGCGCCGCGAGGCCGATTCCAGCGGTTCGGACTCACTGGCGAACAACGCCGACGAGTACATCAGGTCCGGCGACAGGAACAGGGCAAAGAAATCATTGCCCAGGTCATAGTGCGCGGCGATGTTGCGGCGGCTGCCCTCACGGCTGTTGCGGCGCAGGCGGTTCCAGCCCCGCAGCAGCCAGCCACCCACGCGGGCCGGGCCACGCTCCATGCCGTCCAGCAGGTCGCGATTGCGTACCAGCAGCCGGATCAGTGCCACCAGATCATCACAGTGCCATTCGCCCTGGATGTAGCTTTCACCTGCGCCCACACTGCCTTGCGCTGCAACCTTGCGATAGAACCCCGGGTCATCGATGGTAACGGTGACATGCAGTTCGCCACAGGCATCGCCCAGCCAGACCTCGCCCAATGCGTCACGTACGCACAGGCGACCGTCGCGCATGGGGGCAAGCTGGGCCAGCAGGCGGCGGCGCAGGAACGCATCCAGGGCGCCGGGGCGCGGCAGGGCGACCAGAGGGGTCATCGAGTTCATCGTGGTTTCTCGGCAAGAGCAGGGTGGTCGTGCACGGGGTTGCGTTTCATCCACAGCCGAAGTGCATGCCAGTGGATGGCGGCCACCACCTGGGTGGTCATCAGCGGATAGCAGGCCAGCACCCGGGCCAGCCCACGGCCGTTCAAGGCATGACGCTGCATGGCCTGGGTGGCATCAAACTGGCGCACCCCGTCGCGCCAGACCTGCATGTGTACGCGCAGGTCCTGGTCCGGGCGGTTGAAGCGCCAGTCGTAGCGGCAATCCATCGGCATGAACGGCGAGACATGGAAGTGCTTGTCGAACTGCCAACGCAATGACGCCCCTTCGTGGAGCGCCGTGGCAACCGGCAGCACATAGGCGTGCCGTTCCTTCCAGGGGGTATTTGTGATCTCTGCCACGATGCAGTCCAGCGTGCTGCCGTCGGCCTGGTAGCAGTAGTAGAAGCTGACCGGGTTGAAGACATGCCCGGCGAAGCGGAGGTGGGTGAGCAGGCGCACCGGACCGGCTGGCCGGTAGCCAAGCGTGCCTGCAGCGTGGTCGCGCACCGCATCGGCCAGCGGCCGGGCGGGATCACCGAAGTAGTCGCTGCGGCGGAACTCGGCCAGGTTGCGGCGATTGACCGACCACAACCAGCGCCCGGCGAACACCGTGTCGAGTTCATCCAGGTCGAGCAGCAGCTGCGCGATGGGGTAACGGAATGCATGCGGATGCGGATGATGCCGGCGATGCATCACCTGCCCGATGTAGAGCGCGCTGGCACTCATGCCGCCACCTCATCCGAGGCGGATACGTTCCGATGTGGAGCGCAGGCCTGCAGGGCATCGACCACGTGGCGGGCACTGCGGATGCCATCCTCGTGGAATCCCCAGCCCCAATAGGCGCCTGCAAACCATGTGTGGCGGCGGCCCTGCAGTTCCGCCCAGCGCTGCTGTGCGCGCACTGCAGCGTGGTCGTGTACCGGGTGCGCGTAATGCAGGGTCCGCAGCACCTTGGCCGGATCGATTGCCTCGCTGCGGTTGAGGGTCACTACCAGGGGGATGTCGCCCGGCAGGCCCTGCAGCAGGTTCATGCAGTAGCTGACCGTGCAGGGCGCCGCGCGATCCTGTGGTACGTGCGCGTTCCAGGCCGCCCACGCCTTGCGGTTGCGCGGCAGCAACGATGCATCGGTATGCAGCACCGCCTCGTTGGACTGATAGCGGATGGCGCCGAGGACCTCACGCTCGATGGCATCTGCGTCGGCAAGCAACGCCAGTGCCTGGTCGCTGTGGCAGGCCAGGATCACTTCGTCGAAGGCCTCCACGCCGGCGCTGCTGTGCACGCGTGCACCCCAGGGCATGCGCTCGACCCTGCTGACCGGGCATTGCAGCCGCTCATGCACGCGCCAGCGGCGACGCAGCGCATCCACGTAGCGCGTCGATCCCCCGCTGACCACCCGCCAGCTTGGCCGCCCGGTCATCTGCAGCATCTGGTGGTTGGCCATGAACTGGGCCAGGTAGCGCGCCGGGAACGCCTGCACGGTGGCCGTCGGCGAGGACCACAGCGCCGAGGCCATCGGCAGCAGGTGCTCGTCGATGAACGCCTCGCCATAGCGCTGGCTGCGCAGGTACTCGCCGAGCGTGGGACCGTCTTCTTCGGCCAGCAGCAACGGCGCGTCGCGATAGAACCGGCGCAGATCGGCCAGCATGCCCCAGAAGCGCGGCGATACCAGGTTGCGGCGCTGGCAGAACAGCCCATCCAGCGAGGTGGCGTTGTACTCCACGCCGCTGCGCTCACTGTGCATGGAGAAACTCATCGTGGTCGGTTGCGAGGCCACGCCCAACTCGTCGAACAGCGCCGACAGCAAGGGATAGTGCTGGGGGTTGAAGACGATGAAACCGGTATCCACCGCCATGCCTCGGCCCGCCACCTGCACGTCGTGGGTATGGGTGTGGCCGCCGAGGTAATCGTTGGCCTCGAACAGCGTGACGTCGTGCTGGCCATCCAGCCACCAGGCACTGGCCAGCCCCGCGATACCCGAGCCGATGACCGCGATGCGCATCTCAGTACCTCGCCTTGGCCAGAACCCACTCGGGGATGGGCTTGAGCCCTTTGACCAGGCCCAGCGCCGCCATCGCGCGCAGCCCGTACCAGGTCAGGTCCACTTCCCACCAGCGGAAGCCCTGGCGCACGGTGCCGGGGAAAAAGTGATGGTTGTTGTGCCAGCCCTCACCGAAGGTGAGCAGCGCCAGCCACAGGTTGTTGCGGCTGTCGTCGCGGGTCTCGAAGCGGCGGCGGCCGAAACGGTGGGCCAGCGAATTGATGGTGACGGTGGCGTGGAACAGCACGATGGTGGAGATGAAGAAGCCCCACACCAGCAATTGCGGGCCCGTGGTGTGCAGGCCGGGCGCCCAGCGTTCCAGTGCTGCACCCAATGCATACAGTCCGATGGCCAGCAGCACGGGAATGGCGGTATCGAAACGGTCGAGCCAGCGCAGTTCGGGGAAGCGCGCCAGGTCAGGTACCCGCGACAGATCGGTGGCGAATGCCTCGCGGGTGAGGAACCAGCCCATGTGGCTGCGCCAGAAGCCGCCTTCGCGAGGCGAATGCGGGTCCAGCGGCTGGTCGGCATGTCGATGGTGGTGGCGATGATGGGCGGCCCACCACAGCGGACCGCGCTGCACGCTGGACGCGCCGATGACCGCGAACACGAACTGCACCGGACGCGATGCCTGGAAGGTGCGGTGCGAGAAGTAGCGGTGATAGAACGCCGTGATGGCGAACATGCGCACGGCGTAGAGCGCCGTGGCCGCGACGACCGCCGTCCATGACACGCCCACCCAGATCACCGCGATGCAGGCCAGGTGCATCAGTGCAAAGGGTACCGCGCGCACCCAGTCGATGCGTCCTGGCTGTTCGCCGGTGGTCTCTGTGGCGTTGCTGGTATCCACCCACCGCTGCAACGTACGCAGCAGGCGCCAGCGTCGACGGGGGAGGGGCGCTACAGAGGCCATGGCGGATCTCGGCGGGTGTCGTGTCTTCCTTTACGCAGCAGGGTGCGCAATGGATGCGCCACTTCGAACTGAATTTCGCTTCACCTGGGCGTCACGGCGCAACGCTCGGCCAGGGGCTGCGCCCACGCCTGTTGCCAGTCACCTGCCGGTCGCTCGGCAGCTGGCGAGCGGAAGCGCACCGTCACCTGCGGATACGTGCCGCGCGCATCGCGCAGGTTGCTGGTGCCGCGGAACTCCAGCAGACGACGGTCGGCCGTGGCGTAGACCAGGGCCAGGCGCGGCGCGATGCCGCCGTACCAGGTGTCCAGGCTGACCTCGATGGCCTGGGCGTCGATGCCCTGCCAGCGTGCCGGGCCGATGCGCCGCACCTGCACCGGGAAGTAGCGCTGGCGTGCAGGCACCAGGAACGGCAGTGTGATGCGCTCGCCGCGCAGCAGCGCCGGCCAGTGCAGGCGTACTGCGGCATCAAACCCCGCATCGATCACCGCGTCCGCCGGCTGTTCAAGCCGGCGCCTGCGCAGCTCACTGCCGGCATCCTCCTTCCATGCAATCGACACCGAGTCGCCAGCGGCGTCGACCTCGGCGGTCTGGCCACTGCGGCGGTCCTCCAGCGAATAGCCCCGTGCCTGTGGGCGGGCGCTGGCGGGCAGATGCTTGCGGGCGAAGGGTTGGCCATCCGGGCACTGGTACAGCACCCAGCGCTCGGCGCCCTCCGTTGCCTCGCGTCGCCAGTGCACTTCACGGTAGAGGAGGTCGCCCTGCGCGGAGGTGGCCACGCCCTCGCTCCGCAACCAGGGTGCCGCCAGCGCGGCTTGGGGCAGGCACAGCAGCAGCCAGGCAGTGCGCATGGGTCTTCATCCGGAAGAGGAGGGCCCAGGTCATACGGCGGGGGCGGCCGGTTGGATGCGTCGTGCCGTCTGCATCCAATTGCTGCCCCTGCGCGTACAGAGGACAGACCTTCACCCGCCCGCCGCGAACCCAGATGTACCCTGACGCCGCCAGCACACTCCTCAACTTCGATAGCGCACGCACCGTGTCCAGTTCCCAGCAGCCGAGCAGCGAGCCGACGAACTGGGCCGGTGACATGGACGGCGTGGCGCGCCTGCGCGACCGCGACTGTTTCATGCGGATCTATGACTACTTCATGCCGCGGCTGTGCGTGTACCTGCGCGGCCTGGGTGCACCCGACGGCGTCACCGAGGAACTGGCCCAGGAATGCCTGCTGCGCCTGTGGCTGCGGGCCGCCGACTACGATGCAGCCCAAGGCGCCCTCAGTACGTGGCTGTACCGGATTGCGCGAAACCTGCATATCGATCGCATCCGTCGCGAGCGCAGCTGGATGCAGGTGCAGGCAGCGGTGGAGGACGCTGCCACACTGGATGTGATCGAGCGCAGCAGTGCCGAGCAGTTCGCCGACCAGGCACGTCTGCGTCAGCGCATCAACGAACTGCCCGCGGTACAGGCGCGGCTGGTGCGGATGTCCTATTTCGAGGCCAAGAGCCACAGCGAGATCGCAGAGGCGCTGGGCATGCCGCTGGGAACGGTCAAATCGCACCTGCGCCGCGCCTTTCTGCAGCTTCAGGCCAAAGTGGGAGGTGCGCTGTGAACCCGCACCACCATCTGCACGAATCGACCCTGATGAGCTATGCCGCCGGCGCGCTGCCGGCGCCGTTGAGCATCGTCGCCGGTGCCCATCTGGAGCAGTGCCCGCATTGCCGACAGCGCCTGCGCGACGCCGAAGCGATCGGCTCGGTGCTGCTGGAGCAGACCCAGCCACCTGCAGCGGAGACGCGACGCGAACAACTGCGCGAGGCGATGCTGATGCAGCTGGCCGCGGAAGCGCCGGTGCCCATGGCTGGGGTCGCACGCCCCGTGCCGAAGGAGCGCCCTGAGGCCAATCCGGACCATCTGCCTGCATCGCTGCATCCGTACTTCGGCGCCTCGCTCAGCGACCTGCGCTGGCGCTGGATGGCGCCGGGCGTGCACTGCATCCGTGCAGAGCAGATGCCTTCGCTGATCATGCTGAAGATCGCCCCGGGCAAATGCCTGCCCATGCACAGCCATGGCCGCAGCGAACTGACCCAGATCCTGCGGGGTTCGTACAATGATGCGCTGGGGTTGTTCGCACCGGGTGACGTGGCAGATCTGGACGAAGACGTGGAGCATCAACCGGTGACCGCGCCCGGTGTCCCCTGCATCTGCGTGTCAGCGCTGGATGCGCCGCTGGTGTTCAGTGGCTGGCTGGCGCGGAAGATCCAGCGTTTCGTGAAACTCTAGCGGGGATGACGATGGCCGGGACGGGCGCATTACGGATTCTGTTGACCGGTGCCGCAGGCCTGGTCGGGCAGGGTGTGGCGCTGGCCTGCCAACGCTCACCGCAGGTGTCCGGCCTGACAGCGCTGGTCCGCCATCCAAGAAGTCTGAGCGGCGCCGGCAGCGAACTGATCGTTCCGGACTTCCTGCGTATCCAGGACCGGTCGGATGAACTGGCCGGGTTCGATGCCTGCTTCTACTGTGCCGGGGCGCCACCGGTCGGCACGGCAGAGGCCGAGTACCGACGCGTGACCCTGGACACCACTCTGGCGGTGGCCCGTGCCTGGGCGGCTGCGAATCCCGAAGGGTGCTTTCTGTATGTATCCGGTGCCGGCGCGGACCCTCGGAGCCGGCTGATGCCGTTGAGGATCAAGGGCGAGACCGAGGTCGCATTGCACGGCCTGCCGGTGCGCACCGTGATGCTGCGCCCGGGCGGTGTCAGGCCGGTCCCGGGCACCGGCACCCGTCATGCCCTGTTGAAGCCCCTGTACTGGGGCGGTGCGCCGTTGATGAAGCTGGCCAGCGCGATTGCGCCATCGCTGATGACCAGCAATCTGGCTCTCGGTCAGGCGATGATTGGACTGGCCGGCAGGGAGCATCCGCCGGCCACGGTGGAGTGCGCGGACATCAACCGGATCGCCGCTGGCCTAGGCGATCCGGCCTCCTGAGCTCAGTGCGGCGCGGCCTCCAGCGCAGTGCGTACGGCCAGCGCCAAGTCACTTCGCGTAAACGGCTTCGGCAGCAGGGCAACCGCGCGTCCCTGAGGGTTGGCAGGGAATCGTTACGAACACGGCCAGATCTTCGCTAACCGGTTGATGGATCGCTGAATTCTACCCTCGGCCGCGCTTCCAGACTCGGCCCTTCCCCAGGGAGCTGTGGCACCATTCAATCATGGCCACCGCGTACTACTTCTTGGACACCGAGTGGGCCGATGTAACGGGCAGCGAGCTGGTGAGTCTGGCGCTGGTGAGCGAAGGTGGAGACCGCCTTTTCTACGCTGAGCGAGCCAGCCTGCCCGAGGCTCCCACCGACTTCGTTCGTCAAAGCGTCTACCCGCTGCTAGACCGCGGCGACGCAGCCCTGCCTGATGCCGCCCTGACGACCGAGCTGCGCGCCTTCCTCAGCGAGGTCGACGCGCCGGCAGTGATGGCGGATTTCCAGAACGATCTCCAGCTGCTGCGGTACGCCCTGGATGGGTTTGAGTTACCCGATGACCAGGTTGCCGCGTGCGGGCCCCGGCCGGCCCCGGTCATGACACGCATGTCCAAGGAAGGCCTTCCGGGATTGCTGGTGGAAGATTGGTTCGCGGCCCATCCGGAACATAGGGCCAGGCGCCACCATGCCTTGGTGGATGCGCAGGCCTTGCGGATGGCTTGGCTGGTGGCGACCGACCGCATTCCTGCTCCGGCGTGGGCCCACTCCTACCGTCGCGCCCGGGGATAGCGGCATGGCGTCCATCCCCGGTATGCTTGCCCCATGAACCGCCTGAGCCAGCTCGACCCTCGAATACCGGCGTGATCGCATCGATCGATCACGCCCCTGTTGCTCATGTTGGTCAGAGCGCCGGCCTTATACCCCGGTGAGAGCACGCGCCAGATAAGCGCGTACACGTCGGTTCGATTCCGACCAGGGGCACCACCGTCAACGACGGAAGAATGCTTCTACTTGCGCGCCATGGCAGCGCTTGTACTTGCTGCCGCTGCCACACAGGCACGGCGTATGTTCGCGCAGTCCCGCACCGAGTGACTGACCCAGAAAGTCCCTGGCCTGCAGAAGAGGCTGGATTTCATTGGCCGGAACGCTCACCTCGCCATACTGGGATGATCGCTCGCCGCGGTTCATCACCTGGACAATCGCTTCGGACATCTGGATGAAGTGCTTGATCAGCAGGTCATCGCGTAATGGCATGCGGACATTGTCGATGGCCAGGCCCTCGTAGCGTCTTCGCGGATCCGGCACGAAAAGAATGCGTGTCTCACCTTCAGGCTTTGGCGTGATGTCGACCAGTTCTCCGGCTGGACTGACCCACACCGCATGGAATTCTGCCTCAACCAGCACGTGCGGCCATTCCCACAGCTGCCACCCGCACCGCATCTGACCACCGTCGCGCGCGACCTTGGCCTGCACGTTGGGAAAGCACTCGTGCACGATCGCGTCGGCTTCCGGCTGTACATCAAGATAGACCGGCTCTGCGCCGCGCACGACGGATTCGGTCAAGCGCCGCACGGCACGGGTGATTTCCGGGGGTGTGGTGGTGACTACGCTCATGCCAAAGCTCCTTGTGATCGTTGCGCCGGGTGTTCTCTTCGCAGGCTATGGCGCCGGCGTCTCTTCCGATGAGATCCGCTTGGCGCCTTTGCCGCCGGCACTGGCCGGCTGTAGCTGGGCCAACAGCGGCTCCAAGGTGCTCAGGCGCACGGTGGCGCGCAGCGTTTCCGCCTCGGCCTGCTCGCGTCGTTCGCGCTCCTGGGCCAGCTCGGTTCTGGCTTGTGCGAGGTCTTGCCGAGCGGTGTCCAAACTCTGAGCGTCTTGGCCCCAGCGCACCTGCAGCGCCTGGTGTTCGGCCGCCGTCAGGCGCAGCGTATCGAGCTCGCCCTGTTGCGTCTGGATGGTCTGGCGCAGCTGCGCCACCTCCTTTTCCAGTCGAGTGTGACGCTCCAGCCACTGGCCGTTTTCCCGGTTGAGCTGCACCAGATCATGGTTCTTGGCGGTCAACGCCTCGTTGGCCTGGCGCAAGCCGACCTGTAGTTCCTGCACCTGGTGCTCGTGCCGGCGTTGCTCCTGCTCTCGCTGGTCTTTGACCGATGTGCGGTAGTGCTCAAGGGCTTCCCTGGCATGCTCGTGCTTCTGCTCCAGGGAACGGGCGTGGCTTTCGTGCTCTGCCAGCCGCGCCGTGAGGCCCGCAACGCGTTCCTGCAGTTGTGCCAGCTCGGTGGTTCGGCTCGCCACCTCGCCCCTGGCGGCTTCGCTCGCCTCGCGTTCTGTCTGCAGAGCTGTCTCGGTGCGCTGAAGCTGCGCGCTGAGGTTCCCGGCCTCTTGCTGGGCCTGTTCCAAGGCTTGGGTGCGCTTGTGCAGCTCGGCCTGGAACCGTTCCTGTGCCTGCGCGACCATCGTTTCGGCCTCGCCATGCAGCCGTTCGGCCAGACGACTGACCAAGTCCTGCAGGGCGTCGCTGACGGCAATCTTGGCGCCCACGCCTTGCCCGTCCTCCTCTTCCAGCTCCTTCAGGTAGCGGTGGATGGTGGTTTTGGACCCGGTATTGCCCAGTGCCACGCGTACCGCGTCCACCGAGGGGTTCCTGCCTTCGGCCCGAAGACTGTCTCGGGCCCGTTGCACATCGCTTTTGTACAAGCCGGAACGAGCCATTCGTCCTCTCCCGTGTATTTCGTAATGTATTACATACCATGTAATTACGTACTATTCAACGGTCCGACAGATTGAATCGGCGGTCTTATCGCACGCGGGATAATATTGAATTATCCCGCGTAAGGCCGATTCATGCCCTTCCCAGCGCCCCAAATAGTACGAAACCGCCCAAGGCCGGCGATCGCTGGGTAGTCTGGCCCAGAGCGGAAAGGAGGCCAGCCAGGGTGCGGCCAGGCTCCGCCACCGAGCCCGTTGGTCATCAAAGGACTGTGCATGCCGATCGAACGTATCGTCATCGAAAACTTCAAGTCGTTTCGGCATCTGGACCTGCCGCTCAACGCCCACATGAACCTGGTGGTGGGCGACAACGAGGTCGGCAAGTCCACCCTGCTGGAGGCCATCCACGCGGTGGTCACCGGGCAGTTGCATGGGCGCAATCTTGCCTACGAGCTAACGCCTCACCTGTTTCACCAGCCCACAGTGCGGGAGTACTTGGCGACGCTTGCTGCAGGGACGCCGGCATCGCCGCCGCGGATCTCCCTCGAAGCCTATCTGGGCGGCGACGCCGCACTGGCCTCGTTGCGCGGCACCAACAACTCGCTGCGCCAAGACACCGCCGGCATCCGGTTGCTGGTTGAGCCGGGCCGCCCGCTTCTCCGGGTAACGAGCGGTCGAGCGCGGAGACGATGCCGGTGGTGAGCGTCCAGTCCAGGCCGAAGGGGTTGCCGATAGCGAACACCTTCTGACCCACCTTGAGGTCGGCACTGGTGCCGACCGGCACGGCCGGCGGGCGCTTGAAACCGACGCCGATCTTGAGCACAGCGATGTCGTGCGCGGGGCTCGTCCCCACCAGTGCGGCCTGGTAGTCGCGGCCGTCGGCCAGTTTGACGGTGGCTTCGGACGCGCCCTGGATGACGTGGAAGTTAGTGACGACGTGGCCGGCGTCGTCCCAGATGAAGCCCGAGCCAGTGCCGCGCGGCACGGAGAAGACGTTGCGCGTCCAGACATCGCGTACCAATTGTGCGGTAGTGATGTAGACCACCGAGGCGCGCGATTTCTCGAACAGTTCGATGGTGGCTTTCTCGTCCGCCGCCAGATCGCCACGCGCCGTCACGGTGCGTTCTGCCGCCTCGCGCGGACTGAACCAGGCCTCGATGGCGGGCAGAAACTGCCACAGCAGCATGAGCGCGGCAATGCAGGCGGTGATGAAGAGCCAGCGACGGATAAAGTGGTCCTGTGGCGGGCGCGCGTACGGGTGGGGGTAGCCCATGAAAAGTCTCCTGTTGAAGGCAATCAGCGCCACAGTCCACTCGGGCGCCAGCGCGGGGGGCGCAGCGTCACAGCGGATTCCGGCAAGAAATGGATCTCGTGAAACGGCAACGCTGATGCTGGCCTGGGCGCCAACGCCAGCAGGCGTGAGATGCGATCTTGCGTTGCCGCATGGGTGCGCAACCAGGAAGGCTCGGGATTGTCCCATCCCGGCCGCAGCCAGGCACGCCAGGAGCGGCTGACCTGCTCGATCTTCGCCAGCGCGGACGCCAGCCCGTGCGGGTCGCCGGTCAGTTCCGCCGCCAGGCGGTCAGCATCGAACTCACGCACTCGAGACAGGCCGAGCTGTGCGAGCAGGGCCAGCTGGGGCGAGGCGATCAGCAGAAGCAGTCCAGGCCAATTGACCGCCACCGCGCCGGCCAGCAGTGCGGGCAAGCTGAACACAATAGCGATCTGTCCGACCATCGCCAGCAGGCTCGTGAGGCGACTGACGGAATCCGCCAGCCCCATGACGCGCAGATCCTCATTGGCGATGTGCGCGACTTCATGCGCGAGCACACCCGCCAGCTCGCGTGGGCTCAGGCTGCGCAGCAGGCCATCGGTGAGGGCGATTGATGCCTCCTGCTTCGATCCGGTGGCGAAGGCGTTGACGACGGCACTGGGCACGTAGTGCGGCACCGGCGTGGCGGGCAAACCGGCACGGGCGGACAGCTCGCGCAACAGGGTCGACATCTCGTGGGCTTCTTGCGGGTGCAAGGTCCGTACGCGGTACAGGCGCAAGCTCAGCGCCGACGCGGCTACCGGTTCCAGCAGCAACGCACCTGCAACGGCAAACAGCGCGAGCCACAGGCCGCCTTCCCCAAACGGCAGTCTCCTTGCTGCGGCTGCGATCCCGACCAGGGTCAGGACCAACAGCCCGGTCTGCAGGCGGTTGAGCCAGCGGTGTTGCAACTACGCCGCGCGCGGGTCACTGGGATGATGACGGGTCATGCTCAGAGGTCTCGGCGGCGCGGTCGCCGCGCTCGCGCAGCAGCCAGTAGGTCGCACCCAGAGCCAGCGTGGCGCCTGCCAGCGCGGCTATCTTTGCGGGGCTCGCCTCGGGGTCAAGGATCACGAACTTGCGCGCCAGCGCGATCAGACCGATGAGGATCACGGTCTTGACCTGGATGATGCTGTCCCGACGCAGCGCCACGCGCACAATGGAATGCTTGAACTCCATCGCGATCAAGAGCGTCATGATCATGCCGAACACACTCTGGAATACCTTGTGATCCAGGGGATTGAAGGCATCGAGGACCAGCAGCGTGAAGACGATGGCGATGAGCTGGAACAGCGACACCACGATGATGACGGCAATTACCGCCGACAGAACGAGGGCGACGACCTGCTCGAAGCGATCGTATAAACTCATGATGGCCCATTGGTCACGGAAGACCTGAAATGGATTGCGGCCTGTTGACTTCATGCAGATGGACTCCCTGCGACATTGCCGCTGTCGAGACGGCGGCGCATCGCACTGATGTTTCGTTCGACGAGCTCGGCCGACATGCCAAGCGACGACATCACCTGTTCCGCCAGCCCAAGGGCCGCGGCAAAGGATTGCTGGTGTACATGCACGTTGGGCATGGCGCGAAGTGCATCGGCCGCGGTCGTACTTCTGCATGACACCCACAAGGTCAGCGCCGGACGGCGCTCGGCAATCGCCTGGGCGATGCGCAGCACTTGCTGGGCATGGTCGAACGTGAGCACCACCAGACGCGCTTGCGCCAACCCGGCAGCCAGCAAGGTATCGGGGCGACTGGCATCGCCATGGAACACCGGCGCGCCGGCGGCACGTGCGGCCTCGACCTTCTGCTCGTCTGCTTCCAGCAGCAGATGCGCCACGCCCGCGTGTCGAAGAATTTCGCTGACTGTCAGGCCAAGCTCGCCCGCGCCGCAAACGATGACATGGTCTCGATATCGCGCTGCCTGCGCGGCGATCTCGACATCTTCAGCCTGGGGTGGCTGAACGACGCCGCCGGTGCGGCTCAAGAACCGGGCAAGCACATCGTGATGGCGGATCAGCAGCGGTGCCAGGGCCATGCTGAGCACCAGCGCGACCAGCATGGGTTGTACGACGGTCGCGGGAATCAGATGCTGCTGCAAGACCATGCCCAACAACAGCAGGGCGAACTCGCCGCCATGCCCCAACGCTATGCCCGTGCGCCAGGCATCGAGGGCGGACAGGCGCGTCGCCCGCAAGGCCAGGGTGTTGAGCCCGATCTTGACCGGTACCAGCACTGCCAGCCACGCGAACACCGCCAGTGGTGCCGAAAGAATCTGCGCTCCGTCCAACTGCAGGCCGATGGTCACGAAGAACACCCCCGACAACACATCGCGAAACGGTTTGAGGTGGCTTTCCATGTGGTGACGGAAGTCGCTCTCGCCCAGCACCATGCCGGCCAAAAACGCACCCAGGGCGGCGGATACGCCGATCGCGTGTGCAGCAGCGGCGGCAGCCACCACCACGCACAAGGAGACGAGCACGAACGATTCCTCGTGGCCCTGCCGCGCCACCCAGCCCAGCAGGCCATGCAACAGACGGCGTGAGGCGAGGGCCGCTGCCGCGAACAACACCAGCACGCCCAGCACTTCGAGCAGCACGCTCTCGATCTTCGGCGACTCGCCGCGCGCCCAGATCGCCAGCAGAGCCAGCAGCGGCACGCTGGCCAGGTCCTGGAAGACCAGCACGGCGATGGCGCTGCGGCCGTGGCGGGTGGTGAGCTCGCCTTGGTCGGCCAGCTGTCGGCTGACCAGCGCCGTGGACGACATGGCCGCTGCGGCGCCGAGCAGTGCAGCGCTCTGGGCTGGCTGACCCAACCCGATCAGCACCAGGGTCAGTGGCGCAGCCACAACGACCATCTGCAAACTGCCAGCCACCAGTACGGTCTTGCGAGTGAGCCAAAAGTGCCCGAGGGAGAATTCCAGCCCAACCATGAACAGCAGCAGGGCCACGCCCAGCTCGGACAGAAAATCAAGCGCTTCTCCCGGCGCGACTACACCGCTGACCGACGGGCCCAGCAAGGCGCCGACGGCGAGGTAACCCAGCAAGGCGGGTACTCTGAACGCCGCCGTCGCCACCGCCGCGAGGCTGCATGCCGCCAGCAGGATCAGGGTGGCGCCGAGCAAGTCCTGCATCGGTCAACGCCCCACCTGTGCAGATGCCCAGCGCACGATGTCCTGCGCGCCCAAGGCGCCGGCCTGACGC
>NZ_JCAFVP010000026.1:0-28821 GCF_059372495.1 Stenotrophomonas sp. YJH_SMC_80
CATCGAGAGCAGCCGGCCAGCGGCCGGCTCTACCAGGGCTTGTCCCCGACCGGGTTTGCGCTTCGGGTAGTGCCGGCCGCTGGCCGGCAACCTCTTTGAACCAGACATCGAGAGCAGCCGGCCAGCGGCCGGCTCTACCAGACGGGATCGTTACCGCAGCGGGCGATCCTCGCCGCCATCCCCGCTCTCCGCAGGCGCCGGACCGGCGTTGCTGCGACGCTGCTCCTCATAGGTGCGGAACGCCTGGTGGATGTGCTTGCGCAGCTCATCGTCGTTCCACGGTTTGGTCAGGAAGCGATAGATCGCGCCACGGTTGATCGCATCGGTCACCGTGTTCAGATCGGTGTAACCGGACAGCACCAGGCGGATCGTATCCGGGTACAGCATCTTCACCCGGCCCAGGAACTCGGTGCCGCTCATGTCGCTCATGCGCTGGTCGGACAGGATCACCTGCACGTCGTTGATCGCCAGCAGGTCGAATGCATCGCGCACGTTGCCGGCCGCCAGAATGCGGTAGCCATCGCGGCGGAACAGGCGCACCAGCGAGCGCAGCACGTTCTCCTCGTCGTCCAGCAGCAGCAGCGTGCGGTCCGGGCGGGTCTCGGCGAAGGCTTCCGGGCGCAGGTAGCGGCGGCGCAGGGTCATGCCGGCGGCATCGGCCGACATCGGCTCGCCGAACAGGTAGCCCTGGAATACATCGCAATCGTTGCGGCGCAGGAAGCCCAGCTGCGCCTGCGATTCCACGCCGTTGGCAATGACCGTCATGCCCAGCTGGTGGCCCATGGCGATGATCGCGCGTGCGATGGCTGCCTCGCGGTTGCCGGCTGGTGCACTCTTGATGAAACTGCGGTCGATCTTCAGCTTGTCCACCGGGTAACGCACCAGCGCACTGAGGCTGGAATCGCCGGTGCCGAAGTTGTCCAGGCTCAGGCTGATGCCTTCGTTGCGCAGGTTGGCCAATGTCTCGTGCACGAAATTGACATTGTTGGTCAGCGCGCTTTCGTTGATCTCCAGCGTCAGCATCTGTGCCGGCACGCCCGCGGCCTGGATCAGGCCCATCACTTCAGCGAAGAAGTTCGGCCGCAGCAGCTGCAGGGTGGAGACGTTCACGGCAATGGTGAAGTCGTCGAAGCCCTGGTCGCGCCACAGGCGGGCCTGCTTGAGCGCGCCTTCCAGCACCCAGGTGCCGATCTGCACGATGATGCCCAGCCGCTCGGCGGTGCGCATGAAGCGCTCCGGCACCAGCATGCCCAGCGTGGGGGACTGCCAGCGCAGCAGCGCCTCCATGCCCACCACATGGCCGTCGCGGGCACTGACCAGCGGCTGGTAGCGAAGTTTCAGCTCGCCGTTGGGGATCGCGTCGACGATCTGGCGCGCGATGATGCTCTCGCTGTGCGCGCTCGGCGGGGTATCCACTGCATGGATGCGCACCGCGTTTCCACCTTCGCGGGCCGCCTGGTACAGCGCATCCTCGGCGTGGTCGAGCAGTCGCGAGGCGTTACTGGCGTGTTCCGGGCACAGGCTCACCCCCAGCTTGCCGGTCATGAACAGCGTGTACGGCAGCACCGACAGGGGCAACTCCATCTGTTGCCGGATCTCCTCGGCGAAGTCCTCCGGCAGCGGCACGTCGGCGTTGCGCGGGACCGCGATCAGGAACTCGTCGCTGCCATGTCGCCACAGTTTGCCGCGACCCCGCAGGTAGGACTGCAACCGCTGCGCCACTAGCACCAGCGCCTGGTCACCCACCTCGGCGCTCATGTTCTCGTTGACGGAAGCGAAGTGGTCGATGTCCACGTGCATCAGCATCAGCGCGGTGCCGCCGGAGGCCGCTTCGGCGACCATCGCCTGCAGCTCGGGGTTGCCGGCACCGAGGCGATCGGGTGCATCATCGATGCTGACCGGCGGCTGGTTGGGATTCCACATAGGCTCAGTATTCCGGTGACTCAACGGCGGCCATGCTGGCCGCCTGGTAGGGGAGGTGAACGTCGATCAGGGTGCCTTCGCCATGTGCGGACTCGATGCGCACATGGCCGCCGACACTCTGCGCGCGCTCGCGCATCACGATCAGGCCCAGGCCGCGCGGGCCGTCCGGGTCGAAACCTTCGCCGTCGTCGCGGATCTGCAGGTGCAGGCTGCGCTTGCCGATGTCGCGCAGTTGCAGGTGTACCTGGCTCGCGCGCGCATGCCGCAGCACGTTGGTCAGGCTCTCCTGTGCGATGCGGAAGCAGGCCTGTTCGATGCTGTTGTCGGGGCGATGAGGCAGGGGCTCGATCTCGGCCAGCAGCTCCACCTGCGAAGAACGGAACAGGACCCGTGCCTGCCAGCTGAGGGCTGCTTCCAGGCCCAGCGCGTCCAGCTGCGGAGGGCGCAGCAGGGTGGAGATGTCGCGCAGCTTGGCTACCGTGGTGTCGGCCAGGCTGACGATCTGTGCCAGGTCCTCGGCGCGGCGTTGCGGATCGTGCTCGTCCTGCGCGGCATGGGCGGACAATTTGATCGCCGTGATCGCCTGGCCGATGTCGTCGTGCAGATCGCGCGAGATCGCGCGGCGCTCGTCTTCCTGCAGCGAGAACAGGCGGCCGGCCATCGCCTGCAGTTCGCGGTTGCTGGTTTCCAGTGCACTGCGCGTCCGTTCGGAATCACTGAGGTCGCGCACGATCAGCAGCTTGCAGTCGCGGCCACCATAGCGGACCTCGCCCACCGCCAGGCCGGCATGGAAGCTGCGGCCGTCGGCGCGCTGCATGGCCACCACGCTGCTGTGGCCGGGGCCCAGGTGTGGCTGCCCTGCACGCAGCTGGCCGCGGACGCGGGCCAGATCACCGGCAGCGACCAGCGCCGACAGCGGCTCACCCAGCAGGGTATGGCTGCCATAGCCGAACAGGCTGGCCGCCCAGGCGTTGGTGTACAGCACGTGCTCGTCGGAGAGGATCACCACGCCATCGGGCAGCACCCGCACCAGTTCGCGGAACTGCTCCTCGCGCTCGCGTAGCAGGCGCCGCGATTGCTCCCGCTCGGTCACGTCCTGCAGGGTGCCCAGTACGCGGCTGCGGCCGGACTCATCGACACCACTGGCGGCACGCAGGTGCACCATCAGGGCGCGTCCGTCCATCGACAGCAGGGGCAGGAGTACGTCCACCTGCACCGGATCACCCGAGCAGAGGTCGGCCAGCAGCTGTTCGGTCTGGGTGGCGGTGGCAGGGTCGGCGGGAACCAGCAGCTCGTCGAAGCGGTGCCAGCGGCGGGCTTCCGGCGGCCGGCGGCCAAGCAGTCGGTAGACCTGGTTGGAATAGCGGCCCATGCCGGTGGACGGGTCCAGTTCCCAGGCGCCGATGCGCGCCAGTTCGTGGGCTTCTTCCACCCGCGCAAGCGCCTGGTCACGGCGCAGCTGGGCCAGGTCTTCGGCGGTGCGGTCGATGGCAATCAACAAGCGCGCGTTGTGGCCGTCATAGCTGATGGCGTTGGAGCGCAGTTCCATCTGCCGCAGCGAGCCGTCACGCAGCTGCAGCTGGGTACGCAGGATGCACAGTTCCTCCGGCGCCTCGCGGATCGCCTCCAGCTTGGTCTGCAGCGCCTGGTCCTGGCCTGGCGGCCACAACGCGTCGATGGTCTGCTCCAGCAGTTCGTCACGCTCCCAGCCGAAGGCGGTACAGGCAGCCGGATTTGCATCGAGGATCGCCAGCGTGTCCAGGTCGTAGACCAGGATCGGGCCGGGGTTGCCCTCGAACATCTGCCGCAGGCGCAGCTCCGAGGCCTGCTGGCGCGCATGGGTGTGCAGCACATGCTCGGCCAGCGGCCGCAGCAGCAGATACAGCAGGCCGGCACTGGCCAGTGCGAAGAACGAGCCCTTCACGCTCTGCCACATCGCCGCCTGCTGCGGATCCGGCACCAGCGCCTGCACGGCACTGTCGGAAGCGATCATCCAGGCCAATGCCATCACCAGGTAGCTCAGGACCACCCGTCGCCGGTCGCGGCTCAGCGCCTGCGCCATCCGCGGATCGGGTACAAGGGCGGTGCCGGTCGGTTCTGCAGGCATGGACGGGCTGGTTGAAAGGGGCGCCGGCCATCTTACCGCGCAGGTGCGCCCAGACCACTCAATTATCCGCCGCAGGCGCCGTTAACCACTGCGTGCCCCGCTGACGGGCGTGTCATCCGGAGCAAGATCGCGTGGACCAAGGGATCATCGCCAGCCTGCTGCAGCACCCGCTTGCGTCGGCGCTGGTCATCGTCGACCGCACGGGTCGCCCGCTGGCGGCCAATCCGGCTGCGCGCGAGCATGGCCTGCCGGCCACCGTGGCTGCGTATGCGCCGATGCTGGAAGATCTGCGCCTGATGGCTGCCGATGGCGGCATCGTGGCCTGCACGCTGCCGGGTGGCCCGCACGGGCACTACGATGGCCACCTGCGCGCCGTGCACGATGGCGCCGGCAACCTGCTGGCCTTCACGTTGAGCATTCCCGAACCGGTGCCGCTCGGCGGCGGTGGGCGCTGGGAGCTGGCGCTGGACAGTGCTGGCCACAGCCTGTGGGACTGGGACATTCCCAGTGACCGTGTGGTGCGCACCCCGGCAGTGGGCGATGAAACCGCCACCGAGATGCTGGCCCGCGTGCACGGCGAGGACATCGCCCAGGTGCGGGCCGCACTGGAAGAGCATCTGCGTGGCTTGAGCGAGCAGTACAGCGCGCAGTTCCGTTTCCGCCAGGCCGATGGCCAGTGGCGTTGGGTACTCGACCGGGGCCGCGTGGTCGCGCGCACCGCCGATGGCCAGCCGCTGCGCATGGTCGGTACCCATACCGATATCGAACAGCAGAAGCAGCTGGAAGGGCTGCTGCAGGAACAGCAGCTTCACCTGAGCGAGGCCCAGCGCATCGCCAGCATGGGCAGCTGGTCGTTCGACCCCAACAGTGGTCATTTCTGGTGGTCGCCGGAGTTGCGTTCGATGCTTGCGCTGGAGCAGGGCGCCGTGCCCGGCCAGCGGCGCTGGCTGAAGCAGCTGCACCCACGTTCCCGTGGCGCATTGCGTGCGGCGTGGCGGCGGTTGTGGCGCGATGGCCGTGCCGCCAATCTCGAACTGGAACTGACCCGGGGCAACGAGCCGTCGCAGCACCTGCGGCTGTGGATGCAGCCGTTGCTGGACATGGACGGACAGCCCAAGCGACTGCTCGGACAGGTGCAGAACATCACCGAGCAGCACCAGACCGACGCGTTGATCCGCTGGCGCACCGAGCTGCTCAACCGCGTCTCCGCGCTGGGCCGCATCGGCGGCTGCGAGATCGAGGTGAAGACCCGGCACATGCAGTGGACCGAGGAGTGCTATCGCATTCACGGCCTGCGCAAGGAACCGATCACCCTCGACCAGGCGCTGGCGTTGTACACCGAGGACTCACGCAACGCCTTCGAAGCGGCGTTGGCGCGCATCGCCAACGGCGGGCTGCCCGAGCAGCTGGACCTGTGCTTCTACCGCCAGTCCGGCCTGCGCGTCTGGGTGCAGGTGCTGATCGAGCTGGACCGCCGTGACGGCCTGCCGCCGCGCTTCGTGGTGCTGTTCCGTGACATCACCCGCGAACGCGAGGCCAACGAGCGCATCGAACTGCTGGCCCACTACGATCTGCTGACCGGCCTGCCCAATCGCGTGCTGCTCGGCGAGCAGACGGCAGAGGCCATCGAGGAAGCACGTGACCGTGGCACATCGCTGGCGATGCTGTTCATCGACCTGGATGGCTTCAAGACCATCAACGACAGCTTCGGCCACGCCACCGGTGATGCACTGCTGAAGGCCGCTGCGACGCGCCTGCACCAGAACCTGCGCAACAACGATCTGTTTGGCCGCTTCAGTGGCGACGAGTTCATCGTGGTGCTGCGCGACCTGGCCGAGCCGGAAGACGCCGGCCACGTCGCGCGCAAGCTGATCGCCTCGCTGGCCGAGCCGCTGCGCCGGGGTGAGACCACGCTGAAGGTCGGTGCCAGCGTCGGCATCGCGATGCTGGGCGATGCACAGACCGATTTCGATTCATTGCTGCGTGCCGCCGATGCCGCGATGTACGCGGCCAAGGAAGCGGGGCGCAACACCTACCAGTACTACAGCCAGGACGCATTGGCCCGCATCCAGCGCAAGCTGGAGCTGGAGCATGCCCTGCACGGCGCCATCGAGCGCGAAGAGTTCAGCCTGGCCTACCAGCCGCTGCTGCACGCCCACCACGGCGAGCCGCCGGCGATCGAGGCACTGTTGCGCTGGCACCGCCCCGGGATCGGCTACTGCAGCCCGGCCGAGTTCATCCCCATTGCCGAAAAATGCGGCGAGATCGTGCGGATCGGCGACTGGGTGCTGAATGAGGCCTGCCGCCAGGCAGCCGCCTGGGACCGTGCCGGTCTGCGTTTCGACCGCATTGCGGTGAATGTTTCTGCGGTACAGCTGCGAGACCGCGGCTTTGCCGAGCGTGTGATCGAAATCTGCCACGCCCATGGCTGGCCACCGCAGCGGCTGGAGCTGGAACTGACCGAGTCGGCGTTGATCCGTGACACCGACATCCTGCGCCATTGCTTCGACGTGCTGGAACGGCACGGCGTGCCGCTGGCGGTGGATGACTTCGGTACCGGCTTCTCCAATCTCAACTACCTCAACCGCTTCCCGGTGGGGCGCCTGAAGATCGACCGCAGTTTCGTGCAGGGCATGCTGCACGATTCGGGTACGGCCGAAGTGACGCAGGCCATCGTGCACCTGGGCCACGCGTTGGGCATGAAGGTGGTGGCCGAGGGCGTGGAAACGCACCAGGAAGAGGACATGCTGCGCCGCCAGGGCTGCGACGAGATTCAGGGCTACCTGTACTCGCGCCCGCTCAGCCCGCGCGACCTGGCGCAGTGGCTGCGCCAGCCACAGCCGGTTTCGCTGCGCACCGATGCCAGTGGGGAAGTGATGCTGGTGCGGTGATCAGCTGCACTGGTTGGAACTGCCCCGGGCCACTGTGTCTATCCACGCATGCCGTGGATCTACCGCAACCCGCTTTGGTGGGTGCCGACCGTTGGTCGGCACGGATGCCTGTGCCTCTCGATCATCCACGCATGGCGTGGATCTACCTCGGAAAATCCGCCTTCAACTGCATGCGCAGCGCTTCTACAATGGCCGCATAGCGCCGCTTCTGGACCAGATAGCTGGCCAGGAACAGCGGAAGCACCAGCAGCATCGGCGCCACCACCGGGCGCATCGCCACCAGCGGCAACAGCAACAGCGACAGGATGGCCACGAACCAGCTGCACAGGCCAATCACCCGCACTTCGTGCCGTCGCGCGTTGAGTACGATGCGACCGCGCATCACCGGGAAGTAGCGCAGGCCGAAGCTCGGCGCGAAGCTCTCGCGGAACGCCATGCTGCCATCGGGCAGCGCATGGAAGGCCAGTTGCAGCCATCTGTCCTGCGGCAGGTCACGTTCCAGGCTGCCCAGCGAGAGCCGGGCCTGCATGGCCGGTGACGCCGCGATGCGTTCGTTGAACAGGGTGATGCCCCAGCTGAAATAACCGGCCACCCAGGCCATCAGAAGGACGGTCTCGATCAGCAGGAGTGCGATCAGGGTGATGGCCATCGGTCTTCCATGAACGGGATCGGTGGATCATGCCACAACGATTTCGCCACCCCGGTAGATCCACGCCATGCGTGGATGTTGCGGCGAGGGCCAGGCGTCACACCGGCGGATGAAAGCCGTCCACGCATGGCGTGGATCTACTTCAGCGCTTCCCCGTCCAACCCCAGGTCCCAGGCCAGTCCCAGCAGCGCCTCGTCCGCCCGCGGCGGGGCCGGGCGCGCGTCCGCCAGCTGCTGCAGTTCGCGGATCTCCTCGCGTGCCACATCCTCCAGCTGCTGCAGCTGCTCACGCACGCTCGCGTTGCGCGGGCGCTCGGTATCGGTGAGAGAGGGCAGGGCGCGGATCAGGGTCATGGTGCGAGTACAGGATGCATCCAACGGCGGGTTACAGGCAAAGGCCCCGGTCGAACCGGGGCCTTGCGGGCTGCCGGCGAGGGCAGCGGACATCAGGGTCAGAACAGCTCGACGGTGCCGGCGCCCATGCTCTGCTGGGCAACCGGCTTGTGCGGCGGGCGTTCCCACTCGCTGCGCAGTTCGCGCAGGCGGCTGCCGGTGCGCTGCAGGGCGGTGGCGATCTCTTCGTCGAACACGCCGCCATTGCGGTGCAGCAGTTCCTGCAGGGCCACCGCTTCGCGGTTGATCGCGGTCAGGCGGTCCAGGTGGGTGTGCACGCCGCCCAGCGCCTGGGTGGCGATGTCTTCGAACTGCAGGGCGCGCACGGCTTCGGCCACGCTGCCATCGATCGAACGGGCGCACTCGGACACTTCGCGCATGCCGTCGCCCAGCGAGGCATTGATCTGCGCGACATTGTCGAGCATCGCCGCCGCTTCCTGGCGGGCTTCGCGGGAGCGGTCCATGTCGCGCGAGGCCATGTGCGAAACCGTCTCGCGCACCTTGGCGATGGCGTCCTTGGAGCTATGCGCCAGCTTGCGGATCTGCTCGTTGAAGGTGGTCGAGCGCTCGGACAGGTTGCGCACTTCGTCGGCGACCACCGCGAAGCCACGACCGGCTTCACCGGCACGTGCCGCTTCAATGGCAGCGTTCAGGGCCAGCAGGTTGGTCTGGTCGGCGATCGACTTGACGTCTTCCAGCAGCGCGAAGATGCCATCCAGGTGCTGCGCCATCTGGTCGATGTGCTGCACGGTGGTGCTGCTCTGGCCGCTCACCTGTTCCAGCGCTTCGACCAGCTGTTCCATGCGATGGCTGGCGTGCTGGGCGAAACGGGCAACGTCGAGGCCGGCATTGCCTTCGTCACCGGCGCGGTCGACGATGCGCGACAGGGCCTGGCTCTGCTGGCGCGACTTGCGGTTCATCGCATCGAAGCTGCCACCGAGGCTGGAGACGGCCTGGCGGATCAGGTCACGGGCGCGTTCCACTTCGCCGCGCGAACCCTCGATCTCGTTGCCGACGAAATTGCGCAGTTCGGTCAGCAGCTGGTCCTGCTCACGCAGGACACGGGCGTGTTCCGGGGAACGGTGTGCCTGGGCGCGGGTGGTCCACCACGCAAAGCCGAGCCAGCTCAGCGTCATCGTGGTCAGGATCGCCCAGCGCAGGGCGGCCGGCCATTCGAAACCGATGGCGAAGGGGAGCAGCAGGGTCAGAGCCAGGGGGGCGGCCAGACGGATGAAAATGCGTGAGTACATGGACGTTCTCGGGAGGTGCACGGAGGATGTATCGGCCGTACCCCCTTTCTCTTTAACGTCGATGTGCCTCGAAGTGCATTCTGAATGCGCCGGTTTTCCGGCGCCTTGGCGGCTTCGGGGGCCGAGCCCTTTCCGTGCCGGAAAGGGATCCGACCCCTGGGGCAGGCAGCAACGGGGTCGGATCCCTTTTCCATGGAAAAGGGCTCTGACCCCACACCCTCAGGCCAGCTGCCGGTCCACGGCCTCGATCATCGCCTTGCGGCTGAACAGGAAGTCCCAGTAGCTGCCGCCCAGCTGCCGCCACAGCACCGCAGCGCGCACCGCGGCCAGCAGCAGGGCGCGGATCTCGGCCACCACGCCGGCCTGGCCCAGGTAGTGCGGGTTGCCCTGCACCATGACCCGCGGCTTGAGGTGGCTGATGGTGTCGGCGTAAAGGCCTCCCAGGTTGGCCAGCACGTCCGGGTGGCCGCTGTCGCCCAGTTCGGTGGCCTGGCGCTGGGCGCGCTCGATGCCCGAGGCGACCTTGTTCACGGTGGCGCCATCCTGAACGAAGCGACGCTCCAGCTGCAGCACCGACAGGGCCAGCTTGGGCAGGATCGGGTCCTGGCCCTGGCTGCGGAAGTAGTTGTGCAGCAGGCGCAGGCCGGACTTCAGTGCATGGCGGTCACCGAACACCTCCTGCGGCGAGGACGCATCGACACGGAACACGCTGTCCACGGCGGTGCGCACGGCGGCGGCGTCGGAATGGCCGGTATCGGCGATACGGCGTACCTGCTGCAGGGCCTGGGCAATGCCGGCCAGGGCCAGGACGCGGTCGTCGACAGTGAAACTCATGCAGCGATTACCTCAAAAGGGGAAGGGGTGGTGCGCAGGCGCTGTTCCAGCGGCGCATCGGTGGCGGCGATCACCGCGCCACCCAGGCACACGTCACCGTCATACAGCACCAGTGATTGACCGGGGGTAACGGCGCGCTGTGGGCGCGCGAAGGTGACCAGCACGCTGCCATCGTCCAGCACCTGGACCGTACACGGCTCGTCGGGCTGGCGGTAGCGGGTCTGGGCGGTGCATTCGAAGCGCCGTGCCGGCGGCGAACCGGCGATCCAGTGCGCGGTTTCCGAACGCAGGCGCTCGGACAGCATCCACTTGCTGTCGCGGTCCTGGTCCACGTACAGCACGTTGCTGGCCACATCCTTGCCGACCACGTACCACGGCGCGGCCGGGCGTCCACGCACGCCGCCGATGTTCAGGCCCTCGCGTTGGCCCAGGGTGAAATAGAACACGCCCGGATGTTCGGCGATCACGCTGCCGTCGGCCGGGTCGAGGATCTGGCCGGGCCTGGCCGGCAGGTAGCGGCCAAGGAACTCACGGAAGTCACGCTCGCCGATGAAGCAGATGCCGGTGGAGTCTTTCTTGGCGTGGGTCGGCAGGCTGACGTCACGCGCGATCCGGCGCAGGTCGGTCTTTTCCAGGTCGCCGATCGGGAACAGGGTGGCCGCCAGCTGCTCCTGGCCCAGCTGGTGCAGGAAGTAGCTCTGGTCCTTGGAACGGTCGGCGCCGCGCAGCAGCAGCCACTGGTGGCCGCGCTGGGTCACCCGTGCATAGTGCCCGGTGGCGATGCGTTCGGCGCCCAGCTCGCGGGCGGCATCCAGGAAGTGCTTGAACTTCACTTCGCGGTTGCACAGCACGTCCGGATTCGGGGTGCGCCCGGCGGCGTACTCGGCCAGGAAGTGCTCGAACACGCCCTGCCAGTACTCGCTGGAGAAATCGCGGAAGTGGAACGGGATGCCGAGCAGGCCGCAGACGGCCACCGCATCGCGGCGGTCGTCCTCGGCGCGGCAGTCACCGCTGCCGTCGTCGGCCCAGTTCTGCATGAACAGGCCGGCCACGGCTTCGCCCTGCTGTACCAGGCGCCAGGCGGCGACCGAAGAGTCGACACCTCCGGAGACGCCCACCATCACGCGCGGAGTGCTCATGCGACCTCCCGGACCAGCGAAAGCGGATGGCGCTGGCCACCCAGGTAATCAGCCACCACCTGCCAGACCAGCGGGCTGCGCTGGCGCTCGCCGGCGGCCTGCAGTTCGGCCGGGGTCAGCCACAGCGCGCGGTCGATGCCGGTGTCCAGTGGCTGCGCCGGGTCGTGCGAGACCGGGCGCGCCGCGTAGCAGAAGCGCAGGAAGGCAGTGCCGTCGCCGGCAGTCCACTGGTAGCAGCCGATGAAATGGGTCAGCTGCACCGTCCAGCCGGTTTCCTCGCGGGTCTCGCGCAGGGCCGCCTCGGCCAGGCTTTCGCCCGGCTCGAGGTGGCCGGCCGGCTGGTTCAGCACCTGCCGGCCATCGATGGTCTCTTCAACCAGCAACACGCGGCCGCCGTCGACCACCACCGTGGCAACGGTGGCGTGCGGTGCCCAGCGCGGGTCCGGCGTGGCGTTCAACTCAGAACTCGTCCTTCTTGGTCAGTTCCAGCTCCATGGCGTCGGCGGTGCGGATGGCCGCATCGATGGCGTCGCTGAGCTGGTCGGCAGTGGCATCGGCGTCGATCTTGACCACGAACATGGCGGTGGTGTCCTGCTTTACCCAGCCGCCCATCTTGGCATCCTGCGAATCTTCCAGCAGGCGGTTGGCCACGGCCACCGGGAACTGCTTGGTCTTCGCGTTGTAGGCCGGCGACCAGATCTCGCGGATGTTGTGGGTACCGAAATCTTCCACCGACGAACGCACGTAGACCATCTGGGTGCGGTCACCCTCGACGTCGAAGACCATGCGGTAGTCGCCGTCCTCATCGACTTCGTAGGTGTAGCCCAGCTTGTCCAGATGGCGGGCCACGGCCTTGTCGGCGTCTGCGGCGGCAGCGGAGCCGGTGGCAGCCAGAGCGATCAGGAGGGCGGGGAGAAGGGTCCTTTTCATGAAGATCCTGTGAAACAGTGTTGAGAGAGGGTGCAATTGTGACGGTGGGCGTGCGTGCCGTCCAATCCGCAGCAGGCCGACGCAGGCGCGCCCGAGCCTCTATAATGGCCCGATGCCCCATGAGTCTTCCCCCGATTCCCAGCACGAGCACGGCGTCGCCGTAGAGGCCGCGCGCCCGGAAGTGGCGCCGCCGCCGTTCTACCAGGTGATGCTGCTCAATGACGACTACACCCCGATGGATTTCGTGGTGGATGTGCTGCAGCAGTTCTTCAGCATGGACCTGGACAAGGCCACGCAGGTGATGCTGCACGTCCATACCCGCGGCCGCGGCGTGTGCGGGGTGTTCACCCGCGAAGTGGCCGAGACCAAGGTCGCCCAGGTCAACGAGTACTCGCGGATGAACCAGCACCCGCTGCTGTGCACGATGGAAAAGGCCTGACCAGCTGCCGATTCTCGTCCGGGCACATCGATCCCGGATGGGTGTGCCCACCAAGGTGGGCACCTACCAAGGCAGAAGCCCGTGTCGATCAGGGATGGCGCGTGCCCACCAAGCTGGGCGCATACGGGGTGGGTTTCACGCTTCCGCCAGCGCCTCCAGGGCCATCCGGGCGACTGCCTCGTCGATGTCGGCCGGGTCGCCGTCATCCCTGAACCACACTGCCGACAGCGCAGTGCTGGCCGCGATCCAGCGCAGCAGGCGCGTGCGTTCCAGTTCGGCCAGCGCACAGACCTGCTCAAGGCGGATCGCAAACCGCTCGGGCCGCGTCGCAACGTGGATGCCCGGACCACAGAGGTCCGGGTTGCTGAACATCGTCGTGTAATCGAGCGCACGGTCCCCCAGCAGTCGCTTCGGGTCGATCGCCAACCAGCCGCGCGGGCCGAAATCCAGCACGTTGTCGTGGTGCAGGTCGCCGTGCAGCGGCCGGATCTCCTGTTCGTCACGCAGCAGCCCCTCCGCCAGTGATCTGCACTGTTCCAGCAGTGGCGGCAGCACAGCCCTTGGCTGCAGCAGGTCGGCGAACCATGTACGCAGGCAGACCAGTTCCGCTGGCGGCGCGCTCCGTGGCCGGTGCAGCCGCTGCAGGACCTGGCACAGGATCGCGGTGCAGGCGTCATCGTCGCCCTCGATCGAACGTTGCCGCAGCGAGTCACCGCGGGCACGCTCGATCAGGATCGCAGGCCCCTCGTGGGCCAGCAGGCGGGCGGCGCCATCGCCGTTCCACCAGCGTAGCAGGCGATGGCTGTTCTGCTCCTCGGTCTCGCTGCTGATCTTCAGCATCGCTGGCTCGCCCGCAGCGGTCAGTACCGGCCAGAGCCGGGCGTGGGGCGTACGGAGGGCCGGACCATCACGCCGCAATCGCCAGCGGCTCAGGTAGGGTTCGCTCATGCTGGGTGGGCTGTCCTGGAGTGAATGAAGATCAAGCGATCTGTACTGCTAACGCCATCTGAACGCAGCAATCCGCTAGGGTGATGGAAATCGCGTAGTCAGGCCGCATATTGTCCCCATCTGCCGCCGGAGTAATCCATGTTCAGCAAAGACCTCGAACACACCATCGGCCAGTGCTACAAGCGCGCCCGTGAGGCCCGGCATGAGTTCATGACGGTCGAACACCTGCTGCTGGCACTGCTCGACAACCCGTCAGCCCAGGCCGTACTGAAGGCCTGTGGTGCCGATGCCGACCGCCTGCGCCAGGAGCTGGAGCAGGCCATCGAGGCCTCCGTGTCCCGCCTGGCGGAAGACGATGGCCGCGACACCCAGCCGACCCTGGGCTTCCAGCGTGTGCTTCAGCGGGCCGTGTACCACGTGCAGTCCTCGGGCAAGAAGGAGGTCACCGGCGCCAATGTGCTGGTCGCCATCTTCGGCGAAAAGGACTCCCACGCCGTCTATTACCTCAACCAGCAGGATGTGACCCGGCTGGATGTGGTCAATTACCTGTCCCATGGCATCGCCAAGCTGGGCGATGAAGGCGAGCAGTCGTCTTCGTCCCCGGAGGGCGAGAGCCGCATGGAAGGCGGGGAGGGCGAGCCCAAGGGGGATGCCCTGACCGAATTCGCCAGCAACCTCAACGACCAGGCGCGGGCAGGTCGCATCGACCCGCTGGTCGGCCGTGCCGACGAGATCGAGCGCACCATCCAGGTCCTGTGCCGCCGCCGCAAGAACAACCCGCTGTACGTCGGTGAGGCGGGCGTAGGCAAGACGGCCATCGCCGAGGGCCTGGCCCGCCGCATCATCGAAGGCTCGGTGCCCGACGTGCTGGCCGACGCGGTGATCTACTCGCTCGACCTGGGCGCACTGGTGGCTGGTACCAAGTACCGTGGCGACTTCGAGAAGCGCCTGAAGAGCGTGCTGACGGCACTGAAGAAGGTGCCCAACGCGGTGCTGTTCATCGACGAGATCCACACCATCATCGGTGCCGGTTCGGCGTCGGGCGGCACCATGGATGCGTCCAACCTGATCAAGCCGGCGCTGGCGTCGGGCGAGCTGCGCTGCATCGGCTCGACCACGTTCCAGGAATACCGCGGCATCTTCGAGAAGGACCGGGCGCTGGCGCGCCGCTTCCAGAAGATCGACATCGTCGAGCCGACGGTGGGCGAGACCTACGAGATCCTGCAGGGCCTGAAGTCCAAGTACGAGCTGCATCACGGTGTGACCTATTCCGACGAGGCCCTGCAGGCCGCAGTGGACCTGTCGGTGAAGCACATCGGCGACCGCCTGCTGCCGGACAAGGCCATCGACGTGATCGACGAGGCCGGTGCCCGCCAGCGCCTGCTGCCCGAGGAGCAGCGCAAGGAGCTGATCGACGTCGAGGAGGTCGAGGCGATCGTGGCCAAGATGGCGCGGATCCCGGCCAAGCAGGTCAGTGCCACCGACAAGGATGTGCTGCAGCACCTGGAGCGCAACCTGAAGATGGTGATCTTCGGCCAGGACCCGGCCATCGAGACGCTGTCCTCGGCGATCAAGCTGGCCCGTTCGGGCCTGGGCAACCCGGAAAAGCCGATCGGCAACTTCCTGTTCGCCGGCCCGACCGGTGTCGGCAAGACCGAAGTGACCAGGCAGCTGGCGTTGCAGCTGGGCATCGAGCTGGTCCGCTTCGACATGTCCGAGTACATGGAGCCGCATTCGATCAGCCGCCTGATCGGCGCGCCTCCGGGCTACGTCGGTTTCGACCAGGGCGGCCTGCTGACCGAGAAGATCGTCAAGACGCCGCATTGCGTGCTGCTGCTGGATGAGATCGAGAAGGCGCATCCGGACATCTTCAACATCCTGTTGCAGGTGATGGACCGCGGTGTGCTGACCGATACCAACGGTCGCGAAGCGAACTTCAAGAACGTGGTGCTGGTGATGACCACCAATGCCGGCGCCGCGCAGGCCTCGCGGCGGTCGATCGGCTTCACCAAGCAGGACCATGCCACCGACGCGATGGAGACCATCCGCCGCAGCTTCACCCCGGAATTCCGCAACCGTCTTGACGCGGTGGTGCAGTTCCAGGCGCTGGGCTTCGAGCACATCCTGCGCGTGGTCGACAAGTTCCTGATCGAGCTGGAGATGCTGCTGCAGGACAAGCACGTCAGCCTGTCGGCCACCCCGACCGCGCGCGACTGGCTGGCCCATCATGGTTTCGACCCGCTGATGGGTGCCCGTCCGATGGCCCGCGTGATCCAGGACAAGATCAAGCGTCCGCTGGCCGACGAACTGCTGTTCGGCAAGCTGGTCAACGGCGGCAAGGTCAGCATCGACGTGCGCGACGACGAGCTGGTGGTCGAGACCCAGGCCGAGCCGGAGCGGCTGCTGCCGGTCACGGTGGAATGAGCTGACGCCGCAGGCCTGGCGTGAAAGACTGGAAATGACAAGGGCGGCTTCGGCCGCCCTTGTCGCATGCACTGCAACTCAACGCCCCTGCTGCGCCAGCCGCCTGAAGGTCGCCGCATCGATCGGTTCGATCCGGGTCACGGTGCAGTGGTTGCTGTCGGTTTTCAGTGTGCTGCGGGCATCGCCGCAGATCCGTTCAGGGGTACTGGGCGTGAAGAAGACATAGCTGGCCGAGGCGGCAGCGCCCAGGCAGCGCTTCTGCAGGTGCACCCGATAGTGGTTGTCACCGTCGCGCAGCAGCACCTCACGTTCCGTGCTGGAGGGGCGGATATCACGATTGGCGCCGAGGGCAATGCACTCGGACGCGTTGGAGGGCTTGCTGGGTTCAGCGGCGAATGCCGCCAGGGGGAGGCTGACCAGCAGAACTGCCGGCAGCAGGACGTGCGGGAGCAGGGCGTTCATGATCGGGAGGGGGTGGCGATCCGGACTGGATCGGATCCCACGATGCCGCGGCGGCTGCAGGCGCGAATCTGCCGCAAGCGGGGCTGACCGACGCCACGGTGAGCTCGGTCATGGTGACCTCCGGCAGGGCCGGATTCCGGGCATGACAAAAGGCCAGCAACCAGGGCTGGCCTTGTCGAGTGGCGCCAGGCGCCGACCGCTTACTTCATGCGGTAGGTGATACGACCCTTGGTCAGGTCATACGGGGTCATTTCAACCTTGACCCGGTCACCGGTGAGGATGCGGATGTAGTTCTTGCGCATGCGGCCGGAGATATGGGCGATGATTTCGTGCCCATTTTCCAGGCGAACGCGGAAAGTGGTGTTCGGCAGCGTCTCGCTGACGGTGCCCTCGAACTCGATGGAATCGTCTTTCGACATGTAGTCCTGTGCGGTTCAGAAAACGGCCACGCTGGGCCTAAGGCGCGGTATTTTACGCGTGACGGCGCCAGCTTGCAAAGTTTGTGTTAACCCCCGGCCAAACGCCGTGCTGGCAAGCGTCCAACCGCCTGGGTCCATGGGCCTTCCCGGCCGTCACCGCGCACGGCCCGGCGCACGTGCTGCAGGAATTCCGCGCGCGGCAGGTGCTCGGCGCCCATCCGCAGCAGGTGCGGATTCTCCACCTGGGCATCGATCAGTTCCCAGCCCCAACCATGCAGGGTGGATGCCAGGGTGGCCAGCGCGATCTTGGAGCCGCCGCTGGCGCCGCTGAACATGCTTTCGCCGAAGAACATCGACCCGATTGCCACCCCGTAGATGCCACCGACGAGGGTCTGCCGGTCCCAGACTTCAAACGAATGGGCGAAGCCCAGGTCGTGCAGCTGGCCGTAGGCCTCGACCATCGCCGGGCTGATCCAGGTGCCGTCCTGGCCGGGCCGCGGTGCTGCCGCACAGGCGCGCATCACGCGGCTGAAGGCGGTGTCGGCGGTGACCTCCCACGTACTGCTGCGTAGCTGGCGGCGGAACCGGCTGGACAGATGCACGCCCTCGGTGCGGAACACCATGCGCGGGTCCGGCGACCACCACAGGATCGGCTCGCCCTCGCTGAACCACGGAAAGATGCCGCCAGCGTAGGCATTGAGCAGGCGCACCGGGTGCAGGTCACCGCCGACGGCGAGCAGGCCGTCGGGCTGGCGCAGCGCGGTCTCGGCCGGCGGGAAGGGGGCGTCCGGCGCATCAGCCAGGCGCCAGGGCAGCTGGCGGGTCATGCCGCCATTGTATTCGCCGTGGTGACCGCTGATGTCTGGCACCATCAACGTCCAACGGCAAGGAGCCCACGCATGAGTGACGCGATCACCGCCATCCTCGATGTGCACGACAACCCGCGCACGTGCAACGACAGCCAGAGCATGCTGCTGGCGCTGGCGACTGAGCAGCCGGGTCAGCTCGGTGCGCTGATGCGGCTGGCCCTTGCCCGGCGTTCACCCCGCTCGGCCTTTCTCGACATGACGCTGGATCTGTTGCCCGACGAAGCGGTTGCGCCGGTCTGTGCCGAGGCCTGGCGTCGCTATCGTGATGGAGAGTGCGGTGAGCTGCTGGCCAGCGTGATCGAATTCGCCAGCTACCAGGCGCCGCAGGTGCTGCAGGACGACTGGGAGGCCTTGCTGGCGATTGCCAGTGAGAATGAGCTGCAGCTGGCTTCGCAGGTGTGGCGGGGCCTGCCGTCTGCCACTGCCGTGCAGTGGGCGCAGATTCTGGCCGAAGCCGATGACGATCGCGAAATGGCGCGGGCCAGGGCGCTGCTGCTCGCGGCGCAGCCCGAGAGCTATGCCGTTGCCCGCGGCTACCTCGCTGACTGGGGCGCGCTGGATGCTGAGGTCTGGGCGCATTGGGCCGGCGTGGCTGATGGGCCGCTGCCGCGCCGCCTGCATGGGGAGCGGCCGCTGCACATCCGCTTTGGCCGCGAGCAGCATCGCGCGCAGCAGGCGGACGAACCGAGCTGGCGCAAGCGTATCTGGCGCCTGCACCCGACCTGGAATGGTGGGCAGGTGCACCATGCGGGGCAGATGGGAGGACCGCTGGAAGCGTTGTGTGGCAGCTGCCATGCACCGCTGCAGCGCCTGATGCGAACCGACGCTGCCGCGCTGCAGCCGGGCGCGGCGGGTGAGATCACGCTGGGCCTGTGCCTGGACTGCTGCGGCTGGGAAGACCCGCCCGTGCGCTTCTATCCCCACGATGCCGTCGGCCTGCCCAGCTGCCACCCCAGCCAGCGTCTGCAGGTGCCGGCCACGCCGACCGACAGCGGTGACCTGATGCGTGCCGAAATCGGCCTGGTCGCCATGGATACCAGGCGGTGGCAGCAGCAGGACTGGGGCCAGTCCAACCATCGGCAGAACCTGTCGCGCGTGGGCGGCGCACCGAGCTGGGTGCAGAGTGCCTGGTATCCGGCGTGCATCGATTGCGGTGAGGAGATGCCCTTCGTGATGCAGCTGGATTCGACGCTGCCGACCACCGGTGGAGGAGCGCTGCTATGGGGCAGTGGCGGCATGCTCTACACGTTCTGGTGTGCGAAGTGCCGGGTGAGCGGGCACTTCTGGCAGTGCACCTGAGCACTGCGTCCTCGCTGTTGCCCTGGTAGGTGCCAACCTTGGTTGGCACGCTTTTCCGCACCGCGCAAGTCGAGCAAGCTCGACGCTACGGCTCTGCGCGGAACGGCCCATGCCCCTGCAATTCCTGCTGGTACCGCCGCACACTCTGTCGCTCCTGCCGGCACCAGTCCTGCAGTGCCTCTGCGAAATCCGGATCGGCCACCCAGTGTCGGCTGCGCACCAGCGTCGGAAGGAACCCGCGCGCCAGCTTGTGCTCGCCCTGTGCACCCGGTTCGAATCGGGTCAGCCCTTCGCGCAGGCAGTATTCGATACCCTGGTAGTAGCAGGCCTCGAAGTGCAGGCCGGGCAGGGTGGCGCCGCCCCAGTAGCGGCCGTACAGGGTGTCGCCACCGCGCAGGCACAGCGCGCCGGCAATCGGCTCGCCGTCCTGTTCGGCCAGAAACAGCACCAGCCCGCGCCCCAATGAAATGGCCAGATGGCGCAGGAAGGCCTCGGTCAGTGCCGGGGCGTTGCCGTACTCGAGGAATGTCTGCAGATAGAAGCGGTACATCGCCTGCAGGTCGGCGCGGCCGGCCTCGTCGCCATGTACCACGCGGAAGGTGATTCCCTGGCGGGTGACTTTGGCCCGTTCCTGGCGGATGTTCTTGCGATGCTTGTGGTCCATTGCAGCAAGGAACTGGTCGAACGTCGCCCAGTCACCCGGATTCTGCCACTGGAACTGCACGTCCTCGCGCAGCAGCCAGTCGTCATCGAACAGAGCCTCATCGCTGGCGGTGTGGAAGTTGATATGGGCCGAGGATACGTGCAGCGCGGGCAGCGCCTCGCGCAATGCCGACAGCAGGGTGGCGCGACCTGAATCGTGACGGGCCAGCAACCGCGGGCCGGTGACCGGCGAGTACGGCACCGCGCCCAGCCACTTCGGATAGTAGTCGCGGCCATGACGTGCATACGCGTTGGCCCACGCATGGTCGAACACGAACTCACCGTGCGAGTTGGTCTTCAGGTAGCCCGGAATGGCGCCGACCAAGCTGTCGCCTTCCCAGAGCGTGAAGTGCCGGGGCTGCCAGCCCCAGTCCTCGCGCAGGCAGCCGTGCTGTTCAAGGCCTGAGAGGAAGGCGTGGCTGACGAAGGGGTTCTGCCCGTCGTGCAGGGCATCCCAGTCGGTGGCGGGGATGGACTGCAGGGAGTCGAGGAAGCGGGGGGAAGGCATGAGGGAAGGATAGGGCAGATGAAACAGAAAGGCCGACGCACTGGCATCGGCCTTTCATCCGGAGTCGGGCGTGGCTCGGCCCTACAGGAGCGGGTCAGCCTCTCAGCTGGCCTTGCCCTGTGCGTCCAGGTAGCGCTCGGCATCCAGCGCGGCCATGCAGCCGAAGCCGGCCGAGGTGATCGCCTGGCGGTAGTGCTGGTCGGCCACGTCGCCGGCGGCGAACACGCCTTCCACCGAGGTCTGGGTGGCATTGCCGCCCAGGCCCGAGCGGATTTCCAGGTAGCCGTTGTTCATCGCCAGCTGGCCATCGAACAGGGTGGTGTTCGGGTGGTGGCCGATGGCCACGAAGAAGCCGTGGGCGTCGATGTCGCGGGTGCTGCCGTCCAGGGTGGACTTCACGCGCACGCCGGTCACGCCGGCATCATTGCCCAGCACTTCTTCCACCTGGTGGTGCCAGACGGTCTCGATCTTGCCTTCGGCCACCTTCTTGAACAGCTTGTCCTGCATGATCTTTTCCGCCTTCAGTGTGTCGCGGCGGTGGACCAGGTAGACCTTGCGGGCGATGTTGGACAGGTACAGGGCCTCTTCCACGGCGGTGTTGCCGCCACCGACCACGACCACGTCCTGGTCGCGGTAGAAGAAGCCGTCACAGGTGGCGCAGGCGGACACACCGCGGCCCTTGAACTCGTCTTCGGTCGGGATGCCCAGGTACTTGGCGGTGGCGCCGGTGGCGATGATCAGCGCATCGCAGGTGTACTCGTGGCTGTCGCCGATCAGCTTGAACGGACGCTGCGACAGGTCGGCGGTGTGGATGTGGTCGAAAATGACCTCGGTCTCGAAGCGCTCGGCATGGGCCTGCATGCGCGCCATCAGGTCCGGGCCCATCAGGCCGTGGGCGTCACCCGGCCAGTTGTCCACCTCGGTGGTGGTCATCAGCTGGCCGCCCTGCTGCAGGCCGGTGATGACGACCGGCTTCAGGTTGGCGCGGGCGGCGTAGACGGCGGCGGTCCAACCGGCCGGGCCGGAACCGAGGATGACGAGGCGCTGGTGGCGGGAGGGCAGGCTGGTGCTCATGTAAACTCGCGAAAAGGTAGATGGGACAAGGCGCTGGCGATGTTTGCGCAGCATCCTTGGCTGGTCATAGAGTGGCGGCTGGGGCAGGGCGATTCAAGCCGATGAACGGAACGCCGTCATCCAGCAGTGGTTTCGGCCCCCGGATTGGCCTGCCGGACGTCGCATAACTGAAAACTGACGCCGTCTCATTTATTATCAATCACTAACAGCGCATTCCAAAGGTATGGTCTAAGGTGGCGAAGCAGGTCCCCGAACGCTCCAAGTCCGACGACAGCAAGGCCTCACGTCGCACGGCCGCGGCGGCGACGACCGACAATCCACGCCGCCAGCGTCTCTGGCGCGATCTGGGCCTGATCGCCATCGCGCCGGCCCTGCTGTACCTGGCGGCCAGTCTTTTCACCTATTCAGCGACTGATCCGGGCTGGTCGCATACCGGCAGCGTGGTCGCGCCGGTGCACAATCTGGGTGGCCGCGCCGGGGCCTGGATCGCCGACGTGCTGCTGCAGCTGTTCGGCTACATCGCCTTCCTGCTGCCGGTGGTGCTCGGCGCGCTGGCGTGGATCGCCATGTTCGGGCTCAAGCGCGAGAGCAAGGGCGAGAACGACCTGGATCCTGCGCTGCGCCTGGTCGGCCTGGTCGGTTTCCTCATCGCTGGCACCGGCTTCCTGCACGTGCGCCTGTTCAGTGGCGACGTCTCCAGTGCCGGCGGCATCCTCGGCAAGCTGGTGGGCAATTCGCTTACGGTGGGCTTCGGCGCGCTGGGCGCCAACCTGTTCGTGCTGGTGCTGCTGCTGGCCTCGATCACCCTGGCCACCGGGCTGTCCTGGTTCACGGTGATGGAGAAGATCGGCCGTGGCGTGATGTCGCTGGCGCCGTTGCTGGAACGCAAGAAGGAAGAAGTCACCGAGTGGAAGCAGACCCGGGTGATGCGCGAGGAGCGCCAGGAAGTGCGCAAGGCCGACGCCGAGGTGCGCGCCAAGCGCGAGCCGGTGAAGATCGAGCCGCGTCCGGAGCCGGTGATCGAGAAGAGCGATCGGGCCAAGCGCGATACCCAGATTCCGATGTTCCGCGGCGTCAACGGTGATGGCTCGGACCTGCCGCCGCTGGCACTGCTGGATGATCCCAAGCCGCAGCCCAAGGGCTACGACGAAGAGACGCTGGAGACCCTGTCGCGGCAGATCGAGTTCAAGCTGAAGGACTTCCGCATCGATGCGCAGGTGGTCGGCGCCAATCCCGGCCCGGTCATCACCCGCTTCGAGATCGAGCCGGCACCGGGCATCAAGGTCAGCCAGATCAGTTCGCTGGACAAGGACATCGCGCGCGGCTTGTCGGTGAAGTCGGTGCGCGTGGTCGACGTCATTCCGGGCAAGTCGGTGATCGGCCTGGAAATCCCCAACGTCACCCGCGAGATGATCTTCCTGTCCGAGCTGCTGCGCTCGAAGGAATATGACAAGTCGGCCAGTGTGCTGACCCTGGCGCTGGGCAAGGACATCGCCGGTCGCCCGACCGTGGCCGACCTGGCACGCATGCCGCATCTGCTGGTGGCCGGTACCACCGGTTCGGGCAAGTCGGTGGCGGTCAACGCGATGGTGCTGAGCCTGTTGTTCAAGGCCTCGCCGAAAGACCTGCGGATGCTGATGATCGACCCGAAGATGCTCGAACTGAGCGTCTACCAGGGCATCCCGCACCTGCTGGCACCTGTGGTCACCGACATGAAGGAGGCCGCGAACGGCCTGCGCTGGTGCGTGGCCGAGATGGAGCGCCGCTACAAGCTGATGAGCGCAGTGGGCGTGCGCAACCTGGCCGGCTTCAACAAGAAGGTGAAGGAAGCCCAGGACGCAGGACAGCCGCTGATGGACCCGCTGTTCAAGCCGAACCCGGAGCTCGGCGAGGCACCGCGTCCGCTGGAAACGCTGCCGTTCATCGTCATCTTCATCGACGAATTCGCCGACATGATGATGATCGTCGGCAAGAAGGTGGAAGAGCTGATCGCGCGCCTGGCGCAGAAGGCGCGTGCGGCCGGCATCCACCTGATCCTGGCCACGCAGCGCCCGTCGGTGGACGTGATCACCGGCCTGATCAAGGCCAACATCCCGACCCGTATCGCCTTCCAGGTCAGCTCCAAGATCGACTCGCGCACCATCCTCGACCAGTCCGGCGCGGAAACACTGCTGGGCCACGGCGACATGCTGTACCTGCCGCCGGGCACCGCGCTGCCCGAGCGCGTGCATGGTGCGTTCGTGTCCGACGATGAAGTGCATCGCGTGGTCGAGCACCTCAAGGCGATGGGCCCTGCCGACTATGTGGACGGCGTGCTGGACGAAGTGCAGACGATGGGCGACGGCGTGGTCGTCGGCGCCACCGGCCTGCCCGAGAACAGTTCGTCCGGCGACGAGTCCGACCCGTTGTATGACGAAGCACTGCGGGTGGTCACCGAGACCCGCCGTGCATCGATTTCCGGCGTGCAGCGCCGGCTGAAGATCGGCTACAACCGTGCAGCGCGACTGATCGAGGCCATGGAAGCGGCCGGCGTGGTCAGCCCGCCCGAGCACAATGGCGACCGCACGGTGCTGGCACCGCCGCCGCCGAAGTAAGACCCGACGTATCCCCCACGACGTCCAAGGAACCGACGCATGCTTCACCCCGTACCAAGCGCGCTGGCACTGGCGCTGGCAGCCTTCCTGGCTGCCGGCCCGGCACTGGCAGACACCGCCACCTCCGCGCCCGCCACGGCGCCGCCTTCCACCAGCGGCGATACCGAAGCCAGCAATAACTTCAGCATTGTCCGTTACCGCGCCGACTACCAGGTGCGGCCGGATGCCGGCAATGTGCAGACCGAAACCTACGAAGTGCTGCTCAAGACCAAGGCCTCGGTCGAGCAGTTCAGCCAGGTGCGGCTGAGCTACAGCGAGAAGATGGAAACCCTGGAGGTGCTTGGCGCCTACACCATCACCGCCGACGGCCAGCGCCGTGACGTGCCGGCCGACCGCATCTACACCCAGGAAAGCTACTCCAGCGCCTCGGCGGCGATGTATGCCGACCGCAAGGTGCGGGTGATCGTGTTCCCGAACCTGGCCCCGGGCACCCGTCTGTACTACCAGGTGCGCCGCACCCAGGCCACGCCGTACTTCCCGGGCTATTTCGGCCTGTGGGAGACCTTCAATGTGTTCACCGAGTACGAGGACGCCGAAGTTACCCTGAGTGCGCCGGCCAACCTGCCGATGTTCATCGACAGCCGCGGCGTGCAGGGCAGCGATCGGCCGACGGTGAAGAATGGCCAGGCGCAGTGGCGCTGGCGCTACCAGCGTCGCGAGGCGATGCCGGCGCAGAACTGGTCGGCGGCGGGCTGGGAGTTCGGCCCGAACATCATGGCCAGTACCTATCGTGACTGGTCGCAGATGGGTCGCGCCTACCAGGTCAAGGCGGGCCCGGCGGCCGAGGTGACCCCGGCGCTGCAGGCGCTGGCTGATGAGATCACCGCGGGTATCAGCGACCGCCGCGAGCAGGCTGATGCGCTGTATCGCTGGGTTGCGCAGAACATCCGCTACGTGGCGGTGTACCTGGGCAATGGCGGGCTGGAGCCGAACAGCGCGCAGAGCATCCTCGACAACCACTATGGTGACTGCAAGGACCATGTGACGATCCTGGAGGCGCTGCTGGCAGCCAAGGGCATCGCCAGCTCGCCGGTGCTGATCGGTGCCGGCGGCGGTCCGACGCTGCCGAAGATTCCGGTGCTGGGCCGCTTCAACCACGCCATCACCTACATTCCCGAGTTTGATCTGTACCTGGATTCGACCACCGCGTGGGCGCGCTTCGGTCAGCTGCCAGAGGGTGACCTGGGTGCACCGGTGATGCGTACCCGTGACGCCACGCTGGCGCGCACCCCGGCCAACACGCCGGAGCGTAACGCCACCTCGATGGAAGTGCGTTTCACCTTCGACGCCAACGGCAACCTGCGCGGCGAGACCATTCCGAAGCTGGGCGAGAACGCCGAGATCGGCATGCGCGCCCAGTTCTCCCAGCTCAACGCGCAGAACCGTGCGCGCGCTGAAGAGCAGATCATGGCCGCCTCTGGTTTCGATGGGCGAGGGCAGCTGCAGATCCAGGGCGTGCCGGTCGACCTGACCCGGCCGTTTGGCTACCGCATGGCGTTCCAGGCCGAGGACTACGCCGACTTCAGCGTGGCCGGCGGCATGGCCGTGCCGGATCCGCCGGGTGGCGAGTCGGTGCGTGGGCTGTACGCCACTGCCTCGGCGCCGGCCAACGAAACGCCGTTCTACTGCAATGCCAGCCTGCGCGAGGAAACCTATCGCCTGCAGTTCCCGGCCAATGTGCCGATCATCGCCATCCCGGCCAGCCAGCGTTTCGCCAATGCAGCCGGCGAGTACCGGGTGGACTGGAGTCGCGAGGACCAGGAGGTGATCGTGCACCACCGCTTGCAGCAGAATGCGGTGCGTGGGCCAGAGGCGTTGTGCCAGCCGCAGGACTATCCGGCGTTCCGCGCGCTGTATCGCGAAGTGCGGCGTGGCTTCCGCGGCCAGGTGCTGTACGGCAAGCTGCCGGGATCCGGTGGCTGAATCGCCGATGGACGTTCAGGGCGGCATAATGTCGCCCTGATCGCCCATTCATCTTTCCCCGGGCACACTGGCAACCACCTTTCCTGGCGCCCGCGCCCACAGGATTCCCGCATGAACTTCCGCTTCCGCCGTTTCCTTGCCACCACCACCCTGGCCGTGGCCTGTGCCGCCGCCGGCAGCGCCTGGGCTGGCGCCCGCGATGACCTGAAGACCTTCACCAGCGGCCTGAAGGGCCTGGATGGCCAGTTCAGCCAGCAGGTGTTCGACAGCCGTGGCAAGGTGAAGGAATCGACCAGTGGCCGAGTGGCCCTGTCGGCGCCGCGCCTGTTCCGTTGGGAATACGTGCGCCCGCACGAACAGCTGATCGTGGCCGACGGCAAGAAGGTCTGGATGTACGAGCCGGACCTGGAGCAGGCCACCGTGCGCGAGCAGGGCAAGGAAGAGCAGAACAGCCCGCTGACCGCGCTGATCAACCCGGCGCTGCTGGAGCAGCAGTACGACGTCAGCGAAGAGGCCGCGCAGCGCGACGGCCTGCAGTGGCTGTCGCTGTCGCCGAAGCGCGAGACCGAAGCCAGCTTCCAGTACGCCGCGCTGGGCTTCAACGCCCAGGGCCTGGCCAGGATGGAAATCACCGATGCGGTTGGCCAGCGTACCGTGATCAGCTTCAGTGGCTGGAAGCGCAACCCGGGCTTCGCGGCCGGCACCTTCAGCTTTACGCCGCCGAAGGGCACCGACGTCATCGGTAATTGATCTGTGGGCGGAGGCGCTTTGGTGGGTGTCAACCTTGGTTGACACGCTTTTGATCTGCCGGCTTTGATCTGCCGGCCAGCGGCCGGCACTACCACCCGTGCGGCCTGATCCGCCGGGCATGGCCTGGCCCTACCTGCTCTGGTGGGTGCCAACCGGGACCGCCTTGGTGGGTGTCAACCTTGGTTGACATGCTTTTGATCTGCCGGCCAGCGGCCGGCACTACCACCCGTGTGGCCTGATCGCCGGCATGGCCCGGCGCTTTCTGCTCTGGTGGGTTTCAACCGGCACCGCCTTGGTGGGTGTCAACCTTGGTTGACACGCTGTTGATCTGCCGGCCAGCGGCCGGCACTACCAGACATCGCGTCCCGCCCGCCGGGCACGGCCCGGCGCTACCGTTGGGCGGCGCGGTACAATGACCGGGTGCCAAGACATCGCTCCACTTCATTCCCCGGACCCGATCTGCTGAGCGTCGATCGGGAACACATGCGCCCGCTGGCCGAGCGCATGCGCCCCCGCACCCTGGACGAAATGGTCGGGCAGAAGCGCCTGCTGGCGCCGGACAGTGCGCTGCGCCGCGCGGTCGAATCCGGTCGCGTGCATTCGATGATCCTGTGGGGGCCGCCGGGCTGCGGCAAGACCACGCTGGCGCTGCTGCTGGCCGAGTACGCCGATGCGGAATTCCGCGCCATCTCTGCCGTGCTGTCCGGCCTGCCGGAGGTGCGCCAGGTGCTGGCCGAGGCCGCGCAACGCTTCGCCGAAGGCCGCCGCACCGTGTTGTTCGTGGATGAGGTGCACCGCTTCAACAAGGCGCAGCAGGATGCGTTCCTGCCGCATATCGAGCGCGGCACCATCCTGTTCGTCGGTGCCACCACCGAGAATCCATCGTTCGAGCTGAATTCGGCGCTGCTGTCGCGTTGTCGCGTGCACGTGCTGGAAGGCGTTTCGCCCACAGACATCGTTGAGGCGCTGGAGCGTGCGCTGGGTGACCGCGAACGCGGCCTGGGCGAAGAGGGCATCGAGGTCGCGCCGGAACTGCTGCTGGAAATCGCCACCGCTGCCGATGGTGATGTACGCCGTGCGCTGACGTTGCTGGAAATTGCCGCCGAGCTGGCGGGCGGGGAGGGTGGCCGCATCACGCCGCAGACCCTGACCCAGGTGCTGGCCGACCGCACCCGCCGTTTCGACAAGGGTGGGGAGCAGTTCTATGACCAGATCTCGGCGCTGCACAAGTCGGTACGCAGCTCCAATCCTGATGCCGCGCTGTACTGGCTGACCCGCATGCTCGATGGCGGTTGCGATCCGTCATACCTGGCGCGCCGGCTGACCCGCATGGCCATCGAGGATATCGGCCTGGCCGACCCGCGTGCGCAGAGCATGGCGCTGGAAGCGTGGGACATCTATGAGCGACTGGGCAGTCCGGAGGGCGAACTCGCGTTCGCCCAACTGGTGCTTTATCTGGCCAGCACGGCGAAGTCGAATGCCGGCTATGCGGCCTTCAACCAGGCCAAGTCCGATGTGCGCGAGAGCGGCACAGAAGAAGTGCCGCTGCACCTGCGCAATGCGCCGACCAAGCTGATGAAGGAACTGGGCTACGGCGCCGAGTACCAGTATGACCACGATGCGGAGGGTGGCATCGCGCTCGACCAGACCGGTTTCCCGGATGCGATGGGCGAACGGGTGTACTACAACCCGGTGCCGCGCGGGCTGGAAATCAAGTTGAAGGAAAAGCTGGATCGTTTGCGCGCCGAGCGTGAGGCGGCAAGGGCCGCGAAGGGCCGCTGACCCGGTTCATGTGGCGTCGAGCCATGCTCGACTGCTTTTCGCAGCACTTCACGGCTCCTGACAGCCGAGCATGGCTTGGCTCTACATTGTCCTGCACGCGTTCATTTGGCACACTGCGCGGCTACTTTTTCAAGGATCGATGCCGTGCAGGAAATGATTCTGCCGTTGAAGCGCTACGCCCAGTTCGAGGGCCGCGCCAACCGCCGCGAATACTGGATGTACCAGCTGTTCCTGTTCCTGGTCGCAACCGCGGTGATGCTGCTGGCTGGCGTGCTGGCGATCCTCCTGCGCAACAGTGCCGATGCACTGGCTGGGGTTCTACCCCGAAATCACGGACGGTTGTAAAAGGGCTGAGAACTTCTGGTCTTGCCTGGCGACCCTTCGTCGCATCCTCGGGTTGTGGAACCGCTCGATGTATTCGAACACATCCGCCCTCGCGGCATCGAGCGTTGG
>NZ_JCAFVP010000027.1:0-18149 GCF_059372495.1 Stenotrophomonas sp. YJH_SMC_80
CACCGTGAAGCCACGCTCGATCACCTGCTTCACCGCCTCTGCCCGGAACTCATCCGTGTACTGCTTGCTGTTGCCCATAAACACCTCGGTCATTGCCATCAATTATGGCAACCGGATGTCTACGAAAGGCTGGCCGGTCCACATCGAGTGATACCCAGTTTTCATGCATTCAGTACACCCCGACAGGTACGGACGCCAGTGCGTCGCAGAACCGCTGAAGACTTGCCAAGCAGTGGGCTGCCACAGTGGTGCGAGGACAGACGCAGCAGGAATTCTTGCCGCAATCGAAGTTCTTGCCTTTGCGGAGAGGCAGAGCTGACGACACAGATCCTCGCTGTACCTTGGACGGATGCCGAATGCACTATGTCCATCACTGCAATAAAGGCTATTGAATCTCAGCGTCTGAACTACGAATCCGAACGGGGATATGCCCGCGCTCCAGGCTGGCGGTAGGTGCGCTACAGTTCTGACCTCACTTTCGTTATCCATTGAAGCCTCCATCTGCCGTGAAAGTCAGTGCTCCCGATTCGCCATCAAAAGCAGCAAGATCTGAGAAGGCGACCGACATCTCAATATCATTGGATGTAACCTCTTTGAATCCGCTTTTGCAGATCACCCTGGTCGCCAAGTAGTACGCAATGAGGCGCATAGCCTTCAGGGGCCACTCATCTTGACTAGCGTGCCCTGCTGCAGCACGACAGCTGCAACCGGCATTCCAGATCTGCTCACTGAAATGCCGCAAGCGAAACTTTCCGTCGTAGAGCTCTGGTGCGAGGCTCCTGGGCAAGGTAACCCCGGCCCCGGGGCTCACCTCTACCTCGTCCTCGAAGCGCTCCAAGAACGTCTCAATGTCCAGAGCCCCTCGAATGCCATGCAACCGGTGGTAACGGGTCAAGAACCGTCCACGGACCTGAGGCGTGACCGTGATTCTATTGATCTCTTCGCGCCGACTTGAGGTGTGATTGTCCTGAAACAAGAAGATGACAAAGAGCGAGATGCCTCTCTTCTCCAGCGCGTTGTCCACTGTGATGAAGTGTTGAAAAGCAGCTTGCTCCAGCAGGTTTGCATCATCGGCAATGAAGAATAGCGATCCTCCGCCGGCGGCCCTAAGCATCAGATCAATGGTGTTCACGATTCTCTCGATCTTTCGATCTGCAGACTGCTGAGAAATCACCTGTGAACCGATCTGTGAAATGAACCAGTCCAGGAATGCGGACTCTCCAGGGCCAAGCACCCGGAGGTTTGCCTGCTTGGCCACGTACTTACACTCGGTCCATTCAGTGTTGGCGCAGATGAACTGCGCGAGCGTACTTTTCCCAAACCGGGTCAGCGAATGGAAGCCGATACCGCGGTAGTCGACCTCGAGTGCGGAGATGATTTTGGTCAGGGCATCCTCCATCCCGCGGGTCGGGATGATGGGCTCTCCCTTGTAGTTGAACGTAGTCATTGCTTTGTCCCTTTCCGGCTCAAATTGACCCGGCCGGTGATGGGCACGAACAGGTCCTCTGCAGGGACTGGCGGTAGAGCGATCTCGGCCGCAGGTAGCCTCACTTCCTGAGCCATCGGTCCAGTCTCAGATGACGCATCGAGATCCCTCCGATGTCGCGTTGCAGCAAGCGCAGCGCCGTGCTCTGAGCTGAAGTTCTTTCTTACATGCTCCCTGTACGCGGTGACCGCGTCTTCTGCACCGCTGATCTCGAATCCATCCGCTCGACTTCGGCGATGGATCAACCGTCTAAGCGCGATGCTATGCGGTGAACGGCCCCAAGGGCGGAGCGCCCTCAGGACTACGAACAGCTCTCCTGAGGAGGTATAGAGATACAAGAACCTTCCATCGTGGATGTCGACCTCTGCCGCGAATGTCTGGCCTAACAGGTCCCACCTGTTCTTCATGGAGGCGGATCGATACATCGCGTGTGCATGTCGCGCATAGGGCTGACGCCCTTCACTTCGATCGCCTCGAATGGTTACGGTGAAATTGTGCTTGGAAATTGACCGAGCGCGGTCCTCGTGATCCTTGGTAGCAAAGAGCCACCCACCAGACGCTGCAAAGGACTGAAGTGCCTGCACTGGCGTACGGTTCTGGAGCGTGTTGATAGGCGATACATTAGAAGCCGAGATCGTGACATCCATGAGGTCTTCGAGCGCAGTTGGCTGTAACGGGAAATTCTCGAAATTGAAGCCATTCGTTTTGGTCGCATCTGATAGCTGACCCGCCGGCCGGAACGCACCTGGCAGCTTTCTGATCACCGCTTCTTCCATCCGCTTGTTCCAAGCCTCCAGGTGGCCACGCGTCTCAGGAACATGGCTATGCCCAAAGTGAATGACACCCATCAGCTCGGACGCCATCCGAACCCTATTGACCTGCAACTTGTGAGCCATTGCATTGTCCACACTCGTAATTGCCCCCGTTGCTACAAAGCCGATGGCGGGGAGGCATCCGATGCACGCCCCTGGCGCATAGTCCATTGAGGGCGCGACGAGGTCTCGAACAAGCCATTTCCGCAAGCTATCTGCGCATGCCGCGTTGAACTCGGTCCCGTTGTAATTGGTGGAGAAGGAGAGCCTCCAACTGCTGCAGAGCCTCAGTAGCGCGAAGTAGCCGACTATCAACCAGGTCTTCGGGATCGTTTGGAAGAATGGGTTTCCATCCGCGTCCTCACCTTCAACACAGAACTTCGTGTCTAACGCGTGTCCATCGAACTGCACCCAGTCCCCCATCTGTAGCGCAAATACCTCGTTCAGCTGGCTGGCGAGGGTTGCATCCTCTATGTCGAAGCCATCATCTACAAACAGAGAACCTTGACGCAGTCGTTTCAGGTACTGCACGATGCTTCTCCTCGCGCACGATTTATCGTTCGCTGGATAGCGATCTGCCGGGACCGACTTGTGCACAGTTTTCTTCAGTGATTTGAAGAAGCGATCAAACTTAGGGCTGCGCTCATTTCTCGAAGGCAATGGACCGGCGTAGCTTATGAGCAAGTCCTCAAACTCCGGGAGCTTTCTCAGGAACGCATTGAAGGCTCCCGGTCCTGCAGCGCGTGGAAAGTCTGCGACGACGCGCTGGCTGACATTTCTTACCTTGTTGGGGAGACAGGCACGCCAACCCCACGGCCGCCCATCTGGAGACGTTTGCTGTGCGTTTCGCAGCGTCGATGCAAGCGTCTTGGCGTTCAGTCCGTGACGCTTCGCAACTGCCGCGATCGATGCGCCTGCGGCGACGGCATGAACTGCGTCAACGCGAGCCTGATAGGACTTGAGTTGCTTTGATGTAATCCCTTGAGGACTAAACAGGTCCCAGGACAATAGCTCCTCACGACTGACTCCGCTCATTGGCCAGCTCCCAGCGCAACAGACGACGAGGCCCGAAGCCTCTCGTTGAAGTTGACTGCAAGGTCTCCGCGATGCACAAGGAGGCAGGTGGCACTTCGAATGTCCCGCCAATCGAACATTGGGCGCAGGCTCGTTTCGATTCCATGGAAAGAGCTCAGGGGGTTCTTTCTCATGTGGGTCATCACCGCCTCAATGAAGACACTGATTCCTCGCGACCGTCTGGCTGCTTGCACATAAGGAAGTAGTTCAAGTCGCGTGGCATTGGCCACCCGTGCAGCAAGAATGGACTGCACCTTCCGGATGGCGAGGTTCAGGCCGGCACGCTGCGAGGCTTCTACCAGCTCGGCGCAGAGTTGCTGTTCGGCGCGGAGCGCTGGAACAGTGGCGGCGGCCTGTCTGCGGAATACGATGAAGCTCTCGGTGCCACACTTCCTTGAGATCCAGAAGCAAAGCTCAACCTTTCGGCCGCGGACCATGAGTGTTCGAGGGCGCTCAACATAGGCCGCCACGCTTGGGTCAAACTCCAGATCCAGTGCCAAAGCCAAGCGGCACGGTTCCACGACAGCAACCAGGCGATGGTTATTCCTTGGCGACTGGTAGTAGTAGGTGTCCAGCCTGGTGGATTCAGAGGGCGTGAGTGGCCGAGCGGTGTACGCTTCCGTGCCAGAGCAGGTCGGGGCGTCCAATGCGGTGCTTGGAAAGTGGGGGAGACTAGCCATGAGTTCTCTCCCGTTGAGCCCAGAGCCGGTCGCCGGCTGCGGCCGCGGCGGCCGCAGGAGCGGCAAGGTCATGGCATATGGACTGAAAGTCGCGATCCGCGCACACAACACCGCAGTCACAGTGACCGTTCGCGGTAGTGGTCACGAGGTGGCGGCGGGTGATGTGGCGAAAAGCGGCGAACATTCGGCGTCGCCCGCCACGCAAGGCAGTATTGGAGGTGTCGGTGAGGCGCAGCTTGGGGTGATTGACCCGGGCAGTGTCGAACGTTCCCGGGCAGGCTGCTGAAGGCATGGTCTTCTCCGGATTAGGTGCACGGTGGCACCACACCGCAAGGGACGGGGTGGGCCAGGGCGCAACCTCCCCGCGAGTCGGCATGTACCGACCCATGTGAAGACAACACCTGTCTGGCCGACCATCACTGGCGGCTTGACTTCGCGGAAGAAATGCCGGAGCCTAAACGAGCGGTTTGTTTAGCGTCTCCATCCTCTCGCTCTGTCGAGAGGTAAATGCCCCCGCGCCAACGGGGGCATTTGCATTTCCAGGGATCAGAGTGTGTCGGTCACTAGGTCATGCTCTGGGCCTGGTCTGGGTGAAGGAATTAGAAATCAGTGGAACTCTTGATCGAGTTCACGAATGCTGCGACGTCCGTAGTGTCGGCGAACCAGCCACGGCGCTTGGGCAGCATGAACATCTTGAAAGGCAGTGATCCGCGTGCGCGCGCTTTTGCTAGCGTTGCGGTGCTACTGTAGCCCAAGATTTTAGCGGTCTGACTTGCGGACAGGACCGCGCCGAAGGTACGCAGGTATTTTGTCTCAAGCGAGTCTTCCGACATCGTCTCTGCTCAGTCTGGGTAAGTCGCGCACTGTCATCCCGCGCCTGCACTGTACGACGCAAGTGAAGAGCTCGCAACATCCGCAAGCCACTGATTATAATCCATTTTATAGCGGCCAATTGGATTGACTCGGGCACTGAGAATGGTGCGGCGGGGGGCAATTGAATACTTGGGTTGTATCTAAACCGCGACCTTACTTTGTCAGCCGCTGCCGAATGGATGGTGCACGAACAGGTCTGAGGGCATGGTTCTGATTGACCCTTCACCATCGCCCTGCGATCACCTGAGCCACCAGTCGCATCTTGAATGAGTCCAAACGAGCGATCTTCCACGCCACTGCGCCGTTTAAAGGGCTTAGGCCAAGGCATGCTCCTTGGACCATCGATAAGGGTGCGTTATCCGGGGTAGGGCGGAGGACCGCTTGGGCCACAGCGGTCTTCAGTCCCGCATCTAGGCCGGACTTCCGCGCATAAGACATCTCGATTTCCTAGGGATGCCTTGAACAATCCTCGCTGAATAGTGGGTTTTCAGCGCCGGAGTCATCCGGGGCCATGAGACGCAGCGGGTTGCCATGTTTTCCGCTTTCAAAGTGCCGTTGCGGGCACCTCGAGACGGAGTTACCCCTGTGCCGGCAACAGTCGCCGGCGCACCATCCAAAGGTTGGACAGCGCGAACAGGGTGAGCACTTGTGCGGTGTTCTTGGCCAGGCCGCGGTAGCGCACCTTGGTGTAGCCGAACTGCCGCTTGATCACCCGGAATGGATGCTCGACCTTCGCGCGCAGACTGGCCTTGCAGCTCTCCCAGCGCTCAACCTGTTCGCGCTCACGCGCGTTGCCAATGGCCTTGACCCTCGAGCGCTTGGCAGCGATGAAAAACGTGGCGCTGCAGTCGGACAGCTCAGTGCGCTTGTCCGCTCCGGTGTAGCCGCTGTCGCCAAACACGCAGTCTTCCTTGCCATGCGGCAGCTCATGGGTGACCGTCACGTCGCCCACATTGGCAGCAGTGCACTTCACGTGTGCACCAGACCAGAGAACTCATCCACGCCAATGTGCGCCTTCATGCCGAAGTACCACTGGTTTCCTTTGCGGGTCTGGTGCATCTCAGGGTCGCGCGCTTGGTCGGCATTCTTGGTCGAGCTGGGCGCATGAATGATCGTCGCATCCACGATCGTGCCCGCGCGCAGGCTCTGCGCCTTGCGGGCGAGGTGGGCGTTCACCGCTTCGAGCATCTTTGCCGCCAGACCATGCTTTTCCATAAGACAACGGAAGTTGAGGATCGTGGTCTCGTCCGGGATTGCATCGAGACCGCTGAGCCGGGCGAACAGCCGCATCGAAGCGATCTCATGCAAAGCCTCTTTCAAGCCTGGATCGCTCAGTGCATACCACTGCTGCAGCAGGTGGATGCGCAGCATCGTCTCCATCGAGTACGGCGGCCGACCCACACGACCCGAGCGCGGGTAATGCGGCTCGATCTGGGCCAGTAACGCTTTCCACGGCACCACCTGTTCAATCTCGGCCAGGAAAATCTCACGACGGGTCTGCTTGCGCTTGCCCAGGCCCTCGGCGTCGCCGAACGTCAGTTGCATGGATGACTCCTCAACATGAGCCGTCATTGTCTCTCAGGTTGCCGGCCAGCGGCCGGCACTACCCCGGGAGTTGTTCAGAGCATCCCTAGTGCGATCTCTATTGGATTCGAAAGGTCCTCATTGAGCGTTTGAGATCACTCTCGGCCACCGTTTTTGCGCATTCATCTTCCGAAATTGGGCAAAGTTGCGCGGCAAAGGCGTGTTCAATGTCTAGGTGGACGACTAAGGCACTTGTAATAGTGACGCCCATGACGCTAATGTCCAATTGAGGGACCAGATCTGTTGCGTTTACCCTGGTGACGTTCACAGGACAGCATTTTCCGTCACGGACTCGGCGCATCGATTATTGCACCCGGTCTCCTACCGGTCGCTGCTGTCCCCGCTGTTGAATCAGTAGATGCGCCTGACTCTGGGCGCTGAAAGGGGAAAAACCACATGTGGCAGTCTATGACGTCGCGCTTTGGCGCGGGCGGCGTTTCCGTTCACCCCGATGTTCCCACCCGCAGGGGTTCTCATCGCAGTTGGGCGGTCTGCCTGCTACTGGCGGTGCTGTGCTTCGCGGTTCCGGTCTCGGCCTGGGCAGCGGCCTACGCCACCGGCGGCAGCAGCCCGTACCGCAACACGGTCTTGTGGCTGACCTGGGGTGGAGGCACCGACCGCGGTACGCCGGGGGTACTGCTGGGCAACGGCAGTGCTTCGTCGATCTCGATGCCGGTGGCCGCCGGCATCAACCTGGATGTCACCTGTTCGCTGGCCAACGTCGCCGGCGTCCCTCTCAGCAGCTACCGGCCTGGCGCCTATTCCGGCGACAGCCTCGATGATCTGTACAACATCGGCGGTACAGGTGGTGCCAACCAGCTGATTGCCGGCATCGCTGGAACGTCAGGCATCGCCAACTTCCGCATCAACTGCCTGTCCACCCTGGGTGGGGCCCCCTACCGCCTGCGCGGCGTGGTGATGGCCGATGCCGAATCCATCAACGGCAACAACGAATACGTGCAGGCGCGCGCCACCGGCACCTGGAACGTGGTGGAAATGCGCAAGAACATCGGCGCAGGCCCGTACCGCGTCACCAAGGCCGCCACGGGGGCCGACCAGGTGATCCGCTTCGGCCCAGGCAACGACAACAACACCGCCGCCGTCACCTTCCTCAGCTTCGACAACAGCGCCTATACACCGGGCAACCTGGCCGTGGGCATGGATTTCGAGTTTCGCGGCGGCGGCACCACCGCCATCGCCATCGGCCTGCTGGTACCGTACGCCGACTTCGGCGATGCGCCGGCCACCTACGGCGATGCCATGCATGTGGTCGATGACCTGCAGTTCCGCAACGACAACATTCCGGCCAACGCCACCAACCTGGACATCAACACCGCCGGCTACACCCCCGGCGGCTTGGCCCCGCCAAGCGTCAACTACTTGGGCACCGTGGGCCCGGATACCGAGCAGCGCAGCAGCTACAGCAACGATGCGCGCGGTGATGACGACTTCCCGGCAGGCAACCCGAACGAAGAAGATGCCTGGCCGCGCAACTACCGCCTGACCGTCATGCAGGCCGGCACCGTGGTCAGCCAGCCGGTGGCCTGCGTGGGTAATGGCAGCGTGGCCGGCTGGATCGACTTCGACCGCAGCGGCCAGTTCGACTCCACCGAGCGCAGCAACACCGCGCTGTGCAGCGGCGGCAGCGCCACCTTGAGCTGGACCGTGCCGGGCACAGTGAAGGCCGGTCCCAGCTTCGTGCGCCTGCGCTATGCCACCAATCCGGCGCAGATCCAGCAGCCGGTCGGCGTGGCCGACGACGGCGAAGTGGAAGATCACCTGATCACCATCGCCGCGCCGTCGCTGCGCATCGCCAAGACCAACAACAGCAATGCGGGCATCTGGAACTATGGCGTGACCGGCCAGTTGTACACGCTGACGGTCAGCAACACCTCCGATGTGCCAACCGGCAACCCGCCGAACGTGCAGGCAGGCACCATCACGGTGCTGGACGACCTGCCAGCCGGCATCGTGCCGGCATGGACCGGCACGCTGGTCAGCAACGGCTGGAGCTGTTCGGCCACCGGCCAGCGCGTGACCTGTACCTCTGCCCAGGTGCTGGCGGCTGCGGGCAACTCGGGGGCCAGCAGCGCCATGGTGCTGCCGGTCGCCGTGACGGCCACCGCCACCGGCACGCTGACCAACTACGCCAGCGTCGGCGGCGGCCACGATCCCTTCAATGGCGGAGTGACCCCGGTACCCGGTACGGGCTGCACCGATACCGACCATTGCACCCTGAGCCAGGTGACCGTGCCGCCCACCCGCGTGGGCTACAGCAAGCGCAGCAGTACCACCGGGCCGGCCAGCGTCGGTGACACGATCAGCTACACCGTCGATGTCACCGTGGCCGACGGCAACACCCGTGACGTGCTGACGTTCACCGATACCTTGGGCACCGGCCTGGATTTCGGCAGCGTCACCAGTGCCGGCGCATTCACCTGCAATGCGGCCAACCCGCTTGTGTGCACGCTGGCCACCGATACCCTGCCGGGCACCTATAGCCTGACCTACACCGCCGTGGTCAATGCCCAGGCCAGCGCCCAGGTCGTCAACACCGTGGTCGGCACCGGCACCGACACGCCCACCTGCACCAGTGTCTGCACCACCACCACGCCGGTGGCGGCACCGCAGGTGAGCGTATCAAAGGCCAGTTCCACGCCCGGTCCAGTGGTGGTCGGTGACAGTGTCGGATACATGCTGACCGTCGTCATCGCCAACGCACGCACCAACGGCGTGGTCACCCTCACCGATACTCTGGGTACCGGACTGGACTTCGGCAGCATCACCAGCGCCGGTGCCTTTACCTGCAACAGCGCCAACCCGCTGATCTGCACGTTGCCGGCCGGCAGCGTGCCCGGCAGCTACAGCGTGTCCTACACCGCTACGGTCAACGCGCAGGCCAGCGGCCAGGTGCGCAATGCGGTGGTGCCCAGCGGTCCGGACACGCCCACCTGCAGCGGCAGTTGCGATACCACCACGCCGGTCGGCGCACCGCGGGTCACCGTGTCCAAGAGCAGCGGCACGACCGGTCCGGTCGCTATCGGCGGCAGCATCGCCTACACGCTCAGCGTGGTGGTGGCCGATGCGCGCACCACCGGTGTGGTCACCCTTACCGATACGCTGGGCAACGGCCTGGATTTCGGCAGCGTCACCAGCGCCGGCGCCTTTACCTGCAATGCGGCCAACCCGCTGGTGTGCACGCTGCCGGCCGGCACCGTGCCGGGCACCTATGCGGTGTCCTACACCGCCACGGTGAACGCACAGGCCACCGGCGCGCTGCGCAATGCGGTGGTGCCCACCGGCCCGGACACCCCCACCTGCGGCGGAAGCTGTGACACCACCACGCCGCTGGCAAGCCCGCAGGTGCGCTACAGCAAGCAGGCCTCCACCGGCGGCCCGTTGCGGGTGGGCGACAGCCTGGCCTATACGCTGACCGTCACCGTGGCCGACGCGCCTACAACCGGCGCGGTCACCCTCACCGACACGCTGGGCACGGGCCTGGACTTCACCGCAGTCAGCAGTGCCGGCGCGTTCACCTGCAATGCCGCCAATCCGCTGGTGTGCACCTTGCCGGCGGGCCGCCCGCCGGGCAGCTACAGCCTGACCTACACCGCCACGGTGAACGCACAGGCCAGCGGCCAGCTGCGCAATGCCGTGGTCGGTATCGGACCGGACACGCCCAGCTGCGGCAGCAGCTGTGAGACCACCACGCCGGTGGCCACGCCGGGGGTGAGCTACGCCAAGTCGGTGAACACCACCGGCCCGGTGGCGGTGGGCGATGTACTGACCTACACGCTGACCACCGTCGTCACCAATTCGCAGACCACCGATGTGGTCACCCTGACCGATACCCTGGGCACCGGCCTGGACATCGACGGTGTCACCAGTGCCGGCGCCTACAGTTGCACCGTGGGCAACCCGCTGGTGTGCATACTGCCGGCTGGCACCGCGCCGGGCAGCTACAGCCTGTCCTACACCGCCACCGTCAACGCGCAGGCCACCGGCCAGGTCACCAATGCGGTGCTGGGCAGTGGCGGTGATACCCCGTCCTGCACCAGCAACTGCGGCACCACCACGCCGGTCGATGCGCCGCGCATCGACTACCGCAAGACCTCGGCCGCCGCCGGCTCGGTGAAGGTGGGCGACACCATCGCCTACACGCTGGCCGCCGTGGTCAGCCGTTCGCAGACGGTCACCGCGTTCACCCTGACCGATACCCTAGGCACCGGCCTGGATTTCGCTGCGGTGACCGCCACCACCGGCTTCACCTGTGCCGCCGGCAACCCGCTGGTGTGCACGTTGCCGGCCGGCACCGTGCCCGGTACCTACACCGTCAACTACACCGCCGCAGTCAATGCAAAGGCCACCGGCAACGTGCGCAACGGGGTGGTCGGCAGCGGCAACGGCACGCAGACCTGCGTGACCGACTGCAGCACCACCACACCGGTGCTGGCCGCGGCGGTCACCTACCGCAAGACCTCGGCCACGGCCAGTCCGGTCAGCGTCGGCGACGCGGTGGACTACAGTCTGGAGGTGGTGGTCGCCAACTCGCAGACCACCGGCGTGCTCACCTTCACCGACACCCTGGGCGCCGGTCTGGACCTGGTTGCGCTGACCCAGCCGGGTGCCTTCAGCTGCACTGCGGCCAACCCGCTGGTCTGCACGCTGCCGGCCGGTACCGTGCCGGGCACCTATACGCTGGGCTACCGCGCCCAGGTCAACGCGCAGGCCAACGGCAGTGTGCGCAATGCGGTGCTGGGCAGCGGCAGCGACACCCCGGTCTGCAGCGCCGACTGCAGCACCGAGCATGTGCTGCGCGCCACCGAGATCCAGGTGCTGAAGAGCTCGCTGCCGGCCGCCAGTACCGAAGTGCGCGCCGGCGACAGCATCAGCTACACCCTGACCGTGGACGTGCTGCATGCGGCCACCAGCCAGCCGCTGCGTCTGGATGACACGCTGGGCAACGGCCTGGTATTCGATGCGGTCAGTGCGTCGGGCGCCTTCACCTGCAGCGCAAGCCTGGTCTGTACGCTGCCGGCCGGCACCGTGCCGGGCCGCTATGCGGTGACCTACCAGGCCCATGTGGCCGCCGATGCCCGCGGGCCGATCGGCAACGTGGTGGTCGGGCAGGGCGGTGGCGGCCAGCCACCGGCCTGCACCACCTGCAGCACCGAACACCCGCTGGCCGAACCGCGCGTGGTGCTGGACAAGCAGGCCGACCCGGCCAGCGGCACCACGCTGCGCCCGGGCGACCGCCTGCGCTACACGCTGGGAGCAACGATCGAGCGTGCCGCGCTGCGTGCGGCGCTGCAGCTGGTCGACACCCCCGACCCAGGGCTGACCCTGGACACCCTGCCGGCCGGTTGCGTCCGGCAGGGCGGCGACATCGTCTGCACGCTGCCGGCCGGCACCACGCCGGGCCGCCATGAGTTCAGCTACCAAGCGGTGGTCAATGCGCAGGCCCGCAGTGAGGTCAGCAACCGCCTGCGCGGCCTGTACCCCGACGGCGGCACGACGCCGGAGTGCGGCACCTGCGAGACCCGCCACCCGGTGCTCTCCGATTTCGCTCTGCGCATCACCAAGACGGCCAGCCCGCGTCTGGTGAAGGTGGGCGACCTGGTCCGCTACCAGCTGGTGGTGGAGAACGTGGGCGGCAGCAACTGGCGCGATGGCGTGGTGGTCGATACGCCGCCGCCGGGCTTCAGCTACGTGGCCGGTTCGATGGCCGTTGCCGATGACGATGGTGCCTTCGCCCTGGCCAGCAGCCAGAGCCCGCTGCGCATCGGTGCGGTAGACATCGCCGTGGGCCGCAGCGCCACCATCAGCTACCTGCTGCGCGTCGGCGCCGGCGTGCGTGCCGGCGCTCATGTGAACGAGGCCCTGGCCACTGGCACCGATGGCAGCCCGCTGTCCAACGTGGCCACCGCCGAGGTGCTGCTGGATGCCGATCCGTTGCTGGAGGACAGCCTGGTCTTCGGCACGGTGTTCGACGATCGCGATGGTGACGGCTGGCAGGACAGCGCCGAGCTGACCGAAGTGCGCGTCCAAGGCGGCTTCGCCCCCTCAGCCTACATCGCCGGCACGACCACGCTGGACCGTGGCCAGGGGCCGCAGCCGGTGGCCGATGCCAGTGCGCCGCTGCTGCATGGCCTGCGTGTGGGCACCGTCAACGGGCGTGGCTCCAGTGCCGACGTGGCCGAGCAGCACCAGGTGGTGATCCGCCAGCGCCTGCGCGAACTTACCTTCACCGAAGATTTCCAGCTGGACAGTGCACAGGGCCTGCAGCTGCGCATGGACGCACAGGGGGCAACCACCGTGCAGCGCAGCGGTGCTGCAGCAAAAGGCCTGACCGCCGCCGAGCCTGCCGTGCACCGTGAGATCGCGCGCGTGGCTGATGGCTACGAGGTGGCCTATGTGATCCGCAACGAGGGCATCCAGGAGCAGGGCATTCCGGGCGTGCGCCTGGCTACCGTGGAGGGCCTGCTGATCGAGACCGATCCCTATGGGCGCTACCACCTGGCTGACGTGCACGGCGGTGATGCGCGGCTGGGCCGCAACTTCATCGTCAAGCTCGACCCGGCCACCTTGCCGGCGGGCAGCGAACTGACCACCGAAAACCCGCTGCTGCGCCGCGTGACCCAGGGCTTGCCAACCCGCTTCAGCTTCGGTGTGCGCCTGCCGCCGTCGCCGCAGGTGGCCGCCGAACGGGTTGAACTGGCGCTGGGCGAAGTGCTGTTCGCGCCGGGCAGCAGCGAGCTGCGTGCGGACTACACGCCGGTGCTGGCCAAGATCGCCGAGGTGGTGGATCGCTACCGCGGCGGTGACGTAGTGATCCTCGCCGACGGCGACAGGCAGGCCCTGGCCTTCGCCCGTGCCGTGGCGGTGCGCGATGCACTGCAGGCGCAGGTGGCCGAAACCTCGCGCACCGGATTGACGGTACAGCTGCGCACCCGGATGGATGACCCGCATTCGCTGGTGGCGGGTGTCGATGGCAGTGGCGCCCTGCTGGGCACGGTGTTGTTCGAGACCGACAAGGCTATCGTCCGCGAGGCCTTCCAGCCACTGCTGGCCAGCATTGCCCGCCGCCTGGAGGCGATGGGCGGTGGTCAGGTCAGCCTGATCGGCCACACCGACGTGCGCGGTGCCCATGCCTACAACCAGGCCTTGGGCCTGCGCCGGGCCGAGGCCGTGTTCGAGGCATTGCGCAGCCAGTTGAGCCCGGCCGTGCAGCAGCGCGTACGCGTACGAAATCAGGAGAGCGCCGCCACTCGTGAGGCGGCACGGCAACAGGAGGCACGCCGATGAGTACCCGTCACATGGCGTCCCGGCGTCCCTCGCGCCTGCAGCGCGCCACGCTGTACCACGCCCTGCTGCTGGGCCTGGTCACGACCGCACATGCCAGCCTGCCCCAAGCGGATCTGCAGTGCGACGGGGCGCAGTGCAGCGCGGATGGCAACCTGCTGTTCACCCTGCGCTCGCGCAGCTACGACGAACCGGTCACCGAGGGCACCACCGCCCGGTCCGGTTCGCAGGCGCTGCAGCCGGACCGGCGCGTCAGCATCGCGCTGGATGAGCCCGGCAAGGCCACGGTGAGCGGCCAGTTCATGATCCGCCTGCCGGAAGGCGGTGCGATCTGGGCCACCGAAGATCCCGCGGTGGGCCAGCCGGAGCTGTCGATCTCTGCACCGTCGCTGGTGGCCTTCGACGAGGGCCGCATCGTCCGCCCGGTGGAGTTCTTCGTGCGCGGCAACTACACCGCGTTCATCCAGCGCCTGGAAGTAAGCATCTACCGCGGCAGCGACAGCGATCTCGTGCAGCCGCTGGCCACGGTCGAGCTGCCGGTGGCGGCCGTGGGGCAGGGCAGCTGGGACGGTGCACTGCCGGCTTCAGTGCCGCTGCGCCGTGGCGACCGCTTGTTGTACGTGCTGCGCGCCTACGACGCGCAGGGCAACATGGACGAGACCACCGCGCAGTCGCTGCAGCTGGTCACAGTGGCCGAAGTGGAGCGGGGCAACCAGCAGTTGCGTGACGCGCTGGAAGACCGTCGCGGCACCTCCGTGGATGCGAACCAGGCCGCCTCGCTTTCGCTGCTGGAACAGGTGTTCCAAGGCAACGGCCTGCGCCTGCAGAATATCCCGGTGTACGGTTCCCGGGTGCGCCTGCGTGGCCGTGAACTGCCGCTGGGGTCATCGCTGAAGATCAATGGCGAAAGCTACCCGCTGGACCAGGACCGCAAGTTCGCCGCCGAGTACCTGATGCCGATCGGCCACCACGCCTTCGCCGTCAGCGTGGAGCGCCCACGTGAGCCGGCGATCAACCGCACTCTGACCGTGGATGTCAGCGGCAGCTATCTGTTCGGTGTCGGTCTGGCCGACATCACCGTCTACCAGAACGCGGCCAGCGGTGCCGGGCGTGATGTCGCACGCGGCGAGCGCAACGACGATGTGCTCAGCGATGGCCGCCTGGCGTTCTACCTCAAAGCCAAGACCCAAGGCCGCTACCTGCTGACCGCACAAGCCGATACCCAGAACCGGCCGTTGAAGGGCCTGTTCGACGGCTTCACAAACGCCGACCCGCAGGACCTGTTCCGCAGCCTGGACCCGGACCTTTACTACCCGACCTATGGCGATGATTCGCTGACGCAGCGCGACGTGGATACCATGGGCCGCTTCTACCTGCGCATGGACTGGGACAAGAACCAGGCGCTGTGGGGCAACTACAACACGGGCCTTACCGGTACCGAGTATGCCCAGTACGTGCGTTCGCTGTACGGTGCGGCCGTATCGTGGCGTTCGCGCGGGGCCAATGCCTGGGGCGATGCGCGGAGCGAGCTGCGCCTGTTCGGATCGCAGGCTGAGACGGCACCGGGCCACAGCGAGTTCATCGGTACCGGCGGCAGCCTCTACTACCTGCGCCATGCCAGCATCCTGCGCGGCTCGGACCAGGTGGTACTGGAAATCCGTGACCGCACCACCGGCCGGGTCGAGCAGCGTGTGGCGCTGGTACGCGGGGCCGACTACGAGATCGACGCACTGCAGGGCCGCATCCTGCTGACCCGGCCGCTGGCCCAGGTCAGCCAGGAAAATCTGCGGAGGATCAGCCGCGACGTGCCGCTGGATGGCTACGAGCAGCGCCTGATCGTCGATTACGAATGGGTGCCGACCGGTTTCGACGCCGACGACATCACCGCAGGCGTGCGCGGCCAGCACTGGCTTGGCGACCACGTGGCGGTGGGCGGCACCTACGTGGATGAACAGCGTGCCGGGCAGGACTACTCGCTGCGGGGGGCCGACCTGACCCTGCAGGCCGGGCGTGGCACCTACCTGAAAATGGAACACAGCCGCACCGAAGCCACCAGTACGCCGGTGTTCTTCTCCGACAACGGCGGTCTGAGCTTCACCCGCCTCAACCCGCAGGGGCCGCGCGAGGGCGAGGCCACGGCCGTGGAAGGCCGCATCAACCTGCGCGAACTGGGTTGGACCGACAAGGACTGGAGCGCCGGCGCCTGGTGGCGCCAGGTGGACGGCGGCTATTCGGTGGGGCGCTTCGACACCGGCCAGCGTGTGCGCGAGCAGGGCGTGGAATTGCTCGGCTACGTGACCGATGACTTCAACCTCTATGCGCGCTACAGCGAGGCGCGGCGTGGCAACGAGTCGCTGATCCAGGCACAGGCCACGGCCGAATGGCGCATAGGTGACAACGACCGGTTGTCCGGCGAACTGCGCCGCGTGCAGGAAAAACGCACCGGCAACGGCGACATCGCCGGCGTGCTGGCGGCCGCACGCTATACCCACCGCGTCGGCACCGCGCTGGACCTGTACGGTGGCGGCCAGCTGACCCTGGATGATGACCACGGCCGCTATGCCGACAACGATGCCGTGGTGGCCGGTGGCACCTACACCTTCGGCAACCAGTCGACAGTGGGGGCCGAAGTGAGCGATGGCGACCGTGGCAGCGCCGCGCAGATCAATGCCGAGTACAAGCTGACCCCGCAGCACAGCTTCTACGGTGCATTCACCCAATCCACCGACCGCAGCGAGTACGACCCGCTGTTTAGTCCCAACGCACAGGATGGCTGGACCTTGGGCCAGCGATGGCGTCTGTCCGACCAGGTGAACGTGTTCAACGAGAGCCAGTACCTGAAATCCGGGCAAGAATCGGGCCTGGCCAACACCTTCGGTATGAATTTCTTCCCGGCCGTGGGCTGGAACGCCGGGTTCACGCTCAGCGATGGCAAGCTCGATGCGGCCAACGGGCAGGTCGACCGCAAGGCCATCAGCCTGTCCGGCGGCCGTACTGCGCCAAGCACCGACTGGCAGAGCAAGCTGGAATGGCGCCGTGACACCGGTGCGGAGCGGCGTACGCAATGGGTCAGCACCAACCGGCTCAGCCACCGCTTCAACGAGAGTTGGCGCATCGCCGGGCGTTTCAACTACGCCGATACCGACGATGCCATAAACCCACAGGCTGGGGCCCGCTTCATTGAAGGTAACATCGGCTTCGCCTACCGGCCGTGGGACAACGAACGCTGGGCGCTGTTCGGCCGCTACACCTACCTGTATGACCTGTCCACGCTGGGCCAGGTAAACGGCGTGGACTACGACCAGCGCACGCAGGTGCTGTCCTTTGAGGGTGTATACCGCATCGACCCGCGCTGGGAAGTGGCTGGCAAGCTGGCCCGCCGCGAGGGCGAGATGCGCTACGGCCGTGGCAGTGGCCCGTGGTTTGATGCGGCCACCAACTTCGGTGCGGCGCAGCTGCGCTACGATCTGTACTACCAGTGGCATGGCCTGCTGGAATACCGCCTGCTGGACGTGCTCGATGGCGGGCGCCGGCAGGGCTGGCTGGCCGGCGTGGACCGCGATATCGGGCGCAACTTCCGCGTCGGCGTCGGCTACAACTTCACCGACTTCAGCGATGACCTGACCCGCTTCGACTACAACCACCGCGGCTGGTATCTGAACCTGGCGGGGCGCTACTGAGTCCAAGCCGATGCTGCTCATCCTTTCCAGAAATCCCCAGCCATCACTAAGGAGGGTATGGGCAGCGTTGGTCTGGTTAAGCCGGTTTAGGCCGGCGTCGAAAACTTGTCACAGATATCAGAGATGTATGCAATTGTCTGAATTCCAGGAGGGGGTTGTTAGGCGGTCCGTAGCCCCTCTGGTCTCAACACAATTTTGGGCTGTATATCAGTAGCGCATTCCGGCAGCAGGCCGCACCTAAGCCGTGTCTTCCGTCACCTGTTTGCTTGGTTCGAAATGGCAATCGACTCCTATACCTTCATACGATCAAAACTGTTCTCTAGCTCTACCTCATGGGCTTTTAGGCGATGCCTCGCCTATTCGCACGAGGGCGTCATTATCCGCTCGACTTCACGAGAGATAGGGGCGATAGTCCCCGCAGGCTACCTAGCGCATTACGATGAGCATCCTCAACGTTCTTCTGCGTCCTGACCGGCTTCTCGTTGCGGTAGACACTTTGGCCGAGGACGCACTGACCGGTGGACCGGCCAGAGTTCTGTAGACACTCAGTTGCCGCTCTGCGCGTAGCGCCTTTCAAACTCTACCGGTGACACGCCGCCAGCGGAACCATGCCGGCGGATCGGGTTGTAGAACATCTCGATGTAGTCGAACACGTCCG
>NZ_JCAFVP010000028.1:0-17103 GCF_059372495.1 Stenotrophomonas sp. YJH_SMC_80
GATCATGTTCTTGACGTAGTCAGCATGGCCCGGGCAATCGACGTGGGCGTAGTGACGGACCGGGGATTCGTATTCGACGTGCGCGGTCGAGATCGTGATACCACGAGCCTTTTCTTCCGGAGCGGCGTCGATCGAGGAGTAATCCTTGAACTCGCCACCGAAGCGCTCGGCACCGATCTTGGTCAGTGCGGCGGTCAGCGTGGTCTTGCCGTGATCGACGTGACCGATGGTGCCGACGTTGACGTGCGGCTTGGTGCGCTCGAACTTACCCTTTGCCATTGTTCTATACCTTGATTGTTCGTAAGTGGTTTCAAGAGAGGCTGAGCGAGGCTCAGCCCTTCTTCATGACGGCTTCGGCGATGTTGGTCGGAGCCGGCTCGTAGTGATCGAATTCCATGGTGAAGGTGGCGCGGCCCTGGGTCTGCGAACGCAGCGCAGTGGCGTAGCCGAACATTTCACCCAGCGGGATCATCGCGTTGATGATGCTGGCCGAACCGTCACCGGTGGTGTCGGAACCCTGCAGCACGCCGCGACGACGGCTGACGTCGCCCATCACGTCACCCTGGTAATCCTCCGGGGTCACGATCTCGACCTTCATGATCGGCTCCAGCAGCACCGGCTTGGCCTTGGCGAAGCCCTGCTTGAAGGCCATCGACGAAGCCAGCTTGAACGCCATTTCCGAGGAGTCGACGTCGTGGTACGAACCGAACACCAGCTTCACCTTGACGTCCACGACCGGGAAGCCAGCCAGCGGACCGCTGGTGATGGTTTCGCGCAGGCCCTTTTCAACCGACGGAATGAATTCCTTCGGGATCACGCCGCCGGTGATGTCGTTGATGAACAGGAAGTCGTCCTTGATGGCCGGAGCCAGCTTCGGATCGGCACGGTCGGCAGCGGTGATCGGCGACAGTTCGATCACGACGTGACCGTACTGACCCTTACCACCGGACTGCTTGGCGTGCTTGTAGTCCGACTTGACGTCGGCCAGGGTGATGGTTTCGCGGTAGGCCACCTGCGGCGCGCCGACGTTGGCTTCAACGTTGAACTCGCGCTTCAGGCGGTCGACGATGATGTCCAGGTGCAGCTCGCCCATGCCCGAGATGATGGTCTGGCCGGATTCTTCGTCGGTCTTGACGCGGAACGACGGATCTTCCTGCGCCAGACGGCCCAGGGCCAGACCCATCTTTTCCTGGTCCGACTTGGTCTTCGGCTCGACGGCCATCGAGATCACCGGCTCCGGGAACGTCATACGCTCCAGGATGATCGGGGCGTCCACGGCGCACAGGGTGTCACCGGTGGTGGTGTCCTTCAGGCCCACGGCAGCGGCGATGTCACCGGCCAGAACTTCCTTGATTTCCTCGCGGTTGTTCGAGTGCATCTGCAGGATGCGGCCGATGCGCTCCTTCTTGCCCTTCACCGAGTTCAGCACGGTGTCGCCACCGTTCAGGGTGCCCGAGTAGACACGGAAGAAGGTCAGCGCGCCGACGAACGGGTCGGTGATGATCTTGAAGGCCAGCGACGAGAACGGAGCCTTGTCGTCGGACTTGCGGGTCATTTCGACGGTGTCGTCGTCAACGTCCACGCCCTTCACGTCCGGCACGTCGACCGGCGACGGCAGCAGCTGGATCACGCCGTCCAGCATGGCCTGCACGCCCTTGTTCTTGAAGGCCGAGCCGCAGTACATCGGCACGATCTCGGTCGCCAGGGTACGGGTACGCAGGGCGTTGATGATTTCGGCCTCGGCCAGCTCTTCGCCGCCCAGGTACTTTTCCATCAGCTCTTCGCTGGCTTCGGCAGCGGTCTCGACCATGAACTGGCGAGCCTCTTCCGCAGCCGCCTGCAGATCGGCCGGGATGTCGCTGTACTCGAACTTCATGCCCTGCGAAGCCTCATCCCAGTGGATGGCCTTCATCTTCAGCAGGTCGACGACGCCCTTGAAGTTGTCTTCAGCGCCGATCGGCAGCTGCATCGGCACGGCAACCGCGCCCAGCTTGGCCTTCAGCTGGCCGACGACCTTCTGGAAGTTGGCACCGGTGCGGTCCATCTTGTTGACGAACGCGATGCGCGGCACGTGGTACTTGTTGGCCTGGCGCCACACGGTTTCCGACTGCGGCTGCACGCCACCGACGGCGCACAGGACGAAGACGGCACCGTCGAGCACGCGCAGCGAGCGCTCCACTTCGATGGTGAAGTCGACGTGCCCGGGGGTGTCGATGATGTTGAAGCGGTGCTCCGGCAGGGACTTGTCCATGCCCTTCCAGAACGCGGTGGTGGCAGCGGACTGGATCGTGATGCCACGCTCCTGCTCCTGCTCCATCCAGTCCATGGTGGCGGCGCCGTCATGCACTTCACCGATCTTGTGGCTCTTGCCGGTGTAGAACAGGATGCGCTCGGACGTGGTGGTCTTGCCGGCATCGATGTGAGCCATGATGCCGAAGTTACGGTAACGCTCGATGGGAGTGGAACGGGCCACGGGAGCCTCTCAGATTTCTTGGATTTCGGATGGCCGAACGCCGCCTTTCGGCGGCCTTCGGATTGGCGCAGTCCTTCTGGGACCGCGAGGCAGCACGCACCGAAGTGGTGCTGCCCTGCCTGTTTTACAAGGCCGTCAAACTCACCAGCGGTAGTGGGCGAATGCCTTGTTGGCTTCGGCCATGCGGTGGGTTTCTTCGCGCTTCTTGATGGCGCCGCCACGGTTTTCCGAGGCGTCGATCAGTTCAGCAGCCAGCTTCTTCGGCATGGTGTTCTCACCACGCTTGCGCGCGGAGTCGATCAGCCAGCGCATGGCCAGGGCCATCTTGCGCGACGAACGCACTTCGACCGGCACCTGGTAGGTGGCACCACCGACGCGGCGCGACTTGACTTCGACCGCCGGAGCGACGTTGTCCAGAGCCTTCTGCACCAGTTCAATGGCGTTGGCGCTGCTGTTCTTCTCGGTGATCACGTCCATGGCGCCGTACACGATCTTTTCGGCGACGGACTTCTTGCCACTCTGCATGACCATGTTGATGAAGCGGGCGATGGTTTCGCTTCCGTGCTTCGGATCGGGCAGGACGGAACGCTGCGGAGTATTACCCTTACGCGACATAGTGCTCTCTCCTTATGCCTTCGGACGCTTGGCGCCGTACTTGGAACGGGCCTGGCGACGCTTGGCAACGCCGGCGGCGTCGAGCGAGCCACGAACGGTGTGGTAACGCACACCCGGCAGGTCCTTGACGCGACCGCCGCGGATCAGGACCACGGAGTGCTCCTGCAGGTTGTGGCCTTCACCACCGATGTAGGAAATCACTTCTTCCTGGTTGGTCAGGCGGACCTTGGCAACCTTGCGCAGAGCCGAGTTCGGCTTCTTCGGGGTGGTGGTGTAGACACGGGTGCAGACGCCACGGCGCTGCGGGCACTTGTCGAGCGCCGGCGAGGCACTCTTGTAGGTGGTCGCTTGCCGCGGCTTGCGGACCAGCTGGTTGATCGTCGCCATCAGTAGGTTCTTCTGATTGGTGGCCGGAAAATCCGGCCAGAGATGCGGAAATGTTAAAGCAGGCCAAAATTCTGGCCTGCTGAGACAGACGATTGTAGCAACCTGCCAGGAAAGCAGTCAAACGCCTTCTGTCAAGCCCGTTCCTGATCCCGGAACGTTACTGGGGGGCCTCCATGTACCCCGTTCAGGTTGGCGGGGTGAACCGCAAGCGGTCCACCCTGCCCTGCACCGGTAGAGTCGACTGTCAGTCGACTCTTGATAGCAGTCGACTCTGGATAGCAGTCGACTGACAGTCGACTCTACCCGCCCGGGTGGTCCGGCCCTGAGGCCGGACCCGTGTTTCAGTCTTCCGAGGCCTGTTCAGCTTCGGCTTCAACCACCGGTGCCTCGACCGCGGCCGGGGTGCCGGCAAGGGTCTGCATTTCCGACTCGGTGAGGCCGGAAGCGCCGCGACGGCGGTTGCTGTGGTACGCCAGGCCGGTACCGGCCGGAATCAGGCGACCCACGATGACGTTTTCCTTCAGGCCACGCAGGTTGTCCGAGGTGCCGCGGACGGCCGCTTCGGTCAGCACGCGGGTGGTTTCCTGGAACGACGCGGCCGAGATGAACGATTCGGTCGCCAGCGAGGCCTTGGTGATACCCAGCAGGACCGGATCGAAGTGCGCCGGCAGCTCATTGCGGGCTGCAAGGCGGGCATTCTCCTCGATAACGCGCTGGCGCTCCACCTGTTCGCCGTTCAGGAACTTGCTGCTGCCCTGGTCGGTGATCTCGACCTTGCGCAGCATCTGGCGGGTGATCACCTCGATGTGCTTGTCGTTGATCTTCACGCCCTGCAGGCGGTACACGTCCTGGATTTCCTTCACCAGGTAGGCGGCCAGCGGTTCGACACCCAGCAGGCGCAGGATGTCCTGCGGGCTCGGCTCGCCGTCCACGATGGTTTCACCCTTGGTGACATGCTCGCCTTCGAACACGATGACCTGGCGGTACTTCGGGATCAGCTCTTCGTGCTCCGAACCATCGGTGTCCTTGATGATCAGGCGCTGCTTGCCCTTGGTGTCCTTGCCGAAGCTGATGATGCCCGAACGCTCGGCCAGCACCGCCGGATCCTTCGGCTTGCGCGCTTCGAACAGATCGGCCACGCGCGGCAGACCACCGGTGATGTCGCGGGTCTTCGACGCTTCCTGCGGGATCTTGGCGACCACGTCACCCACGCCGACGGCAGCGCCGTCCTGCAGGTTGACGATCGAGCGCGGCGGCAGCAGGTACTGCGCCGGCAGGTCGGTGCCCGGAATCGACAGGTCGTTGCCCTTGGCGTCGACGATGCGCACGATCGGGCGCAGGTCCTTGGCCTGGGTACCACGACGCTTCGGATCGGTGATTTCGCGCGACGCCAGGCCGGTCAGCTCGTCGGTCTTCTCGATGACGGTGATGCCGTCGACGAAGTCGATGAAGCGGATGAAGCCGGCCACTTCCGACACGATCGGGTGGTTATGCGGATCCCAGTTGGCCACGGTCTGGCCAGCCTTGATCGCATCACCGTCCTTGGACGTGATGGTCGCACCGTACGGCAGCTTGTAACGCTCACGCTCACGGCCGTGGGCATCGAGCACCGAGATTTCGCCCGAGCGCGACACTGCCACCAGCGAGCCGTTGGCATGCTCGACCGACTTGAGGTTGCTGAACTTGACCGAGCCGGTGGTCTTGACGGTGATGTTGTCGACCGCAGCAGCTCGCGACGCCGCACCACCGATGTGGAACGTACGCATGGTCAGCTGGGTACCCGGCTCACCGATGGACTGGGCGGCGATGACGCCGACCGCTTCACCGATGTTGACCAGGTGGCCACGGGCCAGGTCGCGGCCGTAGCAGCGCGAGCAGACGCCGAAGGCCGATTCGCAGGAGATGGTCGAGCGGACCTTGATGGTCTGCACGCCGGCGTCTTCCAGCTTGGCAACCCAGGCTTCGTCCAGCAGGGTGTTGCGGGTGACGATCGGATCTTCGTCGTTGCCCGGCAGGAACACGTCCTCGGCAACCACGCGACCCAGCACGCGGTCCTTCAGCGGCTCGACCACGTCGCCGCCTTCCACGATCGGGGTCATGATCAGGCCTTCGGTGGTACCGCAATCCACCTCGGTGATCACCACGTCCTGTGCCACGTCGACCAGACGACGGGTCAGGTAACCCGAGTTCGCGGTCTTCAGCGCGGTATCGGCCAGACCCTTACGGGCACCGTGGGTGGAGTTGAAGTACTCCTGCACGTTCAGGCCTTCGCGGAAGTTCGCCTTGATGGGCGTCTCGATGATCGAGCCGTCCGGGCGGGCCATCAGGCCACGCATGCCGGCCAGCTGACGGATCTGCGCCTGCGAACCACGCGCACCGGAGTCGGCCATGATGTACAGCGAGTTCATCGACTTCTGGTCGATGGTCTCACCCTTGGCATTGACCACCTTCTCGGTACCGATGGTGTCCATCATCGCCTTGGCGATGCGCTCGTTGGTGCGCGACCAGATGTCGACCACCTTGTTGTAGCGCTCGCCGGCGGTGACCAGGCCCGACTGGTACTGCTCCTGGATTTCCAGCACTTCGGCTTCGGCCTCGGTGAGGATGCCCTTCTTCTCGTCCGGGATCAGCATGTCGTCGATGCCGATCGAGACGCCGGCGCGGGTCGCGTAGGCGAAGCCGGTGTACATCAGCTTGTCGGCGAACACGACCGTGTCCTTCAGGCCCAGCTGGCGGTAGCTGGAGTTGATCAGGCGGCTGATGTTCTTCTTGGTCAGCTCGGTGTTGGCCAGCGCGAACGGCAGGCCTTCCGGCAGGATTTCAGCCAGCAGGGCGCGACCGATCGTGGTGTCCACGATCGAGGTCTTGTTCTGCTTGTTGCCGTCTTCGTCGGTCACCACTTCGGTGATGCGGACCTTGACGCGCGCGTGCAGTTCCACCACGCGGTTGTCGTAGGCACGCTTCACTTCGGCGATGTTGGCGAAGGCCATGCCCTCGCCCTTCTTGTTTTCCAGCGAGCGGGTCATGTAGTACAGACCCAGCACGACGTCCTGCGACGGCACGATGATCGGCTCGCCGTTGGCCGGCGACAGGATGTTGTTGGTCGACATCATCAGCGCACGCGCTTCCAGCTGGGCTTCCAGCGAGAGCGGCACGTGGACGGCCATCTGGTCACCGTCGAAGTCGGCGTTGAACGCGGTGCAGACCAGCGGGTGCAGCTGGATGGCCTTGCCTTCGATCAGCACCGGCTCGAACGCCTGGATACCCAGACGGTGCAGGGTCGGCGCACGGTTCAGCATCACCGGGTGCTCGCGGATGACCTCTTCCAGGATGTCCCAGACTTCGGCTTCTTCGCGCTCGACCAGCTTCTTGGCGGCCTTGATGGTGGTGGCCAGGCCACGACGCTGCAGCTTGGCGAAGACGAACGGCTTGAACAGCTCGAGCGCCATCTTCTTCGGCAGGCCGCACTGGTGCAGGCGCAGGTACGGGCCGACCACGATGACCGAACGGCCCGAGTAGTCGACGCGCTTGCCGAGCAGGTTCTGGCGGAAGCGACCCTGCTTGCCCTTGATCATGTCGGCCAGCGACTTCAGCGGGCGCTTGTTGGTGCCGGTGATGGCACGGCCACGACGGCCGTTGTCCAGCAGCGCATCGACCGACTCCTGCAGCATGCGCTTTTCATTGCGCACGATGATGTCCGGCGCGCTCAGTTCGAGCAGGCGGCGCAGGCGGTTGTTGCGGTTGATGACGCGGCGGTACAGGTCGTTCAGGTCGGAGGTCGCGAAGCGGCCGCCATCCAGCGGGACCAGCGGACGCAGGTCCGGCGGCAGCACCGGCAGCACGGTCATGACCATCCATTCCGGACGGTTGCCCGATTCCAGGAAGGCTTCGATCAGCTTGATGCGCTTGGTGAGGCGCTTGAGCTTGGTTTCCGAACCGGTAGCGGCGATTTCCTCGCGCAGGCGGGTCATTTCCGACTGCAGGTCGATCGTGCGCAGCAGTTCGTACACGGCCTCGGCGCCCATCGCGGCGTCGAAGTCGTCACCGTGCTCCTGGCGGGCCTGCAGGTACTGTTCCTCGGTCAGCAGCTGGCGGCGCTCCAGGGCGGTCAGGCCCGGCTCGGTCACCACGTAGGCTTCGAAGTACAGCACGCGCTCGATGTCGCGCAGGGTCATGTCCAGCATCAGGCCGATGCGCGACGGCAGCGACTTCAGGAACCAGATGTGCGCGACCGGCGAGGCCAGGTCGATGTGGCCCATGCGCTCGCGGCGCACCTTGGCCAGGGTCACTTCGGTACCGCACTTTTCGCAGACCACGCCGCGGTGCTTCATGCGCTTGTACTTGCCGCACAGGCACTCGTAGTCCTTCACCGGGCCGAAGATGGCGGCGCAGAACAGGCCGTCGCGTTCCGGCTTGAAGGTACGGTAGTTGATGGTTTCCGGCTTCTTCACTTCGCCGAAGGACCACGAACGGATCAGGTCCGGCGAAGCCAGCGCGATCTTGATCGCGTCGAAGTCCAGCGTCTGGCGCTGCTGGTTGAAGAGGTTGAGCAGGTCTTTCATGGTGTTCTCCAGAAGGAGGAATGCTGTGTCGATGGGCTTTCAGTTCACTGCCAGCGGCGCGGCGGCGTTGGCCGCCGCGCCGGCATGGATCAGTTGTCTTCCAGTTCCATGTTGATGGCCAGCGAGCGGATTTCCTTCACGAGCACGTTGAAGGATTCCGGCATGCCCGCGACCATCTCGTGCTCACCGTCGACGATGTTCTTGTACATCTGGTTGCGGCCCTGCACGTCATCGGACTTCACCGTCAGCATTTCCTGCAGGGTGTAGGCCGCGCCGTAGGCTTCCAGCGCCCAGACTTCCATTTCACCGAAGCGCTGGCCGCCGAACTGCGCCTTGCCGCCCAGCGGCTGCTGGGTGACGAGCGAGTACGGACCGGTCGAACGGGCGTGCATCTTGTCGTCGACCAGGTGGTTCAGCTTCAGGTAGTGCATATAACCGACGGTGGTGTGGCGATCGAACGCTTCACCGGTGCGGCCGTCGTACAGCTGGGTCTGGCCACTGCTCGGCAGGTCGGCCAGTTCCAGCATGCGCTTGATTTCCGCTTCGGTGGCACCGTCGAACACCGGGGTGGCCATCGGCACGCCGTCGGTGAGGTTACGGGCCAGACGCAGCAGTTCCTCGTCGCTGAACTGCGACAGGTCGACACGGTTGGCCACGTTGGTGTCGTCGTGGTTGTAGATGTCGTCCAGGAACTTGCGCAGGTCGGCAACCGCCGCCTGGGCTTCCATCATCGCCTGGATCTTGCGGCCCAGGCCCTTGGCCGCCCAGCCCAGGTGCACTTCCAGGATCTGGCCGATGTTCATACGCGACGGCACGCCCAGCGGGTTCAGCACGATGTCCACGGTTTCGCCCGAGGCCATGTACGGCATGTCCTCGACCGGCACCACGTTGGAGACCACACCCTTGTTACCGTGGCGGCCTGCCATCTTGTCGCCCGGCTGGATGCGGCGCTTCACGGCCAGGAACACCTTGACCATCTTCAGCACGCCCGGGGCGAGGTCGTCACCGGCGGTGATCTTGCCGCGCTTGTCGGCGAAGCGACGCTCGAATTCCTTCTCGTGCGCCTGGATCTGCTTCTGCGCGCGCTCGATGGCTTCCGAAGCGTCCTCGTCCTTCATGCGCAGGGCGAACCAGTCAGCCTTCTTCAGGCCGTCCAGGAAGGCGTCGGTGATCACGTCACCCTTCTTCAGGCCAGCGCCACCGTTGACCACCTTGCCCACGATCTGCGAACGCAGACGCATGTAGATGGCGGCTTCCAGGATGCGGAACTGGTCGTCGAAGTCCTTCTTGACGCGCTTGATTTCAGACTCTTCGATCTGGCGGGCGCGCTTGTCCTTCTCGATGCCGTCGCGGGTGAAGACCTGCACGTCGATGACGGTGCCGTCCATGCCCGGCGGAACGCGCAGCGAGCTGTCCTTAACGTCCGAAGCCTTCTCGCCGAAGATCGCGCGCAGCAGCTTCTCTTCCGGAGTCAGCTGGCTTTCGCCCTTCGGGGTGACCTTGCCGACCATGATGTCGCCGGCGCGGACTTCCGCACCGATGTACACCACGCCGCTCTCGTCCAGGCGGTTCAGCGCCTGCTCGGAGACATTCGGGATGTCGGCGGAGATTTCCTCCGGCCCCAGCTTGGTGTCACGCGCGACGCAGGTCAGCTCTTCGATGTGGATCGTGGTGTAACGATCCTCTTCCACCACGCGCTCGGAGAGCAGGATGGAGTCTTCGAAGTTGTAGCCGTTCCACGGCATGAACGCGATCAGCATGTTCTGGCCCAGGGCCAGTTCGCCGATGTCGGTGGACGGACCGTCGGCCAGCACGTCGCCGCGGGCGATGACGTCACCCACCTGGACCAGCGGACGCTGGTTGATGCAGGTGTTCTGGTTCGAACGGGTGTACTTGACCAGGTTGTAGATGTCCACGCCTGCATCGGTGGCGCCAACGATCTCTTCCTCGTTGACCTTGACCACGATGCGGGCCGCGTCGATCTGCACGATCTCGCCACCACGGCGGGCGTTCACGGTCACACCGGAGTCACGCGCCACGGCGCGCTCGATGCCGGTACCGACCAGCGGCTTCTGCGCACGCAGGGTCGGCACCGCCTGACGCTGCATGTTGGCGCCCATCAGTGCGCGGTTCGCGTCATCGTGCTCCAGGAACGGAACCAGCGCGGCCGCGATCGACACGGTCTGCATCGGCGAGACGTCCATGAAGTGGACTTCCGCCGGCGGCTTCAGCAGCGATTCGCCCTGGAAGCGGCACGGAACGAACTGCTCGGTCAGGGTGCCCTTGGCATCGGTCAGCGCGTTGGCCTGCGCAATGACGTACTCGTTTTCTTCGATCGCCGACAGGAACTCGACTTCGTCATAGACCTTGCCGTCCACGACCTTGCGGTACGGAGTCTCGAGGAAACCGTACTGGTTGGTGCGGGCGTACACGGCCAGCGAATTGATCAGGCCGATGTTCGGGCCTTCCGGGGTTTCGATGGTGCAGACGCGGCCGTAATGGGTCGGGTGCACGTCGCGCACTTCGAAGCCGGCGCGCTCACGGGTCAGGCCGCCCGGGCCCAGGGCCGAGACGCGACGCTTGTGGGTCACTTCCGACAGCGGGTTGTTCTGGTCCATGAACTGCGACAGCTGCGAGGAGCCGAAGAACTCCTTGATGGCAGCGGCAACCGGCTTGGCGTTGATCAGCTCCTGCGGGGTCAGGCCTTCGGACTCGGCCATCGACAGGCGCTCCTTGACCGCGCGCTCGACGCGGACCAGGCCGACGCGGAACACGTTTTCGGCCATTTCGCCGACCGAACGCACGCGACGGTTGCCCAGGTGGTCGATATCGTCGACCACGCCGCGACCGTTGCGGATCTCGGTCAGGACCTTGATCACGTCCAGGATGTCGGAGCTGTCGCCGTGGGCGGCGACCAGGCGCTTGGACTCTTCGTCGTTGCGCTCACCGAAGTACTTGCTGTCGTACAGCACGGCTTCGCCGGTGGTTTCCTTGCGGCCCACGCGGCGGTTGAACTTCATGCGGCCGACCGCGGACAGGTCGTAGCGCTCGAAGGTGAAGAACAGGTTGTGGAACAGGTTCTGCGCAGCGTCCTTGGTCGGCGGCTCGCCCGGACGCATCATGCGGTAGATCTCGACCAGGGCTTCCAGCTGGGTCTTGGTCGGGTCGATGCGCAGGGTGTTGGACAGGTACGGGCCACGATCCAGATCGTTCACCCACAGGGTGCCCACGGCATCCACACCGGCCTTGCGGAAGGCCTGCAGCTGCTCGTCGGTGATCTCGTCATTGGCCTGGGCCAGCAGTTCGCCGGTCGAGGCGTCAACCACGTCGTGCGACAGGATGCGGCCGACGATGTAGTCGTCCGGCACGGCCAGGGCGGCGATGCCCGAGGCTTCCAGCTGCTTGATGTGGCGCGCGGTGATGCGCTTGCCGGCTTCCACGATGACCTTGTCGCCGTCGGCGAGGTCGAAGCCCAGGGTTTCGCCACGCAGGCGCTCCGGCACCAGCTCCAGCTGGACGCCTTCATCCGGGTTGATGTGGAAGGTGTTGATCTCGAAGAACTCGGCCAGCATCTCTTCGTTGCTGTAGCCGAGCGCGCGCAGCAGGATCGACACCGGCAGCTTGCGGCGACGGTCGATACGGGTGAACAGCGCGTCCTTCGGGTCGAACTCGAAGTCCAGCCAGGAGCCGCGGTAAGGAATGATGCGGGCGCTGTACAGCAGCTTGCCCGAGCTGTGGGTCTTGCCACGATCGTGGTCGAAGAACACGCCCGGCGAGCGGTGCAGCTGCGAGACGATGACGCGCTCGGTGCCGTTGACGATGAAGGTGCCGTTCTCGGTCATCAGCGGGATTTCGCCCAGATAGACCTCCTGCTCCTTCACGTACTTGATGGCCTTGGTCGACGACTCACGGTCGTAGATCACCAGGCGCACGGTCACGCGCAGCGGGGCGCCGTAGCTCATGCCACGCTGGCGGCACTCGCGCTCGTCGAAGACCGGTTCGCCCAGCTTGTAGCCGACGTATTCCAGGGCAGCGTTGCCGCTGTAGCTGGCGATCGGGAAGACCGACTTCAGCGCAGCATGCAGGCCGTGGTCCGTGCGCTTGGCCGGATCGACGTTTTCCTGCAGGAATTCACGATAGGAATCCACTTGGATGGCGAGCAGGAACGGCACTTCGAGAATCGAGCGCTGCTTGCCGAAATCCTTGCGGATACGCTTTTTTTCGGTGAACGAATAGGACGTCATGAGGTCTTCCACCTTGTTGTGCGGATCGTGCGCCCACGATCCGAAGGGAACTTGAAATTGTCAGTTGGAAGTCGCTGGTATTGCCGGCACCAGCACGCCTTCTCCCGCTACTTCCAACTGCCAACTCGTCTGCTACCACGCCCCTGCTGCCGCGCACTGCGCTGGCCGGCGGGGTTTGACTGCAGCCCGTGTTGGGCTTTTTGCTGCATTTGAAACGGTAGAGTCGACTGTTAGTCGACTTCCTTCACAGCAGTCGACTAACAGTCGACTCTACCGACACCGCAACAACGACCAAAGGCCGGGGGCTTACGCCCCCAGCCTTGGCTGCATCGCCGTGAATCGGTGACGATGCAAGGTAACTGCTTACTTGACTTCGACAGTCGCGCCAGCAGCTTCCAGGTCCTTCTTCATCTTCTCGGCGTCTTCCTTCGAAGCGCCTTCCTTCAGGACGCCACCGGCTTCGGCCAGGTCCTTCGCTTCCTTCAGGCCCAGGCCGGTGATGGCGCGGACGGCCTTGATGACTTCGACCTTCTTGTCGCCGGCCGACTTCAGGGTGACGGTGAACTCGGTCTGCTCTTCAGCGGCAACGGCCGGGCCGGCGTTGACAGCCACGGCGACCGGAGCAGCGGCGGAGACGCCGAACTTCTCTTCGATGGCCTTGACCAGCTCCATCACTTCCATCAGGGACTTCTCGGCGATGGCGTCGACGATCTGTTCGTTGGTAAGGGACATGATTAATACCTTTGGATGATTTTCTGGGTTGAGGTTCCGTCAGGAACCACGGTAAGTCGAAACTCAGGCGGTCTCGGCGGCCGGTTCGGCAGCGTCGGCGGCGACGTCGCCACCACCCTGCTTCTCGCCAACGGCCTTGATGGCGCGGGCAAACATCGTGACCGGCTCGGTCAGGACGCGGGCCAGCATGGCCAGGGCCTGGTCGCGGGTCGGCAGCGAGGCCAGCACGTCGACGTGGCTTGCCGGGAACACTTCGCCACCGATGGCGACGACCTTAGCCTTCAGCTTGTCGTTGCCCTTGGCGGCTTCCTTGATCAGGCGACCGGCAGCGCCGGGCTCCTCGAGCGAGAACGCGTACAGCAGCGGACCAACCATCTGGTCCTGGGCGACTGCGAACTCGGTGCCTTCAACGGCGCGCGAAGCCAGGGTGTTCTTGACAACCTTCAAGAAAACACCGGTTTCACGAGCCTGCTTGCGCATCGCGGTCATCTGGGCGACCGTGGTGCCAGCGTATTCGGCTGCGATCAAGGAGTGGGCCTTGGCGGCGACGTCTGCCAGCTCGGCGACTACTTCTTGCTTCTGGGACAGATTGAGAGCCATTGCACTCCTCCTATTGAACTCCGCTTACGGCTCCTGCCGTGTGCGGTCCTGTGCGGCATCCGTCCTGGACGCCGGGAACATCGGGATGATGTTCCGGGGGTGGGCCGTTCTAGACCTGGAGTGGGCCAACCTGGGAAATCCCAGACGTGCGTGAACCAGAAAAACTCCAGAAGGGCACCATCTACGCAGGGTGATTCCGGGGAATCGATTAAGCGCTCATGACTGCTCCGGCGGCGACTCCTTGCCAGATCGAGCTTCCGTGCCCGTCGCCGGTATTGCCACGACCGCGCCTGCGGTCTTTGACGGCTACCGCGGGCGATGCACTGCCAACGATGCCTTCAAATGTCACGGTCACGGCACCGAAGGTACCGTGACCGCTTGAAACAATTACTTCAGGGTCAGCGACGACTGGTCGACGGTGACGCCCGGGCCCATCGTCGAGCTGACCGAAACCTTCTGCAGGTAGGTGCCCTTCGAGGTGGCCGGCTTGGCCTTGATCAGGTCCAGCAGCAGCGCGGTCAGGTTCGACTTCAGCGCGTCTTCGGCGAAGTCGGCCTTGCCGATGGTGCAGTGGATGATGCCGGCCTTGTCGGTGCGGTAACGGACCTGACCCGACTTGGCGTTCTTCACGGCTTCACCCGGGTTCGGGGAAACGGTGCCGACCTTCGGGTTCGGCATCAGGCCGCGCGGACCCAGCACGGTGCCCAGCTTACCGACGACGCGCATGGCGTCCGGGGTCGCGATGACGACGTCGTAGTTCAGATCGCCGGCCTGCATCTTCTCGGCCAGATCATCCATACCGACGGCTTCGGCGCCAGCGGCCAGGGCTTCATCAGCCTTGGCACCGGCCGGAGCGAACACGGCGACGCGGACCGACTTGCCGGTACCGGCCGGCAGCACGGTGGAGCCACGGACCTGCTGGTCGGACTTCTTCGCATCGACGCCCAGGCGCACAGCGACGTCGATCGACTCGACGAACTTGGCCTTGGTGGCGCTCTTCAGGATGTTGATCGCGTCCTCGAAGGCGTATGCCTTGCCCGGAACGACGGCGGCCTTGATGGCCTTCTCACGCTTGGTCTGTGCCATCTTATTAACCCTCCACCACGAGGCCCATGGAACGGGCAGAGCCAGCGATGGTACGCACGGCGGCGTCCAGATCGGCGGCAGTCAGATCCGGTTCCTTCGCCTTGGCGATCTCTTCCAGCTGCTTACGGGTGACCTTGCCGACCTTCTCGGTGTTCGGGCGCTTGGAGCCCGACGAGATGCCAGCGGCCTTCTTCAGCAGGGTGGTGGCCGGGGTGCTCTTGGTGATGAAGGTGAACGTACGGTCCGAGTAGGCCGTGATGATCACCGGAACCGGCAGACCCGGCTCGAGCTTCTGCGTGGCAGCGTTGAACGCCTTGCAGAATTCCATGATGTTCAGACCGCGCTGACCCAGCGCAGGACCGACCGGCGGCGAGGGGTTGGCCTGACCGGCCTTCACCTGCAGCTTGATGTAACCGACAACTTTCTTTGCCATGTGAGTACTCTCCGGGTGCTAGCGCCTTTCGACAACAGGCTCCCCATCGGACCGGGAATCACGCGTCCCGGCATCGCGTTTTGAAATCATGCTGAAGGCCACCTTGCGGCGGCCTCGTCCTGCTGGCTTCCCAGCGGGGAGCCGCGCACTATATCAGGTTTTTTCTTCACATGCCTGAAGCGGCATATAAACGGACGAAACCGGGCAAGGCCCGGTTCCTGGTTCCGTAGAGTCGAGCTTGCTCGACCGATCAGCAAAGTCGAGCAAGCTCGACTCTACAGCTGGATCAGACGGCCTTTTCGACCTGGCCGAACTCGAGTTCGACCGGAGTGGCACGACCGAAGATCAGCACCGAGACGCGCAGACGGCTCTTCTCGTAGTTGACCTCTTCGACGACGCCATTGAAATCGTTGAACGGGCCGTCGGTGACGCGGACCATCTGGCCCGGCTCGAACAGCACCTTCGGACGCGGCTTCTCGACACCTTCCTGAACGCGGTTCAGGATGGCTTCGGCCTCGGAATCGGCAATCGGCAGCGGACGGTCGGCGGTGCCGCCGATGAAGCCCATCACGCGCGGGGTTTCCTTGACCAGGTGCCAGCTTTCGTTGTCGATGCGCGGAATACCGGCTTCTTCGTGGGTCTCGATCTGGACCAGCACGTAACCCGGGAAAAACTTGCGCTCGGAGCGGCGCTTCTGGCCAGCGCGCATCTCGACCACTTCTTCGGTCGGGACCAGGACATCGCCGAAGCGCTCTTCCATGCCGTCACGGACGATGCGATCGCGCAGAGCCTGCGCCACCGACTTCTCGAAGCCCGAATAGGCGTGAACGACGTACCAACGCTTCATGCAATTCTCCTTAGCGGCTCAGGAACAACTGAACCAGCCACTGAATGACGTAATCGAACCCACCCAGCAACAGACTGAGAATGGTCACCACCACCATCACGACCCAGGTCATGCGGATGGCTTCCTGGCGCGTCGGCCAGACCACCTTGCGCAGTTCGAAGCGCGACTCGGAGAGGAATTCGCGGGTGTCGCGCCCCTTGCCGGTCAGCATGAACACGCCGATACCGCCAACCAGACCGACCACGACCGCCAACGCACGCAGCTGACCCGCCCACGCACCCAGCTGGGTGGCGCGACCGGAGTCGGCGGAGAACCAGAACCAGACGAACAGACCGGCCAGCACCAGCAGCGATGCGGCGACGTACTTGACGATATCCCCGCCGTTGGCGGAGTTGTCCTTGGAGTGTTCGATCTTGCTATTCATCCGGCTGTGTCTGCTTTAGCGGCCCAGGCCGCTGGATAAGGTGGGCAGATGGCACGCCAGGAGGGACTCGAACCCCCAACCTGCGGTTTTGGAGACCGCTGCTCTGCCAATTGAGCTACTGGCGTACGTGTTAAAACTTGCCTTCCCTTAGACGGCGAAGGCGGACCGAGGTTCCCGGCCCGCCATTCGCGTAACCGGCGGCGCTATGCAACCACCGGTACTGCAGGCTTACTCGATGATCTTCGAGACCACGCCGGCGCCGACGGTACGGCCGCCTTCGCGGATAGCGAAGCGCAGGCCTTCGTCCATTGCCACCGGATTGATCAGGGTGACGACCATCTTGACGTTGTCACCCGGCATCACCATTTCGACGCCTTCCGGCAGAGCAGCTGCGCCGGTGATGTCAGTGGTGCGGAAGTAGAACTGCGGACGGTAGCCGTTGAAGAACGGGGTGTGACGGCCGCCCTCGTCCTTCGACAGGACGTAGACTTCGCCTTCGAACTTGGTGTGCGGCTTGATCGAACCCGGCTTGGCCAGGACCTGGCCACGCTCGACGTCGTCACGCTTGGTGCCGCGCAGCAGCAGGCCAGCGTTGTCGCCTGCCTGACCCTGGTCCAGCAGCTTGCGGAACATTTCAACGCCGGTCACGGTGGTCTTCTGCACCGGACGGATGCCGACGATTTCGATTTCGTCGCCAACC
>NZ_JCAFVP010000029.1:0-16834 GCF_059372495.1 Stenotrophomonas sp. YJH_SMC_80
CCGGCGGCGTCGTCCTTGGCGCTGTTGATGCGCGAACCGGAGGACAGGCGCTGGATGGTGGTGGCCAGCGAGCTGCCGCTGGTGCTCAGGTTACGCTGAGCATTCAACGACATCGTATTGGTGTTGATGACTTGTGCCATGAGGAGAGGTCCTTGAGCGGTTGCACGTGAGTTGGGTTAGACGCCCCCGACGTGCCCCGGGGGCGGCTCATGTCAGCGCTGCAACAGGCTGAGCACGTTCTGCGGTACCTGGTTGGCCTGGGCCAGCATGGCCGTACCGGCCTGCTGCAGGATCTGGGTGCGGGTCAGTTCGGCGGTTTCCTTGGCGAAGTCGGTATCGCGGATGCGGCTGCGCGAGGCCGACAGGTTCTCCGAGGAGGTCTGCAGGTTGGCCACCACCGAGGTGAAGCGGTTCTGGATCGCGCCGAGGTCGGCGCGCACGCTGTTGACCGACTCGAGGGCCTTGTCGACGATCGACAGCGCCTTCTGCGCACCTTCGGCGGTGGTGACGTTCAGGTCCTTGACGAAGTTGGCCGTGGCGCCGGTCAGCAGGCCGCCGTTGGTGCTGGTTTCGGTCAGGCCCAGGCCGGCGATGGTCGCGGCGGTGGCGCCGGCCGGCGGGGTTGCGGCACTGACGCCCAGGGTGAAGGTCTGGCCGTCCTTGACCGAGGCCAGGCTGATCACACCGGCATTGACCGAGGCCATGACGCCGGTTTCACCCAGCTTGTTGTTGATCGCGGCAGAGGTGGCCGAAGTGATCGATTCGCCCGCCTTCACGGTGAAGTCGTTGATGGTGACCGTGGTGGCGGTGCCGCCCGGCGGGGTCACCGAGATCTGCAGGCCGGAGTAGGTGGTGTCGGCGGTGGCCTTGTCGGCGGCGGCCAGGCTGGTGCCGGTGTAGCCGTTGGCGAAGGTTGCCGCGCCCAGCGAATCGGCCTTGGCGTTGACCACGCTGTTGATGGCGATGGCCTGGCCGGCGTTGGCGCCGACCTGGAACAGCTGGCTGGTGAAGGAGCCGTCCAGCAGCTTGGTGCCGTTGAAGTCAGCCTGCTTGGCCACGCGGTCGACTTCCGAGACCAGCTGGGTCACTTCAGCCTGCAGGGCCTTGCGGTCGCTGGCCGAGTTGGTGGCGTTGGAGGACTGCACGGCCAGTTCACGGATGCGCTGCAGGTTGTTGCCGACTTCGCTCAGCGAACCCTCGGCGACCTGGGCCAGCGAGATACCGTCGTTGGCGTTGCGGATGGCCACGTCCAGACCGCGGATCTGGGTGGTGAAGCGCTCGCTGATCGCCAGGCCGGCCGCGTCGTCCTTCGCGCTGTTGATGCGCAGGCCGGACGAGAGGCGCTGGATGGTGGTAGCGAGCGAGCTGCCGCTGGTGCTCAGGTTGCGCTGAGCGTTGAGCGACATCGTATTGGTGTTGATTACCTGTGCCATGGGGTCGTCTCCTCTTATATGGAACCCGTTGGTGAATGAAACGAAGCGCCGCCTGTTTTTTTGTGTGGCTGTGTGCTTCGCTGTTGCCAAATGAATAACGGCGCTTTGTCAACAACCTTTAGCCGTGAATTCCGTCGACGCTGAAATCCGGTGCCGGAGGCTGTTTTTCCGGGGTTTTCCAGCCCTGGCCGGGCGTGAAGGCGACCCCGGAAGGGGCGGTTGGGCATGCCCAACCAGCGCTGATGAAGGTATCGGCGGGGCAGGGCCGGGCTTGATGGGCAATCACGGAAAATGCGTGCAGCACGTTTCCGGTAGCGCCAGCCCACGCCCGGCGAGCGCGACGGAACGGGCACGCAGAAACGAAAAAGGCCGCGATGCAGGGCATCGCGGCCTTTCAGGGGTGACGCAGGAGATGCGTCAGCGGATCTTGTTGAACAACGACATCGACTGCATCTGCGAGAAGATCGTCTGTGCCGCCTGCAGCGCGGTGCTCTGCAGCTGGTACTGGCTCAGTGCATCGGCATAGTCCAGGTCGCGCATCTGCGACAGCGTGGTCTTCAGGGTCACGCTGTTGGCTTCACGCATGTCGGCGGCATTGTCCAGTGCCTTCAGCTGCGCACCGCCGGCCGCACGCGAATCGATCATCCGCTCCGACGCACGGGCCACATCGCGCAGGGCGCTCTGCAGTTCGTTCTGCTGCGCGCTCATCTTGGCGGTGGTGCCGGTGTCGGCATCAAGCGCGGCAATCAGCTTGTCCATGGTGTCGAAGATGTCGCGGCTGGTTGCCGGCTTCACACTGAAGCTGTCACCGGCAGCGGGTGCGCCGGTGATCTGCAGGCGGACTCCGTTGACTTCCACGTTGTCACCGGCCTTGAACGTGCCGGTGCCGGTCACGTTACCAGCGCCGTCCAGTACCTGGTACTGGTCGGCGGCGGTGAAGCGGATGCTGAAGGACTGGCCGTTCCAGCTGTCGCTGCCATCGCGGGTGATGTTGGTCAGCACGCCGTTGCCGGTATTGCCGGCCGCGGCGACACCATCGACGAAGCCGTCGCCGGTAGGAATGCGCATGAAGATTTCGCTGCCGGGCAGGGCATCCCGCACATAGGTATCGGGGCCGACTTCAATCTGGCGCTGGGTCTGGTCGCCACGGTAGACCACCTTGCCATTGATCTTGGCGAACGGCGGATCGCCATCGTTGGTGCCGCCGAACACGTAGCGGCCGGTGCCGTCGTCGGCGTTGGCCAGCGACAGCAGGCCCTCGCGGATCTGGTTCAGTTCGGTGATCAGCGTTTTCTTGTCGGCGGCGCCCAGTGCCGGATTGCTGGCCTGGATGGTCAGGTCGTTGACGCGCGCCATCAGGTCGTTGACCTGGGCCAGGGCGTTCTCCTGTACGCCCAGTCGGTTCTGCACGTTGCCGGCATTGAGTTTCATCCGGTCCAGTGCGGCCAGGCTGCGGTCAAGCCCGACCGCCGCACCAGCGGCAACCGGATCGTCCTTGGCGCTGACGATCTTGCTGCCGGTGGCGATCTGCTGCTCCAGGTGGCTGAGCTTGGCCTGCTTGGCCATCATCAGCGACACGGACTGGTTGAACATCATGCTGGTGGAGATACGGCTGCTCATCGACGGACGGCTCCCAGGATGGTCTGGAACATGCTGTCGGCGGTGGAGATCAGCTGTGAGGCTGCCTGGTAGGCCTGTTGCAGGCGCAGCATGTCGGCCGCCTCCTCGTCCAGGTTGACGCCGGATACCTCATCGCGCGCTTCCTGCGCCTTGTCATTGATCACCAGCTGCGCTTCCAGCGAATACTCGGCCGAGCGGGCGGCTGCACCGACCTGGGTGGTCAGGCCACCCAGGGCGCCGTTGAGGGTGACCGTGCCGCTGTTGAATGCCTTGGCGCTCTCCACCTTGGACAGCCTGGAGGCGTTGCTGTTGTCCGACGAGCCCGCCGGAGTCGGGGTGATGTTGAAGGTGTCGCCGACCTTCGGCGCACCGTCCAGCACGAAGCTCCAGCCGTTGGCACTGATGGTCTGGCCGGGCGTGTAGGTCTGCGGCGGGCCCCCATCGATGGTGTAGGTGGTGGCCGAGGTGAACACGATCGCGGCCGGATTGCGCAGGTTGGCGTTGGTCGAATCGCTGACGGTGACACCGCTCAGCTTGCCGGTGCCCGTGTTGGACGTCGCCGCCGCGCCCTTCACCGCAGCGGCAGCGGCGATGCGCGACGGATCGGTGATCGCCACTTCCATGCTGCCAGCCACGCCTGCGGTCGGCTGCAGCAGGAAGCGGTCGTTGGCCGCCGGGGTACCGCCGACCACCAGCTTGACGCCGTTGATCACCAGTGGATCGGCGGCCGTACCGGTGCCGGTCAGCGGAACGTTCGCACCGGTGTCGGCACGACTGGCCTTCCAGTTGGTGCCATCGAACTGCAGCACCACGTTCTGCGCGTCCAGCTTGCCGAGGTCGCCGTAACTGGCGCTGAGGCTGGCGGTGCCGGTGTTGGCATTGTTGGCGGTGACGCGTGGATTGCCGATGTTGAAGAAGTCACCCCCGAGCTGGCCATACAGGTCCACGCCCTGGTGATGCACCTGGTTGAAGCTCTCGGCCAGGCCTACCGCCAGCTTGCCCAGCTCGGCCTGGGCAGGCGTCAGCACGGTGTCGCGGAATTCCAGCAGGCCGCCGATCTGGCCACCGACCGCCTTCGGGTCGAGCCGGATGGTGTTGCCCTGCGTTTCCAGCGCCAGCTGCAGGCGCTCCGGCTGGTACGGGTCGGCCACGGTGGTGACCTTGGTCGCCGTGGTGCCCACCACCAGCGCGTTTCCGCCAGCGGTATAGACATTCATGATGCCGCCGTCCTGGATCACTGCGGTGCCACCGGTGTAGCCGATCAGCTGGGTGATCAACTGGTCGCGGCGGTCGAGCAGGTCCGGTGCGGCGGTAGCGATGTTGGTGCCTATCGCACCGTTGATCTGCGCGATCTCCTGCGCCAGCCGGTTGACCTCGGTGGCACCGGCCAGCAGGCCGTTGTTGACCTCGCTGTTGAGGTTGTTCAGGTGCGTGTTGAGCTGGACGAAGCGGTTGGCCAAAGCCTTGCCACCATCCAGCATGTTCTGGCGGTCGGCGGTGCCGGCCGCGTTGGACGACAGGCCGCTGACCGAATCGAAGAACTTCGACCAGACGCCGGACACGTTGGTTGCCGCGTCGGAGAACAACGAATTGACCCGGTCGGCCATGCCGGAGAGCTGCTTCAGGCGCGCCAGCTCGCCGCTGCTGTCGAGCAGGCGCGAGATCGCCAGCTGGTCGGCGGTACGGCGGATGTCGGTGATGCGGGTGCCGTTGCCGACCGTGCCGTAGCCGTAGTTCTGGGGATCAGCCGTGGCGAAGTTGACCTTCTGCCGGCTGTAGCCCGGGGTATTGAGGTTGGCCACGTTGTGGCTGGTGGTCGCCAACGCACGCTGGAAGGCGAGCAGGGCACCGGTACCGGTGGAAAGTACGCTGGACATGGGGTTCCTCAACGACGGGTGATACCCAGCGCCGCGGTTGCGGTGCTGGCGAAGGTCTGGCCAAGGCGCGAGCCGGCATCGGCCACGGCGCTGACGGCGCGCTCGATGGTCGGTCCGCCGGCGATCGCGGCGATCTTGGCCGCGTAGCGCGGGTCGGTGGCATAGCCGGCGCGCTGCAGGCCACGGGCGAAGCCCTGCACGTCGGTGCCGGCCTGCAGGGCCTGCTGGTAGCGCGGGCTGGTCTTCAGCAGGCGCACGTAGTCGGCAAAGCTCTCGGCCGGCGAACTGTAGGCACGGAAGCTGGCGGTCTCGTTGCGGCGCACGCCATCGACGTACTCGTGGGTGCCGGCCACGGCGCGCTGGCCGTTCCAGCCATTGGCCTTGATGCCGAACAGGTTGTGCGAGGTGCTGCCGTCGGCATGCTTGATGTGGCGCTTGCCCCAGCCGGTTTCCAGCGCCGCCTGGGCGACCAGGGCGCGGGCATCCACGCCCAGTTCCTTGGCCGCACGCTGCGCGTGCTGCCAGATGCTGGCGACGAAGCCTTCCGGGGTGTGTTCACCCAGCTGCGCGACGGCGGTGCGGGTCGCCATCGCATCGGCCGGGCTGATGGCCGTGCCGCGGTTGCTGGCGGTAGCCGACCACTGGTCGCTGTTGGCAGCCCAGTCGTCGCCTTGCAGGCCGCCGATGTAAGGATCTTCGGTACCCAGCGAGCGGTGCATGCTGCTGCTTTCGCGCCCGGCGATCAGGTCCAGCGCCTGTTCCATCGGTGCAACCGCCGCGTGTGCGCCGGACTGCGCGCCGGCGGCCATCTGCTGCAGCAGGCGCACGGCCTGGCTGCCGTCTTCCAGCGGCAGCGACGGTGCCGGCTTGGCCGGTGCATTGAGCTGATAGGCACGGCTGGCCTTGGCCGGGTCCACGCGGGTATCCAGTGCCGGGCCATCGGCGGCCTGGCCGGACAGCTGCCGGCTGATCATGCCGGACAGGCCAAGGCCCTTGCCGCGGGTCATCGCCTCGGCAATCTTCTGGTCGTACATCTCGCGGAACATCTTGTTTTCGCCGGGGAACAGCGAGTCGCCGAAGCTGGCGTCACGCATGCTCTTGACCAGCATCTGCGCGAACTGGCCTTCCAGCTGGCGCGCGACCTTGTCGATCTTCGCCGGATCGTTCTGTTGTGCCGGGTGCAGATCGAATGCGGGATTGATGCGCATATCAGATCACCTCGAGCTCGGCACTCAATGCGCCGGCCTGCTTCAGGGCTTCCAGGATCGCGATGAGATCGCCTGGTGCTGCGCCCACGGCGTTCACCGCGTGCACGATCTCGTCCAGGGTGGTGCCGCCGCTGAACTTGAACATGCGGCTGCCGTCGTTGGTGGCGGTGATGGTCGACTGCGGGCTGGCTACGGTACGGCCGCCGGACAGCGCATTGGGCTGGCTGACGTTGGTGTTCTCCTGGATGGTCACGGTCAGCGAACCGTGCGAGATCGCGGCAGGTCCCACGCGCACCTGCTGTCCGATGACCACGGTGCCGGTACGCGAATTGACCACCACCTTGGCCGGAGCGCTGCCCGGGGTCAGTTCCAGATTCTCGATGCGCGCCAGCAGGCCGATGCGTGCGCCCGGATCGGTCGGCGCGGTAACCGCCACGGTCACGCCGTCGACCGCACGCGCCGCACCGTCGCCGAACGCATTGTTGAGCGCAGCGACCATGCGCGAGACCGTGGTGAAGTCATTGTTGTGCAGGTTCAGGGTGATCTCGCCGCCGTTGGCCAGCGGATCGGGCAGCGCACGCTCCACGGTGGCGCCATTGGGAATACGGCCGACGCTGGGCACGTTCACCGAGACACGGGAACCATCCTTGCCCTGTGCACCAAAGCCGCCCACGATCAGGTTGCCCTGGGCGATGGCATAGATCTGGCCGTCGGCGCCGCGCAGCGGGGCCATCAACAGCGAACCGCCACGCAGCGAGACCGCGTTGCCGATCGAGGACACGGTGATATCGATCGGCTGGCCCGGCTTGGCGAACGGCGGCAGTTCGGCGTGGATCGCCACCGCCGCCACGTTCTTCAGCTGCGGATTGACGTTCGGCGGAACATTCACGCCCAGCTCGCCGAGCAGGTTCTTCAGGCTCTGCACGGTGAACGGCGCCTGGCTGGTGCGGTCGCCGCTGCCGTCCAGGCCCACCACCAGACCGTAGCCCACCAGCGCATTGCCACGCACGCCACCGACCTGGGCCAGGTCCTTGATGCGTTCGGCGCTGGCAGGCGCAGCCATTGCCAGTAGAAGGAAGAATGATCCGTAGAGCGACGCCATGCGTCGTTGCCACGTAGAAGAGAAGAGAGCTTTCATGGCCATACTCAGAACGGCGTCAGGCCGGAGTTGAAGAAGCGGCTCAACCAGCCCATCGCGTTGGACTGCGCGACAGGGCCGCGGCCGCCGTAGACGATGCGTGCCTCAGCCACGCGGCTGGAGGGCACGGTGTTGTCCGCGCTGATGTCACCGGGGCGCACGATGCCCTGTACCTGCACCAGCTCGTCGCCCTGGTTCAGGCGCAGGTTCTTCTGCCCCTGCACCACCAGGTTGCCGTTGGGCAGGCGCTGCACCACGGTCACGGTCACGTTGCCCTGCAGGCGGTTGCTCTGCGCGCTGTTGCCCTTGCCGGTGAAGTCACGCGCGCCCTTGGCCGTCGCACTGAGGATGTCCTTGCCGCCCAGGGTGACCGGCGCACCGAGGATGGACGGCGTGCCCAGGCTCAGGTTCGATTCCTTGTTGGTGGCGGTATTGGCACTGGTCTGCGCGGTGGTGTTTTCCAGCAGGGTGATGGTCAGCAGGTCGCCGACATCGCGCGCGCGACGGTCCGAATACAACTGCAGGGTCGGGCCGGCCGCGTAGATCGCGCCGGCGGTCGGTTCGGCCTGCGGTGGCATGATCGGCTGGATCGGTGCCATTGCCGGATAGGGGCGCACATCGCCGGCAATGACGCAGCCACCGAGCAGGGCAGCCAGGGAGCAGGCGAGGGCAGTGCGGGCGAAGTTGGAAATGGGCGACATGGCAGTTTCCCGGTTTGGCCGGTCAGAGCTTGTTGTTGAGATAGCCGAGCATCGAATCGGTGGTGGAGATCGCCTTGGCGTTCATTTCGTAGGCGCGCTGGGTTTCGATCATCGACACCAGCTCTTCCACCACGTTGACGTTACTGCCTTCCAGCGCACCCTGTTCGACGATTCCGAGCCCATTCATGCCGGGATTGCCGCTCTGCGCCGGGCCGGAAGCGGTGGTCTCCAGGTACAGGTTCTGGCCACGCGCCTGCAGGCCGGCCGGATTGACGAAGTCGGTCAGGGTCAATGCGCCGACTTCCACCGAGGCTGCGCCGTCGGCCATCTTCACGCTGATGGTGCCGTCGTTCCCGATGGTCACCGACTGGACGCCTTCGGGAATCTGGATGCCGGGCTGCACCGGGTAACCGCTGTTGGTGACCAGCTGGTTGTCCTGATTGAGCTTGAACGAGCCATCTCGGGTATAGGCCGAGCTGCCATCGGGCATCTGCACTTCGAAGAAGCCACGGCCATTGACCATCACGTCGAGGGCGCGACCGGTCTGCTGGGGAGCGCCCTGTTCGAAGTTCTTGGCGGTGGCGACCACGCGCACGCCGGTGCCGAGCTGCAGGCCGGTCGGCAGCTGCGTCTGCGCCGACGAGGAGCCGCCGGGCTGGCGCACCTGCTGGTACAGCAGGTCTTCAAAACTGGCACGGTCCTGCTTGAAGCCGGTGGTGTTGGTGTTGGCGAGGTTGTTGGAAACCACCGACATGCGCATCTGCTGCGCATCCAGTCCGGTTTTCGCGATCCACAATGCCTGGTTCATCTTCGGTGTCCTGTCTGGTGAAGCCGGCCGCGTGGTGCGGCCCTTGAATGTGGGTGTGCAAGCGGTGTGCCAGCGCCGCTGTCAGGCGGCGCCGGAATTCCGTCAGCTGCCCAGGCGCAGCATGCTGTTGGCGCTGCGCGCGTTTTCGTCGCCGTGCTTGATCACCTGCACCTGCATTTCGTACTGGCGCTGCAGCTGGATCATCTGCACCAGCGCGCCAGCGGCGTCCACGTTGCTGCCTTCCAGCTGGCCGCTGTGCACGGCCGTGCCCTGTGCCGGGGCGAACGGCTGGCGCGGGTCGGTGTTGCGGAACAGGCCATCCAGGCCACGCTCAAGGCGCTCGTCCGGCGCCTGCACCACTTTGATGCGGCCGATCTGCGCCATCGTCTGCGGGCCTTCGCCCTGCGGGATGATCGAGAGCGTGCCGTCGGCACCGATTTCCATCGCCTGGTAAGGCGGAATGGCGATCGGGTTGTTGTTGTCATCCAGTACCGGACGGCCGCTGGAGGTCACCAGCTGGCCGTTCGGCGTCACCGACAACGCCGCGCCGCGCGTGTACGCCTCGCTGCCGTCGCTGGACTGCACGGCCAGCCAGGTGCCGGTCTGCAGGGACAGATCCAGCGGCTTGCCGGTGATGTGCTGCGAGCCGGGCGTACGGTTGAAGCCGGCGTCGACGTGCAGCGCATCCACCCGCGAGGCAAAGCCCGGGCCCTTGATCGGGAAGGCTTCGGTATTGGCCAGCGCTTCCTTGAAGCCAGGGGTGTCCGAGTTGGCGAGGTTGTGGCTGAGCGTTCCCTGCGCCTGCAGGGAGGCGCGGGCACCGGTCATCGCCACGTAAAGGGCTTTATCCATGCGGGGAGTTCCGTGACAGGGTCAGCAGCTCATCAACGGATGTTGATGACGGTCTGGGTGATCTGGTCCTGGGTGGTGATCATCTGCGCGTTGGCCTGGAAGTTGCGCTGCGCGGTGATCATGTTGACCAGCTGCTCGGTGAGGTCGACGGTGGATGCTTCCAGCGAGCCTGCCTGGATCTTGCCGAGATTGGAGGTGTCCGGCATGCCGGTGCGCGGGGTGCCCGAGCTGAAGGTGTCCACCCACAGGTTGTTGCCCTTCGATTCCAGGCCCTGCGGATTGTTGAAGGTGGTCAGCGCGACCTGGCCCAGCGGCTTGTCGGCGCCATTGGAGTAACGCGCGTAGACCACGCCGGTTTCCGACACGGTGATCTCATTGAGCTTGCCGGCGGCGTAGCCATCCTGCTGGGTGTTGCGCAGCGCGAACTTTTCGCCGTACTGGGTCGAGCCGCTCACGTCCAGCGTCATGTTCAGCACGCCGGCACCGGTGGTCGGGGTGAAGGTGCCGAGGCTGACCTTGCCGTCCGCCGGTGCGGTCAGCTTGCCGCTGTTGTCGAAGGTGACCGGGGTCGGCGCGCCGGCCGGCTGGCCGTCCACGTAGTTGCGCACGGTCCACTCGTTCGGGTTGGCACCCTTCACGAAGTACGAGACCTGGATGTGGCTGACGCCCAGCGAGTCGTACACGGTGATGCCGCCGCTGGAGTGGTTGTAGCTGTTGGAGTCGGTCGGATCGAAGGTGGTGACCGTCGGCTGCTTCGCGTTGGCCGGCAGGGTAAAGCCGACCTTCACTTCGCTGGTCTGCTTCGGCGGGCTGTCGGTGGTGAGCAGCTGCAGGTCGACCATGCGGCCGGCATCGAAGTTGGTGCCATCGGCATTCGGCGCGAACACCTGCAGGCGTGCGCCCTGAGGGTTGATCACGTAGCCGGACGGATCGGTCTGGAAATTGCCGGCGCGCGAGTACACGCGGGTACCGTTCATGTTCATGGTGAAGAAGCCTTCACCGGAAATGGCCATGTCCAGGCTGCGGCCGGTCTGTTCGTTGTGGCCCTGCTTGAACTGCTGGGCAACGTTGGAGACACGGACGCCCGAACCCACGGCGTTCTTTGACAGACCATAGCCGGTGGCCGAGAACAGATCGGCGAACTCGGCGCGCGATTCCTTGAAACCGGTGGTGTTGACGTTGGCGACGTTGTTGGCGGTGACGCTCAGGTCGGAATTGGCGGCATTGATGCCGGACAGCGAGACATTGAAGCCCATGGGATGCTCCTGGTAAGTGCGGGGTGTGCGGCTCAGCTGACGCGGAGCACGTAGTCGATCGGGGCCGTGCCCAGGCCCTTGAGGTTCAGGTACAGGCCGTCGGAACCGACGGTCACGCTTTCCACCGGTGCCTGCACGTAGGTGGACAACTTGGTGCTCTTGCCGGCGGTATCGACGTGGTTGGCAACGATGGAGTACTTGCCCGGCTCCATGCGCTTGCCGTTGGCATCCTTGCCGTCCCACTGGAACGCAGTCTCGCCGGCGGCCTTGGCTTCCACGCTCAGCGAGGTGACCTTGGCGCCGGTGGCATCGGTGATGTCGACGGTGATGATGCCGGCCGAAGGCGCGGCCACCGTGCCTTCAACGTTGCCTTCCTTTTCCAGCACCAGCTTTTCCGACGGCACCAGCACCTGGTGGCCGACCAGCGCCGCACCACGCAGCACCTGGTCGCTGGCCATCGATTCCTGGAAGCCCTTCACCGTCTTGTTCAGATCGGTGATGCCCTGCACGGTGGACATCTGCGCCATCTGCGCGACCATCTGCGTGTTGTCCATCGGCTTCAGCGGATCCTGGTGCTGCAGCTGTTCGGTCATCAGGCGCAGGAAATCGGCCTGGTCCAGCGTGTTCTTCTTCTTGGTGGCGTTGCTGTTCGGGGCGTTCAGACCGAGTGCGGTGTAGACGTCCTGGTTGGTCTGGTTGTTGATGGCGGTGGTCATGGCGGTATCCGGTACTGCGGGCCTCAGCGGCCCATGGTCAGGGTGGCCAGGGCCAGTTCCTTGGCGGTGGTCAGCATCTCCACGCCGGCCTGGTAGTTGCGCGAGGTCGAGATCAGGTTGACCATCTGCGCCACCGGGTCGACGTCGGGCTGGTAGATGTAGCCATCGCCATCGGCCAGCGGGTGGCCCGGCTCATAGCGCTTGATCGGCGCGGCCTCGCTCTGGGTGATCTCCTTCACCTTCACCGAGGTGATGTTCGGATCGTTCTTGCTGGTGACGGCCTGGAAGATCGGCTCCAGCGGCTTGTACACCGCGTCGGCGGAACCGGCGACGGTGTCGGCGTTGGAGAGGTTGGAGGCGATGGTGCTCATGCGCACCGACTGCGCCTGCAGCGCGGAGCCGGCGATATCGAAGATCGGCAGGTTGCTCATGGCTTATTGCCCCGTGATCGCGGTCAACATGGAACGCACCTTGCTCTCGACGAAGCTGAGCGAAGCGCGGTACTCGAGCGCGGCGCGGCCATAGGCCGCACGCTCGGCATCGGGATCGACGGTGTTGCCGTCCAGGCTGGGTTGCACGCCTTCGCGCGCGATCTGGAACGGGTTCAGGCCACTACTGATTTCGTAGTGCTGCTCATGGGTGGTGGCCATCAGGCCATTGGCATCCTGCCCCTGGGCATGGCGCAGGGCGGCGTCGAAGTCCAGGTCCTGGGCCTTGTAGCCGGGAGTGTCGGCATTGCCGAGGTTGCTGGCGATCAGCTTCATCCGCTGTTCGCGCAACGGCATGGCCTGGGCATGGACGCCCAGGTAGTCGGTAATCAGGTTGCGCACGGTGCACTCCCACGGGAACGTTGCCCGGGAAGCTGCAAGGGGTGTGCCAAATTCGAGAGGGTAGTGCCGGCCGCTGGCCGGCTCCCCGATGGATCTGCGGTTGCCGGCCAGCGGCCGGCACTACCGGATCAGTGGCCTCAGGCCGCCAGCGCCACCTTGCGCAGGCGGTCCAGCACGAAATCGGCCAGCTCGTGCGGCGAGTACTTGGCGACGAAGGCGTTGGCGCCCACGCGCTCGACCATGGCGTTGTTGAAGACGCCCGACAGCGAGGTGTGCAGCAGCACGTACAGGCCGGCCAGGCCCGGATGGCGCCGGATTTCCGTCGTCAGCGTATAGCCGTCCATGGCCGGCATCTCGATGTCCGAGATGACCATGGCATAGCGCTCGGCCGGGTTCTCGCCCGAGGCGTGGATCTGCAGCAGATGGTCCAGCGCCTGCTTGCCGTCGGAGAGCAGGGTGGCACCCACGCCCAGCTGGTCGAGCACGCTGCGGATCTGCTGGCGGGCAACGCGCGAGTCATCCACCACCAGCACCTGCAGCTGCGGGCCGTCGGAGGGCATCGCCATCGCCGGATCGAGCACCGCCTCGCCGCGCACCTGGGCAATGTCCGCCAGCACGCTCTCCACGTCGATCACCTGGATCAGTTCACCCTGGAAGCGGGTCACGGCGGTCAGGTAGCTCGATTCGGCGCCCAGTTCCGGCGGCGGGTGGATGTCTTCCACCGCGATGTTGACGATGCGCTCCACGCCGCTGACCAAAAAGCCCTGGATCGAGCGGTTGAACTCGGTGACGACCAGGTAGCCGGGCGAGGTGTCCGCCTCCGGCTCGCGCTCGGGATGGCCGATCGCCAGGCCGAGGTCCAGCACCGGCACCGAGCGGCCGCGCACGTCGGCCACGCCGGAGAACTGGCTGGGCAGTCCGGGCACCTGGAACAGTTCCGGGCGCCGCAGGACTTCCTGCACCTTGAAGACATTGACGCCAAAAAGCTGACGTCCGCCGAGACGGAACAGCAGCAGCGCCAGGCGATTGTGGCCGGCCAGTCGGGTCCGCTGGTCGATCCGGTTGAGCAGGTCATGGGACATGGCTGCTGTATCGGCGGGGTAGGCGCCGAACTTGAGGGCGCTCTGCCGCCCACGCGCTCCACACCGCTTCTGTAGAGTCGACTGTTAGTCGACTGCTCTTCTAGCAGACTGCTCTTCTAGCAGACTGCTCTTCGCGGTCGACTGCTCTTATCCGATCGCGGGAACCCCCGCGCTTCGCGCGAAAGTCGACTGACGCGAAAGTCGACTAACAGTCGACTCTACACATCCCCATCCCGAGGCCTCGTCTCTGGCACACACCTTGCACGCAGCTGGGCCAGGTCCCATCGACAGGAGGCGCCATGCGCCGGGTCACATCTCTATTGGCCATCGCGCTTGCCCTGGCCTCGCCGTGGGCGGCGGCCGCCGACTGGCAACCCGTAGCCAGCATCCGCACCGCAGCGTTGTCGACGCTGCCGACCGGCAGCGAGGGTGAGGCCCAGGTGGCCGATGCGCTGCGCCTGCCCAAGTGTGGCGGCGCGCTGCAGGTGCAGCCTACCGCCAACACCACGGTGGAGGTCAGTTGCCCTGATGCGGGGGGCTGGCGCCTGTTCGTGCCGGTGAAGGTGCGGCGCAACCAGACCGTGCTGGTGCTCAATCGTGGAATCGGCACTGGAGAAACCCTCACCGCCGCCGATATCACCACTGCCCAGCGTGACGCTGCCCGGATTGCCGGCGCGGTACTGGCCGATCCCAATGCAGCGATCGGCCGCATCGCCCGCCGTCCGTTGCAGGCCGGAGCCCTGCTGTCGAACAACGACCTGGTGGTTCAGCGTCTCATAAAGCGAGGAGACAATGTAGCCCTAGTGTCGCGTCGCGGTTCGGTCGAGGTCCGCATTGCCGGCCGTGCGATGGGTGATGCCGGTGAGAACGAGCGGGTCTCGGTCGAGAACCTGTCCTCGCGGCGGATCGTGCAGGGCACGGTCGATGCCGCAGGTGACGTAATCGTGGCGCGTTGAATTACCGCAAAATATCCCTAAAGATCACGGCCCTGCGGCCGTTATCCCTTGTGAACGGCAACTCCAGGACACCCCATGAGCCAGAAAATCGACGGCAACCTGCAGGTCCCCCAAGCACTGCGCAGCGTGACGACCCCGGCCAACAAGCCCGGCGTCAGCACCGATGCGGCGGCGCGCCCGGTCGAGGCGGCCGACAGCCTGCGCCTGACCGGCGAGGCCACCAATCTGCAGGCCATCGAGCGTGAGCTGACCACCGCCCCGGCGATCGACGCCCAGCGCGTGGCCGCCGTGCGCGAGTCGCTGCAGAACGGCACCTACAAGATCAATCCGGACGCGATCGCATCGCGCATGCTCGATCTGGACCAGCAGCTGCACGGATGACCGCGGCGATGAGCGAGCCGCTGCAGCGCCTCGCCCAGGCCCTGGACGTTGAACGCCAGGCCCTGGTCGAGCACGACGTACACGCCTTGATCCGGGCCACCGGCGCCAAGCTGGAAGCGCTGCGTGCGCTGGAAGGCGCGCCGCCGGTGGGGCAGGGCGAGCAGCTGCAGGAACTGGCCGAGCGCAACCGCGCCAATGGCGTGCTGCTTTCGCGGCGCCGACGCGAAGTCAACTGGGCATTGCGCCAGTTGGGCCGTACCGAAGACGCCTCGGCCTATGACGCCAAGGGCCAGTCACACACCGTCACTGCCCGCCGCCCACTCGCCGTCGCCTGACGCGACGGCGGTCGCACTACCCACCCCCGCGGGCTGAAGCCCGCTGCGTGACCGCGTATATTGGGCGCCTGTTCGAACGTCCCGAGTCGCCGTGTCCGCTGCCAACGCCCTGGTTACCGCCCCCCTTCCGCCGCAGCCGGTGCTGCAGGCCCTGCTTGAGCGCCTGCGCGAAGGGCTGCTGCTGTTCACTGAAGACGGGCAGGTGGCGCTGGCCAATCCGGCTGCGCAGAACCTGTTGGCCGGTGGGGAGGACGGTGCATTGCCGCCGCAGCGGCTGCGTGAGCTGCTGCCACCCGATGCGCTGGAACAGGCGCGGCAGCATGGTCACTGGAACGGCAGCCTGCCGCTGGGGGAGGGTGTGGTCATCGCCCACCTCTACCACCACGGCCCGGTCGGCCAGGGGCACTTCCTGGCGTTGTTCCGCCATATCGAAGGGCAGGAAGACTACGAGCGCGAACTGCAGCAGCGCCATGCCGAGCTGCGCCAGGCCTACCTGCGCCTCAACGGTACCCAGGAAAAGCTGCTGCAGTCGGAAAAGATGGCGTCCATCGGCCAGCTCGCTGCCGGTGTGGCGCACGAGATCAACAACCCGATCGGCTACGTGCACTCCAACCTGGGCAGCCTGCAGGAGTACCTGCGCAGCCTGTTCACGGTGATCGAAGCCTACGAACGCGCATTGCGGGCGCCGGACCCGAAGGCGCTGATCCCGGAAATCGACGATATCCGTGACCGCCTGGACATCGATTTCATCAGCCGCGACCTGCCGCAGCTGATGGCCGAATCGCGCGAAGGCATCGAACGGGTGACCCGCATCGTGCGTGACCTGAAGGACTTCTCGTATTCCGGCCGCGACGAATCGTGGAAGCTGGTCGACCTGCACGCGGGGCTGGAATCGACCATCAACATCATCTGGAACGAGCTAAAGTACAAGGTCACCCTGGTGCGTGAGTTCGGCCAGCTGCCGCTGGTGGAGTGCCTGCCGTCCGAGTTGAACCAGGTCTACATGAACCTGCTGCTCAACGCCGGCCACGCCATTGCCGAGCGTGGCACGATCACTGTGCGTACCGGTGTCGACGGTGACCAGGTATGGGTCGAATTTGAAGACACTGGCGGCGGCATCTCGCCGGAACTGCGCCAGCGCATCTTCGATCCGTTCTTCACCACCAAGCCGGTGGGCAGCGGTACCGGCCTGGGCCTGTCGATCTCCTACAGCATCATCAACAAGCACCATGGCCGCATCGACCTGGACAGCACCCCGGGCGTGGGCTCGCGCTTCCGCGTGGTGCTGCCGGTGAAGCAGCCGCGCTGACCGCTTCGGGTAGTGCCGGCCGCTGGCCGGCAACCCCATTGAACCGGGCATCGAGAGCAGCCGGCCAGCGGCCGGCTCTACCAGGTCTTGTCCCCGACCGGGTTCGCGCTTCGGGTAGTGCCGGCCGTTGGCCGGCATCCTCATTGAATCCGGCATCGAGAGCAGCCGGCCAGCGGCCGGCTCTACCAGGTCTTGTCCCCGACCGGATTCGCGCTTCGGGTAGTGCCGGCCGCTGGCCGGCAAGCTCATTGAACCGGGCATCGAGAGCAGCCGGCCAGCGGCCGGCTCTACCAGGGCTTGTCCCCGACCGGGTTTGCGCTTCGGGTAGTGCC
>NZ_JCAFVP010000030.1:0-15250 GCF_059372495.1 Stenotrophomonas sp. YJH_SMC_80
ACCGCATTGATCCCGCCACACAGGGATGCCGGCCAGCGGCCGGCACTACCGGGCATCAGCCCAGCGCTTCGGCCGCTGCGCGGAAGACCAGCTGCATCTGCAGCGGCTGGAACAGACGGTGGACGCCCTGCCGCGGTTCCCCTGGGAAACTGCCGAACGGTAGCGCCGACCGGCGGCCGGCAACCGCATTGATCCCACCACACTGGGATGCCGGCCAGCGGCCGGCACTACCGGGGCATCAGCCCAGCGCTTCGGCCACGGCGCGGAAGACCTGCTGCATCTGCAGCGGCTTGTGCAGCACATGCACCTCCACGCCGTCCGGGAAGGCATCGGCCGCGACCGGCACTGCCGGGTCTTCCAGTACCAGTGCTGGGCCGCGATAGCCCAACGTCGCCATCTCGCCCAGCAGCTGGCTGGCCGGCAGCAGCTTGGAGCCGGCATCGGCAATCACCAGCGCGGGCATCGCCTCCTGCTGCATCCAGCGCAGCGCTGCCGGCCCATCGGAGGCCAACTGCAGCTGGTAGCCCTGGCTGGACAGCGCATTGCCCAGCAGCGATAGACGCGTGGCTTCGCCATCGACCACCAGGATCGATTGGCCGCTGCCCAAGGCCACCAGCTGTTCGATCGGCTCGCTGCCATCGATGGCCTCGTGCATCGGCAGGCGCAGTTCGAAGCAGGTGCCCTGCCCCGGCTGGCTGCTGACGTGAATGCTGCCGCCGGCACCTTCGACGATGCGCTTGCAGGAAATCAGCCCCAGGCCAGTGCCGTCGGCCTTGGTGGTGAAGAACGGATTGAACAGGTGCGACAGCGTGTCCGCATCCATGCCGATGCCTTCGTCGGCGACCCGTATGTGCATCCAGTCCACGCCATCGCGATGGCCGGCATGGCTGGCAGTCAGGCTCAGGCGACCACCGTTGGGCATCGCCTGTATCGCGTTGAGCGCCAGGTTCAGCATCACCTGCTGCAGTTCGGTGTAGTTGGCGTCGACCACCAGGCCTTCGTCCTGCACCTGCAACTCCAGGCGCACCGCATCAGGCACGTTGCTGCGCAACAGCAGTGCCACCGCATCGAACAGGCCATCGATCTCGATGCGCTCGCTCGGCTTGCGCGAACCGCGCACGAACGACAGCATCGATTCGGCCATCTCATGGCCACGGCGGCCGCACTCGGCGATGACATCGGCCAGGTGGTGCAGCTGCGGATCGTCGGTACGCGCCTTCAGCAGGTCCGGCATGATCAGCAACGGCTGCAGGATGTTGCGCAGGTCGTGGCTGAGCCCGGCTGCGAGCAGCGACAGGCTTTCCAGGCGCTGTGCGCGCATCAGCTCGGTTTCCACCCGTGCGCGCTCGATCGCGCTGCGTGCATCGCGGATCGCACGTGCCACCGCCGACGGCAGGCGCGCCGGCTGGTGCTTGATGATGTAGTCATTGGCGCCCTTCTGCAGCGCCGCCACCGCATTCTCCTCACCCATGGTGCCGGAGACGAAGATGAAGGGTACTTCCGGCGAGGTCTCGCGCACGATGCGCAGCGCGTCATCACCGGAAAACCCCGGCATGCTCAGGTCGGACAGCACGATGTCCGGCTGGAACGCGGCCAGTGCCTGGCGCAGTTCGGCCTCGCTCTCGACACGCTCGAAGCGGGCCTCCAGGCCCGCATCGAGCATCTGTTCGGACATCAGCTCGGCATCTTCCGGTGAGTCCTCCACCAGCAGGATGCGCAGCGCCCCCAGGGCGGGACCGGTCAAGGGCATGGGCTCACTCGAGTTCCGGTGCCTGGTTGATCAACGCCCAGAACTTGCCCAGCGTCTGTACCGCGCCAAAGAACTGGTCCACGTCCACTGGCTTGACCACATAAGCATTCACGCCCATGTCCCAGCTCCGGGCCAGATCGCTTTCCTCGCGCGAGGACGACAGGATCACCACCGGCAGGCGCTTGAGCTCTTCGTGTTCGCGGATCTGCCGCAACACTTCCAGGCCATCCATGCGCGGCATCTTGATGTCCAGCAGCAGCACTGCCGGCAGGCCTTCCTCGCGGTTGGCGAAGGCGCCGCGCCGCAGCAGGTAGTCCATCACTTCCACGCCATCCTCGACGTGCACGATGGGGTTGGCCAGACGCGCCTCTTCCAGGGCGTCGATCGCCATTTCGGCGTCGGCCGGGCTGTCTTCGGCGAGAAGAATGGTGCGCAAAGTGGTCATGCAGAAGGCCCTTGTTTGTCCGCATCGATCGCGGGAGGCAGGTAGAAGTGGAAGGTGGCGCCGACGTCCGGTTCAGCCTCGGCCCAGATACGGCCGCCATGACGGGTGAGCACGCGGCGCACGCTGGCCAGGCCGATGCCGGTACCCGGGTAGTCGCTGGCCTTGTGCAGGCGCTGGAAGACACCAAACAGCTTGCCGGCGTAGGCCATGTCAAAGCCTGCACCATTGTCGCTGACCGTGAACTGATGACCGCCGTCAGGCTGCGGCTGGTAGTCCACGCGAATCTTCGCCGGTTCGCGGTTGCCCGAGTACTTCACCGCGTTGCCGAGCAGGTTCAGCCAGACCTGGCGGATCATGTTCTCATCGCCGACCACGATCGGCAGCGGCGCGATGCTCCACTCCACCTGGTGCACATGGCCACTGTTCTCCGCCTCGGCCTGCAGGTTGGAATCGAGCATGGCGCGGGTATCGGCCACCAGCGACTGCATGTCCACCGCCTGCTGGCGCATCGCCGCGCGGCCCAGGCGCGAGTAGACCAGCAGGTCATCGATCAGCGCCGCCATGCGCCGGGCCGAACTGGAGATCACGTCCAGGTAATGACGGCTCTTGTCATCGGCAGCGTCGCCCAGGTGGCGCGACAGCTTGTCGGAGAATCCGGCGACGTGGCGCAGCGGTGCGCGCAGGTCATGCGAGACCGAGTAGCTGAAGGCCTCCAGCTCGCGGTTGACCTCGGACACCTGCGCGACCTTGCCTTCCAGCTGGCGGTTGAGCTCTTCAACGCGCAGCTGGACTGCGCGTTGCATGGTGACATCGCTGACCGTCAGCAGCACCACTTCATCATCGGTATCGGGCAGCGGCATGCGCCGTGCGTTCAGCAGCATATAGCGCGCCATGCCGTCGGCGGTGCGCTGTTCGTGCTCGAAATCCCACAGCTCGCGGCCTCGCAGCAGCACGTCGGACAGGCGTTGGCGCACGACGGCGTCCTTCCAGGCGCCGTCGCCGACGCTTTCCAGCAGCAGGCCATCGGCGCGTTCGTCCTGCAGCCCGTACAGCTCGGCGAAGGCGGGGTTATGCAACTGCACGCGCAGGTCGCGGTCGAGCAGCACGATGGGTTCGCGCACGGTCTGCAACACCGATGCCGCGCGTGCCGCCGAGCGCAGCGATTGGCGTTCGGCGTGCAGGCGCCGCCCGATCTGCCGCTGCAGGAGCCAAAGCACCAGGCCGAGCAGTCCCAGCTGGATCACCAGCGAACTCCAAGACACCAGCTCGGTCTGCTTGCGCTGGCGCGCCGCCTGCTCGGCCCGCAGTGTCAACAGTTGCTGTTCGCTGGCCTGCAGCTCCTCCACCAGGCCACGGATCGGATAGCGCGTGCTCAGGTCCTTCACCAGCTCGCGTTGATCGCTGTTGGGTTCAGATCTGGCCAGCTCGCGGGCAAGCGCCATCCGCCCTTCCAGCATCGATTCGATACGGCCGATGCGGATCAGCTGGTCGGGGTTGTCGCGGGTCATCCGCCCCAGTTCGGCCAAGCGACCGGGAATGTCGTTGGCTGCGGCCATGCGCTCGCGCAGCCCGGGTGCGTCCACGCCCTTGGACAGCGTCAATGCGGCCGATTCGACGTCGCGCACATCAGCCTGCAGCTGCTGCAGGGCCACGCCCACCGCCTGGGTATGGTTGACCCAGGCCATTGCCTGCTCGTTGTCCTGCTGCAGTTTGCGCAGGGTCAACCACGGCACCACGATGATCGCTGCAGCCGCCAGCGCCAGGGCCGGCAACCGCCAGCGGTCCCAGATGTCGTCACTGAAAACCAGCGCCATAGTTCCTCTTCAGCACGGCCGCAGGGCGTCGGCCGGACCCTGTCCGGCTGCGGCGGAACCGGCAATATAGCGCAGGCGGTCACAACGCAGGGGTTTCCCGCCTGGTTGGCTGAACAGGTTCGCAGTCCTCAGACCTGTAGAGCCGGGCCATGCTCGGCTGCCTTGGAGTTCCAGCCGAACATGGCCGCGACCCTACAGCTCAACGGGCGCCCCGCGAGGGGGCGCCCATCAGGTTCAGCGCTTGGCGGCAGCGCTGACCTTCAATGCGGCTGCATCAACGCGGGTCACGCCCTTGATGCCCTTGGCGGTGGTGACGGCCTTGTCCTTCTCGGCCTGGCTCGCTACGGCGCCACTCAAGCTGACCACGCCGTTCACGGTTTCCACCTTGATTTCCGTACCCGGAACGTTGCTGCTGGCGAGCAGGTCGGCCTTCACCTTGGTGGTGATCCAGGTATCGGTCACCGGCTCGTTGGAATCGTGGCGATCAGCATGGGTCGCCGGGTGCGCGCTGGTCGGCGGGCTCTTCGCGGCCGGATCCTTGGCGAATGCGGCCGAGGAGGACAGCGCAAGGCCCAGCGTCAGGGCGGAGGCAATCAGCGTGCGGGTCGTATTGCTCATCGTGTCGTTCTCCTTCGGAATGTGCTGCCAGTCTGGACAAGCCGGCGTAGAGCAGGCGTGGCGTTGCGGTCATGCCGCTGTGAATCGGGCTACCTGCAACGACAACCGTTCAGCTTTGGCACGTGAGCCCGCGTCGTTTACCCTGCCCTTCCCACTGCCGGAGCTCTGTCATGCGCCCCGACCTGCAACTGGCCCTGATCGGCTACGGCCTCGCCGGCCGTGTCTTCCACGCACCGCTGATCCAGCACACACCCGGCCTGGTGCTGCACAGCATCGTGAGTTCGCAGCGAGACACGTTGCTGCGCGCGTTCAGCGACGTGCACGTGCGTGCCACGCCGCAGGAGGTGTTCGACGACCCGGCCGTGGATGCCGTAGTGATCGCCACGCCCAATGAACAGCACGCGCCGCTGGCGATCGCAGCGTTGGCCGCCGGCAAGCACGTGCTGGTCGACAAGCCGTTCGCGCTGGATGTCGCTGAAGCCGAAGCCATTCTGGCTGCGGCACGCGATGCCGGACGCATCGCCACCGTGTTCCAGAACCGGCGCTTCGATGCCGACTTCCTCACGCTGCAGGCGCTGCTTGCGGACGGGACACTGGGCGACATCGCCGAGTGCCATGTGCACTTCGATCGCTATCGCCCGCAGGTGCGCGACCGCTGGCGCGAGCAGGACGGTCCCGGCAGTGGCCTGTGGTACGACCTGGGCCCGCACCTGCTGGACCAGATGCTGGTGTTGTTCGGCTGGCCCGAAGCGATCGATGCTGATCTGGCCGTGCAGCGCGATGGCGGCAGCGCCATCGATTACTTCCACGCCGTGCTGCACTACCCGCGGCATCGCGCGATCGTGCATTCCGGTTCCCTGGTGGCAGCTCCCACGCCGCATTTCAGCGTGCATGGCAGCAAGGCCAGTTGGATCAAGCACGGCCTGGATGTGCAGGAAGCGCAGCTGCGCCGCGGTGTGGCGCCCGGTGCGCCCGGCTGGGGCATCGACCCGCGGCATGGCGAGCTGGTGCGCTGTGATGCCGAGGACAACGTGCAGCGCAGCACCGTCGACAATCTGCCCGGTGACTACCGTCGGTTGTATGCGCAGTTCGCCGCGGCCATGCATGGCGACGGCGAAGCCACGGTCGATCCGGTGCAGGCGCTGCAGCTGATGCGGCTGCTGCAGGCAGGCATGGACAGTGCGCGCGAAGGGCGGCGGATCGCGTTGGGGTGATCGGCAGGGCTGCGCCCTGCACCCGTGGTAGTGCCGGCCGCTGGCCGGCAACCTCAACAGCAACGGCAAAAACCGGCAATCCGTGAGATGGCAGGATGGGTCCGGTTGCGGGAGCCGGACCCACCCCGCCTTCGACAGAGTCCCGCGCCCGACGGTAGGTGTCGACCTTGGTCGACACATCGACGTGGAAGCCATCGGAGACGGCTTTTGCAGAGTCGAGCCATGCTCGACTGCCTGCATGGGGTCAGAGCCCTTTCCTGCGGAAAGGGATCCGACCCCGGCTTCGTGCTTACGATTTCTTGATCGCGTGGCCGCCGAATTCATTGCGCATCGCCGACAACAGGCGATCGGTGAACGAATTGGATTCGCGCGAGCGCAGGCGTTCCAGCAGCGACAGGGTGATCACCGGCGCCGGCACATCGAGCGCGATCGCTTCGGCCACGGTCCAACGGCCTTCACCGGAATCCTCCACGTACGGCGCGATGCCATCCAGCGACGGATTGCGCTTGAGGGCTTCGGTGCTCAGGTCCAGCAGCCACGAGCGCACCACGCTGCCGTGGCGCCAGACTTCGGCCACCTGGGCCAGGTCCAGTTCCATTTCCTGCTTGCGCTCCATCAGCGCGAAGCCCTCCGCGTAGGCCTGCATCATTCCGTACTCGATGCCGTTGTGGACCATCTTGGTGAAGTGGCCAGCGCCGGACGGGCCGACACGACCCCATCCACGATCTTCGGCCGGTGCCAGCGTACGCAGCAGCGGTGCGATCTGCTCCACCACCGCCGCTTCACCACCGACCATCAGGCTGTAGCCTTCCTGCAGGCCCCACACGCCACCGCTGGTGCCGCAGTCGACGTAGCCCAGGTCGTCTTCGGCCAGCGCCTTGGCGCGACGGACCGAGTCCTGGTAGTTGGAGTTGCCGCCGTCGATGACGATGTCACCCTCGGCCAGGTGCGGAGTCAGCTGGCCCAGGGTCTGGTCGACGGTTTCGCCGGCCGGCACCATCAGCCACACCACGCGCGGCACCGGCAGCGCGGCCACCGCGGCGGCCAGCGAATCGACCACCTCCAGGCCTGCCTCGGCGGCGCGCTGGCGGGCACCTTCGCCCGGGTCGTAGCCGACGACGCGGTGGCCGCCGCGATGCAGGCGCTGGGCCATGTTGGCGCCCATGCGGCCGAGGCCGATCATTGCAATATCCATTGTTTCACCTTCAGTTGGGGTCTAGGGTCAGGCTGCCTGGCCTGCCGGTAGCCGCGCAGTGGCGCAGCTGCGCCTCGCGCCAACGCCGGTAGAGCGTGGTATGCAGATTGTGCACCGCCAGGTCGATCGAAAAGGGGGTTCGCGGGTTGCGGTCAAGCAGGCGGGCGATGTGGTAGCCGATGGGACGTATACCGCGCGGATGCACATAGATCACGAACTGCTGGTAGAACGGATCGTCCAGCAGGCGGTCCATGCGTGCCAGCGTGGCGTGGTAGCGCGGTTCCAGCCGTGCACGAAGGTCCGGGTCGCGCTCGAACAACAGGCGTTCGAAGTAGCGCCGGCCGATACGCGGGATGTCCTGCGCCAGCGCCCACAGCTCGGCATTGCGCTGGTCGTACCAGGCAAGGCCGCCGTGCGCGGCCAACGCCTGCGCGGCCTCCTCGCCCACCGACACCACCACGAAGTTTTCGGCCTGGTTGCTCAGGTCGTCCAGCGTGCCCTTGTCGTCCACATGCTCGATGAAACCAGGCACACCGACGAAGGCCTGGCGGCCCATCGCCGAGGTGCGCACCGCCTTGCCATCGGCGAAGTAGTCACCGGCGTGTGCGCCAAGCAGGATGCTGTCGGTATCGTGCAGCGCGAGGAACGTACCGATCGACAGTTCTTCTGCGGAGAATCCAGCGTCGAAGGCCGCATCGCCATACAGCTCGCGCTGGGTGGCCAGTTGTGCGACCTGGCGACCGACTCCACATTCGGCGCGCACATTGCCGCTGTAGAACGCCTGCAGCGCCTGGCTGTTGCCCGTAATGGGCACGAAACCACGGCCGAAGCTTCGCGTGCGCTGCCAGCCTTGCGCCTGTGCGCCGTGCAGGCCGAAGCCGATCCAACCGAGCTGCAGGCCAGAGAAGCGGAATCCTGCATTGCCCTGCAATGCAGCAGCGGCACGTTGCGTGGCTGCACCCAGCTGGAAGGCGTAGGCGCAAACCGTAGCCGGGTCGTCCAGCACCTGCTGCAGCAACGCCTTGCGCGCTGCAGCGGGCATGTCCGCCGGCCATTTCACGCGCAGATCGCCTGCCGCCTGAGCCTCCGGCAGCGACGCGCGCGTGCACACAGGGCCACCATGCACCTGCGGTGCACCGATCGCGCGTGTTTCGAAGCGCCACCCCAGGCGCTGCAGCAGGCCTTGTGTACAGTCCAGCGGCGTGGCTGCCGCACCCAGCGCGGGCAGCAGCAGGGCCACACCCATCCATCTGCCGCGCACGTTCAATCCTGATCCGTGCTCGCCGGTGCGGGCTCCGGGGTTGTGACCACAGGCGGAACGGGCTTGCCTGCCTCCGCCGGGAGGTACTGTTGCAGGCGCTGGAAGAAGCGACGATAGAACTCAGCATCGGTAACCGTGCTGCTGGCCACTTTCACCAGCGAGTCGTCATTGCTGCCGAACGGCAGCGATACAGATCCGAGCGCACCGACGCCGACACTGGCCGAGGTCGGACTCTTCTTCAACGCATAGCGATCCTGCACGGCACTGACGAATACCAGTGTCTGGCTCCCGCGCGGTGCGCAGGAAATACGCAGCACCAGCTGCTCGTGATCGTCCTCGCGCGGCTGGAAGTTCTTGTTGCCTTCCACCTGCGCCGCGTCGGAACGGGCGATGGCATAGCCCTGGCTGAGCAGTGTGCGCCGTGCGGCCTCGCAGGCGTCACCGGGACGGCCATCGACGGTGCGCGAGAAGGTGTCGCCGGAATCAAAGGATTCGCGAAGCAACGTGCTGTCGGCGACGCGGCCACCACAGGCCGACAGGATCAGGGCGCTGGCGAGCGCCACGGCAACACTGGAAAGACGGGAGGCCCGCATGGGTACTCCTGCGAGGACGGTACCGCCAAGGGTAGTCCTGCGACCGTGTGCGGCAGGTCGAAAGTACGCCCGCCAGCCCCCGCCGTTGCTGCCGGTTCATGCACGGAAAAGGGGACGGAGGGGATTAAGTCGTTTGTGGCACTTCGCCCCGCCACGCATGGCACGGCGCTACCGTGAACGAGGTCCCCCAAACGAAAAAAGGGCCGGCAATGCCGGCCCCCCCGGTATCACATGCCGTCGCCGGCTCAGTCCGCCCAGCGGCCGGCACCGGTGGACTGCGGCAGCACCTGCGCCGACAGCGGGCGGTCGTTGGCCAGCAGGTTCACCGCGTCGGCCAGGATCGAGGCTGACTCGCGCAGCAGCGGGTCCGGGCGCTTTTCGGCAGCCTTCTCGCGCGCGGCATCCTTGACGATGTCGCGCTCGTTGCCGGTCAGGCCGTCATCGCTGCTGTCATCGGCCAGCGGGTCCAGGGCCAGGCCCAGCTCCTTGCGCTGCACCTGGCGCTCCTTGCGCTGGGTATCCTGGCGCTCGCGCTCAGCGCGACGGGTCGCCTCGTTGAGCGAGATGTACTTCTTCGCCGCTTCGGTGCGGAACTGCTGCACGTCCTCGTTCCACCACTGGAACTCCTTGTCGGTGGCGATGCGCGCGTCGTGACGGGTTTCCAGCTTCGGCAGCAACGGCGCGAAGTTGCCGTACTGGGTGTGCGGCACGGCGGCGATGCGGGTCCACGGCAGTGCGTTGTCGTAGGTGCTCTCGCCGAATTCGGTGGCATCGACGCTGGCCGGGAACGCCAGGTCCGGCACCACGCCCTTGTGCTGGGTGCTGCTGCCGCTGATGCGGAAGAACTGGGCAATGGTCAGCTTGACCTGGCCGAAGCGCTGGGTCTCGCCACTCGGCCAGCGGTCAAGGTCGACGATGTTCTGTACGGTGCCCTTGCCGAAGCTGGTTTCACCGATCACCAGGCCGCGACCGTAGTCCTGGATGGCGCCAGCGAAGATCTCCGAGGCCGAGGCCGAACCACGGTTGATCAGCACCGCCAGCGGGCCATCCCACGCCACGCCCTGGTTGCGGTCGCTGTTGACGGTGACGCGGCCACCGGATTCGCGCACCTGCACCACCGGCCCCTGTTCGATGAACAGGCCGGTCAGTTCGATCGCTTCATCCAGCGAACCACCGCCGTTGTTGCGCAGGTCCAGCACCACGCCGTCCAGCTTGTCGTTCTTGAAGCCGGCCAGCAGCTTGGCCACGTCGCGGGTGGCCGAGGCGTAGTCGGCGGCATTGCGGCGACGGCCTTCGAAGTCCTGGTAGAAGGTCGGCAGCTTGATCACACCGATCCTGCGTGCGGGCTCGCCGTTGGCAGCCGGGATGGTCATGGTCTCGCCCTTGGCGGCCTGTTCGGCCAGGCGCACCTTCTGGCGGGTCAGCACCAGGGTGTGGTGCTTGCCATCGGCGCCTTCGGCAGCCGGGATGAATTCCAGCTTGACCTGGGTGTCCTTGGCGCCGCGGATCTTGGCCACGACATCGTCGATGCGCCAGCCGATCACGTCCTCGACCAGGCCGGACTTGCCCTGGCCAACGCCGACGATGCGGTCACCCGGCTTCAGCGTGCCATCCACCGCGGCCGGGCCACCGGCAATGATCTCGCGGATGACCACCACATCGTCCTGGCGCTGCAGCTGCGCACCGATGCCTTCCAGCGACAGCGACATCGCCTGGTTGAAGTTCTCGGCGGTGCGCGGGGTGAAGTAATCCGTGTGCGGGTCAACGGCACTGGTGTACGAATTCATGAAGAACTGGAAGACGTCTTCGCCCTTCAGTTCATTGACCGACTTCTCCAGCGTCGCGTAGCGCTTGTCCAGCGTCTTGCGGATGTCATCCGGCTTCTTGCCGGCCAGCTTCAGGCGCAGCCAATCGTTCTTCACCGACTTGCGCCACAGCTCATCGAGCTCGGCACTGCTGGCCGCCCACGGCACCTTCTTGCGGTCGTACTCGAAGCGCTCGTCGGTGGTGAAGTCCGGCTCCTGCTTGAGCAGCTTGCGCGCGTACGCCACGCGCTCGCCGACGCGCTGCTTGTAGACGGCGAACACCTGGAACGCCGGCTCCAGCTCGCCGCCCCGGATGGCCGAGGCGATGTTGGCCTCGAACGGTGCGAAGCGCGCCACGTCGGCCTGGGTGAAGTACTGCTTGCCGCCGTCAAGCGTTTCCAGATAGCGCTTGAACACGTCCTTGGAGGTGGCCTCGTCCAGCGCGCGCGGGCGGTAGGCGTAGCGGCTGTCGGACAGCAGGCCGTACACCAGCTTGGACGTGGTCACCTGGTCGGCGGTGGCCGCCGCGGGCAATGCGGGCGAGTCGGCCTTGGCCGCCAACGCCAGTGGCGCGACCAGCGCCAGGGCCATCAGGAATGCGGGGGCTTTGAATTTCATTGACGTGCTCGAAGGCGCCTTGCCAAGGGGGAGACTGCGGGGTGTTAAGACACCACGACAGTGCCGAAAGTTGCCGGGTTTGTCACCCGGCCGCGCTCGGTGGAAAACCAGCCTAGCCGGGCCGGTGTAGCAAATTGTGAATGCAGGCGAAGGCGTGCGGACCAACGGTCCGCACCCACCAGGAGGGTGGTGACACCCATTGGCAACGCCAGGCCATGGCTGGCGAAGGCGTGCGGACCAACGGCCCGCACCCACCTCAGGAGACGCCGGCGCCCTTGGCCTGCACGTCGGCGTGGTACGACGAGCGCACCATCGGGCCGGAGGCCACGTGGCTGAAGCCCAGCTCGTAGCCGTAGTCTTCCAGCGCCTTGTAGTCTTCCGGGGTCCAGTACTTCAGCACCGGGTGGTGGTGTGCGGTCGGCTGCAGGTACTGGCCGATGGTGATCATGTCCACGTCGTGTGCGCGCAGGTCGCGCAGGGTGGCCTTGATCTGTTCGAAGTCCTCGCCCAGGCCGAGCATGATACCGCTCTTGGTCGGCACGTCCGGATGCTGCGCCTTGAAGTTCTTCAGCAGGTTCAGCGACCACTGGTAGTCCGCACCCGGGCGCACGTTGCGGTACAGGTCCGGCACGGTCTCGATGTTGTGGTTGAACACATCCGGCGGGTTCTGCGCCAGGATCTCCAGCGCGCGCTCCATGCGGCCCTTGCCACGGAAGTCCGGGGTCAGCACTTCGATGCGGGTGCCCGGCGACTTCTCGCGAATGGCGGTGATGCAGTCGACGAAGTGCTGGGCACCACCGTCGCGCAGGTCATCGCGGTCCACGCTGGTCACCACCACGTACTTCAGGCCCATGTCGGCCACGGTCTGGCCGAGGCTGGCCGGTTCGTTGGCATCCGGCGGCTTCGGGCGGCCGTGGGCCACGTCGCAGAACGAGCAGCGGCGGGTGCAGACCTCGCCCAGGATCATGAAGGTGGCGGTGCCGTGGCCGAAGCACTCGTGGATGTTCGGGCAGCTGGCTTCCTCGCACACGGTCACCAGGCGGTTTTCGCGCAGCTTGGCCTTCAGGTTCTGCACGGCATTGCCCGAAGGAATGCGCACGCGGATCCAGGACGGCTTGCGCAGCACCGGCGCGTCGGCGAACTGCACCGGCGAGCGGTTGATCTTGTCACCGCCCAGCTGCTTGACCCCGGCCTGCAACGGCGCGGCGGACGGGGAGTCGCCCTGCACGATCTGCAGGGGAATGGAACGGGCGGTGGTTTCAGTCATGGCAGTTCCGGGGGCGGTCAGGCGGCCGCAGAAAGATCGGGCAGTTCGGGGGTGTGCTGCAGCAGCAGGCCGAACTGGCGGGCCAGGTGGTCCAGCAGCACCGGCTTGACGGCCTCCATCCCGGAGGGACCGCCCAAGTCTACCACCGAGGTCACCTGCAACCCCTGATAGCCACAGGGATTGATGCGGTGGAAGGGCTCTAGGTCCATGGCCACATTGAAGGCCAACCCGTGGAAGGTGCAGCCGCGACGCACGCGGATGCCGAGGGCAGCGATCTTGGCGCCGCCGACATAGACGCCCGGGGCGCCCTCGCGGCGTTCGGCACCGATGTTCCACTCGCCCAGCGTATCGATGATGGCCTGCTCGATGCGGCACACGTAATCGCGCACACCGATGCCCAGGCGCGGCAGGCGCAGCAGCGGGTAGACCACGATCTGGCCGGGGCCGTGATAGGTCACCTGGCCGCCACGGTCCACATGCAGCACCGGGATATCGCCCGGCGCCAGCACATGCTCATCCTTGCCAGCCTGGCCCAGGGTGAACACCGGGTCGTGTTCGACCACCCACAATTCGTCGGCATCGGTGTCGCTGCGCTGGTCGGTGAAGCGCTGCATGGCGCGCCACACCGGCTCGTACGCCTGGCGGCCAAGGTCACGCACCAGCGCCGGACGCGGCGCGCGGTCCTCGGGGGCGGCTTCAGCCGGGCAGCTGTCGGCTACAGCGTCCACTTCACTTCCGGGTGGTCGCGCAGCGCCTGGTGCGCCAAGTCGTACTGTTCGCGGCTCTCAGCCTTGAACACGATGCGGACGGACACGTACTTGCCGTTGGAGGAATGCTTCCAGCTGATGCGTTCATTGACGACATCGATGCCGGCAGCCAGCAGCAGGCGGGGGAGCTCATGTTCCAGGCCGCGGTTGGCCGGGCCCATGGCGCTGAGCTCGAACTGGCCGGGGAACTGGAAGCCGTGGTCGGGGTTGTCGGACTTGATTTCCATGGACCCATTATCGGGCCGCAGGGCAACAAACCCAAGAGTATTCATCAACGTCAAAGACGGCACCGGCGGCCTGCTGCGTTGCAGGCCACCCAGAGGCGTGGGCCGAAAGCCCAACGGCAGCTGACTGCAATCTGCTGTCACGCACTGGCCCAGGCATCGTATGGCGGCCAGTGGTCACCTTCACACCAGACCCGCGGCGCTTGCGCGGGTAACAAATTGTGTCCGCTGGACAATGTTGTTTTCGGAACAGACAAGTGATTCGAACGTGCTCGTTCCGCCGCGCGGGCGCGAGTACCGTAGCGTTGCATATAACGACCGAAAACCGTCCCCTTCCCCATGAGCATTCCATCCATGCGTAGTGTCGCAGCCCTGGGGCTGGCCGGCCTGCTGGCCTCTGCCCTCCCCCTTGCCGCCCAGGCGGCCGAACAATGTGGCCCGGACGCGATGCGCGACCACCCGCCGCAGATCAACTTCCGCGTTGACAACGACCTGTTTGGTGGCCGCCACCAGGACCAGGGCTACACCAACGGTGCGCTGTTGACCCTGGTCTCGCCCAATCTGGTCGACTACACCGACGACCCCTGCCTGCCGCGCATGGCGCGCTGGGTGAACCAGTACCTGGAAGGGCTGCATCCGGGCGGGTTCGAGCAGCAGAACATGATCTTCAGCATCGGCCAGGGCATCTTCACCCCGACCGATTTCAGCCGCAGGGACCTGATCGAGGACGACCGTCCTTACGCCGGCGTACTGATCGCAAACTTCGGTTTCAATGCGCGCAGCGGCGACCGCCTGCAGACCACCCAGCTGACGCTGGGCGTGGTCGGCCCGTGGGCACAGGGCAAGCAGGTCCAGAATGCCGTGCACGAAGTGCTGGGCGACGAGAAATTCAAGGGCTGGGACAACCAGTTGCACAACGAGCCGCTGTTCATGCTGACCCATGAGCGCATGCGCCGCTGGCCCGGCGATGCCAGCATCAATGCCGACGGCTGGGGTTGGGACGCGATCAGCCACTACGGCGGGTCGATCGGCAACCTGGAAACCAAGGCCAACCTCGGCGGTGAAGTGCGCTTTGGCTGGAAGCTGCCGGACGACTTCGGCAGCACGCCGTTGCGCCCGGCCGGCGAGAACACTGCGCCGACCCGCGGCGGCCGTCCCAATGGCTGGTCCTGGCACCTGTTCGCGACCTCGGACGCGGCCTGGGTGATCCGCGACATCACGCTGGATGGCAACACGTTCCGCAACAGTCACAGCGTGGACAAGCGCCATGTGGTGGCCTACGGCGGCTACGGCGTGGCCGTGATGTACGGGCGCTGGAAGTTCGCCGCGGCGCGCTACCACAGCACGCGCGAGTTCAACGGCCAGCGCGAAGCACCGGTGTTCGGCAGCTTCACCATCAGCCGCTCGCTGTAAGCGAGGGGCTGAGGGTGAAGCGGGTAGGTGCCGACCGTTGGTCGGCACACCGGTTATTGCATGGCTCGCTGTAAGCGAGGGGCTGAGGGTAGTGCCGGCCGCTGGCCGGCTGTTGGCACATCCGGATGGGTTCATGGGGAGCCGGCCAGCGGCCGGCACTACCCACATCCGGATGGGTTCATGGGGAGCCGGCCAGCGGCCGGCACTACCCACATCCGGATGGGTTCATGGGGAGCCGGCCAGCGGCCGGCACTACCCACATCCGG
>NZ_JCAFVP010000031.1:0-7383 GCF_059372495.1 Stenotrophomonas sp. YJH_SMC_80
AAGCGGCTGGGGGTATCGCCGAGGGCGTGGCTGGCCTCGGGCGCCGCGCAGGCTGGGCAGACGCGCGAGGGTAGAGTCGACTGTCAGTCGACTAACGCGCGAAGCGCGGGTTTTCGCTGTCTGACCGAAGAGCAGTCGACTGACAGTCGACTCTACCGAAGCGCATTTTCGTGGCCTGACCGAAGGGCAGCCGACCAGCGGTCGGCTCTACCACGGGTGATGTCTGCGCGCCGGCGGGCCGCTCAACTGGACGTTCCTTCAGACTTCGCCAACAACCCGGCGATGCGCTCGGCAACACGGGCGCGCACGCCTTCGTCCAGCTGGCCTTCGTACATCGCCTCGTAGATCCACAGGCCATCGGCGGCCAGGCGCGCCACGAAATTGTCGAGCGTCGTCGGATCGACATTCCCGGCCTCCGGCGCGGATGGTGCCCAGCGCCGTACCGCCGGTCCCCATGGACGCTCGCCCGCCTCCGGGTCGGCCGATTCCAGCATGAACATCAGTTCGGCACGGGTGGCACTCTGCGCCGAGACACGCACGAAGGTCTGGTAACGCTCCAGTGCCGTCGCTTCATCCGCGCGCTTGCCCAGCAGCGCTTCCATCGACGTTTCCCAGGCCTGCACCAGGTGCTCGTCGATGCCGCGCAGCAGCGCCTCGCGCGACGGGAAGTGGTACAGCAGGCCGCCGCGGGTCAGCTTGGCCTCGGCCGCCACCGACTCGAAGGTCACCGCTCGCACGCCATCACGATTGATCACGTTGACGGCGGCGTCGAGGATGCGGTCGCGCTTGCTGGTTCTCATCGCTTCATTTTACGCGATCGGCCGCACCCTCGCGGCTGCCGACCCGGCCGCGCAGCAGGCGCGCGATGATCGTCGCGCCCATCGCCAGCACCGCCGTGATCACCAGCAGCACGATCTGGTAGCCACGGTCATACGCGGCCGCAGCCAGTGCGAACCACTCACCCTGCCCGCTCTCGCGCGCGACATGCAGCGCCTGGGTGAACCCCCCGCGGGCGAGCACCGGCATATCGGCCGAGACCGGCAGGAACGCGCTGTACATCGCGGCGCTCAGGCTGCCCAGCATCGCCACCGCCAGCAGGCCACCGAACTCATAGGACACTTCTTCCACCGACGAGGCCATGCCTGCGCGGTGTGCCGGCACATTGTTGAGGATGGCGGTGGATGCCACCGAGATGGCCGAACCCATGCCGAAGCCGGTGATGGCCATACCAGCCACCACCCAGCCAAGGCCTTGCGGGAAGCCGAACGCCACCACGCCGACGCCCAGCGCACCTGCGGCCAGGCCACCACAGATCAGCGGGCGCAGGCCCACCCGGTGCAGGATGCTGCCGCCCAGCAGCGCGCTGGGCAGGCTGCCCAGTGCCGCCACCGAGACCAGCAGGCCCGCCTGCAGCGGCGTGAAGCCTGCAACCAGCTGGAAGCGCTGGGTGGTGACCAGCTGCAGGCCAGCCATCGCGAACAGGGTGAACACCGCCGACAGCGTGCCGGCCAGGAACGCAGGATTGCGGAAGATCGCAAAGTCCAGCAGCGGGTACGGCAGCTGCTGCTGGCGGCGCGCGAACGCCGCACCGCTGATGACGGCCAGCAGCAGCGCGCCCGCGCCCAGCGCATACGACGGCGGCGTAGCGATCAGCGACTTGATCGCCAGCACCAGGCCGGACAGTGCCGCCAATGCCAGCACCGAGGACACAAGGTCCCATGGCCGCGAGGTGTCGCGCTGGCCTTCCGGCGCCAACAGCAGCGTGGCCACGAACGCGACCACCACCACCGGCACGTTGATCAGGAACACCGAGCCCCACCAGAAGTGCTGCAGCAGCCAGCCGCCAATGATCGGTCCGAGCGCCGCGCCGACGATGGCCACCGAACCCCAGATCGCGATGGCGATGTTGCGTTCGCGCTCTTCGTGGAAGCTCAGGCCGATCAGCGCCAGCGTGGCCGGCATCATCGCTGCGGCACCGACCGCCAGGAACGCGCGTGCGGCAATCAGCTGCGCTGCGGTGTCGGCGAACGCCGCTGCCAGCGAAGCGACCCCGAACACCACCAGGCCGATCAGGAACATGCGGCGATGGCCGATGCGGTCGCCCAGCGTGCCCGCACCCAGCAGCAGGCCGGCCATCACCAGCGGATAGGCGTTGATGATCCACAGCGCCTGTCCGGCACTGGCCGAGAGTTCCTCGGTCAGCGTCGGCAGTGCGGTGTAGAGCACGGAGTTGTCGAGCGTAACCAGCAGCAGGCCAGCGGCGACGGTAAACAACAGTGCCCAGCGGCGGGCACGCGACAGGGCCGGAGCACCGGCCAAGGGCTGGGACAAAGCCATGGGAGAACCTGGTGGGGGTGGATTACGACCATAACTATACAGGATGTCCTGTATAGTTATGGTCGTCGGAGCCAGCCGATTCAGTTTTTGTAGAGGCGGGCATGCTCGACGGGGCCGCCAGCCAGGCATGGCCTGGCTCTACTGGTAGACGCTCACCGGCAGTCCTCCGGCAGCGCGGCAATCGCCGATACCACCGCCGCCTGCATCCCCTGCCCTACGGCGGCGTCCAGCTCGCCACCAATGTCACCATGCTGGCGCCGCAGTTCGTCCTCGCACAGGCCGCGCACGCGCGCACGGGCATTCGCGCGCAGGCTGCTGCACCGCCAGTCGGTGCCACCCAGCGGCAGCACCGAGTACACCACGCTGTTGCAGGCGTTGCCGGCGCGCTGCTGCAGCGACAGCCCACCGAAATCCCGCGGTTCGCTGCTGCGTTGCGGGTCGAAGTAGCTGTCCGGGAACGTGCGCGCGTACTGTTCGATGTCCACGGCCATGCGGCGCCCACCGGCCAACGGCATCTGCAGCGTCTGCCCGCACGGCGTCCCGTCGGCGCGATGCTGGATGTACTGGTAGATCGGCCGGTCCAGCGATGGATCCTGCTGGGTCACCGCGCTGACTGCCGCCAGCACCGGCAGCGATGCACGATTGGCCATGCGCGCCAGCAGCCCCGCCTGCGCCGGCTGGCAGCGGTCGCGCAATGTCGCCGCGAGCAGGAACAGCACGTCGTTGCGAAACGCGTGGTCGTCACCCAGGCGCTGTTCGATGCGCTGGCTGGCATTGGACGTCGGCGCCGGAAACGCGACCGCAGGCGGCGCGATGGGCGCGCGCTGCTGCCACCACACCAGCAGCGCAACCACTGCCAGCACCATTCCCGTAGCAATGATCCGGCGCCTGCGCATCAGTTGCGGATCGCCGTCAGCGTGGCCGCAGCGGCATCGTAGGACGCGCTGGCGATGTCCGCGTCGAAACGCTTCACCTGCAGGCGGCCGGCAAGCCGGTACGGATCCCACAGATCGCCCAGCGCGATCGGTGTCGCCAGGGTCACGTGGATGATCTGGTTCGGTGGTGGTGGCGGCACGTGGATGCACGCGCCGTAGAACGGCACGAACAGCAGTTCATCCACCAATCCTGCATCGTTGGTGCCGAGCGGTACCACGTAGCCATCCAGATCCACCGTGCGACCATCGACAGCATCGACCACGCGCGAAGAGCCGAACTGCTTGGCGCGATCCGGGCTGGAATGGTCGATCTCCTGCCCCGGCGGCGTGCCTGAGCCGGTGTCGTCGATCAGCCCGCCCACATCATCCATGCCACCGCGTGACAGGCCGATCTGCGGCGGCGGGCGCTGATAGGTGACCTCGTCGGGCCGCAACGCATCCCAACGGTCGATGGGGGCTTCGGCCGTGGCGGAGGGCGCCGGTTTGTCCTGCAGCGTGACCACCACGGCATCGCCGCCCGGCGCGGTACAGCCCGCCAACCACAGGCATCCCAACGCCAGCAACAGGTGACTACGGTTCATAGGGCCTCAACTGTGCGTCACGCATGGTGTAGGCCGAACCGGCCAGATCGTCGTCCAAGCGTTCGGCCCGCAGGGTGCCGGCCAGGAAGAACGGCGAATACATGTCCGGCATCTCGATCGGGCGCGGCAGCACCACGTGCACGATCTGGTTCGGCGGTGGTGGTGGCACGTGGATGCAGGCGCCGTAGTACGGCACGAACAGGAATTCGGTCAACCGCCCGTCCTGAGCGTTGGCCAGTGGTACCACGTAGCCTGGCAGGCGCACCGGCCGCTGCAGTACCGTGTCCACGGTGCGGAAGGTGCCGAACTGCGGCATGCGCCGGTTGCCGTTGTGCTCGACTTCCGGGCCCTCGCCGCGTTCCAACGCGGCCAGCTCGTCCTTGGGCATCATCTGCAGCCAGTCCAGTTCCTGCTCTGCAACGTCTGCAGGGTCATCGCGGTCAACAACCGGCGCGGGTGGCAGGGCCTGCACACCGGTATCCACCGGCCGCTCGCAGGCAACCAGGGCCAGCACCATCGGCAGCGACAGCATCCAGCGCATGCTCAGCCTCCCGGCGACAGGCCATCGACCAGCGTTCGCCGGTAGGCCAGCAATGCCGGCACCAGCCCAGCCACCGCACTGATCGCCAGCACGCCTGCCACCCACGCCAGCTCGCGGCCATCCGGCCAGACATGGGTGATCGACAGGCCGAAGGTGGCCAGTACCCAGCCGCGCCCGGCAATGCTTGCGACCACCAGCAGCGACAGGGCCAGCACACAGGCCACCGCACTGGTCGCCACCGCTTCCACCACCAGCAGGCCGGCGATGTAACCCGGCCGTGCGCCGGTCGCGCGCAGGATGGCCATCTCACGCCGCCGCTCCTGCAGGGTCGAGACCAGCAGCGCCACCAGCGAGACCATGCCCAGCAGCACCACCATCGCACTGATCAGCTGCAACGCCCGCTCGGCCGTGCCCAGCGTCTGCCACAGCTGCTGCAGGGTCACGCCGGGCAGGATCGCCAGCATCGCCTCGTCCGGATACTCGTTGATCCTGCGCTGTACCGAGAACGTGGCGATGCGCGAATTCAGGCCGAGCATGAAGCCGGTGATGCTGGTCGGGGTCAGGTCCAGGTGGCGCGCCTGCTCGGCGCTGACGCTCTGGCTGCGTAGCTGCACGCCCGATCGCCAGTCGACATGGATCGCCTCGATGGCCGGCAGCGAGACCAGCAGCGACGAATCCACCGGCGTGCCGGTGCGCTGCAGGATGCCCGCAACGCGGAACGGCTTGTCGGCATGCGTGGCCAGGGTGACCGCGCCGGTGCCGTGCGCCAGCACGATCTCATCGCCGAGGCCGACCTTCTGCGCGCGTGCCACCTCCGCACCGATTACCGCGTCGTACAGATCATCAAAGGGCCGCCCCTGTGCAAAGGCCAGCTCGTGGCCGGAACCATAGCGATAGTGTTCAAAGTAGCCGCCAGTGGTACCCACTACACGGTAGCCGCGCCAGGAATCGCCCAGCGACAGTGGCACCGACCACTTCACCTGCGGCAATGCGGACAGCTCCTGGTAGGACTGCCAGGACACGTTGTTGGTCGGGTCACCGATATGGAACACCGAGTACAGCAGCAGGTTCACCGGTCCCGAACGCGCACCGACGATCAGGTCGGTGCCCGATACGGTGCTGGCGAACCCCTCGTGCGCCTGCGTGCGTACACGCTCGACGCCCAGCAGCAACACCACGCTGAGGGTGATGACCAGCACGGTCAGGCCCACGCTCAACGCACGGCTGCGCAGGCTGGCCCAGGCAAGCTCAAGCATGGCCGGCACCTGCGTGGTTGATCTCGGACAGTGAAATGGTGCGGTCGAACAAGGGCTGCAGGCTGTCGTCATGGCTGACCACCAGCACCGTGGTGCCAGCTGCTTGGCACTGCGCCGACATCAGCTTCAGGAACGCGGTTGCCGCTTCACGGTCAAGCGCCGAGGTGGGCTCATCGGCCAGCAGCAATGCCGGACGACCGATCAGGGCACGTGCTGCCGCCACGCGTTGTTGCTGGCCGACACTGAGCGTACCCGCGGGCCGCTGCATAAGCTCAGGGTTGAGCTGCAGGGCCTGCAGCAGGCGGGCGATCTCGGCATCCAGCGGCCCACTGATGCGCGCGCTGCGCAGGCGCGAAAAGCGCAGGCCCAGCGCGATGTTGTCGCGCACGCTGAGGAACGGCAGCAGGTTGAACTGCTGGAAGATCACGCCCAGGTGGTCGGCGCGGAAGCGGTCCCGCGCGGCACCGCGCATCGCCTGCAGCGCGTGACCGGCGACTTCGATGCGGCCCTTGCCGGGCAGCAGCACGCCCGCCAGCAGGCCCAGCAGGGTACTTTTGCCGCCACCGCTGATTCCGCGCAGCAACCCGCTGCTGCCCTGCTCGACCCATAACCGCGGGATGTCCAGCACCCGCTGCATGCCGTAGCCGAACTGCACGTCTTCCAGCGAGATCACCGGTGCCGCGCTCACGGTGCCAGCACCACGCGCAGGTTGTCGGGCGTCAGCACGCTGCGGTTCTGGCCATTGGCGGTTGCGCTGTTGACGATGACTTCGTGCAGGCCGGGGAATAGTACGGGCAGGCGCACGACGATGGCGCGCAGCGCGGCAGGTTTGGCACAGTGGTACTGCAGCGTTGCGCTGAACCCTGCGTGCCGGTGCTGTCCCGGCGGCGGCGCGGCGGCCGTCGCGTCGAAGCCCTCTGCATCGGCTTTACCGGTGGCCAGACGGCAGCCCGCAGCGGTGGGCAAGGTGACCCAGCTGCCGCCCTTCAGCACTGTCGTAGCCCGTGCCAGCGCGGCCTGCTCGGCTGCATTGGCCGGCGGTCGCTCGTAATCGAGGATGCCGATGCCGGGGGCCTGCAGGGCGAATTCCAGCGTCTGCTGGTCAAGCGCAACATCGACGGTCGCCTGGCCGTGCACGTGCGGTGCGTGCTGGCGGATGTCATGGGCCTGCGCGGCACTGGCAGCCAGCAGCAGGAAAAGAGCAGCAGAACGCTTCATGGGGGAGGCTCCAATTGTTACTATGTAACATTATGGACCACATCCCCACGACGCCCGCAAGGGCCCTGGCCCAGCCGCCAACTTCGGCACGCTGGCACCCCCGCTTCGATCTTGCCGGTGCTTGGCTGTCCCTGGCCTGCGCCGCCCATTGCATCGCCCTGCCCCTGCTGCTGGCCTTCGTGCCGGCCGCGATGATGGCGCTGCGCTCGTTCCAGCATCCCGGCCATGGCGCGATGACATTGCTGTTGATGATGTCGCGCTGGGAATGGCTGTTCGCGCTGCTGGCCTCGTCGCTGGCCTTGGCGAGTACCTCGGCCGGGGTGCACCGGCACGGGCGCTGGCGGCCTGTGCAGCTGGCCTGCACCGGCGCGATTCTGCTGCTGTCGGCCTCGCTGTACCTGCCGCTGAAGGAATCGCTGCGCTGGCATGGCGTGGCGACAGCCACTGGTGGCGTGCTGCTAGCATGCGCGCACATCGGCAACCGGCGGGCGCTGCACAACCGCCGGTAGTGCCGG
>NZ_JCAFVP010000032.1:0-7366 GCF_059372495.1 Stenotrophomonas sp. YJH_SMC_80
GGAGATCAAGGGCCTGATCGATGATTCGGTCGGCAAGGTCGCCGAAGGCTCCAGCCTGGTGCACCAGGCCGGCAGCACCATGGGCGAGATCGTCGCCTCGGTGCAGCGCGTGACCGACATCATGGCCGAGATCTCCGCCGCTTCGCAGGAACAGAGCGCCGGCATCGAGCAGGTCAACCAGACCGTGGTGCAGATGGACGAAACCACGCAGCAGAATGCCGCGCTGGTGGAGGAAGCGACTGCTGCGGCGCGCGCCATGGAAGACCAGGCCGTGCAGCTGGGCGAAGCCGTGGCGCGCTTCCGGCTGGCATCGCAGGGCGTCGCCGCTGCGCCGGCACGCTTGGCCAATGCACCGCAGCCACGTCAGGTCGCGGCCGCCCTGCCCGTCACCAAGGCAGTACCGACACGGCCGCTGCGGGCGTCGGCCGCCCAGCCGGCGCTGGCTGCCGAGGGTGATTGGCAGGAGTTCTGACCCCACGCAGAAAGCATCCGCCCATGGGATGGATGCACCAGCGCGGCGGGCCACGGGGTCAGATCCCTTTCCCACGGGAAAGGGATCTGACCCCTTATGCATGGAAAGTGATGCAAATCCCACTTCATAATCCAATGAAGAGGCCGATATCCCCATCGAGCCTGCACCGACGCGTGCTGGCGCCCGCCCCTGATCACAGACTCCATGTCCGACGGCCACGACACTGAACTGCATGATGTCCACGCGGCCGACGCCGCGGACGAACGCTTCCTGGTCCGCAACCCCCGCCAGCTGCGGCAGCTGCTGCGCTCGCTGATCGACCAGCGATCACTGATCAACGCGCATATCGACGGCCGGGATCGTTCCTTCCCGACCGCCCTGCTTGATCTCGACGAGGACGAAGACTACCTGCTGCTCGACGGCAGCCCGCAGGAGGCATCGAACCGTGCCGCCGAGCAGGCCGACCACCTGCTCTGCTTCGCCCAGCTTGAACGTGTCCTTGTGCGGTTCCGCCTGCACGAACTGCAGCGCGTGGACAACGATGGCCACGTCGCCTTCCGCGCCCCGCTGCCGGACGAACTGGTGCATCTGCAGCGCCGTGAGCTGTACCGGCTGGAGACCCCGGTCACCGACTCGCCGCATCTGCTGCTGCCACCCGGCGAAGCACGTGCCGAAGCGCTGTCGATGCGGGTGGTGGACATCAGCGGTGGCGGCCTGGCCGTAGTGGTTCCCAACGACTGCGCCGTATTCGGCCTGCAGAAGCGCTACCCGGCGCAGCTGTCGCTGCCCGATGGCCCCGACCTGGACATCGAACTGGTGGTCTGCAACCTGCTGCCACAGCGACAGCCCAATGGCATCGAGGTCAAGCGCGTGGGAATGCGCTTTGACAGCCTGCCGCGCGGCGGCGACAGCGCCATCCAGCGCTACATCTTCCGCATCGACCGCCAGCGCAAGGCGCGCCGCAACGGCGAGCTCTGAGGCCCGTCCGACCGTTCGTGCCGGCCAGCGGCCCGCACTACCGATCTTCGGCGGATCCACGCCATATGCGCGTGCCGGCCGCGCCGCGGCAGATCCACGCCATGCGTGGATGCCTCTCCCCCGGCACCTAAAGTCCCCCCACGCGGGGCCGATATCGAGCCTGACACCGGGACTTCCGGCAGAACCAGGACCCCTCGATGAACGACAAGACCAGCTCCGCCGCCAGCGCCGGTGGCGAATTCCTCAGCTTCACCCTCGGCGCCGAGCACTACGGCGTGGACATCCTCAAGGTGCAGGAGATCCGTGGCTACGATGCGGTCACCCGCGTGCCGGACGCCCCGGACTACATCAAGGGTGTGATCAACCTGCGCGGCACCATCGTGCCGGTCATCGACCTGCGCTTGAAGCTGCGCCTGGACAACGCCCGCTACGACGCCTTCACCGTGATGATCGTGCTCAACGTCGAAGACCGCGTGGTCGGCATCGTGGTCGACAGCGTGTCGGACGTGATCCCGCTGTCGGCCGAGCAGATCCGCCCGACCCCGGAGTTCGGCGCTGCAGTCGACACCCGCTTCATCTCCGGCATCGGCACCCACGACGACCGCATGCTGATCCTGCTGGACATCGAGACCCTGCTCGACAGCGCCGACACGGGCCAGGCCTCCCTCGCCGAAGACGCTGCCGCCTGATCCATCGGACCTGCTTCACGTTCTGGTCACAAAACCCTTCAGTTCCCCCCAGCGGTGCCGATAGGGGGACAGAAGCCGGTCGCGCAGGAGCGCGCGGAACCGGAACGACCATCACCATCCCCGGAGATACACCTCGATGAAGTCCCTGCTTGCGTTCGTTTCGGCCGCTGTCCTGGCCACCACCGCTTCCTCCGCGTTCGCCCAGGCGGCCGACATGATCCCGCCGGAACTGGCCCCGCGTTCGGTCGGCAAGGACGGCATGGTCTGTGGCAAGGTCGAAAAGGCCCGCTACGCAGAAGGTTCCGAAGGCCAGCCGACCTTCCTGTACATGGGCGGCGCCTTCCCGCGTCACACCTTCTCGGCCCGCATCGCCGGCGAGAACCGCGGCAAGTTCTCCTTCCCGCTGGAAACCCTGGAAGGCAAGACCGTGTGCGTGATCGGCAAGATCCAGCGCGACGCCTCGCGCGCGGAAATCGAAGTCAGCTCGCCGGCCGGCCTGAAGCTGGCCAACATCAAGTAATCCGCTGTCCGTCGAACCACGCCGGAGCTTGTGCCGGCGTGGTTTCTGCTGCAACCGGGCCCGACGCCCGGACGCGTCTGCCTTAGGAGATCGCAACGCCCATGCCGTGGATCAACAACCTGAAACTGATGCCGAAGCTGCTGTTGACCTTCGGCGTCCTCCTGCTGGTGATGCTGCTGCAGGGCATCGTCGCCTATCGCGGACTGCATTCGCTGAACAACGTCACCACCGAGTTGGCCGGTTCGCGCATGGAAAGCATCCGCATGGCCGGCGAGATGCGCGGCATGCTGGGCGAGTACCGCAATGCCGCCTACCAGCAGCTGATCCGCGCCAGCGATGACGTCAAGTCCGACGCGCGCAAGCAGGCCGTCGACCTGCGCACCAGCATGGACACGTCGATCAAGGAATACCCGAAGCTTGTCGACAACGCGCAGCAGAAGAAGCTGTTCGATACCTTCGCCAAGGAATGGAAGGACGCCCTGGCCTCCTACGACAGCGTCACCGAGATGCTGGAGCTGGACCTGCCGGACGATGCCATCGATACCTTCGTGGGCGAGACCCGCACCAAGCACCGCAAGGCTGCATCCGCGCTGGAAGCGCTGATCGCCGAAGACAACCGCCTCGCCCGCGCCTCGCGCGAAGAGGCCGCGTCCACCTATTCCGCCTCCGCCGTGCTGACCGTGATCGCCCTGCTGGGCGGCGCCGCGCTCGGCCTGGTGCTGGTCTGGCTGTTCGCGCGCGCCCTGGTCGGCAGCGTGCGTGGCGCCGTGTCGGTTGCCAACGACGTGGCCGGCGGCAAGCTTGATGGCCACATCGACGTCAGCCGCCAGGACGAAGTGGGCGAGCTGATGCAGGCCATGCAGCGCATGCAGCGCGACCTGCGCGAACGCATCGAAACCGACCAGGCCGTTGCCCGCGAGAACCTGCGCATCCGCACCGCGCTGGACTACAGCTCGACCGGTGTGTACCTGACCGATACCAGCAACACCATCGTCTACAGCAACCGCGCCCTGCAGCAGACCCTGAGCCAGTACCAGGATGAAGTACGCCGCGACCTGCCGGACTTCGATGCGCAGGCCTCGCTGATCGGCAAGCCGGTCACCGTGCTTGAACACCGCGGCGAGATGGACCAGACCCTGCTGGGCAATCTGAAGGCCCACGGCGTCGCCCGTCGCCCGATGCAGTACGGCGATGCCCAGTTCGCGCAGGTGGTGTCGACCATCCGCAACGAAGGCGGCGACACCGTCGGCTACGTGGTGGAATGGCGCGACCGCACCCAGGAAGCACTGGTCGAAGCCGAAGTGGCGCGCGTGATCGCCCAGGCCGCCGCCGGCGACCTGTCCGGCCGCATCGACGCCAGCGACAAGGAAGGCTTCTTCCTGCAGCTGGCCCAGCAGATCAACGGCCTGCTGGACGCCAATGCCGGAAGCATCGAACAGATCTCCGGCCTGCTCGCCGCGCTGTCGCAGGGTGACCTGACCGTGCGCATGCACGGCGACTACCAGGGCGTGTTCGCCCGCATGCGCGACGACGCCAACGCCACCGCCGCGCAGCTGAGTGAAATCGTCACCCGCATCAAGCAGTCCAGCCGTGCGATCAGCTCGGCCGCCGGCGAGATCGCCTCGGGCAACAGCGACCTGTCGCGCCGTACCGAGCAGCAGGCCGCCAACCTGGAAGAGACCGCCGCCTCGATGGAGGAACTGACCTCCACCGTGCGCCAGAACGCCGAGCACGCCCGCCAGGCCAACCAGCTCGCCATCGGCGCGCACGGCGTCGCTTCGCAGGGCGGCGAGGTGGTCGGCCAGGTGGTCACCACCATGTCGGCCATCGAAGCCTCGTCGAAGAAGATCGCCGAGATCATCAGCGTCATCGACGGCATCGCTTTCCAGACCAACATCCTGGCGCTGAACGCTGCGGTGGAAGCCGCGCGTGCCGGCGAGCAGGGCCGCGGCTTCGCCGTGGTCGCCAGCGAAGTGCGTACCCTCGCCCAGCGCTCGGCCGCCGCCGCCAAGGAGATCAAGGGCCTGATCGACGATTCGGTCGGCAAGGTCAACGACGGCTCGGCGCTGGTGCACAAGGCCGGCGCGACCATGGGCGAGATCGTCGCCTCGGTGCAGCGCGTGACCGACATCATGGCCGAGATCTCCGCCGCCTCGCAGGAACAGTCGGCCGGCATCGAGCAGGTCAACCAGACCGTGGTGCAGATGGACGAAACCACCCAGCAGAATGCCGCGCTGGTGGAAGAAGCCACTGCCGCCGCGCGTGCGATGGAAGAACAGGCTGGTCAGCTCAGCGAGGCTGTGTCGATCTTCGTGGTGGACGAAGCCGAGGTCGTCGCCGCCCCGCGCGTCACCGCCCCAGCGCCGCGCGCCGCTGCACCGGCTGCCCCGTCCCCGGCTGCCCCGCCGGCCCGCCGCACGGCCGGTGGTCGTCCGATGGCCACCGAACTGGCCGACGGAGACTGGCAGGAATTCTGAGGCCTGCCTGACCTGACGCACGAGAACGCCTTGGCCCTGCGCTGGGGCGTTTTTGTTTACGGGGTATCTGGATATCCAGCCAACGGCGAAGCCCCTCGGGATGGTCGGTCGAAGCGCTGGGTTACTGAGGGTTGGCCGCGAGGGTGGGCTGCGCAGGGGACGCCGTGAATACGTCCTTGTAGGCTCGGTCGCCGCATCCATGCGGCTCACGCCCCTGCGCAGCCCACCCTCCCGGCCACGGAAAATTTCCGTGCGCGTCCACCCCGGATTGAAGAAAGAAGAGCAAGAGCAACAGCCGTATTGCTTCCGGGGTCAGATCCGTTTTCCGCAGGAAAACGGATCTGACCCCTCTTTCCACTTGGAAACCCAATGCTCTTGCCGTCCGACACCGGGATATCGAATGGGCCGGGCAAGGGTGGGTTGGCGGGGGTGTCCGCGGCATGGATGCCGCGGCCAAGCCCCCAAGGACGGGTTTACGGCGTCCCCCGCCAACCCATCCTGGCCCGGCCCTTCTCGCAACCCCTGACCACCGACCAAGCGCCGTTGCTGTTGCTGTTGCTTCAAAACCAGCCTGCCGCAGGCAGCGCCGCAGCCGCCGCTGCGAGGAAACCTGAATACGTTCGAACACCTCACCTCAATCCCCCGCCCCAGCGGCCGATAACGGGGTTGTCACGGCGTATCCCGCCGCTGACCGGCTCGGCGCCGCCCGCCCGTTTCGACCTGGTCCTGCTCGATGAATCTCCTGCATCGCTGGCAACACTACTTCAGCAATCTCTCCGTCCGGCGCAAGCTCAACCTGCTGACGCTGCTCATCGCGCTCGGCGTGATCGCGCTCTCGGTGATCGCCGCCCGCATGCAGTACCTGGACCTCACCGAGACCCGCAAGACCGCGCTGAAGACCCAGGTCGAACTCAGCTACGGCATCCTCCAGCACTACCACCGCCTGGCCGGCACCGGCGAACTCAGCGAGGACGCCGCGAAGAGCGCCGCGTTGCAGGCCCTGGAAGTGATGCGCGCCGAGAACGATACGTACTACTTCAACATCTACGACACCGGCTACCGCCTGCTGATGCACCCGTTCCGCAAGGACCTGGTCGGCAAGGACATGAAGGACTTCCGTACCGACGACGGCGTGCGCATCTATTACGACCAGGTCGAAGCGGCCAAGGCCGGCGGTGGCTTCGTCAACTATCGATGGGCCAAGCCGGGCAGCAAGGGCGAGGTCGAGAAGGTCGCCTACGCCGGCCTGTTCGCGCCGTGGAACTGGGTGGTCAGCAGCGGCGTCTACATGGACGACGTGCAGCGGCAGGCGCTGGTGTTCACCGCCATCATGGCGATCTCCGGTGGTGTGCTGGTGCTGATCGTGCTGGCCCTGAGCTGGGTCATCGGCAACCGTATCGCGCGCCCGCTGAAGCAGGCCACCGCCGTCGCCGAAGGCATCGCCAATGGCAAGCTGGACAGCCATATCGGCCCGCAGCCGCATGACGAACCCGGTCGCCTGCTGGAGGCCATGTCCGGCATGCAGCAGCAGCTGCATGCGGTCATCGGCGGCCAGCGCGAAATGGCCCGCCGTCACGATGCCGGCGAACTGAGTTACCGCATCGACGCCAGCGTCTTCCCCGGCGAGTACGGGCTGATGGTGCAGGAGACCAACACCCTGGTCGGCAGCCATGTGCAGACCCTGCATGACGTGCTGGACGTGGTACAGCAGTACGCAGTCGGCGACCTCAGCCGCGACATCGCCCGCTACCCCGGCGAGAAGGCGGCGATGACCACCACCGTCGACACCGTCAAGGCCAACCTCGGCCGCATCAATGCCGAGATCAAGCAGCTGGCCAGTGCCGCCGCCGCCGGCGACTTCAGCCAGCGCGGTGATGCGCAGCGCTTTGATCACGATTTCCGCCTGATGCTGGAAAACCTCAACGCAATGATGGCGGTCAGCGATGACAACCTCGGCAAGCTCTCGCAGTTGCTGTCGGCCATCGCCGAAGGCGACCTGACCGCACGCATGCACGGCGACTATCAGGGCGTGTTCGCACGCATGCGCGACGACGCCAACACCACCGTTACGCAGCTGACCCAGATCGTTGGCCAGATCCAGGCCAGTGCCTCCAGCATCACCCTCGCCGCTGGCGAGATCGCGTCCGGCAACAGCGACCTGTCGCGCCGTACCGAGCAGCAGGCCGCCAACCTGGAAGAGACCGCCGCCTCGATGGAGGAACTGACCTCC
>NZ_JCAFVP010000033.1:0-2566 GCF_059372495.1 Stenotrophomonas sp. YJH_SMC_80
CGCGTGCTGCGTACTCCAGCCGGTGGCGCAGCTCAGATCACGCTGTACGATGAGGCCGGGCAGTGGCTGGGCAACTACTCGGCCACGGGGCAGGCGCAACAGCAGGCCATCTGGCTGGATAACTACCCGGTGGCGCTGATCGACGTGCCGGGCACCGGCGTGCCGGAACTTGCCTACGTCCAACCAGATCATCTGGGCACGCCGCGCGTGGTGATCGATCCGGTGCGGAATGTTGCAATCTGGGAGTGGAGCAACAGGAGCGAGGTATTCGGCAACCAGATTCCGAGTGCTGACCCGGATGGCGATGGTGTGGCGTTCGAGCTGGCGCTGCGATTCCCGGGCCAGCAGGCCACGGATGCGAGTGGGTTGTTCTACAACTACCAGCGGGAATACGACCCGGCGGTGGGGCGGTATTCGCAGAGTGATCCGATCGGTTTGAGAGGCGGAGCTTCAATCTACGCGTACACAGGAATTGATCCGTTAGACTTTGTCGATCCATTAGGACTTCTCCGCTATCACTCGTGGGTCAGCAAGAAGTACCCCGCGACGACGGAATTCTTGAATGGAACGAAAGATCGAATGACCAGTCGCAAATATGATGGATTCCAGCGATACGGAAACATCGGACAGGGGCATCTTGATCAGCTTCTATCGAAATGCGATGGGCCAGTCATTACGCCAAAATACATGAGGCATGACGATGGTAGTTGCGCGCCTGGCTCGGGTGAGATATTTATTCATGAGACCTATTTTGACCGCTTCGAATCGGGTGACCGAAGCCCAGAACTCCTGCAGAAGCTGGAAAGAACACTGGAGCACGAGTTGGTTCACTTCTCGGAGTATTTCTGGAACAAAAATCAGTACAAGGGCGAGGAGGGGTGGAGCTATGAAGAGTATGTCTATGGGATCAGAAGGCCTGCTTCACACTAACCTCTTTCGCGTTGGCTTGTGCTTGATAATTGCATTTACCCTATTTGGATGCGCAAAGTCATCCAGTGAAAGAGGTGCTCCGTGTAGTCATGATCCGGTGGCAATCATCCAGGCGGCATCCTCGGATTCAGCGCTTTCTGCATACGGAGGAGATGGATGGGGATCTTCACGGATAAACGTTCTATGGGATGGCGATGAATCGTCATCTTCATTGCCGTTGTGCGAAGCCAACGGCGGGAGATTTCAGTTCGTAAAGTCGTCGTCATATGATCGCACTTCGCCATTCATTGCCATTGAGAAGTTGTACTTTGATGACGATGCTGCTTTCATGGAAATCGGATTCCCTCCGACAGGAAAGAACGCAGATGTGTTCTTGAGAAAAGAGGAAGGAGTATGGCGGGTCAAGAAGACACATCTATGGGAGAACTAGCCCCATCCACATCGGGTCTCTACGTTTGCTCCGTCTGCCCTAGCATCCCGTGCGTCGGACCCGAGCTGATTCTTCTCGAACGCTACCTCCATGATCGCCATTGTTCGGTAGCACACGCCGCATGTGCGGCGTGTGTTCCATAACATCCGCATCGGGCCTGCTTTAATCAGCAGGCCACAGCGCAGCCACCCGGTCCGCCCACCAGCTCGGTATCCGACTAGATCACGGGGGGCGTGTGGCGTGCGGCAGCTCTCACTGGACGAGAACACTGGTGGGGCCAAGGGACTCAACAGGAAGCAATCAGTACCCATACTCAACTGAACGCCGTGCTCTCCCAGGTATCCTCGCCCCCTGGTCAGACCGCGACGGCAGTCAGTGCAGTAGCATCCAAGTATCCCGTACAGCTACTGAGCCGCGCTGCCTCGGGTTTCGGTGTCAGTTGTATATTTTCACCAGCGGTAAGGATCCCGGTATCCGGCTCGCTGTCTATGTTCATCCTTTAGAGTTACCTATCAGCATCCTGATGCTGTCGCAGCGGCGGCAATAGTTGGCGAGGAGGTTTGCCGGTGAGGTCGATACTTTCATTCACGTGCTCCTCCTGCGGGGCACGTGAACAGAGCTTCTCTACATTCAATTCACTTAACAGGTCGGTGCGGAAGTATTGCGGGCGTTGCGGATTCGGCGTCGAGTCTGTACAGATATGTGCTTCTTCTACTCTATGCTCATGTACTGGCCGTCATCGCTGCATTCCCTTCGTGCTTGCGGTTACAGGCAATAAATGGTGGCTGGCCCTGACAGTTGTAATAGTGTTCGCACTCTTGGTCCTCGCTCCTGCCATGGTAATTCACGCTAAAAACGCGGTGCGTTGCGCGGGTACGGAATCGTAGAATTGCCATGCTTGGACTCAATCGGCCGCAACGACCTCTGAACTGAAGACCGGCACATGCTCGACGGTGCTGGCCAAGTACGCCTACGACGCTCTGGGCCGCCTGACCCAGACCCAGGACGGCGCGACTGGCACGCCGATCGAAACCTACGCGTATGACGCCACCGGTAATCGCGCTTCGCTGACCACCTCGGCAGGCACCGCCAGCTACACCTACCCCGCAACCAGCCATCGCCTGACTGCGGTGGATGGCGAAGCGCGCACCCATGACGCAGCGGGCAATACCACCAGCATCGGCAGCAAGACCTTCACCTACAGCG
>NZ_JCAFVP010000034.1:0-1691 GCF_059372495.1 Stenotrophomonas sp. YJH_SMC_80
GCGTCAGGCCGGCGCCTTGGGCGCGCAGGACATCGTGCGCTGGGCATCTGCACAGGTGGGGCGTTGACCGATGCAGGACTTGCTCGGCGCCACCCTGATCCTGCTGGCGGCATGCAGCCTCGCGGCGGTGGCGACGGCGGCTTTCAGAGTACCCGCCTTGCTGGGTTACCTAGCTGTGATCTCCCAGTAGGTTGTTCATCCGGGGCATCTCTGGAAGATGGTGGTTACCAAGCCAAACCAGCCCCCAGGAGCCCCGGATGAACCTGCATAAACATGCCCGTTTGAGCCCTCGCGGTCGAGCCCTGCTTGTGGACCGCATCCTTGTTCAAGGCCTACGCGCCGAAGAGGCGGCCCATGCCGCCGGCGTCAGCGTGCGCACCGCGTACAAATGGCTCAAGCGTTTCAGTCAGGAAGGGCCGGATGGCCTGCTCGATCGCTCCTCCCGTCCTCATCACTGTCCGCATGCAACACCGCAGGCGGTAGTGGATCGGGTGTTTGAACAGCGATCCGGTACACAAGATATCGATCATTCCGCGTGGCATCGGTGCACTCGGCTACACCCTGCAGCGGCCCACCGAAGACCGATTTCTGATGACACGTGCCGACCTGGAGCACAAGATCGCCGTACTCCTGGGAGGGCGCGCGGCTGAGAAGCTCGTGTTTGGCGAGCTGTCCACAGGGGCTTCAGACGATCTGGCGCGGGCCACCGACATCGCCCGCGACATGATTACGCGCTTTGGCATGGATGAGGGCTTGGGGTACGTTGCTTTTGAGGCACAGAGGCCGCGTTTTCTTGATGCGCCTGAACTGGTACAGGGTGGCTGCCGGGTAGCCGAATCGACTCAGACACGCATCGATCACGCCATCCGTGACACCGTGGTGGGCGTGTTCGAGCGCGCCTACCGAATTCTCGATACCAATCGCGCGGTGCTGGAGCGCTGCGCGCGCGAACTGCTGGCGCGGGAAACGCTCGACGAGAACGACATCCTTCAATTGACCCAAGGACTTATTCTTAATAGAAACTAGAAACGAAAAGTAGTAGGCGCTATTCAGAGTGAACCGGCGGCTCTGTTCGGTGCGTCATCCAATTCGCCGGCATTGTTCAAGGAGAACCGATATGTCTGCATTGACTCCGTGGGACCCCTTCCGGGAACTGGATGAATTGCAAAACCGCCTGGCGACGATGTTGGGACGGACACCTCAGCGACAGGGCGCCCGTACCGGCAACGAAGCCATGACCACGGCGGACTGGGCACCAATGGTGGACGTCAGCGAGGATGAGAACGCATTCATCCTCAAGCTGGATCTGCCGGAGGTCCCCAAGGATGCCGTGCGCGTCAGCGCGGAAAACGGCGTGCTCACCATCAGCGGCGAGCGCAAACTGGAAAAAGAGGAGCAGGGCAAGAAATTCCACCGCATCGAACGTGCGTATGGCCGCTTTGTGCGCAGCTTTGTCTTGCCTGACAACGTTGATCCGACCAAGGTGACGGCTTCGATGAAAGACGGCGTGCTGGAAGTGCGGCTTGTCAAGGCCGAGCAAGCCAAACCGAAACAGATTGAAATCTCAGTCAACTAACTTCAATCAGGAGCCCAAGATCATGAATATCAAACAGCCACAATACATCTTCTCCGCACTTGCCCTGGCGGTCGTCGTCGGACTGAGCGGACCGGCTCTGGCCCAATCGGCGGCA